>JAAWDG010000001.1 GCA_022793655.1 Clostridiales bacterium
GATGACCTCCCCGTTGCCATAGGTCACCGATTTCAACTGCGCATAGTCGCTGTATTGATAGGTGGCCAGCGTTTTATTGCCCACCTTCACCGAGGTTTTGTTGCCAAAGACGTCGTATCCCATCGTATAGCTTTGCTAGCTATGTTTTATACGCACCAATTAAACATATAATGAACATCATCGAAAAATTCGGTATCTAAAACCTCAAACATTTTTGTTTCCTGATTGTACTTTAATGAAGTTACCGTATAGCCTAAAAAATCCGGCCCCAATACACGTACATTTTGAAAATAGCGAAGAGTAACCGTACCATCAGATGAGATGTCCGGTATGACCCGTGAGGCAAATGAGGTAAAATAAATCTTGCCATTGGGTACTGGTTTTCCTGTTTCATCAAATGCAAAGGAGTCAGATATATCCTTGATCCATTCATCCCCAGTATCTTGATTTGCAATTTTTACTTTTTTATCGCCTAAAAACTCATACGTATAGCCATACCTGCTTGTATGGATATCCTCCCACTCATCCAAATCTTCCATCAATTCAATCTGATTGTCTTTTATCTTATAGATTCTTGATATTGTTTCGCCGTTGTTACTAATTTCTCCGCTGTAAACGATTTCATCGAAGCCATCGTCATCAAGGTCCGCTGCATAAAGGTCGCCGCTTTGTATCACGTGCACATCAAACACATCCACCTCATAAGTCAAAAACTCTCCCTCAATATCAACCGCTATAAAGACCTTATTAAAGATAACATCCTCTGTTTGTTCCTCTGAAAAAATGATAACCGAACTTTGACCCGTGTTTTCCTTAAAATGGCCCCATGTTATGTGATAGATTCGCTGATTCTTTAAGCCTAACTGCGGAAAATCAGTATGCAAATATTCACGCGGCTGCAATGGCGATTCGGTATTGGCGCCAAATGATTCGTCGCTCGAATCAAGCGGCGGTTCGCTTTCTTGCGGATTACCGCCCGCGTTATATGCACAGCTTGTCAGCCATAAGATCCCGAAGAAAAGTGCTATTAACTTTTTCATGTTTCCTCCTTTAATAAAAGAATGTGTTTCCACCGTAGGTAACCATGCCGCGACGGCCAAATTTTCCTGCATGATCTTGTCCCGTTTCTTGTCTAAATGATGTATGATTTTCGGTGAATCCTTCTGGATACGGTATTGCATCATGATAATCATAAACAACATATCCACCTAATGTATAGGCATAATCCCACGCAATAGCATACTCCTCTGTATAAACCCTTCCGTCTTCATACCATTCTTTGCCCCCATAGTAACCTAAAAATTGTAATGGCGCTGTAACAATATCGATCCATGTGTCCCCAGTCTTATTATGTCTATTAATAATCGTCCATGCGACCGCCTCTTGCCCCTTCTGCCAAGAATCCGGATGATTTTTAACGGATCCAGCCTCACCAATAATTGTCCATGCAACTGCAAGTCTTTCCTCTTCTCGCCGCGCCTCCTCTTCGGCACACAGCATTTTATTGTATGGTCCAGAATAGTTTTTCATAAAAGCACAGGGTTGCCACTCTACACAACCATTTAATACATAACATTTCCCCGTCGGGTCAACCCTGCTCACCGGATTGTTGCCACAGTAGGCAAACATGTTGTATCCAGCCAAATCCTGTCCGGTGGAAAGGAAGATATCCGCATTAATAAACCTTCCGATTTCGGGATCATAGTACCGGCTCTGTAAGCAGTAGAAGCCGGTCTCGGCGTCGTAGTAGTATCCACGGTACCGCAGCGGGTTGATGTTCATAATGTTCTTAGCGCTGGTCACTATGTTTCCGTTTGCGTCCTTGACCGCCAGAATCTTGCCGTAGGCATCGTATTCATAGGTGCCCACCAGCGTGTTGTCTGCCTTGCGCAGGGCCACAATATCCCCCTGCGCGTTGGTGATGTAGTAATATCTCGTCGTCGTGTTGCCTTGACTGTACTTAACTCCTTCGGGCACCCCGTTCTCATCATACACATACGAGAGCTGATAGGTATAGTCCCCGTCGTCCCATTCCTCTCGCATGAGTTTGTCGCCCACCCAGTCATAGTTGCGCCAGATGCCGTTCCATTTGCTTACCCGGTTGCCATTGTAGTCATAATAATAGTCGGTGGATTTGCCGTTCTTCTTGATGCCGTTTAGACTGCGGTCTGGGTTCCAGGTGAAGGTGGTGCCGTCGTAGTAGGTCTTGGGGTTGCCGATGGCGTCATAGGTGATGGCTTTGCCCTGATAGGCAGTGAGCAGGTCGACCCACTGGCTGTTGCCATAGGTGTACTCGTCGGTGGCAAGCAGCTTGCCGTCTCCGATTACATCGCCCACCGAAGGATAGCCGGTCGATCCATAGGTGCGGCGGCGTTCGATATTGCCCGCGCCGTCGTAGTCATACACATAGGATTTTCCGCTGGCGTAGTTTTGCTCTAAGACCATCTGCCCCCGGCTGTCGTACTGATATTTCGCCAGAATGCGGGTGGTTGACCCCTCTTTGGCCGACACCTTGGTGATCTGGCCGGCCGCATCATACTCGTAGAGAAAACTCTGGTTCTTCTTATTCGTCGTGTTGGCGTTGTTGTATTCATACCCCAGCGCGGCAATTTGACCGGTGGTCTGCCCGCTCACGCCCGAGGCCCCATCCCAATACTGATAGGTCTTGCTGTAGGTCCAGGTAGATTCACTGCTGTGTGCGGTGGTCTTTTTGGTTAACCGCTGCAGGCTGTCGTACACAAATGTATTGGTCTGGTCCCCCCAGCCGTTAGTAAAGCTCTTTTGCGTGCCGTTGCTGTTGTAGGTATTCTTGACCGTTTTCGCAGTGCCCGAGCCATCGTTGTAGGTATAGCCGGTCACCCGGTTTTCGGTGTCGTAGGTGAAGCTGAGCGAGGTTTTCACGCTGCCCGTATCCGAATCATAGGTATAGATAGATTTCACTCGCCCGATGCTGTCGTAGTCATAGTAGTAGGTAAGCTTTACAAACCGGTTTTCAATCTTGTTTAGATTGCCGGCTGCGTCATAGCCCAGGACATACATTTTAGTGGGCCCGTGCTGAATCTCGCTCACCCGCTTGTGCTCGTCATACTGGTAACTGATGACCTCCCCGTTGCCATAGGTCACCGATTTCAACTGCGCATAGTCGCTGTATTGATAGGTGGCCAGCGTTTTATTGCCCACCTTCACCGAGGTTTTGTTGCCAAAGACGTCGTATCCCATCGTATAGCTTTGCAGGATACGGTTGGTACTGTCGCCGGTTTTATAGCTTCCTCGTTTCACCTCGCTGAGTCTGCCGTTCTGGTAGCTGTTCTCCACGGCTATCTCGCCGGCGATATACAGCATGGAGAGTAAACCCTTTTCATTGTACCGCCGGCTGGTGGTCGTCTCTTCGCTGCCTTGCCAGCCGCCCGGCACGGTGACGTCCTCCACCCGCCCTTGGCTGTCGTAGGTGTAGCGGGTTTCGGCACCGGCTGTATTGACTTCCTTGGACAGCTTCTCGCCATAGCTTGTGTACGAGGCCGTCCCTTTCATGAACATGGTCCCCGTGCCCGAAAGCTTGGTGCTGGTCACGTTGCCCATGCTGTCGTAGGTGTAATTCATGGTGATGCCGCCGTTGGTAGACGAGGTCACATTGTGCTTGCTGTCATAGGTATGGGTGACCGTTCCCACCGCCTGCGAGGTCATGGTCTTTAGGTTGCCCGCGCTGTAGGTCGCGCTGACTTCGCTTTTCTCGCTTTCTAACACCGACACCACTTTGCCGTCTGTGTTATAGGTATAGGCGGACGCCGGATCCATCGTCAAACTGATGTTGTCAAAATACACATTGTTCGCGTTGTAGTCATACGACAGCACAATGTCGATGGACACGACTTTTCCTTTGTTCCGGTTTGGCACGATCGGTACGCTGATGTACTGCCACTGGCCTGAGGCATAGCGGTTAAATTCACCGCGGGTCCAGGTCGGGTCGCTGGTGCCGTTACTGTAATTGACCAGCGCGCGCACCTCAAAGGTGCTGGAAACGCCCTCGCGTTTCGCTACCGACTGCTCGGCATAGGCCCAGCCCGATAAAATATAGGTGCTCTCGGCGCTCTTGTTTACTTTCACGACCTGCTTAGCTCTGGCAAGGCCGGTCTGGCTGCCAGTCATGCGCAAATAGGTGGAATCGCCAATGGAGGCATTCTTGACGGCTGAAACTGAACCATACTGCGCGTCCCAGTAAACAAGCGGTTTTTCAAAACGCCCGTCGGTCACCAAGTTAGCCGAACTAACGTCGCCCGGCTCTACCTGCAAATCGTCAAAATACACGGTACCGATGGATTGGTGCAGTTCGGCAAAGAAATAATAAGTGCCGGCTGTGGTAATCTCAAACGGCAGGGTCAGTCTCACCCAACCCCCGTCTGCGCTTTGGTTGGTCGCGGCTTTAATGCTTTGGGTGGTAAAGACCTCGGTATCGGACGCGTTGCGGATATAGAGTCTAGCGCCGGCTTTAGCAGCATCTGAGAGGCTACTAAGACTCGCTACATTGACATAGCCCGAAAATGTGTATTTCCCCGCGGACAAATAGGCCCCTTGCTTGAACCGGGGCGAAATCGACGTAGAGGTGCCGGCAATACGCGCGCTGTAAACGCCGGTATGCACTTTTGTGGTCGAAAAAGTAGCGGCATTTGAAAAATTGGTATAAAGGTCGGCATTCTGCGATTCAAACCCGGCGTCATACAGATAATTTTCAGACGAGCCGCCCTTGACGGCCTCTTTTAAAACTCGGTTATTCTGCTTGCTGGTGCCGCTGTTCGCCACATAAGCAGCCGCGGCGGCTCCGTAAATGGTTTTGCCGCTGTTGTCTGTGCTGTAGGTGGTAATGGTGCGGCCAAAATTGTCAAACACATAGTTGGTCAAAAGATCATCACTGGTATTAAACGTGGTGTCCGCCCCGGCATAACGGAACAGAGTATGATGATTTTTGGCCCCGTTAACACCATATTTGGTTCGGACTGTGCGGGTTCCGTTAAATTCGGGACTGTAATACTCGTAGTAGCTGGAAACCGTAACGCCTTTGTATTCAAAGCGAATGCCATAACGGGATTCATAATCGTAGGCATAGCTCATTTTATAGTTGCCGCCGCCATAGCCGTAATAAGCAATGTGGTTAAATCCATCTCTTATATCAATGATATTGCGGGATTTATTTTCGAGGGCGGCCAGCGTGATCGTGGTGACATTGCCATACCGGTCGGTAATTTTTGAAATATAGTTGCCGGTATAGGTAAACGAGGCAATGGTATAAGCAGACTGTCCGTTGTTGATTTCAACAATCCGGCGCAGTTGGTTGCTGCCCGTCGTCGGATGCCAGCCTGTACCTGTGGCGCTGTAAGTCGTTGTGTTGTAAAGAAACGCCACCTTGTTTCCCTGATTATCAATAATCTCCGAGAGATAGCCCCGGCGGAAAATCTTTTTATTGTCCTGATCATCCGTCATAGTGTACACGGTGCCGCTTTGGGTAATTTTGGTGCCAAGGCCGTCCTCGCTCTCATACACGCTGCCGTTTGCTTTGTAATAATGCTCGGTGCCGTCGGCATCAGCGTGAACAAGATAGGAGGTGCCCGAAACCGTTTGACTTACAATGCTTTCCTGCGCGCTGGTTTTCCAACCCCGGCCGGCCAACATATTGCTGTAATCGACTGTATGAATGCCGGCCGCCGTCGTGCTGCTGTAATCCCAATAGGAAAGGGCGCTGTTATAGATATAGGAAAAGGTATAAATACCGCCGCTAGCAATGGGTTTCACTGCCGTTACCTGACGGTTATAGTCGCCGATATAAAGCTGTCCGGCGTTACCGGCATCGGCCGTATGATAGGTATAATAATCCTCGATGCCAAGTGTGTTTCGATAATTCAACTGAAACACCGGCGCCGAAAGATTCTGGTCCTCTTTGTAAATGCCGCCGGCTGTCACCTTGGCATAAGAGGTAGCAGACATGGTATCTTCGGTAACAAAGACAATGCCGTTATTCGTTTTTCCGTTATACCAATCAAACGCGGCGGAGGTAATATCAAAATGTTGATATTTTTCAAGTGAAGACGAGGTGATCGTATAAAAATCCTGTATGGGCGAGTCATACTGCATATGCCATGAACTGCCCGTTGCCTGGCGGGCGCTAATGCGCGCCGAGGTGCGGCCGCCGGCTTGCTCCATGGTATACATAGCCAAAGAAAGATAGGCGTTTACCATAACCGCCCCATCCGGTAAAGAGGGCAGTTCATTAATTTTGGCAAAACTTCGATAGTATCCATCTGTGGCGCTGTATCCCAAATAAAGCAGCGCCGGATTTTGTGTTAATTTCTTGGTCCAGCTGGTGTAACAGCCGGTGGAGATCACATTGCCATCGCCGTCTCCCTCTTGGCGGATAACCAAGTCCGGGTCGATGGTAACGGGATATTCCCGGTCGTCCGCGTTCATCCAGGCGGCATCAGGTTTCAGCGTCAGTGTATACTGGCCCTGTTCTCCGGCGATCTCAAAAGTGACCGCTTCGCTGTACACGCCCTTGCGGTCATACATACATGGGGCCGGAATCGAGAAAATAACTGTGTTTCCGGCCTTAAAATCAATGCCGCCCTGCTCGGTTTTCTCGGCACTTAGTCCTTCGGCCGTGATGTTAAACGTATAACCATAATCAGCCGACGGGCAATGGACCATAATATTTTCCCGTAGTCGATTGCCTTCTAACTGATATTCGATATCGGTGCTTTCAAAAGCGTCTTTATACACTACCTGGTTGACCGTATCGGAAAGCAGAGCCGCCTGATTGACCGTCTTTCCTTGTATCTCTTCTAAAAAAGCTTCTTCTTTTTCCGCTTTTTGGCTTTTGGTCTCGCTGATAAGATCAGAAACGCTTCGTTTGGCTTTTTGTGTTTCCAGCGGCAGCAGTTTCGTCTGGCCCGTGGCGGTATTTTCCATGATGCCGCCTTTGATGCCGGCAAGTCCAAAAGAAAGCGCATAATCGCCATTTTTTGCGGTGACCATGTCCTTTTCTTTGCTGTCCTTCGCAAATGCAAAGCCTATTTCACCGTTTTCGGTTCTATACTCATGGGTGGCGGCTATATAGGTGAGAGTGTTATCGATATTTTTCCATATAGCGTTCTCTCCCTCGCCTTCTTTATAATGGACGGCTTGCTCATATTGCTGTAAACTTATGCTGCCATCGCTCATGCGAAATTCCTTTGTGTTGGCGGTCCGTCTATGCACTAATTCCTCTTGCACGAGAACCGGCTCTTTATGCTCAAGGGCCCCGGCTGAAAAATCGAGAGATTCGTTTGGATCCAGATTCCCGATTGATTCGGTTATGACTGAATCAGTCGCCGTGGACGTCTTTTGCTGATCGGTCAAATCTTGCTCGGAGGCTCTTGCAATTTCTGGCCAAACGCTGATCATCATGATGGCCGCTAATAATCCTGCAATGTACTTTTTCACTCTTACTGTCCTTTCTTTTCATCGCTAGTTGTGTTTTTGCTCCATTTGTCTGCCGTTAAAAAATTTGCTTGCCGCTTTGATATACGGCAGGCAAACCCTATTTGCAGCCTATTTTGTTTTTACAAATGTTTTGTTTGCATGTTAACGGGGTTTTGCACGCGCACAAATGATTTGCTAAAATATTATACCTATTATTCCCTCGTTTGTAAATAGATGGATTATTTTTTGTTTTAATTTTTGTGGTTTTTGTGTCGCAATTCATTCAAACATCTTGCTTTTCGCTCCATTTTTCGCTATAATAAACGCGAGAGAAAAGTTAAGAACATCTTGCTTTTTTCTTCGCACGAATGAATTGAAAGGTAGGGTTAAGAATGAAAGAAGATGTTAAAGAAAACGAAGTAAAATTAAATGGCGAGATCGTTTCATCCGATTCAAATCAGCCGACTGTCGCAACGTCCCGTAAAAAGAAGGCGAACGATGCATCGCCAGAAAATGTGATTGTTGGTGTCGTCGGCGCCTTTTTATTCTCGTTGATAGGCGGCGCGCTTTATTTTGGCATCTATCAAACCGGCTTTATTGCGGGTGTTAGCGGACTCATTATCGCGGCATTATCCATTTTTGGTTATCAATTATTTTCCGGCCGTAAAAATTCAATGATCGGCGCGGTTGTATCGATTTTTATGATGTTAGTTGTCATTTTTATTGCCGAATATTTCTGCCTGTCTTTTGAGATTTATCAACAATTTCACGAGTATTATAACATTACGCTTGTTGATGCGATCCGATCCACACCGGACTTTTTGGCCCAAAAGGAAGTTCTAAGCGCCGTCGTGCAGGATCTTCTCTTTGCCTATGTGTTAGGCTTTGTGGCCGCGGCATCGGCCATTCGCAACGCTTTCAAAGCAAGCTCTCGTAAAAAACAACAGCCAGAGTCAGCGCCTGCCAATGCGGAAGAAAATGAGGCGACAAAGCAAGAAGAAACCGCCGTTCCTGAGACAATCGAGCAAAAATAATCGATCGACTCTCATAAATTTTAAAGGCCAGTTCGGTCGAAAAGACCTTCTGTTTTGCTTGTGTGAGCACGTTTATATGTTTTGTTTTTTGGTGAGGCGTCTATCCGCTTAACTGTGTTGTTACCATACGTAAGCAATTTCAAAAAAGAGCAAAGTAACCCTTTCGGGTCTACTTTGCCCTTTTTTTTGTATTCAAGATCCGCCGCGCGCTGATTTTAAGAAGATTCCTTCTCCTCCAATGGCTCTTGGTTCATTTGATCGACATGCGCTTTTAATATGAGATTGATATATTGAGAAAAAGAGCGATCATCGTGTTCAGCTAATTGTTTAATCCTAACAACTAAATCAGAATCTAACGTAATGCTTACTTTTTCCTTCAATGGTTTCATATTTGCCTTTCCCTCATCAAGCATTCATAGCAAAATAAACTTATACTTGATATTATACGTCTTTTTCTGATAAAAGATTGACAAATCTTGTTAAGTAGTATAAAGTAGTATGTATAAAAATGAATGCACACGCATAGTAAAAAGGAAGAAAGCACATGGCAAATGAAAAAATAAAAAAGATTGATCACAGAGGCCGCATTTTAATACCCGGTTATTTACGAAACGCGTTAGGCTGGGACGAGAACACAGAAATCTATATCAAACAAAATGAAAATCAACTGGTGCTGCAAGCCAAGGAAAAAGAACAATGCTGCCTGTGCCAAGGGAGCGCCGATTTAGTGCGATTCTATGGACGTAACCTTTGTGAGGCCTGTATTCAATCGATCAAAAACAGCCAATTATAGCGCATGGCAAAGATAAAACCGCCTGTAGGCGGTTTTGTTTTTTCTCTTATCTTATTCCAGTTGCATTTACAGCACTTTCGATAAAAATTCTTGCAAGCGAGGATGCGTCGGTGCGTCAAAAAAGTCTTTCGGCGGCGCACTCTCTAAAATGCGTCCGTCATCCATAAACAACACCTTGGTGGCCACCTCTCTCGCAAAGCCCATTTCGTGCGTGACCACCACCATGGTCATGCCCTCTTTGGCAAGTTCCTTCATCACGTCCAGCACCTCGCCCACCATTTCGGGGTCCAGCGCACTGGTTGGTTCATCAAAAAGCATGACATCCGGCCGCATAGCCAGCGAACGCACAATGGCGATGCGCTGCTTCTGTCCGCCCGAAAGCTGACCAGGATACTGATCTGCCTTGTCTTTTAAACCAACTCGATCGAGCAGCTCAAGCGCCACTTCTTTGGCTTCTTCCTTGGACATCAACTTATTGTAAACCGGCGCCATGGTGATATTCTGCATCGCGGTCATATGGGGAAAGAGATTAAACTGCTGAAACACCATGCCCATTTTGCGGCGGTGATGGTCAATATCACACTTTTTGTCGTTGATTTTAACCCCCTCAAACCACACTTCGCCGGCGGTGGGTTCTTCTAAGAGGTTTAAGCAGCGCAAAAACGTGCTCTTGCCCGAACCAGAGGGGCCGACAATGACAATCTTTTCGCCGGCCTCAATTGTATAATTCAAATCCTTTAGCACATTCACATGCCCAAAAGATTTGCATAAACCCTTAACGGTTATCACTTTTCGCCAGCCACCTTTCTAATAAATGAACAAGCCCCGTTGCAATGAGCACTAACACTAAGTACACAAGCGCCAATACCAAATAGGGGACAAACGCATCATAATGCTTTGAAACAATCGCCCGTCCGGCTCTTGTCAGCTCAAAAATCGAAATAAAGCCCGCCACCGACGTTTCTTTAATCAGCACGATGAACTCATTGCCGAGGGCCGGCAGAATGTTTTTAATCGCCTGCGGCAGCACAATTTTCACCATCGATGCGCGATAGGGCAGACCGAGCGATCGGCCAGCCTCCATCTGTCCCTTATCGACAGCCTGAATGCCGCTGCGCATAATCTCGGCCACATAAGCGCTGCTGTTGATGCCAAAAATGAGAATGCCCACCGGCATTTCGTTCCACCCTCTCGGTCCGAAAATACCAAAATAGCCGAGCAGCAGCAACACCACCAGCGGAATCCCGCGGATGACGGTAATATACACCGTGGCAATGGTATTGCAAATTTTGCCGGCGACCGTGCGGCCGGGAATCACCTTCATCACAGCGAATATCGTGCCCAGCACAATGCCAAGCACTAATGCCGACAGGGCCAGCAGCAACGTGCCGCCCAGCCCTGTTTTCAGCATCTCGAGTCCATCACCTGCGATAAACTGATCGTAAACGCGTTCAAAAAATTGATCAAACACTACTCAATGTCCCACTTTTCATATAATTCGGCAATTTTACCGCTGTCTTTCAGTTCTTTGATCGCCGCGTCAATCTTCTCTTTGAGCGCTTCGTCGTTCTTGTTCAGCGCAATCGCATAATTCTCGGTGGTCAGGGTCACGTCAATCACTTTAATATCCTCGTTGCCAGCGCTGGCAGCAGCTTGTTTTGCCACAGTGCCATCCATCACAATGCAGTCGATGGATTTGTTTTTCAGCGCGGTAACCGCCAGTGAGATATTGTCAAATACAGTTGCCTTGGCGTCTGCAATGCCAGCAAAGCCCATGTCTTCGTCGCCTTTGACATATGACTCACCCGTAAAGCCTGAACACACGCCAATGGTTTTGCCCTTTAACTGTTCGTCAAGCGCCTCTTTGGTCTCACCGGTGAATACATCGTCATCGCCGCGAACTAACAAAATCTGTGTTGTGGAATAATAGGGCGCCGAGAAAATCACTGCTTTTTCTCTTTTCGGCGTAATTGTCATGCCCGAAATCGCTGCTTTGCAGGTACCCGACTGTACAGCCGCTACCGTACCGTCAAATTCCATGTTTTTCAGCTCTACGGTCATGTCGATCTTTTCGGCAATCGCGTTAATCAAATCGATATCGAAACCGACGATCTGATTATCCTGCATAAACTCAAACGGCTCAAACTCGGCGTTTGTCGCAATGGTCAATACAGCCTTTTCAGGCTCACTGCCGGTGCCATCGGTATTATCCGAGCTACCCTCTTCGGTTTTCTTACAGCCGCCAAGCACGCTGATAGCCATAAGCGCAATAAGCAGCGCGATGATACTCAATCGAATTCCTTTTTTCATCATGAATTCTCCTTTATACAAAATATACGTTCATTATACTTAATTGTTTGTTCAAAATCAAGTCTTTTTGTCTAAATTCCCCAAGTCTTGACTCGGGGCCGCTTTTTTTACGGGCGCAGTCTGTCTCTGTCCCGCGGGAAGGCGGTTGCCTGCTTGATATTATCAAGGCCCAGAATGTTCTGCACAATGCGCTCAAGGCCAAGGCCCATACCGCCATGCGGCGGCATGCCGTACTTGTGCATGGTCAGATAATCCTCAAAGGACGCGATGTCCATGCCCCGTTTTTTCATTTTCTCCACCTGCATGTCATAATCGTGGATACGCTGGCCGCCGGTGGTTACCTCAAGACCATTAAGCAGCATATCGTAGCTGAGCGTGTATTTGGGATCAGCCGGATCATCCATGGTGTAGAAAGGCCGCTTGACCGACGGATAATGGGTAATAAACACAATGGGCGCGTTATGTTCTTTCAAGAAATATTCGCCTAACCATTTTTCCTCTTCGGGCGCGAAGTCAGGCTCCAGCAGCGCCCGTTTGCCCTGCTCACCATCATGGGCCGCCGCGAACAGCTCCTTTGCCTCGGTAAAGGTCACCTGCGGGAAGCAGGTGAGGGCGGGCAGCTTTGCGTCCTTACCCAAATGCATCGCTAACTCGGGGGCGTATTCTTCATTTAGCAGATCAAACAAATAAGCAAACATTCTGGCTTCCAAATCAATTAAATCCTGAAAGGATTCAATAAAGCCCATCTCTAAATCTAAGCCCTGAAATTCATTGATATGCCGGTTGGTGCTGTATTTTTCCGCCCGGAAAACCGGTCCTACCGTATAGGCCTTTTGAAAAACGCCGACCATGATCTGCTTATACATCTGCGGACTTTGGTTTAGGAAGGCCTTTTTGCCGAAATAATCCACCTCAAACATATCGGCGCCCCCTTCGGCCCCCTCGGATACCATTTTCGGCGGCACAAATTCGGTGAAGCCCTCCTGCCGCAAAAAGCTGCGGAATCCATATAAAACCCCGTCGGCCACCTTTAAGATCGCGCGCACTTTGGGATTGCGCATGGCCAAAATGCGGTTGTCAAGCAGGGTATTTAAATTTAGCTTGTCAATCTTACGATCGTTGCCAATCTCAATGGGGGGAACTTCGGCCTTGCCCGAAATACGCTTCATATCGTCAATGCGCACATCAAAGCCCAGCCGACTGCGCTCTTCAACCACGATGGTGCCTTCAATAATTACGCACTCCTCCAGCGAAAAGTCTTTGATATTGACGGCCGAGACGCCCTCCTCCCAAATGCACTGGAACACAAGGCGGGAGGAACGCACGTTGACAAAAGCGAAACCGCTCATCTCCTTAATGCGCTGAATGGTGCCCTTTAAGGTCACCTTGTCCCCGTCCTTAATCTCGCCGGCACGAAAGCCTTCAACGACCCTTTCAATGCTTCTTTCATCTATTTTTTTGCTCGCATCTGCAAATTGCATGTTTTTTCCACCTTTCTCATGATTTTATTTCTGAAAATATCGATATGCCTAACCGTGATTACAGGTTATCTAACTCTTCTTTGACATAGCGGTTTACGCTTTCTGGTTTTGCTTTGCCGCCAAGCGCTTTCATAGTCTGACCCACAAAGAAACCAAGCACCTTGGTTTGGCCGTTTTTATACTGCTCCACCGTTTTGGGGTTGGCCGCCACGACCTCCCGCACGGTTTTTTGAATCAAATCGCCGTCGTCTACCTGCTCTAAATTGTTTTCTTTGATATATCCTTCCAGGTCAAACGCATCGCCGGTTTTGAGCATTTCTTCAAAAATAATCTTGCCGGTTGGCTTATTCACCCGGTCGGCCGCCATGATATCGATAAACGCAGCGAATTTCTCAGCCGAAACACCAATGTTATCAGCCTTCAGGCCCTTCTCGTTGATAAAATAGAGAATTTCGCTGATCATCCAATAGCGAATCTCTTTTGGATTGGGACTGATCGCCACCGTATCATCAAATAACTTGGCCAAATGTTTAGAGGCAGCGATAATCTGCGCGTCCTCTTTCGCTAAGCCATAATCCTGCACATAACGAGCGGCCTTTTCCCCCGCAAATTCGGGCTGTTCGTTCTTGATTCTGACAAGCGTCTCTTCTGAAACACGAAGGGGAGGGATATCCGGCTCGGGGAAATAGCGATAGTCCTGGGCGTCCTCTTTTGAACGCATGGCAAAGGTCTTACCCTTGTTTTCATCCCATCTTCGGGTCTGCTGCACGACTTGTTCGCCCGCTTCCAAAAGCTCAATCTGTCTCTTTGCCTCAAAGGCAATGGCCCGCTCGATGGATTTAAACGAGTTGATGTTTTTCATCTCGGTGCGTGTGCCAAAGGTTTCGGAGCCGGCGGGGCGCACCGAAAGGTTTACGTCAGCACGCATGGAGCCTTCCTCCATTTTCACATCCGAAATGCCAAGATACTCAAACGTGCTCTTGAGTTTAGCAAGATAAGCCAAGACCTCTTCGGACGTTCTGAAATCCGGCTCGGAGACAATCTCGATCAGCGGCACACCGCAGCGGTTATAGTCGGGATAAGAAGCGTCGCCAAACGGCGAATGGATCAGCTTGCCCGCGTCCTCTTCCATATGAATTTCATGGATGCGGATGGTTTTGCTTCCTTCCGCCGTTTCAATCTCAACCGCACCGTTTCTGGCAAAGGGCAGATAAAGCTGTGAAATCTGATACGCCTTGGGCAAGTCGGGATAAAAGTAATTTTTGCGGTCAAATTTATGATAGCGGGTAATCTCGCAGTTTAAAGCAATTCCTGCTTTTAAAGCATAGTCGAGCACCTGTTCATTGAAAACCGGCAAGGTACCGGGCATGCCCATGCAAACCGGGCAGCAATGGGTGTTCGGCGCCCCGCCGAACGCGGTGGTGCAAGAACAGAATATTTTTGATTTTGTGGCAAGCTCCACATGGACCTCAAGGCCCATTACAATCTCCCAATTCATTGTTTGCCTCCTGTCCGGCCACACGGCGCCCATTGTTTATGATAATCGGTCACGCTTTGGTACGCAAAACCGGCTTTTAACACCTTGTCTTCGGCAAGCCGGCCGCCGATAAGCTGGCCGCCGATGGGCAGACCCTCGCTATCAAAGCCGCAGGGAACCGAAAGACCGGGCAGGCCCGCAATGTTGACCGAAACGGTGAAAATATCCGATAAATACATTTTTAAAGGATCCTGCAAACTCTGCCCGATTTTCGGTGCCGTGGTGGGCGCCGTAGGACAAAGAATAAGATCATAGCTTGCAAAGAGCTCATCAAAGCGCTCTTTGATAACCGCCTTCACCTGCAAAGCTTTCTTATAATACGCGTCATAATAGCCCGAGGAAAGCACAAAGGTGCCAAGCAGAATACGCTTTTTGCACTCAAAGCCAAAGCCCTCGCTGCGGGTTGCCTCGTATAAGTCGCCAAGGCCGTCATATTCCTTGGCACGGAAGCCATATTTAACCCCGTCAAAACGAGAGAGGTTGGAACTGGCTTCAGCCGCCGCAATGATATAGTAAGCGGGAATCACATAGTCAAGGAAAGGTAGATGAATGGTTTCTATCTGGGCGCCAAGCGCTTTAAGCTGCTCGGCCATGGCCCGCACGGCGCTTGCCACCGCCGGATCCAAGCCTTCGTTTTCAAAGCACTCGGCCGGCAGGCCAATCTTCATGCCCTTGATATCGGCAGACAGGCCCGCTAAAAGAGAGCCGTCTGTAAGCGAAAGGGAAGTGCCGTCCCGTTCGTCCCGCCCTCTGATAATGTCCATCAGGGCGGCGCAGTCGGCCACGTCTTTGCCCACCGGGCCAATTTGGTCGAGCGAAGAGGCATAGGCAATGAGTCCATAACGAGACACGGTGCCGTAGGTCGGTTTAAAGCCGGTCACACCGCAATAAGAGGCAGGCTGTCTGATACTGCCGCCTGTGTCCGAGCCAAGGGCGAGCATGGCCTCGCCAGCCGCGACCGAAGCCGCCGCACCGCCCGAGGAGCCACCCGGCACCCGGTCAAGGTCCCACGGGTTTTTGGTCGGTCCGTAATACGAAGTCTCGGTCGTTGATCCCATCGCAAATTCGTCCATATTCAGTTTACCAATCATAATCGCGCCGGCTTTTTCTAATCTTTCAATGACGGTGGCGTTATATACCGGTGCAAAATCGCCCAATATCTTGGAGGCGCAGCTGGTTTTTACCCCTTTGGTACAAATATTGTCCTTGACCGAAATGGGCACGCCCGCAAGCGGCGAATCAGCATAGCCGCCGGCCTCGATTTCTTTCTGCACCGTAACCGCCCTCTTTAGGGCCGCCTCTTTCATCACGGTTACATAGGCGTTCATGTCGCCGTCTTTTTGCTCAATCTGGTCAAGCACCGCCTGCACGGCGTCCATACAGGTAAAGTCACCTTGTCTGATTCCCTTTGCCATTTCAAGCGCGGTCATCTTCACAATTTCCATCTTGCTTCTATCCTTTCCTTGGTTCTGATTGCTCTTGCTTCCATTAATCTACCGTTTTCGGTACAACGACGGTTTCATCGGTATGCTCGGGTGCATTTGACAACAGCGCCTCCCGGTCATACGAAGGCCTCACCTCATCGGCACGCATGACATTGTCAATATCAAACACATGCGAAAGAGGTTCTTTACCGGTTGTGTCTAAATCATTTAGCACATCCATATACGCAATGACAGCGCCTAATTCCTTTTCCATTTTCTGCTCTTCTTCGGGCGTCAGCTTGATGTGTGAAAGCCTCGCCACATAATTCACCAGTTCTTTGGTTATTTCCATCGCTCTTTCTTCCTTTCGTGATTCATTGATAAACATTTTAGCGGCCGTAGTAAACGCGAACGCTATCGCGGCGGTTGTAAGTCCATCGCGATAAGCTTATGTTGACTCGCCATCAAGTTTTTGTATTCTTAACAAACGTCGAGTGAGCCGACGCATCGGAGGCTTCCTCCCTGACGTTAGGCGAACTCGGTCCAGCCGAAACGCAGCCCCTCTTTGGCAGCAAACAAATCATGTTCATAAAAAAAGCCTGTTTTCATCCCATATGGGACGAAAACAGGACGTTCCGCGGTACCACCCAAATTAGCCAAAGGCTCACTCATGCGAGATAACGCTTCGCCGCGGGCGGGTCTAATAACGGCCGGGCCGCGTTCTTCCACCAGCTCAGGACTGTTCTTCGCCTTAGCCCGGCGCCCCGCTTCCACCCGCGCGGGACTCTCTATCTCCGAAACAAAAGGCTACTCGTTCCTTCATCGCTCTTTAATCATTGTTATTATAATCCAATCGGGACCGATTGTCAACCGCTTCTTATTTGTTTTGCATGCCGCTATCAAGCGAGGCCGGTGTATCGTTCGCGGTTGCCGGCAAGCCATCTTCGATCGGCAGGCCATCATCTTTATTCCGTAAGGCAAACACGACAAACGGAATAATCACACTAAAGAAAATAGAAAGCACTAAAAACAGCACAGCCATATCCGGTGAGGCCGCTTTATAAATGCGGTAAAGCGAAATATAAAAGAGCACCAAACAAGCAACCAAAGCAAACCATGCGATGATGAAAGGCAGGATCGAGGCCATCATAGAAAGCGCAAAGCCAAAAGCCAACTCGTCTTCATATTGTATGTCATTGACGAACGCCTCGCTCATAATCAGGCTGATCACACTGGAAAGGAAGATCGTAAACGCAATCACTAAAAGCACGAACCCAATGATCGCCAAGACGAGCATCCAGACACGCAGTTTTGCGTCTTTACCGGTTTTTCTCTTTTGATAATCATCCCCAATGCCACCTATGATATAATAATTTGCCACCGGCACCCAGGCAAGTCCCGGCGCCTTCAGACCACGCCGTTTGGCGATGGTGTAAAGACCAATGCTTTCAAACACATAGAACGGGATCAAGCAAAGCAAAACAACAATCAGGATAAAGCCCATCATCCAGCCGAACACAGCAAGAAAGGCCGCTTCGTCAGCATTTGATACATCCCAATTATAATTGTAATGATAGTTATAAGAATAACTCAAAGCGCAAAGTCGTTCTAAAAAATTCATTCCTATTCTCCTTTTTCATAGAGGGTCGATTTCCCGCCATTTGCTTTACACATCATAGCGGACAAGATCTTCATAGCTCTCTCTTTTCACCACGACATAATCATGGTCGGCCCCGGGCGCCCTCTTGTCTTCACAGCCAAGCATAACAATCGCCGGCCGGGGTATGCGATTGTAATTAGAGGCCATGGCATAGTTATACGCGCCGGTTACCAATACGGCAATGATATCGCCCCGTACCGGCCGCTTGATTTTGACATCCTCTTGTATCAAATCACCCGATTCACAGCACCGGCCGGCAATGGTGGCCACCATATCGGGCGCGTCGGCTGCCCTCGTGGCATTGAGCACGGTGTAATCCGACTGATATAACGCATAACGTGGATTATCAGTCATGCCCCCGTCAATGGAAATATAACTTTTATAGCCAGTAATCGTCTTGACCGAACCGGCCGTATACAGGGTTAAGCCGGCGTCGGCCACAATGCTGCGGCCAGGTTCCATAAGCACCTGGGGCAGGGCTAAGCCAAACTGCGCGCACTTTTCTTTCACATGCGCCGCTACTTGCTTAATATTACCGGCAATATCGATGGTGGGATTTGAGGCAATATAGCGCACACCATAGCCCCCGCCCAAATTGAGCACCCCGAGCTCCTTGCCGGTTTCTGCTTTAATCTCGGCCATAAAGGCAATCATGATATCAGCCGCGTCAAGAAAAGGCTTTGAATCAAAGCACAGAGAGCCCACATGGCAGTGGATGCCCACCAAATCAATATGGGGCAGGGTTAAAATCTCTTTGATAAGCGCCAGCGCTTGCCCGGTTTCAATCGCGGTGCCGAATTTAGAATCCACCTTGCCGGTGGAAATGGCCGCGTGGGTGTGGGGATCAATGCCCGGGGTCACCCGCAGGATCACCTTCTGCCGGATTCCCTTTTCACCCGCATAGCGGTTAATTTCGGTAAGTTCTTCTCGGTTATCCGCGATAAAATAGCCAATGCCCGCGTCAATGCCAAACTGAATATCGGCATCGGTCTTGTTGTTGCCGTGAAAATACGCTTTTTCAAGTGGAAAACCAGCCGCCTTGGCGGTATATAACTCACCAGGCGAGACAATGTCGGTGCCCATGCCTTCTTCGTTGACAATCTGATATAAACCTTTAAAGCACAGGGCTTTCGAGGCGAAAAGCGGCATGGAATCACCGCCGAAATGCTCTTTCATCGCCCGCACATACGTGCGGCAATTTTCCCGCACCCGCTGTTCATCCACTAACATAAGCGGCGTGCCATATTTTTCGGCCATGGTTACCACATCCACGCCGGCCATGGTCAAATGGCCTTTTTCATTCACAGATAGATTGGTATGCAGCATTATAAAATTCCTCTCAATCTTTCGACTGCTTCTTTCGTATTCTCTAAGCTATTGAAGGAGGAAAGCCGGAAAAAGCCCTCTCCGCAGGCGCCAAAGCCGGCGCCCGGTGTGCCCACCACCTGGGCCTCGGTGAGCAGCTTGTCAAAGAAAGACCAGCTGTCCAACCCGTCCGGACACTTAAACCATACATAAGGCGAGTTCTTGCCGCCGGTAAAGAAGATGCCCTTTTCACGCATGAGTTCAGCCATCAGCGCCGCGTTGTTCATATAATAAGTAACATTCTCCATACACTGGGCCAGGCCCTCTTTGCTGTAAGCAGCCTCAGCCGCTCTTTGCACCGGATAGGAAACCCCGTTAAACTTAGTAGCCTGCCGGCGCGCCCACAGGGCTTGCAGTGAAACATCCCCCGCCTTTAAAGCCGCCGGAACGACTGTATAGCCGCATCTTGTACCGGTAAAGCCGGCAGTTTTAGAGAAGGAGCAAAACTCAATCGCGCACTGCTCAGCGCCGTCAATGGCATAGATTGACCGGGGCGAATCGTCGCTGATAAAGGCCTCATAGGCCGCGTCAAACAGAATCACCGAGCCGGTCTTTATGGCAAAATCGACCCAGGTTTTTAGCTGCTCTGCCGAGTAAGTCGCACCCGTCGGATTGTTGGGTGAGCAAAGATAATAAACGCCGGTGGTAAACGTCTCTTGCGGCATAGGCAAGAAGCCGTTTTCGACCGTAGCCGGTATGAGCTTGATGGTCCGCCCGCTCATTTTATTAGAATCCATATAGACCGGATACACCGGGTCAGGAATATAGATGGTGTTATCCCCAAAAATATCCACGATATTGCCGCAATCGCTTTTGGCTCCATCCGAAACGAAAATATCCCCCGGGGCAACCTTTACGCCAAACGAAGCATAGTGTGCCGCAATGCTCTCTCTTAAAAAGTCATAGCCATACTCGGGCGGATACCCGCGGAAGCTCTCGGCTTTGCCCATTTCCTCGACCGCGTCTCTCATGGCGCTGACCACAAGAGGGCAAAGGGGTCTTGTGACATCGCCAATGCCCATACGAATAATCTTCGCGTCGGGATTTTTTTCTGTATAAGCCTTCACTCTTTTGCCAATTTCTGAAAAGAGATAATTCTGTGCTAAACTGTTAAAATTTTCATTGATTTTGATATTCATGTGCGTCTTATCCTTTCTATGCCAATGATTTACTGCCCTCTATAAATCCTGTGAACGCGCCGGGGCTGAAGCGCATAGCAGCATATAGGCAGGCAGCTTGCTTCCTACCCCTCATAAATACCGTCATACACCTTGGCGGCGGGTCCGGTCATTTGCAGCTGAAAGTTCTCGTCACAGCGAATGGTCAGCACCCCGCCAATCAGGGTTACCTCGATATCCTCGCCAGCTGGTACAAGCCCAAGTTTGACCGCCGCGGCCACGGTAGCGCAAGCGCCTGTGCCGCAGGCGAAGGTCTCGCCGCTGCCCCGTTCCCACACCCTCATTTTAAGTGCGGTTTTGCCGGTCACCTGCACAAATTCAGTGTTGATTCGCTCGGGATACATCGTATGATTCTCAAAGGCAGGCCCGATTTTCTCAAGGGGCAGAGAATCAATTTCCTCCATAAAGATCACCTGGTGGGGATTGCCCACCGAAAGAGCGGTCACGTGATACTCGTTACCTTCCACCAGCAAAGGGACGTCAATCAGCGGTTTGTCGTTTTTTGCGGGGATATCCGCCGGCGCAAACGACGCCTGTCCCATGGCCACGCTCACCTGGCGCACGGTGTCCTCACCCGGCGCGCCCTCTGTATCGAGCAAAAGGGTTTTGTCACCCGAGAGGGTCTCGATCGTGATTTCTTTTTTTGTAACAATGCGGTTATCATATAAATATTTGCCCACACAGCGAATCGCGTTGCCGCACATTTTACCCTCGCTGCCGTCTGCATTAAACATGCGCATTTTGGCATCGGCATGGTCAGACGCGCAAATCATAACCAGTCCATCGGCGCCGACCGAAAAACGGCGAGCCGACATGGCAATCGCGATACCTGCGGGATCTGCTAACTCTTTTTCCATACAGTTGACATAGATATAATCGTTGCCAATCCCATGCATTTTGGTAAATTCAATTTTCATTTTAGTCTCCCTGCTGCGACTGTTTTAGGAGCAGCGAGCGGCCCAAGCTTTGGCGCAGCACAAAACTTGTCTCTCCTTGCCACCTCTTTAGGCCGCTTATGTTCACCGATTTAAAATCAAGGCTTTGCCTGCTAGATGAGATGCATTTCACCTTTTTTCCTCTGTCGCAAAATATTTGGCGGTTTCGGGCCTCGCCCAAACGTTCACTTGTGCAAGTAAAAAGTCAAATTTGATAAGATAAACCTCGCGGTTTATTTTATCAGATCCTTCATGGTATACATCCCGGCATCTTTGCCAAGCAAAAAGGCCATGGCTTCTTTCGCGCCCTCGGCAAAGATGCGTCTGGTCGCCGCCTCATGCTTTAACGTGATTTTCTGGGTATCGGTGCAAATAATCACCTCATGCTCTCCGACCACATTGCCCATACGGACGGCGTGAATGCCGATTTCATTTGGTTCTCTGACCTTTTGGCCCACCCGTCCATAAACAAACTGGACGTTTTGCCGCTCTTCGGCAATTTCTTTTGCCAGAAGCAGCGCGGTGCCGCTGGGCGCGTCTAATTTACGGTTATGGTGCGCTTCGATAATCTCAATATCCGCATCGGGGAAAAACCGGACCGCTTCTCTTGCCATTTTACAAAGCACGGCGATACCAATCGACATATTGGCCGAGAAAAACACGGGGATTTCCTTGGCGGCTTTTTGAATCACTGCCAGCTCCTCAGGCGTGTGGCCAGTGGTTGCGACAACTAACGGCAGCCCTCTCTTTACGGCATACGCGGCAATTTCGCTAATGGCCCCATGAAAAGAGAAATCAATAATGCCGTCGGCTTCTCCCGTATAATCATCAATTTTTTTAATTTCTCCTGCGGCGTCTACGCCGCAGGCAAGTTCCTCTCCCAACACAGCGCATACTTCTTGGCCCATGCGGCCCAAGGCGCCTGTCATAATAATTTTCATTTCATTCACCCTTCTGCACCTTCCGGTGCCGGTTTTCGTCATTGGTTTCATTCCTGCACGTTGATGCAGATGGCAGATTTTTCGCTGCTGCCTCTTTTTGCCGCCGTTTTGTCGGCGTATTTTCGCCTTATACGTTTAGGCCGTGCGTTCTCATAATGGCAAGCAGTTTTTGCTCTTTTTCTTTGTCCATGGTAGTCAGCGGCAGGCGCAGTCTGTTTTCACAAAAGCCCATCGCTGCCATGGCTGCCTTAACCGGAATCGGATTCACTTCTGAAAACAGCGCGTCGATTAACGCGTGATACTGATACTGCATTTTTGCGGCCCCTTCAATATCGCCAGCAAAGAATTTGTCGCAAAGCGCCGCCGTCTCAGCCGGCAACAGATTTGAAATCACCGAGATCACGCCTTGGCCGCCAAGCGCCAAGAGCGGCACAATTTGATCATCGTTGCCTGAATATAAATCGAGCTTGCCATGCACATACGACATGGTTTCGACAATTTTAGAAAGATTGCCGCCGGCTTCTTTAATGCCGACGATGTTTTCATGTTCGGCCAAGATTTTAATGGTTTCAGGCTCGATATTCACCCCCGTGCGAGAGGGAATGTTATATAAAATAATCGGAATTTTTGAATAATCGGCCAGTTTTGTGAACATTTCAACAAGCCCTCTTTGGGTGGCTTTGTTGTAATACGGCGTCACAGTCAGGGCGGCGTCGGCGCCGGCCTCTTCGGCGCATTTAATCAAATCTAAACAATAAGCCGTGTCGTTCGAGCCGGTTCCGGCAATAACCGGCACTCTGCCGGCTGCCCGTTTCACGGTAAAGGCAATGGCCTCTCTGTGTTCATCGTCTGTCATGGTCGATGCCTCACCTGTGGTGCCGCACACCACGAGGCCGTTGATGCCTGACTCTATCTGCCAGTCAATGATCTTTCCAAACTGCTCATAGTTAATTCCATTTTCATCAAACGGGGTAATAAGAGCGGTGGCCGCTCCCTTAAAAACTGTTTTTTTCATAACGCTGACCTCTCTTTTTTAAAATTGTGCAGGTCTCTTTTTGCATGAAAAAAGGCCGAATTGTTCGGCCATCCTCGTCGTGCGCCAGCCGGCGCACCGCTTGCTTGTGATAGCCCTCCGCAAAAAGCGACAGTCGGACGGATCTTATTCCGTCAAACCGCGAAAACCTGCGCCGGATTTCCGCTCGGCATCTGTCCCTTTCATCACCGCAACACGCTGCGCCGCGTTTACACGGAGGTTACTCTTTACAAGATGCGCCTCTACCTGTTATATATGGATATTGTAGCATTCTTATTAATCCCTGTCAATAGAATTCACAAAAGAAATGCATTTTTAGAAGGGAGCTACATACAAACATGCTCTGCATGGAAACCCTTGCCCTTCCATATACTAAAACCCAAGCGTGGCAAACCGGCGGGTTAGGAAATGGGGCCGCTTCTGTTCGCTCGCACATAACCAGCATTGTTTTTTACCATGCGCTCTCGACTTACTTGTCACTGCACGTCCTTTGCAAAAGAGGATTTTTTGCCGCATAGCCAAACCTTGCTCGTTTCCATGCGACGTGCGCTCTCTTATCTTTTCTTTTTAAAAATTGCCGCGGCCCATTTGATTTGCATCGGCCCTCCCTCTGTGCTTCATTTCCTGCTATGGCCGTTTTCTTTCATTTATGCGTACTACTTTATACTATTTGACATGATTTTCAATGTTTTGCAAGTAAAAGGCGTATAATTCAAGTAACAAATGTATTTTACCAGAAACACTTGATGAGGCAAAACATACATGAAACCGTTAAAAGAAAAAGTTAGCATTACGTTAGATACAGATTTAGTTGTAAAAGTCAAACACTTGGCTGAACAGGACGATCGGTCTTTTTCGCAATACATTAACCTTGTCTTGAAGGCACATGTAGAAAAATTAAAGCAACAACAATCATAATCGATAAATTCTTCTTCCAAAAAAAAGACATCGGATAAATCCGATGTCTTTTTCTTCGCCTCTTATTTTTGTTTCGAAACGACCACCCGGCGATTATTTTCATTGCCGATCGAATGGGTTGTGACCCCTTCAATCTGCTGAATCTCCGCATGGATAATTCTTCTTTCATAGGCCGGCATGGGTTCTAATGCCATGCTGCGACCATACCGCTGCACTTTATCGGCCATTCTTCTGGCTAAGGCGCGCAGGGTATCTGCTCTGCGGGTACGATAATCTTCTATATCCACATGGATGCGGGTATATTCTTTTGATTCATCCTGCTTTGCTTTTTTGTTCGCCGCTAAATTCACTAAGTATTGCAACGCTTCCAGCGTATCGCCATGATGACCGATTAAGACGCTGGCTTCTTCGCCATAGATGCGGATCTCTTTGCTGCCGTCCTCTGCTTCGTCCACCTGCACGTCAGCGTGGATGTCCATATTTTTTAACAGGGTTTCAATAAACTGTTCGCCCGCATCATTTTTGTGATTGGGAACCAAGATGCGCACCTTCGCCGGCACCTCTCCAATTCCTAAGAATCCTTTTTTTGCTTCTGCAATGACTTCATATTTTAATTGGTCGACTTCGATTCCCAACTGTCCTGCCGCACTTTTCAGTGCTGCCTCGACCGTTTTTCCCGTGCTGATCAGCTCGTTTTCCACTTTTTATCACCTTTTCATGCTTCATCTATTTCGTTCTCTGACGGCTTTTCCTGTTTTTCATCGGCTGGCTCATCTTTTATGGGCGCTGGTTCAATCAGAGAATTTTTCTTCTTTTTGGCTTGGCTTCCCGCCTCTTTGCTCTGGGTTTTGTTTTCTTTTGCATTGCCTTCGGGCTCGTCCTCATCGTCATCATCAATATGATGCAGCGAATTTGGATTGTGCTTCTTCACACTGCCCCCTGCTTTTTTCGCCGCTTTTCTTTTGCCGGCTAACTCTTTTTCTGCTTTTTTGTAATCCTCTTCGGTAAAGACCGGAATAGGATACATTTTTTTCAGAATAATCTGCTGTACCATCGCAAGCAGTGAATTTTCAATCCAGTAAATACCTAACAGTGCCGGGAAAATAAAAGCCATGTACAGGGTCATCAGCGGCATACCAATATCCAAAATTTTCATACTGGCTGCGTTTTGCATATCCTGCACCGCCTGATAAGACATTTTGCGGGTCACTTTCATGGAGATATACTGGGCAAGAAATACGAGTACGGGAATGGCCACAATCGCAATGGCTGCCCCTGTCCACTCACCAAAAACCTGTTGGGGTTTCTGGGTTAAATCAATGCCAAATATCTTAAACTTATCGACAAAGTTTGTGAAATCGGCTTCGCTTGCAAAATGATCTGAAAAGCCAGCGACATTCTGTTTAAAATCATCAAAGTTTTTTGCAACGACATCCATCCACTGCAATTGATCTTTGTAATTGAAACTGCGGCCGGCGATCTCTCCCGCATAATTTGCCATATTTTGACAAACTTCTTTACCAATACCCAAAATGTACAGCATTGGTCCATACACAATTCGATACAAAATCCAGATAACTGGCAGCTGAATCAGCGCAGGGCCGCAGCCCGACATGGGGTTATATCCCTCGCTTTGATATAGCTTTTGCAGCTCTTCCTGCATTTTCATCTGGGTTTTTTTATCATCCCGCCCGGCGTACCGTTTGCGAATGGCCATTTCTTTTGGCCGCATTGACGCTTGTTTCAACATGCTTTTCTGCTGTTTTACACCAAACGGAAATAAAACCAGCTTGATCAGCAAGCCATACAAGATCATGGCGATCACATAGTTTCCGCTAATGTTATAAAACCAGTTCAGCGGCATCGCTAAAATCCGATATAAGCTATCCAATGTTTTCTTTTACCTCATCCTCTTTTTGTTTTTTTCTGGCACCGGGTCGTAACCGCCCCGGCAAAAGGGATTGCATCTGACTATACGAAACAATGTCAAATAGCCGCCTACAAAAAATCCCCATCTTAAAAAAGCCTCTGCTGCGTATTGCGAACAACTTGGCGTAAACCGGCAGCAAGGTGTTTTTAACGGGGATATAAATTTTCTGTATAACTTGATGATAAAAATACAGACATGCTTCATTTACACAACCCTAATTTGGCAAGGCCAGCCGATAGATCTTTTTCAATCTCTGTCGATTTGACCGATACAGCGGCAGGGCGGGCCACAATTACAATCAAATACCCTGTGCTGATCGCTTGTTTGCTGGCGATCCCTCGAAACGCCGCCCGAATGATCCGTTTCACTCGATTGCGCACCACCGCACCGCCAATTTTTTTCGTGACGGTGAGCCCGATTCGATTGACCTTTTCTTTTTGCGGATGGCTTTTGGCCAGCCGTCTCGCTTGTCGGTCGGGCAATACATATACAACGCAATATCGGCCGACATATTTTTTGCCAGCCGCATATGCTTTTGCATATAAATGGTTTTCTCTTATCGGCGTTTCTTTCATAATGCAATCATTTCATTTCTGTACGAATAACAAAAAACACCGAAATTAGGTCGGTGGTTTTGCTGTTTCTTCTTTGCCTTACATTAATAGCTGAGCTTTGCTCTGCCTTTTGCGCGGCGTCTATGTAATACTTTACGGCCGTTTGCCGTTCTCATTCTTTTCCTAAAACCGTGCTCTTTTTGTCTTTGCCGTTTTTTAGGCTGATATGTTCTTACCATCCTCCATGCACCTCTCTTTCATTGCATATCGTTTCTTTGTGGCTTTGTCCATTATACTCTACTTTACGCCCTCTTGTCAAGGGTTTGCCGCATATTACTTCTAAAAATGACTTTTTCTTTTCTTCCTCCCTGTGCAAAACTTTTGGAAAAGCCCTTGTCCATTTATTCTTTTTGTGGTATAATTTAATATAATTATGAAGTAATTTGACCAGGCCGTTTCGAGGTTTTTTTCTCTTTTCGGCTGGTCAATAAAAAGATCGGATTTTACACCTATGAACTCCTTTATTGAAATATGGAATATTACCCTGCAAAAACTCGCAACTAAATATTCTTCTATCATTATGGATCTTTTCTTTAAAGATACCGAGCTTATTTTTCTTTCAGACAAAACCGCCGTTGTGCAAAATCACAATGACAATTTGCGCACCACGCTGGCCCAAGGCTATACCGATGATGTGCGTGCTTGTCTGGCTGAAGTAATCGGCTATGACGTTGTTCTTCATTTTGAATCGGCTGAGCATGCGCCGGTGGACCTTTCGAAATATCAAAATCCGCCTGCCCCGCCGCCGCCAAATGACAGCGTGCCTGAATTTGTGGAAGAAGGAAACGGAAAATTCGGGAATTTCTTTGATTCCCGCTACACCTTTGAAAATTTTATTGTCGGTTCCTCCAACACCTTTGCGCACGCCGCTTGTACCGCCGTTGCAAGAGAAGGGTCGGCCGCTGGGTACAATCCCCTTTTTATTTATGGCGATTC
This sequence comes from Clostridiales bacterium, assembly GCA_022793655.1. Classification (GTDB taxonomy): domain Bacteria; phylum Bacillota; class Clostridia; order Oscillospirales; family CAG-272; genus CAKSEI01. Next base: position 27,536 of record JAAWDG010000001.1, read on the forward strand.
GGGCCTTGGCAAAACTCACTTGCTCTACGCGATCATTAACGAAACCCTGCGCAATCATCCAGACACAAAAATTGTCTATGCCAAGGGCGAAGATTTCACCAACGAAATCATTGCGGCGATTGCCAATGCAACGACCTTAAAATTCCGTGAAAAATACCGTAAGGCGGACATGCTTTTAATTGACGATATTCAGTTCATTGCCGGTAAAAATTCGACCCAAGAAGAGTTTTTTCATACCTTTAATACATTATACGAGGATAACAAGCAAATCGTGCTCACCTCCGACCGGCCGCCCAAAGATATCAAACCGCTTGAAGACCGGCTCAAAAATCGTTTTGAATGGGGTCTTTTGGCCGATGTCCAGGTGCCCGACTATGAACTGCGTATTGCGATTATGCAGAACAAAGCAAAAAGCTTTCATCTCACCTTTCCAAACATTGTCTTTGAGTTTTTAGCAGAAAATTTAAAAAGCAACGTGCGGCAAATGGAAGGGGCCATCAAAAAAATCGCGGCCCAATCCTTTTTAAATAATGAACCAGTCACGGTGGAGCTTGCCATGCGCTGTATTTCCGACATTGTTACCGGCCGCGAATCCGATTCGGCCATTGTGGGCAAGGTCATTGCTTCGGTTTCTAAAAAATACGGCGTTTCTGAGGAGGAAATCCGCGGCAAAAAACGCAATCAGGAAATTGTTCGGGCACGCAACATTGCCATTTATATCATCCGCGATATTACGTCCCTTTCGCTGCCCAAAATCGGCCTTGAGTTCGACCGCAATCACACAACGATTATGTCCAGCCTCAACGTCATCGAAAATGAAATTAAAAGCAAACCTTTGTTAGAATTAGAAATTGAAGAATTAACCAAAGAAATCAAAGAATAGTTCCCGTTTTCGGTTTTGCACAAGTACCACTGTTTATTTTTTGTGTATTTTTTTACGCGGGTTGATTAAAAAATTTCTTTGCACAGACCTCTTGTTGAAAACCTGCTTTTTTCGTTGTTTGTTGCTTGTTGAAAAACCTGTTATTTATTTTGCATTTCACAGGGGTTCACTTTTCCTTTTTTCAGACACAGAAAAAACACGTGTTCATACACAGGGGGAAAGTCACGGAAAAACCTGTATTTTCAACCGAAATTTTCCTTTTGCACAGTTTGCACAGCCCCTATTATTACGACGATCTTTTATACTTATTTTTATTTAATTATATTTAGTCATCATCCAAACAGGAAGGAATCTGCCATGACAAAACTCATTTTTGATAAAGCGGCGCTGATCAGCGCGATCTCGCCGGCCCTCTGCGCGGTATCTGACCGTAACACGCTAAACGCGACAGAAGGTATCTTTTTTGAAACAACCGATAAAGGCACCTGTGTCCTTTGCTCTTATGATATGGCAAAAGGCATTCATGAAGAAATTGAAGCGGATATTCAAGAAGGGGGTTCGTTTATTGTCAATGCAAACCGGCTGTCCCGCATTATCCGCATGATGCCGCAGGATACCATCACGATCGAAGTCGATGACAAATACATGTGCAAAATCAAATCGGGCAATTCCTGTTTTGAGCTGCATTGCTTGCCGGGAAGCGACTTTCCCGCCATTCCGGTGTTACAAGGCAATCACACTTTTTCGATTTCACAAGGCATCTTAAAGCGAATGATTTCGCAAGTACAGTTTGCCATCGCGCAAAATGATCAGCGGGCTGCTTTTAACGGGGCTTATTTTGAAGTCAGCGAGGGAAAGTTAAAATTAGTGGCTTGTGATGGCAACAAGCTTGCCATCCGCGAAAGCCGTTGTGAAATGAAAGACATAAAAAGCGATGCAGACGAGTTAAATCTCTCCTTTATCGTACCAGGCAAAACCCTGAGCGAATTGTTGAAACTGATTGGCGATGAAGAGGAGCCGATAACCATCGCGCTGACACACCGGCATATTATCTTCTTTTTAGAAAAGCTGACCTTCTTCTCCCGCTTGATTGACACGGAATATATCGATTATAAACGCTTTATCCGAAAAGAATCAAATATCACGGTATATATGTCCCGCAATGCGTTTGAAGAGAGTTTGGAACGGGCTGCTCTTGTGACCGAAGACCGGGCCATGGGCCAAGCAAAAGCCAGCGTCAAATGTCTTTTTCAAGATAACATGCTGCATATTTCGGCCGCCAATCTATCCGGCAGTGTCAATGACGATATTCCCATTGAAAAAGAAGGGGATGATCTGCTCATCGGCTTTAATAATAAATATTTGTTAGAGGCGCTGCGTGCCTGTCCTGAGGACAGCATTCGCATCACACTGGCAACCCCGCTTATGAGTATGCAGATTGAGGGCATGGATAAAGAGGGGGACGATGTGTTCCTTTACATGATTCTGCCGGTAAAAATGAGCTGACAAAGAATTTTTATGATTGTTGAAAACATTACATTTGAAAATTATCGGAATATTGAGAAGGCAAGCATTGATTTAGCCGAGGGGCTGAACGTGCTCATTGGCGAAAACGCGCAGGGAAAAACCAACGCGTTAGAAGGCATTTACTTATTTGCCGAGGGGCGCTCTTTTCGCAGTCATAGAGAAAGAGAACTCATTGGCCCGGTAAAAGAGTATGCCTATGCCAAGCTGACATTTCGTGATCAAGCGGGCGATAAGCAGGCCGATATGCGGTTTTTAAAAAACGGGAAAAAAAACGTGCGCCTTGGCGGCATTCCAGAGCGGAAAATGAGCGCGTTTATCGGCGCCTTCAGGGCTGTGCTTTTTTGTCCGGAGCATTTGAGCATTGTCAAAGAGGGGCCAGCACTTAGGCGGCGGTTTTTAAATGAGGCTCTCTCGCAAATCAGCAGCGGCTATATTGGCGCTTTGCAGCGTTACAACAATATTTTAGCCCAACGAAATAAATTATTGGCAAGCTTTTATGACAAGCCAAAAACCGTCAAAGATACGATAGGACTTTGGAATGAGCAGCTTGCAAGCGAGGCGGTCTTAATTGCAAAGAAAAGAGAGCAGTATGTGCAGCAGTTAAACGAGTATGCAAAGAGCTGTTTTCAAGATATGACAAGCGGAAAAGAAGAACCGGCGTTTCTTTACACAGGGAGCCATACCAAAGAAGAATTTATAAAAATGTGGGAAGAAAGCTTTGACAAGGACGTGCGCATGGGCACCACCACAAAGGGCATTCATAAAGATGATGTGGCGGTGATGATCAATGGTAAGGAGGCAAGAGCCTATGCAAGCCAAGGGCAGCAGCGCTCCTTAGCGCTGACCATGAAATTAGCCGAGGCCGAAATCAGCAAGGCCAAGACAGAAGAAAATCCCGTGCTATTATTTGATGATATACTCAGCGAACTCGATGAAAAAAGAAAACAGTATGTATTGGCGGGCATACGGGACAGACAAGTGATTCTAACCACCTGTGAAGAGAAAACAGTATGGCCGAAGAACGAAGAAAATAAGATGAGAATGATTGCGGTAAAAGGGGGCACATACAAAACATGTATGTACACATAGGCCAAGAGCATATTGTAAGAACAAAAAATATCATTGGTATTTTTGATATGGATACCGCCACCGTCGCCAAACAAACAAAAAAGTGGCTGCAGCAAAAAGAGATAAAAGGAAAGCTTGTGCAGTGCAGCAAAGATATACCAAAGTCTTTTATTGTAAGCGGCGAGCGGGTTATCATAAGTGATTTGAATCCCGCGACCATAAAAGGGCGCATACAAAAAGGGCAAAACAGACGGTAACGCCAACCAGACGAACGAAAAAGAAAAGAGGCACAGAAGCGAGAATGGCAGAGATAAAGAAAAATGAGCAAATGAAAGATACCTATACCGAGAGTCAAATTGAAGTCTTGGAGGGACTTGAACCGGTCAGAAAAAGACCGGGCATGTACATAGGCTCTACTTCGATTAAAGGCTTGCATCATTTGGTGTATGAAATTGTGGACAACGCAATTGACGAGGCACTGGCCGGCTATTGCGACAAGGTTATCGTTACCTTGCATCCAGACGGCAGCTGCTCGGTAGAGGATAATGGAAGAGGCATTCCCTCAGGCATTCATCACAGTGAAAAAAGACCGACGCCCGAGGTGGTGTTTACCGTGCTGCATGCAGGCGGCAAATTCGGGGGCAGCGGCTATGAAATTTCCGGCGGCCTTCATGGGGTTGGATCTTCAGTTGTAAACGCGCTGTCTGAATGGTTTGAATATATTGACTATAATGCCGGCCGCCATTTTACCCAGCGCTTTGAGCGGGGCAACAAGGCCAGTGAATATCAAGATTTAGGGCCGACCGAAAAAACAGGTCTATATGTCCGTTTTAAGCCGGATGCTGAGATTTTTGAAGAAACCGTCTTTGAATATGACACCCTGCTTACAAGACTTAGAGAACAATCCTTTTTAAACGCAGGCGTGCGCATTGTGGTCAAGGACGAGCGGGGAGACGAACCCAAAGAAGAGGATTTGTATTTTGAAGGGGGCATCAAGAGCTTTGTCGAATACCTAAACGGCTTAAAGCGATGCACAACCCTGCATGATATTATTTACATGAAATCACCGGTTTCGGCTGAGGGGGCCACCGCTGAGATTGCTTTTCAATACAATGATGAATATAACAGCGTGATTATGTCCTTTGCCAATAATATTCACACCATTGAGGGGGGCACCCACGAGGATGGCTTCAAACAGACTTTAACTCGTGTGCTCAATGATTACGGCAAAGCCAAAAAGCTGTTAAAAGAAGATGATTCCTTTAAGGGTGAAGATGTAAGAGAGGGTCTGTGCGCTGTCATTTCGGTCAAACTGCCCGAAGCGCAGTTTGAGGGACAGACCAAGGCAAAGCTTGGCAACTCCTATATTAAAAAGACGGTCAGTGATTTATTAAAGACAAAGTTCAGTGAATTTTTAGAGGAAAATCCGGCGGTGGGCAAAATCATTATTGAAAAAGCCATGATGGCCTCTCGCGCCAGAGAAGCCGCCCGCAAAGCCAGAGAATCCACCAGAAGAAAAACCGCGCTTGAGGGTATGACCCTGCCGGGAAAATTAGCAGACTGCCATGAAAAGAACATTGAACTGACCGAAGTGTATTTGGTGGAGGGAGATTCGGCAGGAGGCAGCGCCAAGGACGGACGTGATTCCCGCTTCCAAGCTATTCTGCCCCTGCGCGGAAAAGTGCTCAATGTCGAAAAAGCAAGAATCGACAAAGTGTATGCCAACCCCTCGATTATTCCCATCATTCAGGCACTTGGCTGCGGCATTGGCGAAGAATTTGATATCAATAAACTGCGGTATGGCAAAATTATCATTATGGCCGATGCGGACGTGGACGGAAGCCATATTCGCATCTTGCTGCTCACCTTCTTTTTCCGGCATATGCGGCAACTCATTGAAGATGGCCATGTGTATGCGGCTCAGCCGCCCCTCTATAAAGTGACAAAAGGCAAGCAGGAACGATATGCCTTTTCAGATGAGGAGCGCGACGCGCAAATGGCCGAGCTTGGCGGCAACGCCAAGGCGGAACGCTATAAAGGTCTTGGTGAAATGGACCCAGAACAGTTGTGGGAAACAACCATGAATCCGGAGAAAAGAACGCTGGTGCGCTTAACCATTGACGACGCGATTAAATGTGATGAAATGTTTTCACTGCTCATGGGCGATAAGGTTGAACCCAGACGAGAGTTTATTGAAGAAAATGCCAAATATGTAGAAAATCTTGATATTTAAAACACAAAAGTTATGCACAACTTGTGGAAAACTATGTGCAAAACCAATGGACAACCGAGACAAAATGCGCAGTGCTAAGCAAAAACGGCTGTCGATTTCTCAACAGATGGAAAAACAGGAAAAATAAACATATCGTTGATTTGTTTTCCACAAACGTCTGCTTGACATAAAGAAAAGGCACAGGAAAGGCGTAAAAACAGAATGGATAACGCAAATAGTGAATATAATTACAGAGATCAAAAAATCGTAGAGAAAAAAATAGAGGGTGAGGTAAAAACCTCCTTTATTTCCTATGCGGTTTCGGTACTTACCTCGCGTGCACTGCCGGATGTAAGAGATGGTCTAAAACCAGTACACAGGCGTATTCTTTATGCCATGTATGAAGATCATCTCACTTATGATAATCCGTTCAGAAAAAGTGCGACGACGGTCGGTAATGTATTGGGACGATATCACCCGCACGGTGATACCGCCGTATACGACGCCATGGTGCGGCTGGCCCAGAGCTTCTCGCTCCGGTATCCGCTGATTGACGGACACGGCAACTTTGGTAACGTGGATGGAGACGGCGCCGCCGCTTATCGATATACCGAAGCGCGTATGGCGAAACTTGCCAACGAAATGCTGGCCGATATCGAAAAAGAAGTCGTGCCCTTCGCACCAAACTTCGACTATACACGAAAAGAGCCTGAGGTACTGCCCTCCCGCTATCCCAACCTGCTTGTCAACGGCAGTATGGGTATTGCCGTTGGTATGGCCACGAATATCCCGCCCCATAACTTAGGAGAGGTCATTGACGGCACCATTTATCTGATGGACCATCCCGAAGCGGGCGTGCCTGAACTGATGCAGTTTATCAAAGGGCCGGATTTTCCAACCAAGGCCACGATTTATGGAACCGAGGGCATCCGGCAAGCCTATGCAACCGGACGGGGCAAGGTCATGGTGCGGGCGAGAGCCGAAATTGATGAGGACAAGCACCGCATTGTGGTAACCGAAATTCCTTACCAGGTCAACAAATCCATGCTGGTGAGCTCGATTGCCGATCTGCATAAAGAGAAACGGGTGGACGGCATCACCGCCCTGCGGGATGAATCTGACCGGCGGGGTATGAAAATTGTCATCGAGTACCGCCGGGACATCAACGGACAGATTTTGCTCAATCAGCTGTACAAATACACCCAGCTGCAGGACACCTGCGGCATGAACATGGTGGCGTTAGTGGACGGCGAGCCAAAGGTATTAGGCTTAGTCGAAATTCTGAACCGCTATATCGCGCATCAGGAATCGGTCATTATCAACCGCACCAAATTTGATTTGCGCAAGGCCGAGGCAAGAGCCCATATTTTAGAGGGCCTGCTGATTGCCATTGACAACATTGACGAGGTCATTCACCTCATTCGTTCGTCTAAATCCATTCCGGACGCAAAAGCACGGTTGATGGAAACCTTCCCGTTAGATGAAATTCAGGCCCAGGCGATTGTGGATATGACGCTGGGTAAACTCTCAGGGCTTGAAACTCACAAAATTGAAGAAGAGCTTGCCAAGCTCCAGGCATTAATTGATACACTCCGGGGCATTTTAAGTGATGAGAACAAAGTCAAAGACATTATCAGAGAAGAAATGTTAGAGATTAAACGCAAGTTTAACGATGATAGACAGACTGAGATTTTAGAATCCCAAGAGGAAATTGATCTTGAGGACCTCATTGAGAAACATGAATGTGTGATTACCCTGTCGCACGACGGATATATCAAGCGCCAGCCTGCCGCCTCGTATACGGCGCAGAACCGTGGGGGCATGGGCATTCGCGCGGCCGGCATGAAGGAAGAGGACTATATCGAAAAAGTGGAGATTGTGAACAGCCACGCTTATCTGCTTATGTTCACCAATCTTGGCAAAATCTATACGAAGAAAGCTTATATGATTCCAGAAGGCTCGCGCATTGCGAAGGGCAGCAATATTGTCAATTTAATCGAGCTTGCCGATGGTGAAAAAGTGACGGCTATGATTGCGGTCGAGGAATTCTCATCCGATCGTTACCTGACCATGATCACCCGCGGGGGCGTGATTAAGCGCACCTGCTTGCAAGAATATGAATACCAGCGCAAGGGCGGCAAAATCGCCATCAATTTAGATGAAGGGGACGAGTTATCCTTTGTCTTTAATACGGCCGGTGACCGAGACGTCATGATCGCCACCCGCGGGGGCTTCGCCAACCGGTTTTATGAAGGGGATGTACGTACCTCCGGCCGGGTTTCGCGCGGTGTACGGGGCATTAAACTTTCGCCGGATGATTATGTAACCGGCGCTACCTTGACCGAAGAGGGCAAGACCCTGCTCACCTTGACCGAAAACGGATTTGGCAAGCGAACAGCGTTTGAACACTTTAAGACCAAGAACCGTGGCGGCAAAGGGGTTCACTGCCAGAAAATAACCGAAAAAACAGGGCCGCTTGTGGGCATTACGGCGGTGGCTGAAGATGAGGACTTAATGATTGTAACCGCAGACGGAGTAATTATTCGGACCCCAGCGGACGGCATTAATCTCTATTCAAAAGACGCGGTGGGGGTCATCATCATGCGCATGAAGGACCAGAATAAGATTGTGAACTTCTCAACCGTGGAAAAATCGACCGACGAAGACAAAGAAGCACAAGAGGGTCAAGAAAATGAGAGCGCCGGCGGGGCGGCGGACGCATCAGTCCAAAGCGAAGGAGCTGGCGAGCAAAGCGAATCATAAAAGAGAAGGAGAGACAAGGTGAAAAGCAAGAAGCTGTTGATACGAATAGGAGTTTTGTTATTAACCGTCAGTCTCTCCCTATTTCTTGGGGCTTGTAACCAAAGCGGGCTTTCCGAGACAGAAATTAAGGAAATGGTGCAAAGGCTGATAAGCGAAGCGGGACCGCTCAATGCGATTTTCTTTGGCGAAGGGCTGCCAGTTGAGGACTATGACAAGGAAGCGGTCGAAAATTCGGTGGTGGCGTTTCAGTATGTGCCTGTGCGAGCCGACGCACCCTATCAAAGCATTGAGTCGCTAAAGGAGGCAGCAAGCCAGGTCTTTGCGCAGAGTTATCTTGTAAACCTATATGAGAACGCATTTGAGGGAACCGAAGAAATTTATCGGCGGTATGCCGAGGATTCGGAAGGGCGGCTGACACGCAATGTGAAGCAGACGGTCAAGACAACCGACGAGTGGACCGAGTGGAATTTTGATACGATCAAAATCAAGGCGGCCAAAAGCACACTCATTATTGTTGAAATAGACGGCGTGTTCGCCGGCCGCACCGAAACCGAAGAAATCATGCTTGAAAAAGAAAAAGATGGCTGGCGGCTTGCCTCGCCTACCTATTAATAAAACAGGCAACATAAAGGGCGCCGCTCATGTCTAAGTGGCGGGTGCATGATAAAAGGAAGGCCGTCCAAGACGTCAAAACCGATGGAAACGGCAGGAAGGATGGAAGCATGGCAAAGGCAAAAGGAAAAGCAGAACGAGACGAAAAGACAGAAACCGGCGATCAGAAGAAAAAAGCGCTGGAGATGGCGCTGTCAAAAATAGAGAAAGATTTTGGAAAAGGCACGGTCATGAAATTAGGGGAAAGCCCGACCATGGAGATTGGCTCGGTGTCCACCGGTTCGCTGAACTTAGATTTAGCCCTGGGCATTGGCGGTCTGCCAAGAGGGCGCATCACCGAAATTTACGGGCCGGAATCTTCGGGTAAAACCACCCTGGCCCTGCACTGTGTGGCCGAGGTGCAAAAGACGGGGGGCAACGCGGCGTTTATTGACGCAGAACATGCGCTTGACCCGGTCTATGCCAAAAAATTAGGGGTCAATATCGATGAGCTGCTTGTCTCCCAGCCTGATTCGGGTGAACAGGCTCTCTCGGTTGCGGAATATTTAGTGCGCTCGGGCGCGGTGGATATTATTGTTGTCGACTCGGTCGCGGCGCTTGTGCCCCAGCAGGAAATTGACGGGGACATGGGTTCCAGCCATGTGGGTCTGCAGGCTCGTCTTATGAGCCAGGCTATGCGCAAGCTTTCGGGCATTATTGAAAAAAGCAACTGCGTGTTTATCTTTATTAACCAGCTGCGTGAGAAGGTCGGCGTTGTATACGGCAATCCCGAGGTCACACCGGGCGGACGGGCTTTGAAATTCTATGCCTCGGTGCGTATTGAAGTGCGCAAAGGGGAGAGTTTAAAGAACGGGACCGAGCAATACGGAAACCGGACCAAGTGCAAGGTGGTTAAAAATAAAGTGGCCCCGCCCTTTAAAACGGCTGAGTTTGACATTCTGTTTGGCAAGGGTATCTCGAAACTCGGCGAAATTCTCGATTTAGGGGTGAGCCTTGGCTTTATCGAAAAATCCGGCGCGTGGTTCTCGATGGGAGACGAGCGCATTGGACAGGGACGGGACAATGCCCGGCGGTTTTTAGAAGAAAACCCCGAAAAGACGAAGGAAGTGGAGGCAAAGATTCGCGCCCATTCAAATGAGCTTGATCTGTCAATGGAAGAGCTGCCCGATGACGATGATGACGATGGGTTCGATATTTCTTTGTTAGATTTGAAATGACAGAAGAAGGAAGAAAAGCCATTCGCCGCGCGTTGTCATTACTCGCCTATTCGCCCAACACCGAGCAGCAGTTGATTGAAAAACTGACCGACAGAGGCCATGGCCCCGGTGCGATTGGGGAGGCCATGAAGTATTTAAAGGCCAAGGGCTATGTAGACGATAAAGACTATATGTTCCGCTTAGTCGATACGCTTGGCAACAAAAAGGGCTATGGGAAAAGACGTATTTTTATAGCGCTAAAGCAAAAAGCATTTGACGATAGGCTCATCGATGAATGTCTTGATGAGGCTTGCGAACAGGTGGACTTTGTCGCGGCTTGCGCAAGGCGGCTTGCGAACGATAAGCGAACCGACGAGAAAAAAATATTAGCCTCGTTACAGCGGTATGGATACGACTTTGATACCATCAAAGCCGCCAAACAAAGGATAATGGAAAATGAGCAAGAGTAAAATAGGATTTGTGTCGCTTGGTTGTCCCAAAAACCAAATCGATACGGAAATTATGTTAAAAGAGCTGCACGAGGCCGGCTATGAATTAACGGCCGAGGAGACCGAGGCGGATATTGTCATTATCAACACCTGCGCGTTCATTGAAAGCGCCAAAAAAGAGGCGATTGACAATATTTTAGACATAGCCATTTTGAAGAAGCAATATAATCTGAAAGGCATCATTGTAACCGGGTGCCTTGCCCAGCGCTATCAGGACGAAATTATGAAAGAAATGCCCGAGGTAGACGCGGTGGTCGGCTGCGGCGGGATTCATTCGATTACCGAGGCGGTAAAGGCGGTGGAGCAAAAGCAGAAATATACCTGCTATGCGCCCATCGAAGAAATGCCCCTTGGGGGCAGCCGGATTATCACCACCCCCTCTCATTATGCCTATTTAAAAATCGCTGAGGGTTGTGACAATCATTGTACATACTGCGCCATTCCTATGATTCGCGGAAAATTTCGCTCAAGAGGGCAGGAGGAAATTGTCGCGGAGGCCATGGAACTCGAGGCGCTCGGCGCCAAAGAGATCATTTTAGTGGCCCAGGATGTGACCCGGTATGGCGAGGATATTTCAGAGAGCGTCACACTTTGTTCACTTATTCATGCTATAACTGATAGTACAAAGACCGCAAAAATTCGGCTTCTTTATTGTTATCCCGACAAAATAACCGATGAATTAGTCGAAGAAATGCGAACCAATGACAGAGTACTTCATTATATTGATTTACCCGTACAGCATATTGCCGACGGCGTCTTGAAGAGAATGGGCCGCCGCGGGGGCAGAGCGGCGATTGAGACAGCGATTAAAAAGCTGCGTGACGCGATGCCGGACATTGTGATCAGAACAACGCTGATCACGGGCTTTCCTGGTGAGAGCGAAGAGGACTTTGAAGAGCTGCGTAACTTTGCCGCTGAAGTCGGCTTTGAGCGTTTAGGCGTGTTCCCCTATTCGAGGGAAGAGGGAACGGCGGCGGCGCTGCTGCCCGATCAAATTGACGAGCAGGTGAAGCTTGACCGGGCGGAAGCGATTATGAAAGACCAGTTTATGGTGGTCGATCGGTTCAACCAAGCACAGGTGGGCAAAACATTCGCCGTGTTGGTAGACGATTTTGATGTAGTCGCCGAGGCCTATTATGGGCGGAGTTATATGGACGCGCCTGACATTGATCCAAAAATCTATTTTGTGGGAAAACCGGGTATAAAACCGGGCCAGATCGTGCATGTTATGATTGATGAAGTCATTGATTATGATTTGACAGGGCACGTGGTGGAGCCATAAAAGAGCGAAGCATATACGCCGCATGGCGATGATAGCATGCGGCAGACGATAAAAGAATAAAGCTTGGAGGCAGAACAATTTGAATCTCCCAAATAAACTCACGATACTGCGCTTTGCGTTAGTGCCTGTTTTTATGCTTTTTTTGACTGTGGACGCTATTTATTTCGCGTTAGGCGATACAGTGGCCAGACTCACCGCGCTTGCCATTTTTATTGTGGCCGCCTTGACCGATTTTTTGGACGGCCAGATTGCGAGAAGGTGCCATTTGGTGACCGACTTTGGTAAGTTTATGGATCCTTTGGCGGATAAATTAATGGTATTCGGCGCCCTGCTCGGCATTGTATATGTTTCGTTCATTGGCGGGGTGGATCCTCTGTTTGGCAAGGTCTTTGTATGGGCAGCGTTTCTTGTTATGCTAAGAGAGCTCAGTGTAACAAGCATGCGTCTTGTCATATCAGGTAAAAGCGGCAAAGTGATTGCCGCACAGTGGTCAGGCAAGCTGAAAACAGTGACCCAGATGCTTTGCATTATGGTATGCATCGCAGAACCGGTTTGGTATGAGGTCTATGGAAAGATTCCTTATCTTTCTTATGTGTTTACGGCGGCCATGATTGTGATGACGGTGTACTCAGGGATTGAATATTTTATCAAATATATTCCTCTGATGGACAGCAACAAATGATTGAGGTACCATTTTGAATAATCAATATCCACGCCAAAACAGGCAGAAAAGAACAAATGAAACACAAGTAAGAACCGCGGCGAGAAATAACGCAAAGAAAAAAACTCCAGCATGGAAAGTGCTTCTCACCGTATTTATTTTAATTATCAGCGTTGCGATTGTATTATCAGTTGTGCTAAGCATTTTCGGTATACCGTTTATCGGCAAACCCGGCAGCAGCGGATTCATTGATAAACTCCAGCCGGATGTCAGCGGAAAATCAAACTGGTTAGACAGCGACACGGGTGAACCGGTGCTTTCGGGTGACCGGCGGGCCAAGGTGTATAACTTCTTGGTGGCGGGGTTAAATGATGACACCGGCAATAACACCGATACGCTGATGATTGTTCACTTTGATGTAGAAAACATGGGCGTCAATGTGGTGCAGATTCCAAGAGACACGTATATTAACGCGGGCTATAATTTCCATAAAATCAATTCAGTGTTTGCGGCCGGTTATAACCGCGCCGAGCTTGGCACCGAAAAGGGCCAGCGCCGGCAGGCCGGAATGAATGAACTTTGTGAGTTTATTGAGACTAATATGGCGGTGAAAATTGACTTTACGGTGATTGTAGATCTTTCAGCGTTTGAGAACTTTATTGATCAGTTAGGCGGCTTAAAGGTCAGAGTTCCTTGTGATATGACTTACAGTGATCCCGAACAAAACTTGTATATTGATTTAAGACAAGGGGAGCAAACCCTTTCGGGTTACCAAGCGATGTGCTTGGTGAGAAACCGGAAAACATATGCCGATGCAGACTATGGCCGCATGGATGTGCAAAAGATCGCGCTGGCGGCTTTAATGAAGCAGGTGAAAGAGAATATTACTGACCTGTCAACGCTCAGCGGTTTAATGAGTATTGCGCTGAATGATGTAACCACCGATTTAACGGTTGATAACTGTGTCTATTTTGCCTCTAAAGTGCTAAAGATGGATATGGACAGGGTAAAAATGCTCACATTACCGACGCAAAATGCAAACGGGTATATTACCGTCTTAAAAACGAATGCCGTCGAGATTATCGATCAGTATTTGAATGTATATGCTGAAACTTTTACGTCCGAGCAGTTTGATCCGAAAATGCGTTTTACGAACGCCAAGGATTCGACTCAGCACAAAACGTATTTGTATAATGAGATGGATTACAAAGTTTATTCGGCTGATCGTATTGATGATGAAGTTTCGCTCAATGTGATGGGCAAGAAATAAATAAATTAGAAAGATAACAAACCAGAGAACAACATGTCTCTGGTTTGTTTTTTTGCTGTAAACAGGCGAGAAAATAGCAATAAATAGAATAAACGGTAATTATTACCAAAAATTTTTCAAAAACGGTTGATTTATGATGCAAAATGAGCTATAATAAGAACAAAGGAAGTGGAAATAACTGGTAATCTGTTTCTATGATGTTTCTTGTTTAAGATTTTTGTAGATTCTTGCGGGATTTTTTTGTAGAATTTTAGTATTCCTTGCAAAATACTGATAGATTTAGTTTCAAAAAGGTGTACAAAATCAAAAAATAACAAATATAATGTCGAATTTTGAATGGGAAACAGTCTTTACAAGAAATTCAACTTGATGTACTATGGGACTATATTAGTAAAGAAAAATGATGGTTAATTTGGCAAAACAATGAGATATGGCAAAATAATAAAAAATACAATAACAAAAGATGCGGCCGGGCAGTCAACGACTTATAAATTAGTAGAGTCTATCGGAAATTATGGTAAGATCGTGTATTCAATTTTCGTCATGACAAATGAGGATATATCATATTTAGAAGAAGTGGGGACAGATCTTTATCAAGCGACGAGTGTATTTGATAAAACATGCCGTTCATTGGTTCGCCCAGAATTTTTCTTTGATTTAGCGGAAGAATTGATTTAACAAATGAGATAGCATACATGAGGCATACAGGAAGCCAAACGATTGGTTTAGTGAATCGATTCCGACTCATGATAGCGATATGATTGATAGCGAATAATTTATTCCAAATTATTAATTTGAATCGACAGAATTCGGTGGAAATAATTGGCAAAAATTGGTAAACTCTCTTCAAGAGGTGATTACCATTGGGAAACCAACATGAGTGTGATGCACTGCGCGAGCAAGTAAGAGTCTTGAAGAAGCGAGAGCTGACACTTAAGCAAAGATTAGAATATGGCCGTGTACATACTATCCCGGTTGATCGGATTTGTGCAAATCCGGCCCAGCCGAGAAAGAGCTTTCAGGACGAAGCGATTATACGGTTAGCCGAGAGCCTTCGCCAGTATGGCATGCTGCAGCCTTTGTCTGTCCGGCGGATCATGGATGAAAATGTCATGGACGGCGGTTTGTTTCAATTGGTAGCGGGTGAGCGGCGGCTGCGCGCGGCTATGTTAATCGGCATGAGCCACGTGCCTTGCTTGATTATTAATGCGGATTCTAAAAAAAGCGCCGAACTTGCCATCATTGAAAATATTCAAAGAGAAAATTTGAATATGTTTGAAGAGGCAAATGCGATTGCAGCGTTAATCAAGATCTATGATATGACGCAAGAGCAGATCGCCGATCGTCTTTGCTGTTCACAGCCATACATCGCCAATAAGCTGCGCATATTGCGGCTTTCGGCGTGTGAGCGGGAAATCATTATGAAAGCAGGCTTGACCGAGCGGCACGCACGGGCCTTTCTTCGTATCTCAGATGAAGAGAAACGGACCGAGGTGATCCGAACGGTGGCGGCGCGGCACATGAATGTGGCAGCAACCGAAGAATATGTGGAAGCGGTGTTAAATGAATTAACACAAGGAAAAACAAAACGAAAATATATCATTAAAGACATGCGTTTATTTTATAATTCAATTGATAAAGCAGTGTCTATTTTGAAAAAGGCGGGCATTTCAGCCGCCAGTACAAAAAATGAGAGCGAAAAAGAAATTACACTCACGATTGTGATTCCCAAATAGAAGGGAAGAACCGTGGCAGCAGCGTTGACAGTTACATGAATGGAGGGACGAAAGAGGATGTTTCACGTGAAACATCCTCTTTCGCTCTGTATAAATCATGGGAAGTCTCCTATTACTCGCGTATAACGCGTGTATATACGCGTGCGGCCTTATTGACTTTTTGAGCCGCAGAAGATATAATATACTATATATTTCGTAATAAGGAGGCCAAGCCATGCAGTCGATCAATGAAACAAAACAAGCAACGGTGATTGCTTTTGCGAACCAAAAAGGCGGAATTGGCAAAACAACATCGGCCATTAATATTGCAGCTGAACTTGGATTTATGGGTTATAAAGTCTTGTTAGTGGATTTAGACCCGCAGGGCAATACAACCAGCGGTGTGGGCGCTAATAAGCGCGGCATGCAGGCAACGGCTTACGATGTTCTTATTTCGAGGGTGGAACTCATGTCCGCCTGCATCAAGACGGCTTTTCAAAACCTGTGGCTGCTGCCGGCCAATATGAACTTAGCCGGCGCCGAATTTGAATTGGTGGGGGCTGATAATCGAGAAGATCGCTTGCGGCGGGCGCTCGCCGAAGCAAAGAATGCTTTTGATTATGTGATTATTGATTGCCCGCCTTCTCTTGGCATTTTGACCATCAATGCGCTGGTTGCCGCCGAAGGGGTGGTGATTCCCATGCAGTGTGAATTTTTTGCCTTAGAGGGACTTTCGCAGCTCGCAATGACCATTAAACAGGTCAAAAAACACTATAATGCGGCCTTAGATATTATAGGCATTTTAATTACTATGTTCAATGGGCGATTAAACCTTTCATTACAGGTGTTGGAAGAGATAAAAAAATACTATCGCGAACGGATTTTCAAAACGCCGGTGCCAAGAACCGTGCGTCTTTCCGAAGCGCCGTCTTATGGGAAACCAATCCGTTATTATGATAAATATTCAAAAGGGACAGAGTCTTACGCGGATATTGCCAAAGAATTAGTAGAGCGAACGAAAAAAGGGGAAACGACAGCACTCCCTTTATAAATAAGAAAGAAAAAGGAATGATCTGCAAGAAAGCAGGGTGAAAAAATGGCGAAAACAAAAACGAGCGGCCTCGGACGCGGGCTGGACGCAATTTTTGTCGATAATACAGAAGAAACAACCTCGGGCGTCAATATGGTGCGGTTAATGGATATTGAGCCGCGGGCGGATCAGCCGCGGAAAAGCTTTGATCAGGAGAGCTTGTCCGCGTTGGCCGATTCGATAGCGGCCCATGGGCTGATTCAGCCCATCATTGTCCGTCCATCGGCTGATGGATTTTATGAAATTATTGCCGGAGAACGGCGGTGGCGTGCGGCCAAAATGGCGGGCCTTTCGGAAGTTCCGGTCATTATATCCGATTTTGATGACCAAAAAACGGCCGAAGTTGCATTGATTGAGAATATCCAGCGGGAGGACTTAAACCCGGTGGAAGAAGCACTCGGGTATCGGGCACTGATTGAGGAATATGGTCTAACCCAAGAGGGCATTGCCAAGCGCATTGGCAAAAGCCGGCCGGCCATTGCCAACATGCTGCGGCTGCTCGAATTGCCTGAACCCCTTTTACAGCAAGTGTCGGCAGGAAAACTCAGTGCGGGACATGCCCGCACGCTGCTGGGGCTGAAAAGGGCAGAAGAGATGCTCGAATGTGCTCGAACGATTGAGGAAAAGGGCTTATCGGTCAGAGAGGCAGAGGGGTTAGTGCGAAAGAAAAACAATCGCCCTGAGCCGGCCAAGACCCAAGACCAGTCTTTGACAAACGATGTTGATTATATTGGACGGTTGGCAGCGAGAGTCCAGCAGATGCTTGGACGCAGAGTCAATATTGTATATGGCGGCCGCCACCAAAAAATAGAATTATATTATGAAGATGATGCCGATTTAGAAGACCTGTTAAGGCGGCTATGCGGTAAAGAAATTTTAGAAGACAAATGAGGGCGTAAGAGATGTTGGATATTAAATTTTTGCGGGAAAATCCCGACCTTGTAAAAGAAAATATAAAGAAAAAATTTCAAGATGACAAATTGCCGCTTGTCGATGAAGCGGTGAACTTGTATGACCAAAAACGGGCGGCTGGCCAAGAGGAACAGACCCTTCGCGCCCAGCGGAACGCACTGTCGAAAGAAATTGGTGTGTTAATGGGTCAGGGCAAACGAGAAGAGGCCGAAGAAACCAAGAAAAAGGTGGCTGAGTTTGCCGATCGGCTGGAACAGTTGACGGCAGATGGCCGTGAGCTTGACGAGGCGCTGACCAAAGTGATGAGTGTGATTCCCAATATCATTGACCCTTCGGTGCCTATCGGCAAAGATGATTCGGAAAATGTCGAAAGAGAGCGCTTTGGCGAACCCGTGGTACCTGCTTATGAAATTCCTTATCATACTGAGATCATGGAACGGTTAGGCGGGCTGGATTTAGACAGCGCCGGACGGGTGGCCGGAAACGGATTTTATTATATGATGGGCGATGTGGCCCGATTATACAGCGCGATTTTATCGTATGCCCGTGATTTTATGATTGACAAGGGCTTTACCTATTGCATTCCGCCCTATATGATTCGCAGCCAGGTGGCTTCTGGCGTTATGAGCTTTGCCGAGATGGATGCCATGATGTATAAGATCGAAGGGGAAGATTTATATTTAATCGGTACCTCTGAGCATTCCATGATTGGCAAATTTATTGATACCCATATTCCAGAGGAGTCGCTGCCCTGCCGGCTGACCTCGTATAGCCCCTGCTTCCGCAAGGAAAAAGGCGCGCATGGCATTGAAGAACGGGGCGTTTACCGGATTCATCAGTTTGAAAAGCAGGAGATGATTGTCGTCTGCAAACCAGAGGAGTCGCCCATGTGGTTTGATACCCTTTGGCAGACAACGGTTGATTTCTTTAGAACCCTTGATATTCCGGTCAGAACCTTAGAGTGTTGTTCGGGCGATTTAGCTGACTTAAAGGTGAAAAGTGTGGATGTAGAGGCATGGAGCCCGCGGCAAAAGAAATATTTTGAGGTTGGTTCTTGTTCAAACTTAGGAGACGCACAGGCAAGACGGCTCAAAATTCGGGTTAAATCAGAAAACGGAAATTATTTAGCTCATACGCTGAATAATACTTGTGTGGCACCGCCTCGGATGTTAATTGCTTTTGTGGAGAATCATTATCAAGAGGATGGCAGCGTGACGATTCCTAAGGCGCTGCAGCCATATATGGGCGGCAAAACCGTTTTGCTGCCGCAATAAAGAAAGGCAGGGGAGCTTGGTGAAAGAAATATTTACCTACACCGCGCACCCGGATTTGCGCTTTGTGCTGATTGGCTTTGTCGTTGGCATTTCGATTGCTTGCCTTATTATGCTGTATCAAATCAGGGTGCCCGGACGGCTGATCAGGACGCTCATAAAAGCGGGGGCCGATTCGCCGGAAAAAGCGCTGCGGGCGCAGGATCTCGGGTTTAAAAGTGAATGGTTTATGCACTTTGTGCTCAGCGAGCGGGGCGCCGCCCGCAAGTATGTGGGCATTGTGCCTGGGCCAGTCATACGCAAAAAAGGGAAAGAGCAAATCGTCATGTCTAAGGCGGAATATTACATTTTGCCTGAAACGAAATTGCGCGCCTCTATGCGGTATGATGCAAAAAACGCGAATGCGTTCACCGTAATCATTAGCATTTTGTTATTTGCAGCGGCGGCTATTATTTTAGCGTATGTGATACCTGATTTGCTGCAAATGATGAAGAATGTTTTTAAAAGCGCGTAAGAGACAAGACATGCTTTGCCGGCGGCCATGAGGCAAGTGTTCATGGTATGTTGAGTGGAGCACGAAATGAGGTCTTGATTGAAAAACTCATTCGTAAAAAAGAAAACGCATATATGAGAAGAGCGTTGAACAGGCGCAGGAAAGGAAAGAGAAAATGGATAACCAAGGAAGGGGCGCAAGACCAAACCAAAATCAGGGCGGAACGCAAAACACGCCTCCAGGACGCCGCCCCGCCGGCGCAGGGCAAAACAGACCGCGCCCGGTGAAAAGACCAAACGCAGCTCAGGGCTCACGCCCGGTCAATGGACTGGGGCCTAATGCACAGGGCGGGCCAAGACCGTCGGGTAGCAGACAGGCCATGGCTGCCAGGGCCAAAACAGCAGCGGCACAGGGAAAACGGCCAAAGAAACATCGCACCATCGGGGCGATTTTGCGTAATATTTTCATCGTGGCGCTTTTAGCCGTTCTTTTGCTGTTTTTCATTTTGTTTTTAGCGGGATTTCGCTATATGTCCTATAAAATTGTACGGGCAGACGAAACAACCACGGTGAAATATATAGGGCGTGTGGATGGGAACGGAGACCCGACCAACGGCCTTGTTGTGTATCCGAATATGACGGCGAAAGTGCGGGCCGGCAACAGCACCATTGCCTATTCAAATGGGGATGTATATAAAGGCGAAACCAAGAAAATGCTGAAGCATGGCCGCGGCAAGCTTGTATTTGATAACGGCGATGTGTATGAGGGCACGTTTGTGAACGACGTGATCTCGGGCGAAGGGATCTATACATATAAAAATGGGGATATATACGAAGGCGCCTTTAAGGACGGTGTGCGTTCGGGCGAAGGAACCATCACATTTGCTGACGGAACAACCTATACCGGATATTTTTCCAATAATCTTTGTGAGGGAGCCGGCAAACAGGTATATGCCGACGGAACCGTTTATGAAGGAAATTTTGCAGGCAATATGAAAAACGGCATGGGCACGATCACCTATCCGAACGGGGATGTTTATACCGGTGAATTTGTAAATGATAAACGAGAGGGAACCGGCACCTATACCTGGAAAAACGGCGAGAGTTATACAGGTGATTTCAGTGCTGATCAGATGAACGGTACAGGAACTTATAAATGGCCCAGCGGCCGAACCTATACGGGCAAATTCTCTAACGGAACCATGGTGTTGGAGAATTGACAGATAGATCTATCGGCGCACAAAACGTGCGCCGATTCTGATGATAGAGCATGGTGTTAGATTGGCAAAAAAGCCATTTTGCATTGTGATTTTACTTGAAAAGAACTCGTTTCAAAGAGGGTGTTAGACCGAATCACTTGAAACGAACGTTTGACAGCATAGAAAGGAACGCGGATGGCGGATAAAATATTGTTGACAACCATGGCCCTTGATATTGGCGGTGCAGAAACGCATATCACAGAGCTTGCCAAGGCACTGAAAAAAAGCGGATATGATGTGACGGTGGCTTCAAACGGCGGCGTGTATGTTTCTGAATTGACAGACGCCGGTGTGAAACACGTGTGCATCCCGCTGCATTCAAAAAAACCTTGTTTTGTGTTGCAAAGTTATTGTAAACTCAAAGCGCTGATCAAAAAAGAAAAGTTTGATGTGGTGCACGCACACGCGCGTATTCCCGCTTTTTTATGCGGCTTATTAGCCAAACAGCTGAAATTCCGCTTTGTCACAAGCGCGCACGGAACCTATGACGTCAGTTTGTTTTGGAAGCTCATATCCAATTGGGGGGAACGGACGCTGGCGGTCAGCTATGATATTAAGGAATATTTAATCAATCACTATAAGGTGCCGTCCGACACCATTGCCATTACCATTAACGGGATCGATACCAATCGGTACTGCAAAGAGATTGACACCGCCCGCATTATGGATGAATTTGGATTGCAAACAGGCGGCCGGCGGGTGCTATATGTTTCGCGCATTGATCATGAAGCGGCGCATGTTGGTTTCTTCTTAGTGCAGGCGGCAAAAGAGTTAGCAAAGGAGTATCCCGATTTGCAAATTGTGCTTGTCGGGGGCGGTACGGCTTTTGCCAAACTGAAACAAGAGGTCGAGGCAGCCAACGAGCAAATTGGCCGGCGGGTGTTGGTTTTAACTGGCGCCCGAACCGATATTAACCATTTTTGCGCCTGGGCGGATATTTTTGTCGGCGTTTCCCGCGCGGCGTTAGAGGCGATGAGCGCAGAGTGCGTCACCATTTTATCTGGTTCTCAGGGGAATTTAGGTCTTTTTGGCGAACATAATTTGCAAGACGCGTTAGACACGAATTTCACCTGCCGCGGGCGGCCCATGGCAGATGCATCGACGCTGCAAGCCTATCTAAGAGAGGTTTTTGCGCTGTCTTGCGAGGAAAGAGCGGCCATGGGCGCTTATAATCGCTCGATTGTGCAGACCTATTATTCCATTGATAAAATGGCCAAGGACGCTATGGATGTTTACCAGGCGATGAAGCCGTATAAACAATATCGACAAGGTGATGTGCTGCTCAACGGTTATTATGGCTTTGGCAATAAGGGAGATGACGCCCTTTTGCAGGTTATAATCGAACATATTCGCGCACAATATCCAAACGCGCGCTTAACCGTCCTCTCCCGTCGGCCCAAACTGACAAAGCGCATGTTCGGGGTGCATAGCATTAATCGATTCCACCCGATTATGATGGCGCGGGTTTTGCGGCGGGGCAAGGTGTTAATTTATGGGGGCGGCAGCTTGCTTCAATCGGTGACAAGCTCACGTTCTTTGCTATACTATACCTGGGTTTTGCGTTTGGCAAAATATGCGGGCATTCGCACTATGTTGTTTGCCAATGGCATTGGTCCGTTTGCCTCACTGCGGGATCAGAAAAGGGCGGCCGACGCCTTAGCGAAGGTCGATTCAATTATTGTGAGAGATGCGGCTTCTTTGCAAACCTTGGACTCTCTCGGGGTCAATACCGAGCAAGTGTTTGTAACGGCCGACCCTGTGTTCTGTCTGAAAGGCGCCGATCAAGGCTGGTGCCGGCATTGGCTGGCGAAGGCCGGTCTTGCGCCGGGCGAGGCTTATTTCGCTATCTCGATGCGCCGCTGGAAATGGCTTGATAAAGACTTTGAAGACAAGATTGTGCAATTTTGTCTCTATGTCAAAAAGCAGTACGGCCTTGTTCCCTTGTTCCTTTCTATGCAGAAGGAAAAGGACTGGCAGATTTGCAGTACCGTTTCGGCAAGGGCCGGGGGACTTTGCATCGAAGCGCTGTCCTCTTCTGAATTACATACGATTGTGTCGCAAGCGGCCTTTGTATGCGGCATGCGGCTGCATCTATTGATTTGCGCCGCGGCAGCGGGAGTTCCTGTGATTGGTATTGCCTATGATCCAAAGGTAAATGCACTCTTTGCCGATCTTGAAAATCACAAGCTTTTACCTGCTTCTCAAATCGACGAAGAGACGCTGAAAAGCTTTGCCGATGAGGCCGTGAAAGAAGATAGAATCCTTTTGCAGAAAAAAGCGCAGACAATGAGAGAAAAGGCCGAAGAAAGTTTTGCAAAAATGGATGAGTTGCTGCGGGAGGCGCTTGGCTGACGGGCGTTGCGTCTCTTGCAATTGATAAAAGGATATAGTATAATAAAAAGAATCTACGAGTGCGGCCATTAACTGGTTGTGTCACTGCTTGTACAGATATGCCTGTTCTTGCGCGTCTTGCTGGGCAGGCCACGGAAGGAAGAACGCTCGTCTTCTTCGGCAATCGGAGTGGATCGCGCGTGTTTTTGCCAACTATCAAGATGTGGTTTTTCGTATCATGAAGGAAACTTTATTAAGGGCACTTTATAGGAAAAAGCTTGATAAATAAGAAAAAACGAAGTGAGCCTGCCAAAGAGGGCAGGACGCATTTTCGTTGACAGAAAGGGTAAACATGAAACTGAAAAAAAGAATTGCTTTGCTGCTTGCCGCCGCTTTCCTTTGCGTAGGGGGCATGACTGGCTGTAAACAAAAGAACAATGAGAACAATGTGGCCGACGCCGTGATTGTGAAAAGTGAAAACTTTGAAATTACGGGGGACATGTTTCAGTACTATTTAGCAACCAACTTCTTAAATTATTGTCAAGAATACAGCGCGTATATTTCGTATATTATCGATTTAAGCATGCCGCTTAAAAATCAGAATTGCTCCATGAGCGATCAAGAGGGGTACACCTGGTTTGACTTTTTTGCCGATCAAACCATAGAATCAACAACCATGTTTCTTTCATTGGCTGAGGGGGCCAAGGCGGAGGGCATGACTCTTTCTGAAGAGGACAAAAAAGATTTGGAAGAGCAGCTTACCGAGATGGGCGAATATGGCAAAGAGCAGGGCTATGAAGACATCAACGCCTTTTTACAGAAAAACTATGGCGCGCTTGTCACCCAAGAAACCGTGAAGGCTTGCTATGAAATTCATATGCTGGCCAATCAATATTTTAATAAGCTTTATAATAGCTATACCTTTACAGAAGACGACTACAGCAAGTATGCAGAGGAGAATAACAGCGCGATTTATAAAGCCGATTATATTTCGCTAAAAATTGAGGCAGACTATGAAGAGGACGCCTCGGACGAAGAAAAAAAGACGGCTTATGCGGCTGCTCTCGCCAAGGCGAATGAGATAAACAGCGCGATAACCGATGAAGACGCGTTTTATGATTTAATCGAGCAGTACGAACGCGAAAAATTTACCGTGGTATCCGATGACACAGACATTGCCTCTGAAGATCAAGCGACCACCATCACCGAGACAACACTGAAAGATCGGGTGGCCCAGCGCCTAACCACCGCAGCTGCCTATAATACAGATGGCGCGGCAAACAGCTGGCTTTTCGACACGGCGCGTGCGGCCGGTGAGCACAAAGTAATCGAATCTGAAGATTTAGGCTATTGCACGGTTTATTGGATGGTTAAGCCGTTCTATCGGCAGGAGCACAAAACGGTGAATGTACGGCATATTCTTCTTTATGCGGATACGTATGGCTCTGAAGAGGCGGCCTTTGACAAGGCAGATCAACTTTTAGAAGAAGTGAAAGGAGCCGAGAACGTAGCCGAAGCTTTCGGCCAATTAGCTGGCGAATATAGCGAGGACCCTGGCTCGCAAAGCAAGGGCGGCTTATACACAAACGTTGACAAAGGCAGCATGGTAGACGAGTTTGACGCATGGTGCTTCGCAGAGGGAAGAAAACCGGGGGACACCGGTGTTGTGAAAACCGCCTATGGCATTCATGTGATGTATTATGAAGGAGAGGGCCTGCCCTCTTGGCAGGCGACAGCGGATGAGGGCCTGCGCGGTGAGTCTTATACGGCCGATTATACCGCTTTAAAAGACAAGACAACTATTGACTCTGACAAAGAGAAAATGAAGGAAATTCCCGACATTATTGAGGCAAAAGAGGAAGCAAACCAAGAAACCGCCGGCGAGTAAAAAAGCCCCGGCGGACAGCGTATCAACGAACAAGAAGGGTGCAGAACAAAATGACGCAAGAGCAGTTAAAGAGCGCGATTCAAAACGGAAAATTCGATGGCATTTTCACCAAGTTATATGGAGCAAAGCAGATTGAATGGCAGAGAAACCGGTATCTCACATGTATTGAAGAATTTGGTAAAATCTATGATGATCAGCGTGATTTGCGGATTTTCTCGGTGTCGGGACGCAGTGAAATCTCGGGCAACCACACCGACCATAATCATGGCAAGGTATTAGCGGCCTCGATTGAGCTTGATATTATTGCCGTCGCCGCGAAGAACGAAAGCGATATTATCCATGTGAAAAGCAGTGGCTTTCAAATGGATACAGTGAATTTGAAGGATCTTGATAAACAAAAATACCATAAAAGTGCGCTGATGATCGCGGGGGTTTGCGACGGCTTTACCCGTTTTGGATACCAAGCCGGCGGCTTTGACGCCTATACAACCTCGAATGTGTTCAAGGCGTCGGGGCTCTCTTCTTCGGCCGCTTTTGAGGACATGATTGGTACGATTCAGAACTATTTATATAACGATGGCAAGGTGGACAAGGTAGAAATTGCAAAAATTGCCCAGTATGCCGAACGGGAATTCTATGGCAAGCCTTGCGGACTGATGGACCAGGTGGCCTGCATTTACGGCGGGTTTGTCGCGATTGATTTTGAAGATCCGGAAAAACCGGTGGTCGAGCCGCTCGCTTTCGATATCGAGCAAGCGGGCTATCGGCTATGTATTGTTAATACCGGCGGCAATCATTCGGATTTAACCGATGATTATGCAGATATTCCAAACGAAATGAAGGCGGTTGCCGGGTATTTCGGAAAAGAAACCCTGCGGGAGGTAACGCTTGGGCAGGTGATGGAGGCCGCGTCGGCCTTGCGGACCAAGACAGGCGACCGGGCGATTTTGCGTGCCATTCACTATTTGCAGGAGAACGAGCGGGTAGAGGCACAGAAAAAAGCGCTGCAAGAGGGCAACGTACCAGTATTTTTGCAAAAAGTGAACGAAAGTGGCCGCTCCTCTTTTCAATATCTGCAAAATGTATATACCAACAAAAATGTGCATGAGCAGGGACTTTCGCTGGCCTTACTGCTGGCCGAAACCGCGCTTTATGGCAAAGAGGGGGCGTGTCGGGTGCATGGCGGCGGTTTTGCCGGCACCATACAGGCCTTTGTGAAAGAAGAGGATGTCCCCGCGTTTAGCAAGGTGATGGAAAATTGCTTTGGTGAGGGTTCATGCGTGTGCTTAAAAATCCGTCCGTATGGCGGTCTGTGCGTGGACGAAAAAATGGCGTGAGGGAAAAGCAGCAGCGGATAAAACACATGCCAATTCGCATAAAAACAATGGCTTAAGACGCAGAAGCAACAGGCAGAAAGCGTGAGACGGCATTTTAGGAGAACCAGAACCGGAGAGCACGATGAAACGAAAGAGACGAAACACAAACAAAAAAACGGCCTTGCCTGATGATACAACAAAGAGGACGGCGGTGCAAAACCGGAAAACGCTCCTTTGCTTGGCCGCCAGCTGTATCTTTTTTGTCGGGCTTTATTTTGCCGCCTTTCAGTTTAGGGATACAAACTATGCCGCGTTTTCTATGGTGGCAGAGGCGGTTCTCTATCTTTTGCTGCCCGGATTGTTTTTAGCGTATGTAATTATCAATCGTGGCATATCAAACGATGTGCCTGAAAAAGACCAGTTGACCGATGAGCTCAGTGAAGCAGAAAAAGAAGCGCTGATTGAGGAAATCAAGCGGCGGCATGCGAAGGCAAAGCCCCTATTATACTTCTTGTTTCCGTTAGTGTTTATCGTCGGGTTTGATGTCGTTTATACAATATTTTTCACATGATAGAAGAAATAAAAATCATGCCGCTTTTTTCAGGAAGCGGCGGTAATTGTACATATGTTGAAGGGGGCGGCGCCCGCCTTTTGATTGACGCGGGTGTCTCGGCCCGGCGGATTCGCCGGGCGCTGGCTCTGATCGGACGGGATTTTGCCGAGATAGACGGGGTGTTTTTAACCCATGAGCATAAAGATCATATCGGGGGCCTTACCGTGTTATGCAAAAACAGCGGGGTTCCTGTTCATGCTACCGCGCAGTCTTTACGGGCCATGAGCCCTGCCTTTGCCGTGCAGGCCCATCCGGTAACATACAGCGTGCAGGTGCAGGATCTTTTGGTGACAAGCTTTCCACTGTCGCATGATTCGGCCTGCTGCGTGGGTTATACCTTTCAAACAGCGGCGGGCAAGGCCGGGGTGATGACTGATACCGGTTTTATTACCGATGAGGCCGTGGCCGCTATGGTTGGCTGCCAAACGGCGCTTGTGGAATCAAATCACGATCCCGACCAGTTAAGAAACGGGCCGTATCCCGCTTATCTCAAAGCGCGCATTGCCTCGGCCAAAGGGCATTTATCCAACAAAGCCTGTGCCGATTTTTGTGCTTTTTTGGCGGGTAAGGGGGCCAAACGATTTATCTTAGCCCATTTGAGCAAAGAAAATAATACGCCTGACGCGGCCTATCGCACCGCCGAGCAGACGCTGATTGCAAAGGGCTATGACGCGGCGGTCGAATGTGCCCCGGTGGCTGTGCTATGATCGCCGTGGACATTATTTCAACCGGCGGGTTGAAAGAGGACTATTTGCGTCTGGCCGTGGCTGAATATGAAAAACGGCTTTCGGGCTATTGCCGGCTGACCAATCAAGTCTATAAACCGGGCGCATCGCCGGAAAAGTTGTTACAGGACCGAGCCTATAAAATTGCGCTTTGCGTCGAGGGCGAGCAGTGTTCGAGCGAAGAACTGGCCGGGCGTATACAGAAGGTGACGCTGGCCGGGTGCGGCAAAATCCAGTTGGTGATTGGCGATTCAGACGGGCTTAGTGAACAGGTCAAGCGGCGATGCGACTATCGCCTTTCGTTTTCAAAAATGACCTTTCCGCATCAACTCATGCGGGTGATTTTGTTAGAGCAGCTTTACCGGGCGTTCAATATTAACGCAGGAGGAAAATATCATAAATGAAAACCATCGTTTATCGCCTGCTCGCGATTTTGGGACTCGCCTTGGCGGCACTCGCCGCCTTTGGCTATGCGCTTGGCTATTATGATATTACGTTTATACCAAGATAACAATGAAAGAATTTACAGTAAATGAAATTGATATTGCGGTGATCGGTGGCGGTCATGCGGGCATAGAGGCGGCCCTTTGCGGGGCGCGCCTTGGCTTTCGTACGGCGCTTTTTACGATCAATTTAGACGCGCTGGGCAATATGCCTTGTAATCCGGCCATCGGCGGCACCGGCAAGGGCCATTTGGTCTATGAAATTGATGCGCTGGGCGGCGAAATGGGGTATGCTGCCGACAAAGCCACGATTTTATCCCGCATGTTAAACGCCGGCAAGGGCGCAGCCGTACACTCGAAACGGGTGCAGGCCGACCGCCGGCTTTATCAGCAGATTGTCAAAGAAATTTTAGAGGATACCCCCGGCCTTTCGATCATTCAGGCCGAGGTCTGTGATGTACGCATCAAAGAGGGACGCGTGGCGGGCGTGCTGACGACGTTGGGGGGGTATTTTCCCTGTAAGGCGGCGATTTTGTGCTGCGGCACTTATCTCAATGCCCAAGTGATTATTGGTGAACACACGGTTTCTTCGGGTCCGGACGGCATGCTGCCCGCCCTATATTTGACCGAGACGTTAAGACGAGAGGGTATTTCATTTAGACGGTTTAAGACCGGCACTCCGCCGCGGGTGCATCGGGAATCGATCGATTTTACAAAGTTAGAACCGCAGCCGGTGGAAGGCCCGCCTGAGCCTTTCTCGGTGCGCACAGACCGGGCGGCGCTTGCTGCCATCGAGCAAATTCCCTGTTATATTGCTTACACCAACGAGACAACCCATCAGATTATTTTAGATAATTTAGACCGCTCTCCTATCTATTCGGGGAAAATTCACGGTACCGGCCCACGCTATTGTCCCTCGATCGAGGATAAAATTGTGCGGTTCCGCGATAAAGACCGGCATCGGATCTTTGTCGAGCCAATGGGACGGCACACCAAAGAGATGTATTTGCAGGGGTTCTCCTCTTCCATGCCGCAAGAGGTGCAGCTGGCGATGCTGCATTCGATGGCCGGCTTTGAAAATGCGCATATGATGCGTCCGGCCTATGCGATTGAGTATGACTGCATTGACCCGACCGAGCTTTACCCAACCCTTGAATTTAAAAAGGTGTCGGGGCTCTATGGCGCTGGACAGTTCAACGGTACCTCTGGATATGAAGAGGCCGCCGCCCAGGGTTTGGTGGCCGGACTCAATGCGGCGCTGAAGCTGCAAAATAAGCCGCCGCTTATTTTAACTCGCGATCAATCGTACATAGGCGTGTTAATCGACGATTTAGTGACCAAGGGAACCAATGAACCCTATCGCATCATGACCAGCCGTTCGGAATATCGCTTGTTATTAAGGCAAGATAATGCGGACGCCCGGCTGACCCCCCTTGGCTATCAAGCGGGGCTTATCGATAAGGCCCACTATGATGCTTTTTGCGAGAAACAAGAGAAGATCGCGGCCGAAATCAACCGCTTAGAGCACAGCACGATTGGTCCCTCCCCCGCCTTTAACGAGGCGCTTGCGGCCTATGGAACCACTCCGCTTGAAAGCGGGGCGCGCTTGGCTGACCTTTTGCGCCGGCCCGAGTTAGATTATGAGAAAACGGCTGTTTTTGATAAGGAACGGCCTTCGTTGCCGCCTGAGGTAATCAAAACCGTTGAGGTCAGCATCAAATATGATGGCTATATCCGCCGGCAAAAGGCCGAGGTGGAAAAATTTGCGAAATTAGAAAACAAAAAACTGCCTTTGGATATCGAATATGAGAAGATCGAGGGCATTCGGTTAGAGGCAAGGCAAAAGCTAAGCCAGATCAAGCCGGAAAATATAGGACAGGCCTCCCGCATTAGCGGTGTTTCACCAGCGGATATTTCGGTGCTGCTTTTATGGTTGGGAGAGAAGCGATGAGCGTTTTTCGTATATGTATGCAGCAGGCTTTGAGCGAAAACGGTTTAGGCGCCTATCTTGCCCATATAGAAGCGTTTGAAGTGCTTGCCCGGCTACTAAAGGAACAGAATAAAAAAGTCAATTTAACCGCCATTACCGATGATGACGGCATTGCCAGAAAGCATATCGCCGACAGTCTTTTTGCCGCAGCCGAGATTGAGGACGGTGCACGTGTTGCCGATGTTGGCTGCGGCGGGGGCTTTCCCACCCTGCCGCTGGCGATTGCTCGAAGAGATATCGCGATCACGGCGATTGACTCTACCGCCAAGAAACTGGCGTTTGTTGGCGAGGCGGCAGGGCAGTTAAAACTGCCGGACATTACCGTGTTGCCGGCCCGGGCCGAAACGGTAGGGCGGGGTCCTATGCGGGGGTCCTTTGACGTGGTAACGGCAAGAGCGGTAGCCGCGTTGCCTGTTTTATTGGAGCTTTGTGTGCCGCTGCTCCGGGTGGAAGGAAGACTCGTGGCGCTAAAGGGCAAAAACGGGGCCGAAGAATTGGCCATGGCCCAAGGTGCGCTTGAAAAATTAGGCTGTACGGCGGTTCTCAAAGAGTATACCTTATTTAGCCCCGAACCACAGGGCAGGAGCTTAGTGATTGTGACGAAAAAAGCAAAGACGCCGGAATCGTATCCGCGGGACTATGCAAAAATTGTGAAAAAACCTTTATAAGGTTGGACAAAGAAGAATCGAATAAAATGGATAAAAAGTTAATTGTCATTAAGGTGGGCACCAGTTCGCTGACATCAGCCGACGGGGCCGCCGATGGAGAAAAGATCAAAAAAATTTGTGAAGGGGTTGCCGATTTACGGGACATGGGCTATCGCGTTATCGTGGTGAGTTCGGGCGCGATTGCCGCCGGCTTCCGTAGGCTTGGCTTCTCTGCAAGACCCAAGCAGATCGCGTTTGAGCAGGCCTCGGCCGCTGTTGGGCAAATGCTGTTAATGGATGAATACAGCGCTCATTTGGCCGGACGCGGTTATCAGGCGGCGCAGATTCTGCTCACACCCGATGCTTTTTTAGTCAAAGAAAAATATATCAACGCCTTTAACACCATGGAAATTTTGTTAAAGCGCGGGGTGATTCCGATCATCAACGAGAATAATACCGTAGCGACCAGTGAAATCCGCTTTGGCGACAACGATACTCTTTCGGCGCAGGTGGCGGCCATGGTCCATGCCGACCGGCTGGTGCTTTTGACCGATGTGGACGGCCTGTATACCGGTCACCCCAAATTAGATAAATCAGCCCGCCGCATTGAGGTGGTGGAGAAAATTACACCCGAAATTGAGGAGTATGCCGAGGGGGCCGGCAGTGCCAACGGCACCGGCGGGATGAAAACCAAAATCTCGGCCGCGAGACTCGCTACCTCGGCCGGGGTAGAGGTGTATATCTGTTCTGCCAAGCCGGCGGGCAGTGTCGCCGGTGGGGTGACGGGCGAAAATCCCGGCACTTTGTTTAAGGCGGGCGAAAATTTAAAAACAAGACTCCAGTGGATGGCTTTTTATGCGAAAAGCCGGGGCGAAATCATTATTGACCAAGGGGCGGCCGATGCTGTGAACGAGCATCACAAGAGCTTGCTTTTGGCGGGCATCACCGCCGTGCAGGGCCAGTTTGAAGAGGGGGATGTGGTGGACATTCTGACCGCCGATGAAACCCGGGTGGCCCGCGGCTTTGCCTCTTACGGGGCTAACCAAATCCGCGCTTTTATGGCGCAGGGTAGCGCCCCAAAACCGATTGTACATATTGATAATATGGTGGTGAATACCGAACAATAAATCAGATGGAGCGAAAGGCGGAGAAAACCGATGAATCAGATTGAACAAATGGGCGCGGCTTTGAAGCGAGCACAGCGAACCTTAGAGACGCTGGACGTAGCGCAGAAAAATGAAGCGCTTTGTGCCATTGCCGCGCACTTAGAGGCAAACACAGAGTCCATCTTGACCGCGAACGCGAAAGATATGGCCGCCGGCCGTGAAAAGGGCATGAGCGAGTCGCTGCTTGACCGGCTGCTGCTAACCAAAGAGCGGGTCTCGGCGATTGCCGATGGCGTGCGGCAGGTGGCGGAGCTGCCCGATCCTGTCGGGCAGATTATAGAGAGTTGGCAGACCGAAACGGGGCTGCGTATCGAAAAGGTGCGTGTGCCGATTGGCGTCATTGGTATGATTTACGAGGCGAGACCTAATGTCACGGCTGACAGCGCGGCGCTTACGTTAAAAAGCGGCAACGCGGTCATGTTAAGGGGCAGTGCAAGCGCCCTGCAGTCGAATAAAATGATCACTGCGCTTATGAAAGAAGCACTGGCGACAACCGCCGTGCCGGCCGATTGTATCGCATTGCTCGAAGATGTCACGCACGAGGGCGCCGAACAGATGATGCATTTGACCAAGTATCTAAGTGTGCTGATTCCCCGCGGGGGCGCCGGTTTGATTGCTAACGTAGTGCAAAACGCCAAGGTGCCTGTGATTGAAACGGGTGTGGGCAATTGTCATATTTTTATTGACGAAAGCGCAAAGCCGGATATGGCGGCCGCGCTTACGCTGAATGCGAAAACCCAGCGTCCGTCGGTGTGCAACGCGGCCGAAACGCTGTTAGTCGCACAAGGCTATGGCGAAAAAGAGGCGCTGCTTTCAGCGCTTGCCGATGCGGGCGTCACCCTGCATGGAGACCAAGCGGTGTGCGCGTTGTTCCCGGATGCCTTGCCGGCCGGTGAGACGGACTATGCCGAGGAATATCTTTCGCTGGATATTTGTGTAAAAATCGTGGCCGACGTCAAAGAGGCCGTCAGCCATATTGAGCGGTATGGCACCGGCCATACTGAATTAATTGTGACCGAAAATGCGGAGCATGCCGCCTATTTTATGAAAAATGTGGACGCGGCTTGCGTCAATCACAATGCCTCTACCCGCTTTACCGACGGAGGGATGTTTGGTTTCGGCGCCGAGATTGGCATCTCCACTCAGAAAACGCATGCCAGAGGGCCGTTAGGACTAAGAGAACTGACCATTTATAAATATTTGGTGCATGGCGACGGGCAGATAAGACAATGAGCGCGTGAGACGGCACGGACCGTCATCGCGCAGGATTCAATGCAGGATGGATAGCGAGGTACAGTGGATATGCTTAACAATCAACGTATTATTTTTCTCGGGGATGGCAACATGGCCGGGGCCATGATCCGCGGGATTGTGGAAAAAAAGATCATGGCGCCCGGACAGGTGAAGGTCTTGGGGCTTGCCGGCTCGCAAAAGGTGGAAGAACTGGTGGCGCAGTATGGCATTGGCGCCGGCCAAAAAGAGGATATCGCACAGGCGGACCTTATTTTCTTGGCCTTTAAACCGCAAGATTTAGCGTCGGCCATGGCCGATTACAGCCTCTATTTTAGAGAGGGGCAAACCATTCTTTCGATTTTGGCGGGTATATCTTGCCAGGCCATTGAAGCTTATGCCAATGGAGCGGCTGTGGTGCGCTTCATGCCGAATTTGGCCCTGTGCGTGGGTCTTTCCGCCACGGCCTTTTGCTTGGGGCGGGCGGCCGGAAATACGCAGGCCGATATTGCGAGGGCGCTGTTTGCGCCGCTTGGCGTGGTGGTGCAGGTAAACGAGAACCAAATGAGCGCGGTGACGGCGGTTTCTGGCTCAGGGCCGGCCTATTTCTATGCACTTACCGAGGCAATGGCCGCGGCGGCCGTACGGGACGGCATGGACCCTGAAGCGGCCGAGCGCTTAGCGGTGCAGACCCTGATTGGTGCGGCCAAACTCATAGCCGATTCGGGTGTGGGGCCGGCTGTGATGCGCGAGCGCATTACCTCAAAAGGCGGAACCACCGCCGCGGCGCTGGCGGCTATGGAGAAGGCTGGCTTTTATGAGACGGTTGAAAAAGGCTATATCGCTTGCCGTGACCGTTCGGACGAACTCGGCGGCATCAAAAAGTAATCATAACAATTTTATTTTTCACAGTTTACGTACATACCATAACCGGTTAACCAATAAAAGCAAGCGGGCTTGTCTTTTGGCCATGGCGCCAAGCTTTTGGTGAGCCAGATTACATATACAATCAATCGAAAAGGAGAGACTTTAATGAAACGAATTACGCCAATACTTCTTGCGTTTGTCATGGCACTGAGTCTTGTGTGCATGATTCCTGTGCAGGCAGAAGAGATTGTAAACGCTGCCGGCTACAGCTATACGGTGACTCCTATTCTTTCGCCTTATGCCTATTATCTGTATGTGCAAACGGATAATCCCGACCCGAGCAGTTTTCGCTTGTTAGACGAAAGCAGTGAATTTTTTACAGCAGAGGATAAGGGGGAGATCCGCTTGCCTACAAGCGGTAACAGCTATTCGATCAAGTATGTGGCTCCCGGTACCTATTACAATAGCCCCCTGCGTTATAAAGACGTAGCTTATGAAGACGAGACCACCGGCCGGGTGGCCGGCGGGTATATTTTTTTAGCAAGCAGATTCTTTTCGGACGGCGGCCAATTAACCCTTTTACAGAAAACAAGCAGCGGCAGTTCGATTTTAGGGGATGAATTTGAGAAGACCACGGTCAAAATCGCTTGCCCGAAGCTCGAGACCCTATACAGCTATTTAGTCGACACTTGCACGACAGCGCAAATGAGCTTTTTTGATAAATTAGACGCTGTGCAAAGCTACCTGAATCAGACCGCGGTATACCCGAACAGTGTTTTTGACGTCGATCGGCCAAGCGAGGACTATCCCTATCCCCTCTTAGCCAGCTCACCCTATCCGGAGTTGGTTCTGAACGAGCATTACAATATGTACGAAACTTCGCCAGACGGGATTTTGCTCGCTCAGGCATATCCTTTTGTTTTAGATTCGGCCAGTTTCCCCGGAACCATGCGCACCGTTGCCAAAATGTTGGAGCCGACCTGTGAAATCAGCGCCGGCGGTACCCATGCCTATAGCACGATTACCTTTCAAGGCCAATCCAAGACCTACGGCGGTGCAGGAGAAGGCGGCTATACGCCTTTGCGTTCCGATAAGGCGGGTAAGTTGTTCACCTTTCGGCAGGATTCCGAGATGAACCTTGGCAGCACAGTCGAGGACTATTACGCCAAGCTGATGAGTTATAAGACGCTTGCCAATCAAGACATGAAGGAATATAAAGATCAGATTGTGGGTGAGACCTATCGCCAAACGATCAAGAATACCGGCGGCACCTGGATTCGGATTGGCGCGGAGGGCGGCTTTGGTTTCGGCCAAACTTTTGGCTATGCGGTTCCGCTTGGCAACCTTGTGAGAATTGCGTCTGACGCCTGGGTCGACGGCCGGTATATTAACCGCTATGAGCGGGTTGAACTGAATGCGGACTTTGAGAGCCATCCTAAGGCGAGTATTATTAAACATAATGTGACTTACACAGACCGTGACGGCGAGAGCCACACCCAGGATGTCATTTATTCCTATAATCCGACCGACGATAACTGGACAGCCCCCAATTTTTATACCAATAGTTATTGGTCTGCCGACGGGCTTGAGTTGCCGCCCGAACTGATTCTCAGCCGGCAAGAGGCAGAAGCGCTCGTAAAAGGCACAGACGGTTCACGCATACCGGAATCGGGACTTGTGTACGACGGCACAGAGCCGCCGGGAACCCCCTTTACCACGACGTATGTAACCGGCATCGAACTGCCCGAATCTGCCACGGTGGAACTCAAGGGGAATGCGACTCTTACCGCGACGGTAAATCCCGCTGATGCGTTTGACGGCTGGGTGAAATGGACTTCTTCAAATCCCGAGGTTGTTACGGTTTATGCAACCATTGATTCTCAAAAGGCAACCCTTACCGGCAAGTCCGAAGGGACGGCCGTGATTACGGCGACGACAGCCGACGGTGGCTTTACGGCCTCCTGCGAGGTGACCGTTGTTCCGGCGCCAAAACCGATCTTTTTCATAGACGTTCCCTCTGGCGAATATTTTGCTGCCCCGGTCAAATGGGCGGTGGCAAACGAAATCGTATTCGGCACTTCTGCGAACACATTCAGCCCGAATGATGGCTGCACCCGCGCACAGGCCGTGGCCTTCTTGTGGCGGGCGGCCGGAAAGCCGCAGCCCGAGACAACCGTGAATCCCTTTACGGATATCTCTGTCGACGATTACTATTATAGCGCCGTGCTTTGGGCGGTGGAAAAGGGTATTACCTACGGCACGTCCAGCACGATTTTCAGCCCCGATGAGACTTGTACCAGGGGTCAGATTGTGTCTTTCTTATACCGGAGGGTCGGCCGCCCCGCGGTAAGTATCAACAACAACTTTGCCGATGCTAAGACAGGCTATTTTAAAGAGGCCGTCCAATGGGCCGTAGACAATGATATTACGTATGGCACGTCAAATACTGCTTTTAGTCCTGACGAGACCTGTACCAGAGGACAAATTGTATCCTTCTTATACCGCAGCATGGTGAAAAGTTAACGAGTAAAAAAACAGCGTGAAAAGCAGAAAAGCTTTTTACGCTGTCTTTCTTTATATAAAGGGGCAAGGGGTTATTCTTCACGGAATAATTGTTCGGCATTTTTCCAATCAATTTGTGGTTTGTTTTGTTCGCGATTGTTTAGCACCTTGCTTTGCCTGATCTTTAAGTTGACGATATTAAATACAAGGCAGGCCGCAGCCGCAAGAACACTGGCGCCGATCATTCCATAAATGGCATTCATGGTTATATATTCAAAATCGGGTTGGTAATGGGCAATGAAGGCCACAATGGTTATGATCGCCCCGACGAAGAAAACGATGAGAGGCAGCTCAAACAAGTTCTTTTTTAGGCCGCTCACGCTCCAGCTCTGTCTTGCTTTGCAATGGGGACAGACATCCTTAAATTCAGGGCTGTAAATTTCTTTTTCGGTTGCATTCTGATAGACTTCTTTTACCTTGTTGACTAATTTTTGATGTGCTTCTGCACACAATTTTTGATTTCTCTCTTCTTTAATCGTTTTAAAATTGCTGTTGTAGACGGCTTTATCGCCCACAATATGCGCATGTAAAGGACCGCTCCCGGCGCCGCATTGTTCACATTTGAAGGTATACGGAATATCGATATCTTCGCTTCGTGTATGTTTGTAATAAACCGACATGATTGATTCCTCCTAAAAACATTCTTTTCCATTTAATTTTATATGATATCATACGCTGTTTTCTTTGTCAAGAAAGGCGGCGGTCGCCTCGTCTTTGTAAAAATGAAACCGCCGTCCACCCTCACAGAGCAGGCGGTTTAAAAGGCATTTGCTCGCATGGCGGTCTGCACGACAGCCCTTATTCATTCTCTAACAGGGCCTGCATTCTTTTTTGCGGCACCGAGGTGAGTTGCACCCAGCTTGGCTTAAAGCCCGCACGAATCGCGTTGCGGGCCGAGGCCACATTGGACCAGGCGCAGCAGTAAAAGGGAACTTTGCCCATGCCTACAATTTCGAGGGCCAAACGAGCCGTCAGGGCGCTGGCTATCCCTTGTCTGCGATAGGCGGGCAGCACATCAATGCCGATTTGCCACATGGAATCACAGTCGGCCGAGGCACCGGCAAGGCCAATGAGGGTATCGCCGTCATACGCGGCCGCCGCGATGCGGTCGTACTGTTTTCGGTTTTCACAAAGCGCGTTTGTCCAGTCCTCGGTGTAAAGCGGGGCGAACGCCTCCGGTCCTAAAATACGTATCGGATACCGGCAGTCTATGGGGGATAATTTGGTGAGATCGGGCAGAAAATATTCGGCCATAAAGCAGGGGGCCGCGCCGTATTTTTCAAATTCTTTGGTCAGCAGATGGATGGCCGGCGTCTCAAAGGCGCGATAAGCAGGAAAACGGCGGCAATAATCGGTGATAAAATCCATGATTCTTTCATCTACCGAGGCAACAAGGCCGGTGCCATAGGTGGCTAAATCACAGAAAAAGGGGAGTTCTAAATAATGTCTGGCTCCCTCGCTTGGCTTGGAGGGGAGGATGGTGACGCCGCCCGAGCGGAAATCCTCCGGCTGGCAGTTTGAATCAATGGCCGATTGGGCCATGGCAATTTGTAAAATGTCAGCATTGGTCATAGCTTGGCTCCATTCTTTTGACGGGATTTTTTAAAGGCTCATGATGCCAAAGGCAATCAGGGGACTGGCGTAGATGGCGATGTAGATCAGCGTGATCCACGGCTGGTATTCCACATAAAACTGCTTAAAGGTTAAAGACCATGGATGTTTGATAACAACCCAGCCGAAAATGTCGATGATGAGTGTGGCCGTGCCCCAAATAAGGGCCGTGCCCAGGGCGCTCTGCCAAGTGGCGGCGCTAAGGCCGGACAAATATAAATAAGCAAAAAAGGGGAAAACGAGCAAATTGTAAAGGGGGTGCCACGGTTTTGTTTTTTCATAGC
This sequence comes from Clostridiales bacterium, assembly GCA_022793655.1. Classification (GTDB taxonomy): domain Bacteria; phylum Bacillota; class Clostridia; order Oscillospirales; family CAG-272; genus CAKSEI01. The sequence goes on from JAAWDG010000001.1 coordinate 65,931, forward strand.
CCTCACCCATGCCGGGGCCTTCTTTCATGCTTTTCATATGCAGCACCAAAATGTTAAAGAGGGTATGCAAAATGCCGATTACTGTCACGACGCTATAGGCCGCAAGATACCATAACAATAAAAGATGAAGATTTTCCACTTGGATATTCCTTTCCGCTAAAAAGTAGTTTGTATGATTAACTATACCATAAACAAGGCGTTTAGGCAAGGAGGGGGGAGCCGCAAACACGGCTTTGCTGTGTCTGCGGGTTTTTAACCTGCGCCCTTTTAGAACGTATAGAAAGTATCATCATGTTTAGTTTTTTTCTTTCAGCAGGGGGGTAACTCTGCGACCCTGCAACACTATTTAAAGTTACAATGAAATATAATTTTATCTATATGCGGGGGTTCCAACCCCCACACCCCCTGCAACTCAAGTTAACCTTTCGGTTAACTTGGAAAAAAGTTTGATCAAAAACCACAAGTTAATCTTCGATTAACTTGGCACGGCTAAATTGACCATACGGTCAATTTGCCTATGCCACAACGTGTAGCGAAAGTCGTTTGAAACAAAGCAAAGAACCCGCCAGAAAGTAAACAAAAAATCAAAAAAACCGCCCTTTTGTTTCTCAAAAGAAACAAAATGAGACAAGCGCACAGAGTTACCGCTTATTTCGCCTTAGTCCCTTGTCGTTATCAGAATTGAAAATTTGGGGATTTTTGTGAATGTTGGTACGAGTTGCTCACTAATTTACTAACAAGTTTTTGTTCATTTGGTGCGTGAGCGAATTGCTCGACTGAGCAATTTGCGTGGCGTGGTTTTGCCCCACTTTTGCGCAAAAGTGGGTGGGGGTGCGGGGGTGAAACCCTCGCATAAAGATAAAGCATAAAGATAAGACAAAACCCTTGTTGAAACGTAGATGTTATCATACAATTATAGTTTTTTCTTTCAGCAGGGGTTCCACCCCTGCGACCCCGCACGCTTTTAGAAAAAAGCGCGGCAAAACTCGGCGAGGGCAATTGACTATACAGTCAATTGCCCTATGCCTCAAAGTAATCAAAAAACTTGTTAGGAAATTAGCGAGCGGCTCTCCAGATTGTTTTATAACAAAACCAAGTTTTATGCCCCACTAACGACAAGGGACTAAGGCAAAGTGAACGGAAAGGCCATTGAAAACCTTTTCTCATTATGTTTCCTTTGAGAAACATAGGGGGGCAGCATTTTTGATTTTTCGTTTACTTTGTGGTGGGTTCTTTGTTTTGTCTCAAACGACTTTCACTACACGTTGCGGCATAGGCAAATTGACCGCATGGTCAATTTAGCCGTGCCAAGTTTTGCCCCGCTTTTTTCCAAAAGCGGGTGGGGGTGCGGGGGTGAAACCCTCGCATAAAGATAAAGACTATACTTATCGTAACTTTTCATCGTGCAGCAATGCCGCAATAAATAAAAACATTCTGATTATCCTTGGAAGTCTTTTTTGCAAATTTTTGTAATACGCAGAAGAAAAAAAGCCATATAATCTTTTTTCTCCCATGCGATTCTCTCGTGCTTTTCAAGTTTTTCGTCGGTCATGTCAGAATCTTTGCACATATCAATGACAAAATCCAAGTTGTCTATAATCCAGCAGATAGCCCATTGTGCCCCTTCCGGCATGTTTTTTATTTCTTTTTCCAGTTTGATTAATTCTTCATTTTCGTTTTTTTCCATCTTTATACCTCCATATTTTTTACATTGCCGATGTTTATACATTCACCTCTTATATTCATATTTTAATACAACATACATCTTTTGATAAGATATCTATAGTGTTTATTTATCAACACTATAGATACGATCCGCACCTACCATGGCGACATCGAAAAGGTCAAAGCCTCCTCCGCCTTCAAAACACTCTTTGCCGGCATACGCAAAGTGTAAAATCCTACAAAGTCCCCTGACAGCCAGCGCGGCTGCAGGGGACTCTTTATATTGAAGTCAACTTAATTTTATGATATAATAGAACAAATCTAAGTTTTGTTTCCAAAGTTTATCTTGTCACCCCTTGACGGGGACAAGTCAATCTTTTTAAGACGGCGTTATCAAGAAAGGACCTGCTGCCTCCATGAAGATCATTAAATCGCTTGCTATTATTTTTTTAGTGTCTTTTTTGGGCGAGGCGCTGCATGTGCTTCTTCCCTTTCTGCCTATACCGGCCTCTATCTATGGTTTGGTCATTATGCTGGCCGGACTTCTTTCGGGGGCTATTAAGTTAGAAAGCGTGCAAAAAACAGCCGGGTGGCTGATTGCTTTTATGCCGCTGATGTTTATTGGCCCTTCGGTGCAGCTGATGGTTTCGCTGCGGGGGCAGGGGACCTTTATTCCCGCCTTTGTAATTATCTCCATTGTGTCAACCATCGTCGTGATGGCGGTGACGGGCATGGTGTGCCAGGCGCTGATTCGCAAAAGGGGGGAGGGGCCGCATGATTGATTCTTTTTTACAGCAGACAAGCTATTTTGCCTTGGCTCTTAGTTTCGTCGTTTACTATTTTGCTTTCTCGTTGCAAAAGCGGTGCCGTATTTCGGCGCTGAAGCCGCTGCTTAATCCGCTTTTAATCACGGTTGTTTTTACCATAGGGTTTCTGTTGATTACTCGCACCAGTTACGAAACCTTTCAGGCGGGTGCCTCGCATCTTAGTTATCTGCTCACGCCCACAACCGTGTGTCTGGCGGTGCCGCTCTATGAAAAAATCGGCTATTTGAAGAAAATGCCTGTGGCGATTGGCCTTGGCATCTTAGCGGGTGTGCTGGCCAGCGCCCTGTCTATTTTAGGGATGAGTTTGCTTTTTGGTCTGACCGATCAACAATATGTTACCTTGCTGCCAAAATCGGTGACAATGGCTATCGGCATGGATCTTTCAAGTGAACTGGGCGGCCTTTCGTCGATTACGGTAGCGGCGATTACCGTCACTGGTTTGTTTGGCAATTTAGTGGCTTCTTATGTGTTTAAAATTTTTCGTATTACCCATCCGGTCGCGAAGGGGCTCGCCTGCGGGACTGCCTCTCATGCGATGGGCACGGCCAGAGCCGCTGAACTTGGCAAGACAGAAGAGGCCATGAGCGGCCTTGCCATTGCCGTGGCCGGCCTGATGACCGTTTTGGTGGCGACTTTGTTTTCTCATATTCCGATGTAGAAAAGCGGCGACGCTTAGTTGCTTGTTGCTATATCGTACGCGCAGCATTGGCTTTTATCGTGTGGCGAAAGGTGTATACAAAAAAGTAAACGGCACAGCTTTAAACTGTACCGTTTTGTCATGATATGCGGTTTCATTTTTTATGATAAAGTGTAGTGTCTTCATTAAGGTGCAAGAGCTATTCTTATTGTATGATAAAGTTTCAACTTTCTAAGAATAATTCGTAAGAATTATTCTTATTTTTTTTTGCATTGCGTCGCGAAAAAGCCGCTATCATTATGATTCCAACTGTCGGCCTAAGAAAGAGGCGGCGCTTTCGACTAATTTTGCTTCAATTTCTTGATTTTTAACCGATTCGCCTTTGGATATGAGTGAAACAACACAGCCAATAATATCACCGTCGGATACAATCGGCATGGCGCATGAAACGGTATATTTACCTGAATAATCGGCGGTTACATCACATTCGGCATCGGTCGCCGGTCGATAGAGGGAACGGCCCTCCATAATGCTTTCCATATGGTGTGAAAGCCGTTTATCCATAAATTCTCTTTTTGGTACCCCCGCGCTGGCGATGACCGTGTCCCGGTCGCAAATGACGACAGACAGCTCGCATGTTTTATGAAGCGTTTCTGCATATTGTACGGCAAAAGCGCCGAGTTCGCCAATGGGTGAATATTTTTTAAATATAACCTCGCCGTCACGGTCGGTAAAAATTTCTAACGGATCGCCTTCTCTGATGCGCAGAACTCTTCTTATTTCTTTAGGTATAACAACTCTGCCAAGGTCATCGATCCTTCTGACAATTCCTGTTGCTTTCATACTATCTCTCCTTACTAAACAAGTTCTTGCCTTTATTATTTACTTTCTGACATGAATTATGCGCATGCTGTAAAATAAAGACAGTAATTTTGCAGGGTTATTTTGAAAAGACAATATGATGGTTGTTTATGTTCGCATCAAAAAATTTTTGATTCGTCTTGCTTTTTAAACGCTTTTATGATAAAATAGGAATGTTCCTAATCGAGTATTCTTAGAACATTCATCTTGCACCCGATAGGGTTGCATGCCAGCAACGCCTGAAACACCCGACTTCCAGCTACGCTGGTAAGTCGTAATTTTCGGTTGCTGAAAGTTGATAATCACATAAAGGGGTATAGCTCAGTTGGTAGAGCAGCGGTCTCCAAAACCGCGTGTCCAGAGTTCGAGTCTTTGTGCCCCTGCCAGCGGCAAGTTGCCGCGTCTAAACCCGGATGCAGTTTGCGTTCGGGTTTTGTTTATTCCACGCGGATGGCGGTATCTGTTACGAAAAAGCCTTGCGTTTCTTAGAAACGCAAGGCTTTCTTTTTGCTTGATATGTGCTGATTTCGGGAGATTTCTCGTTGCCCGCACTTGACAACGGCTGCTACCCGCTCCGGCACGGTTACAACCGTACACATAGCGGTTATATGTACAGTAAAGGAATGACGGCCGCTGAGTTTTAAGAAAAAATGCACAAAAAATAAAATTATTTTCAATGCAATATATATAAAAAATAAAATTTATGCACAAAAAATGAATTTTATTGTTGACTTTCTATCGATTACATGATACTATGCGTTCATAACCATTATTTTCCAAAACACGAAATGAATTCTCAAGCGCGCCACATTATACTCTATACTGTGTGCCTACCCAAACGAATTTTTTGCAGACGCACGGTGAATGTTTTAGCATCACGTGCGTCTGTTTTTTCTATAAAGTTCTTTTAATTTTATGACGCTGACACTTTAAATTATGTAAATTACTATGAGAAAAAAGGGGTAAATAATATGTTATAGATGCTTTTTTCGCTATATCAAAATGTCGATATTATTTAATAAATCAATCCTAAATATGTCGAACTATTTTCATCTCCTATGGATGAAGGCCACGTCTTCGAGGATATACGAATACAGCTGGATTAAGAAAGGGAAAAACAATGGATATATTAAAAAACAATGTTTATAAACCTTCAATGTTTAATCATTTTGTGAATGATCCTGAAAGTGGTGCACTTATTCTCTTCAACTCATACTTGGGGGCAAGTAGCATCATGAGTGTTCCTCAATTAAAAAAAGATAAAATCAAAAAATGGTTGGATAATGACTGTGTTTATAAAGAAGCTGTAACAGACGACAGTGATTTTATTAAACTCTCTCGGATGGGGTATTTTGTTGAAAGCTTGGTTAATGAAAAAGAGCAACGAGATATTTTATTGTCTAAGCTTCGGGACGATCCTACTTTGCGTCTTGTAATACATACTTCAAAAGCATGCAATTTCAGATGCAAGTATTGTTACCTTCATTTCAAAGATGAATACACACCTGAAGATAATATAAGTCTTGATGTTCAGGAAGGTATAATCAATTTTGTTAGAGACAATATTCAAAACTTTTCCGCGGTTCATGTTGACTGGTTTGGTGGTGAACCGCTGCTAGCCACCAATACTATACAGTATGTATCGGAAAAACTGATAGAGATTTGCCGAGAAGCACACAAACCATATGAGGCAGTAATTACGACGAACGGGTATCTTTTGACGCCAAAAAACATAGACCTTCTAATAAAAGCTAAAGTCCGACACTTTGCAATAACAATTGACGGAATCAAGGAGCAACACGATTCGTTTAGAATGCTGAAGAATGGCAGCGGAACATTCGACAAGATAATATCTAATTTGTTGTATATTCGAGATAATGTTAAAACACGCACGATTTCTATTTCTCTAAGAAGTAATATAACTGTAGATGCAGTAGAATTATTGAATAAATATTATGAATTCTACAATAAAATGTTTGGGGAGGATTCTCGTTTTTATTTATTTGTGCGACCTGTAAAGGACTTGGGCGGAGATAGTGTTGCTCAAATAAGTTCCTCATTGTTTCAAAAGAATCAAATTGATTTTAGTGTTGTTTTAGACAAGTTGGGTGGTATTGTAGATAGAATAAAATTTGATGCTAACTTTATGGATTTGAATGTGGGCGGGATAAGGTGTTTTGCGAATAATAAAAATAGATATACGGTTGGAGTAGATGGGATGATATCAAAATGTGATGAATCCATACCGGAAGTTGGAATTGGCAAATTGGATAAATTCGGCCAAATGCAACTGGATACGCCCAAGCTAAATGAGTGGATGAAACCCTCGCGAGTCAGTGAGAAATGCGACGAATGTTTCTATAGTTGTTGTTGTTTTATGGATCCGTGTCCCAAATCTCGAGTAAATAGTGGTCAAGAATCCTGCCCTTCAACATACAGAGAGATTGATTCACTGATTTTACTTTATGTAAAATCATACCCAATAGAGGTTCTTTGATTGTATGTACAATCGTTTAATATGACACGAGATATAATCACTGAGGTTAGTATTACATAAATTGACAGTCACCTATAAACCATGGAGGGATATATGAGCCACAATACTTATGACAATATTAAGGAAGAGGTTGTTAAAATACTGGAGAACAACGGAGTCGTTGTAGAGATGGAAAATGATGGCGATGCTGTTTTGGATATCGCAGCCATTGACTCTATTACGTTTATATCATTTATTGTTGACATAGAAAATACATTTGGAATTGCTATTCCCGATGAACTGTTATCTCTTATGATTATACAATCGTTAAATGGTTTTGTTTATGTCTTGAGTGAGCTGCTAATCGAAAAGCGTGAATATTAAGTCGCACAGCAGCGGATATTCAATCCTAATATTATATTGGGATTCATGTCAAATAAACATAAAGAAAGGAGATACACTATGAAAAAGCTTAGAAAACCGACTTCCAAGCGCACGGAAACCCTTAACAAGGTACGTATTCTAGGAACGATGGCGACTTCTGAACCTGGTTCAAAGTATCAAGGCTGTCAGAATCCTCGTGGCTGTGGCTGCACAGCTTGCTAACTAACTGAAGTGGATTGTAAATCGGAGTTTCTCTGACTACCATGGAGGAACTCCGGTTGAAATCCTTTATAAAGGTTAAAACATGGAAAATTAATTGTTGGAGCTTATATGAAAAAACAATTCTCATGTCTTTTATTTTATTTTAAAACTATATGGAAAAGAGAAAAACTGATTTTCCTTAATATCGGAATCTCTGTTTTAATCAACACATTTGCTTCATATGTAAATATATATTTTCTTAAATATCTTCTTGATTTCCTTGAAGCGGGAAAATATTCACATTCGATTCTCTGGACACTATGCTGTTTAGTGGTTATGAATCTAACGTCAAATATCTCAAGTTTGCTGAATATCACTGTTTCAAACGCATACTACCGCATAAACACGTATCTTCGTTCCCAGGTTTTGAATATCAGTACTTCAGTCAGATTTGAGGAGATCGAAAATCCGGATGCACTCAATCATTTCGAACTTGCACACAAATGTGTGAACCAGAATATTCTTTCAAGTTACACACAGGTGCTTATAAGCATAGTGTCATCCGTTTTTGTTATCGCTGGGACGGTATATATTTCGTTTGAAATCAAATGGTGGATGTCAATCCTGGCTCTTAGTGTAACGGCTATCAATACAGTTTGTAATATTCTTATCTCAAAAAACGAGATCGCGCGTTTTCATGAGGAGACCGCAGTGAGTAAGCAGCTCGAATACAGCAGGTTTTGGTTGACTGACATCAGCCGTGCTAAGGAAGTGCGTACATACACACTCCATAGATATATCGTAAATAAGCTGCGTGAGTATAATGACAAACTTTTTGCATCGCTTCATAAATTCACGAAAAAAAGGAAGAAGCCGTACCTTGTCATTGAAATAATAAACGCTATTCAATTATTTGCCGTATATTCTTTTTGTGCATATCAAATGGTTTCTGAGGGAATCAGTGCCGGAGATTTCATGCTGTATTCGTCGGCAGTGTTTACCTTTGGCGGAGCACTCAACAGCATTACGAATAGCGTGATCAGCTTTTGGAACACAAACAGTTTGATGATAACATTGATCAGCGTGTTAGATATTACAAAAAATCTCGAAAAGAGGACATTGTTTGACGAAGAGCTTAAAACGATCGAATTCAGAAATGTATCTTTCTCATACAACAGCAGCGACGAAAATGCAATTGAGGACATAAGTTTCACTGTCAATTCAAATGAAAAATTCTCGATTATCGGCGAAAACGGTGCAGGGAAAAGTACACTTGTTAAACTGCTTCTCGGAATGTATACTCCGACAAAGGGGGCGATCTTTATTAACGGAAAAATAATGGATCCCGAAAAGTATGACTACACACCACTGTTCAGTGCTGTGTTTCAGGACTACAAGATATTCAGCTTTACCGTCGAAGACAATATAAAAATGAGCGAAAAAGAACTGAGCGAAGGCGAAAAAGAAAAGATTCGTTCTTTGCTCGGTTCTATGGGTATGCAGAGCATAAATACGAACTCATTCATTACACAGACGTTTTCAGATGACGGGATAAACTTTTCCGGAGGAGAGGCACAAAAGCTTGCCATTGTCCGGGCGCTTTACAAGGATGCGCCGATAATAGTTCTTGATGAACCCACCGCTGCACTCTCGCCCCAGAGTGAGTATGAGATCTATCAGAACTTCAACGCTCTGACAAAGGATAAAACCATTTTATTTATATCTCATCGGCTGTCAAGCTGCCGAATATGCGATAAGATCCTCCTGCTCCATAACGGCAGACTGGAGGCGCTCGGTTCTCACGATGAGCTTTTCGGATCCAATGTACTCTATACAGAGATGTTTTCCGCTCAGGCAGAGCTGTTCGGTTAATAGGTGTATAATTATGATATTAAGAGGAACGAATTATGGCTTTAGCAGATAAAATAAAAAAAGTTTTCAAGACCTCATTTGAAGTGTCTGCGATGTTCATACGGAACTGCAAGAAGCTCTTGCTCTTGGATGTTTTTCTTGGAATCAGCCGAGAGGTAAGACAGCTTATTATAACTGTTCTGCCGTCCATAGTGATTTGGCTTTGTACAGGTTCCGAATATACTATAGTTTCTTCGGTTATCGCGGCGATGGTTGCAGCAATTGCTGTTCTTGGAATCCTTATCGAGAAAGGTCAGTGCAATCTGTCGGACAACTCATTGCACGCAACCAATACCCTATACTACTTTTTAAATGGTAAAAATGCTCGTCTTGATTTGAAAGATGCCGAAGACGGTACAATAATTGATCAGTACTACAAGGCATTTGATAACATTTACAATTTTAGCGATGTGCATTACAGTATTTTCTGTGTTCTTCTTGGCAAACTGATCTCCTTTGCTATCATGAGCGCCTTCATTATTTCGGTTGACATCAGATTGTATCCGATCGTACTCGCAGAAAACTTTATCGTTTTGATTATTAAGGCAAAGAAGAATCATATTGATCACTCATTTGAAGAGGAAATATCAAAGAATACGAAAAAGGTAAAATACCTCTCGGAGCTTCTTTATGATTTTGAAGCCGGACGTGATCTCAGGATTTATAACGGAAATGATATGGTAAGCAACAGATACATGGATGAGCTCCTTCACGCAAGAAGAATTGAGATCAAAAAACAACGTAAGGATTTTCTTATAGACCTCGTTATCGGTATTTTGGGACTTGGACAACTATTCCTTATATATCTTCTGGCGATAAACAAATATTTTGTCGGAGGACTTTTGCTCGTAAATTTTATTCTGTACGTAAACGCATCCAATCAGATTGCCTCATCTATTTCCGATATTGTGTGGACGGTGAGCGTCCTGCACACTGCCTCGATCTATTATGAGGACTTCAACAAATATATGGAGCTCGAAGAGACAATTCGCGAAAAAGGAACTGATACTCCTCCTTTGGGAAGTTCTGTGCCATTCATAGAGTTTAGAAATGTCTCGTTTAAATATCCGAATCAGGAGATCTTTTCATTAGAAAATTTCTCATGTACCATTGAATATGGCGATCATATTTCCATAGTCGGTGACAATGGTGCAGGAAAATCAACTTTTGTAAAGCTGCTCCTGAGGCTTTACGAGCCGACAGAGGGTACGATCTATTACAAGGGAAAAGATATCAGGGAATACGATTTTGATTCCTATCAGACTGTATTTGCTCCGGTATTTCAGGATTATGTTCTGAACGCTTTCTCGATCCGCGAAAACCTGATTTTCGATTATGACGAAAGAAATGATTTGATAAAATCTTCGCTTGAAAAAACGGGGATGTATGATAAAATCATGGATGTCGGTCTGGACAGACCGTACAGTCGAAAATTCTTTGAGGATGGTATCGAATTGTCGGGCGGAGAACAGCAGCGGCTTGTGATCTCACGAGCATACTGTAAGAATGCCGAGGTACTCATACTCGACGAACCGACCGCCGCAATCGATCCGCTCTCAGAACGCAAGCTGTTTGAGGATGTTTTCAGCAGTATTGGGGAAAGAACGAGCATAATGATATCGCACAGGATGTCCTGTTCAAAATTCTCAAACAGAATATTTGTGATGGATCACGGAAAGCTCGTTGAGCAAGGTGCTCACGACAAGCTAATCAATGCAAACGGGTTGTATTCTTTTATGTATCGTCGGCAGGCACAGTACTATTCGTGAACCTATAGTTGCACTTTAAAAGTCGGCTTTTAATGAAGAAAGAGCGGGGATTTTAAATGAATAAGGAATATGATGTTGTTGTGATCGATACCGGAGTTGAAAAAGCACATTCCAGATTGGCAAATCATGATATTGAATGCATAAAAATAACAAAAGTAACAGATGGGTTTATAGTGGAAGATTTGTCAGATGGCGGAGATGATGTCGGACACGGGACAGCTGTATGTGATATAATAGCATCACATTATAAGGACGTTTCTATTCTTGTAATAAAAGCATTTGATAGCACACTTAGTGCAGATGAATCATTGATAGTAGATGTTTTGTATTACATCTATGAAAATATCGCTTGTCGAATTATTAATATGAGTTTGGGGATTTCAATAGAAAGCGATAAATTGAAAGAAATATGTTATAATTTGGCTAATAAAGGGATTATACTTATAGCAGCATTTGATAATGATGGCTCTATAGCATATCCGGCGGCATTTGATAGTGTTATTGGAGTAACTTCATGTAACTATTGCACCAGAAATAATGATTATATTATTGTGAACGATCAAAGAGTAAACATCGGAGCTAAAGGGGGACTTCAGAAAATAGCATGGAGCGCAAACAGTATATTAGTCGGAGTAGGAGATAGCTATGCTTGTGCACATGTTTCTGGAATAAGTGCAAATTTAATATCCCAAAGAACGGTTGAAAACAAAGAACAATTAATATGCGAACTAAAAGTACTGCAGGATGAAATCGAAAATAATAAAGTTAACGATCCTGTTCGTTGTAAAACCCGGGTGGTCAATTTTAGCAAGGTGGCTTTATTCCCATTTAATAAAGAAATGCACGCTCTTGTTAGATTTTCGGATATGTTGCCATTTACAATTACAGGAATTTATGATATAAAATATTCTCCTAATATAGGTGTAACGGCAGAACGACTTTTGAGGCTTAATTCTTCTTCGAAAACAACAATAAGAAATATAAACTCTATCAATTGGGATGAAATTGATACATTAATTATTGGCCACACGCGGGATTTGTTTAACAATATTGTGAAGAATAATTCATTGCTCCATCTTTTATTATCTCAGGCTGAAACACTGAACAAAAATGTATTTTCATTTGATCAGATTCCTAAATCATTTGAGAATGTGCCCAATTTTGTTGCCCCGCCTATTTATAGGAATTACGAACCTATTCCTTTTGGAAAACTATATCATATTTCCAAACCGGTTCTGGCTGTTTTTGGAACCGATTCTCAACAAGGTAAATTTTCTCTTCAGTTAGCTTTGAGAAAAAATCTTTTGTCTCGTGGTTATAAGGTTGGTCAATTAGGAACAGAACCAACAAGTTTTTTGTTTGAAATGGATGAATGTATTCATTTTGGATACGATTCGGATTTGAACCCGGTTGGTTTTGAATTTGTGTCATTGGTAAACTCACTTTTAAATAATATATCTAGTCGAAACGTGGATATTATAATTACCGGTTGTCAATCGTCTACTTTATTGACTAATGAGGGAAATTTAGCATATTATCCTGTTCAACAGATTAATTTTTTATTAGGTACGCTTCCGGATGCTGTTATTTTGGTTGTCAATCCTGATGACCAAGAAAAGACAATTGATAGGACTATTTCATTTATAGAATCTTGTGTGGAAACAAAGGTTATTGCTATTGTTGTTTTCCCTATGGAAAAAAATCCTTCTAATAAAAATTTGATCAAAACGCATATTTCAGAAAATTCATATAGCAGCATTAAGAAATCAATGCAAAGTAGATACAATATAAACGTTTTTATCTTTGATGATGATAATGAAATAAACCAATTAACAGAATTGATTGAAGACTTTTTTGGATAATTCCATTTGATGTTTTAAGTTATTAATCAATATTTTTTTGGGGAGTCAAAAATGAAAAAGTTACTTTCAATTGAGTATAAACATCTCGTCGATGTGACAGAATGCTGGACGCTTGAAAAATTGTCAATTATACAGGCCTCTCCCTTTTCAGAAGATTGGCTTGCTTCACATCTGAATATTATTATGCATTCTGATTACTCGGTGAGTTTTGGAGATTCATATTATAAATATTCACCAGCTTATTTTGATGATATTTTGCACGCCAAAGTTATAGATTATTTTCAGAATCAAAATGTGTTAGATATTATTATTGACAATATAAATCAAGGGAGATATGTCAAGTTTTTTCGATGGTTAATATATGGTTACAATATTGATGAAAAAATAGTTTATGTCTTATTTGAAAAGACTACTCCTGAGGAAAATATCATTACTTTTGATGAAGTAGAGACAAGATTTAGAGGGTTTATAAAAGAATTTGGTAAAGAGGACTTATCGAATAGAGATATTAATGCTCGCTTATATGTAGCAAAACACTTTCAATATCCATTTGTTACTTATGCGATTCGAAAAGATTATTCTGTTGACAATTGCCCATATTCTGCATTAACTAAAATTGACCGAGAAATATGGGGGAATAGATTACAGATTACAGGGTGGGATGATACCAATCCTGAGAAAGTTACAATGGTCTATGATGGGATTGCCTGTTTACAAGGTTTGAAAAAACAGGTGTTTGCATACACGATGGGCGACACTGCTAATGTTTCGCGATTGGCCCAAACAATAAAGAAGTTACATGAGCATCGATGCCTGTTGCTATTATCTCTAAATTATATTCGAAAAAAGTGGAAGATAGAGTTAGATTCATGCGATGAATGTATAAAAACATACAGTGCTTGCTGCAATATAGTTGAGCGGTGGTGTCTTTTAGCTTTAAAATACGAAGCGATATCAGAACCACGGTTGTTGCAAAAAATTCATGATGCAATTGATAAGCAGTTAGAACAAGAAAAACATGCTCTTTTAGAATTCCGAAAAATAGCCTATGGTTGGTATAACGAACAGAATCTTATTTAATAGTAACATCTTGGGTGTTCGATAATAGATTATTTCAAATCATGTATGTACACGGCGTGGCATGTGTACCTCACCCAATAAAGCATCATTTGTCGTATGGACTTAAACAAAATCTATTAAAAGCCTTGACACGTGACGATTTTGAGTTCTGCTGTCGTTTCCTGACATCCACTCCAAAACCGCGTGTCCAGAGTTCGAGTCTTTGTGCCCCTGCCATTAAGAAAATCCTTGAAACATCTTGCTTCAAGGATTTTTTCTGTCCTAAATCGGCGTAAAACGGGCTGGGTTGACCATACGCCTAATTAGGCCAAGGCCGGTCCAACCGAATGAAGGTCTTTGTTTGCTGCATTAGGCAGATAGCATAGGCGGTCTTTTCATATAGACGCAATCCTGCGATTGTTGTCTTGTTGTTTCGGCGTCTGCCTTAATTAACTGTTTCTGTTTCCATAAAATCGCCAAAGGTTAGGACTAAGGGATAATCTTTGATTGGAATATTATGGATGGTTAATTTGCCGTCGGACCGATTTTCCAATATACTTTCCGGCAGTTCATATACGGTGCCGTCAAGCAAGTCGACAAGTCTCACTTGCCCTGCAAGCGACGCGGTGTAAAAGGTAACGGTCGATTCAAAGTCAGTGGTCAAGAGGGGGGTGCTGTTCCAGTATACATAAGCCGCGGAACCGTTTTCGCGCTGAAAGCCGGCCTCTATAATGGAAGCGTCGTTGCAGTCCATGCCGAATAGTCTTTCGGATCCCTCTTGCCAGCGGATGATCGGCAAATCGGCCTTGTGGAAATCACCGGCAAATATGGAGGCTAATGCCTGCAGCGCATAGTATGAAGGCTTTGGCGTATAGCTGCCAACCGAATGCCCCTCGGCGTCAAAATCGGCACCCAAAACGCCGAAATAGCCGTAGTCCAAATAACTGGCGAGGTCGCCCACCGTACCATGGAGCGCTTCGATCATATCCACACAGGAAAAATAAGAGGTGAATTTCACCTCGGCCATCAAGTCGGCCATGAGGTGGCGCAGCAGTTGCTTGGCTTGTTTATAAGGGGTCCATGCGCCGCCGCACAGTGCGCCCATGCCGTCGCTTCTTGATTGAGAGCCTGATTCACCCTGTATAATCTCGATTTGCGCATTAAACTGATTGCATAGCCCGCGCAGCGCTGTGACACGGCGAAATACTGCGGTTTCATCAACGGTATATTCATGATAAGACAACGCGTCTATGTATTGGCCCATGCCTACGCTGAATGCATCATAGGCAAAATCAAGCGGCTTTGCGATTGCAAGCGAGCCGCCGATGATTTTGGCGCCGCTGTCTCCTTTTCTCAAAGCGATTGCCGTGTCAATCACAAACTGGCCGTATTCTTTGCCGCTTGGACCGTGTTTCCAGCACCATTTTCCGTCCGGTTCGTTCCATATCTCGTAGTACGAGACCCGCCCTTTCATATGCGCCGCAAGCGCTGTCATATAATCGGCCCATGCTTTTTTCATTGTCTCGTCTTTTACGGGCGGGCAGCCAACCGCGCCGAAAAACTTTGCGGCCTCTTCATCATAAAGGCCGTTTCCGTAAACGGTGTTGATCCATGGAATCAGCCCCCTGTCTAAAAGGTTATTGACAATACTGTCAATCCACGAAAAATCATATACGCCCTTTTCTTTTTCGGTTCTTGCCCAGCCGCTTTGAATACGCACCCATTTTACCCCAAGTGCGGCCAGTTTGTCATAGGCGTTTTCGGGATTAAACACATCCCTGTCTAATTTCTCAAACCCGATGCCTAACCGCGAGGTTTTGACTTCAGCCGCGTTTTTGGGTTTTACTTTGCCTGCTCGAATCAATCGTTCCATGTTGGTTTCCTCTCTTGTTCTTTGCTTATCATTTTTCGCTGCCATTGGCTCGCTAGGTGATGGTCTTAACTTTCTCTCATCATACCATAAAAAAGCAGGGACTACAATTGATTCTTCTGTTTTTTTGTTTCTTTTTCACCTATGCCAAAACCTTTTCATAGTATTTAATAAGAAAAACATAGGTAAGGCGGAGGAAAAGATTGATGAGCGACAGGAAAAAAGCCGAAAAGAACTTGCTTGATTATGTAAAGACGAATGTCCGTTCATTTGATGAGATTCCGTTTAACAACGCAGATGGATTGGTCTTTACACAGGTGGCCAACATGCGCTTGGAAAACAGCGGCATCGATATAGGAGCGGGAGAGGCAAAGCCGTTTGTAACACTTTATCAGGATATGCAGGATGGGTTAGGGCACGCCGCCGCGAAACGGTCGTTTTACGCCATGACAAAAGACAACCGAGAGCTGCTGCAAGCCTTGGCCGAAAGTCCGCGCTTTCGCGGGGTGATGGTTGGTAATTTTGTGGAAAATCCGGCAAGTCAGGGCGTCGCTGGCTTTACGGCACTGAATGAAGAGACGGCGATTGAACAATTTGCGGCGGTCACAATGACCTATGTGCAAAAAGACCAGCCGGTGCATTTTATGGCATTTCGCGCGACGGATGGTTCAGCAGACGGTTGGACAGAGGATCTGTTGCTGTTGGCCAGCGATGGCACACAATCGCAGGAGGACAGCAAAAATTATATGAATTTGGTGGGCGAAAAACTCGACGGTCCGCTTTGCGGCGGCGGACATTCTAAGGGTGGCAATAATTTTGAATATGGCTATTTGTTTTGTAATGACCCGATTCGGCGCCGCATAGAGACCGGTTATCTGTATGATAGCCCTGGTTTATATAAGGGTGTGATTGACCAGTCACTGTATGATTCGCTTTTTCAACAAGTCATTCATGGGCATTTTTTGTGTCCGCAGGACGCCATCATTGGTTTATTGCTGCACGAGAACCAAAATGCGGCATTTATACACAGCGTCGAGACAGGCCTTGGCGAGCATGATCCGTATAGTTGGGAGGTAGATCCGCAAACCGGCGATTTTCGCCCGGGCGAGCAGTCTATGCTCTCTAAATATATGAACGAGGCGTTAGATCGATCTGTCAACAAAATGACAGCGACCGAGCGAGAGGCGCTGTATGGGTTTGCCTATTACATTATGCAAAGTTACGGCGACACCGAGGCCGACGGTGGCATCGGCAAAATTGTTCGCTTGTTTACCCATGGCTGGCATACAGAAGATGGCCGCCTGCGGCTTGCTAAATTGGGAGAAATTTGGCAGGTGTTCGCTGATGATTGGAACAGTATGTCGAACGAGAAGCAGGCCTTCTTTTTGGACTCGCTTGGCTGTATCTTAACCTCTTTTGCCGCAGTATCTTTTGAATACGCTTGGGATGCCGCCGGGGCATGGGTGGAAGAAAAGAAAGCGAAGCTAAGGGCGGCTCTTGATGCGGCCGTACAGCAGGTAGGCCGTTGGGTAAGTCAAAAGCAAGAGGCCTGCAAACAGGTTTTGCTGTCTGCCTATGACGCTTTTGAAGAGCAACTCGGCCGATTCATCGGCTTATGCCGCGGGCCGGCGTGCACAGAGTCGGAGAGCGAACCCGCCGTCACACCTGATGCGGCCGTGGCGGTAGCGGCCCCTGCGCCAGTGCAGCCAGCGCCAAGGGAGAGGGAGCCGGCCAAAGCAGACGCGCAGGATTTGCGCCGGTATGTTTCACGGCTAAGGCGGGTAAGCCGTACTATCGCGTTATTGGATGTCGAGATGGACGCGCTCATGGCCGCTGCCAATGACAACGAAAACATACAGCGCGGCCGGCCGCCATCTCTCTTGATCCGCAGCTGGCAGGTGGGCCAGTGTACCGAATGGTTAAACGAGACGGCCGGCAAGATGGAAGCCGAGGCGTATAGGGGAAGGGAGGCATCCTTGTAATGGCGGATGGCAAAGAGAAATGGCGCTGGATCGAAAAGGAACTACAGGGCGTAATTGATGAGCTAACGACGATCGCGCAAGCCCTGATGGCAGGGGAGGTTGGGGCGGAACATGCGGCGCATGCGGCCGCATTAAGCGACGCTGCCGACTGGTATAAAGAGATTTTAGCCTTGTTCCAAGCGACAGAAAAGGGAGAATGAAAAAGCGCTTATCAAGCGGGAAACGCTCGATAAGCGCTTTATAAACTTTTGGGCAGGCAATTTCCATAAAGATAGTTTTTTCTTTCAGCAGAAAACGGCTTTTCCGTTTTCTGCGGGTTTCAACCCCCGTACCGGTTGCCTCTGTATAGAGAAAACGAAAATAATAAGATAAACCCCCGTTAAAACGTAGATGTTACCATAAATTATAGTTTTTTCTTTTGTTGCAGGGGCGCGGGGCAGAGCCCTGCATAAAGAAAAAAACTATATGTTTGTTTTCTTCTGTGCGAGTTCCCGCGCTTCTTTGCCGGTGATATGATCAATGGCGATTTCCACCATGGTGGTACGCGCATAGAGTTTATCCATCTCTTGCTGCCGGCCCGCCGGGTCGTCGGGTGAAAAGCGGGCGGCAAGCAGGGAAAGAGCGGCACGCTTTTCGGCGTCATCCCGCAAAACACGGGCGGTGCCGAACAGAATGACACTGCGATAATAGGTGGTGTATTCCTGCGGTTTCACGTTGTCCTCGGCAATTACACAAAAAGACACCTTGGGATTTTTCGCAATCGCGTCTAACTTATGGCCCTCGGCCGCACAGTGGAAATAAATTTTATGATCTTGGTATACATAGCTAAGCGGCACCGCATAAGGATAGGCCCCGTCATCGGTGAGCGCCAAAACGCCGGAGGTTGCTTTTTCTAATAGTTTAACACATTCTTCGGGCGAGAGCTGCTGCCCTTTGCGACGCATTGTTCTAAACATTCTGTTTTTCCTTTCTATGTAGTTCGTCTTGTTTTTTGGGGTAAACATAAGACCATCTCTGACGGGATAATATTAAAGATTATCCTTTGCGGGGCAGTCTTACAGAATCGCCCCCAGGAGAGATTTGAAAGTTTGTCTTGTTCTCATTCGGGGCGATATTCCGGCCAAGCCGGCTGTTGGACGATAATTTTTATTAAAAATAAAATGCGGCATTACATCCGCATTTTATTTGAGTCATTAATCGTCAATCTCGCTAAGATCATAAGGCGTGCTTTGATAAACAAAATAGTTGAGCCAGTTGGAATAAAGCAAATGAGCGCTGGAACGCCAGGTGCTTGCCGGCGATTTTTTAGGATCGTTATCCGGAAAGTAGTTGACCGGCAGTTTGGTGGGCAACCCCGCCTCTTTATCGCGCTCGTACTCCCGCTTTAATGTGTCGGTGTCATATTCCGAGTGGCCGGTTAAAAAGATCTGCCGGCCCTTTTCGGTGGCTATCGCATACACCCCGGCCTCCTCGCTGGAGGCAAGGATTTTGAGGGCGGGGACTGCTTCAACATCGGCCCGGTTTAGAGTCGTGTGCCGGGAATGGGGCACCATGAAGGTATCGTCAAAACCGCGAAAAAGCATAGAGCCCTTGTGCTCCACCTGATGGGCAAACACGCCGAACATTTTCTCGGGCAAAGGTATTTTCTCAATGCCGTAGTGATAGTAAAGCGCCGCCTGTGCGCCCCAGCAGATGTGCAGCGTACTGGTGACATTCTTTTTGCTCCACGCCATGATTTGGCATAACTCCTGCCAATATTCCACCTGTTCAAACGGCAAATGCTCAATCGGCGCACCGGTGATGATCATGCCGTCAAACTTGTTTTCTTTGATCTCGTCAAAGGTTTTATAGAAGGTCAGCATATGCTCTTCCGAGGTGTTTTTGGAAACATGACTGGCCGTTTTGAGCAGTTCTAACTCCACCTGAATGGGCGTGTTGCCGAGCAGCCTTGCTAACTGGGTTTCGGTGGTGATTTTGGTGGGCATCAGGTTTAACAATAACAGCTTTAAGGGTCTGATATCCTGGGTCAGCGCCCTTGTTTCGGGAATGACAAAGATGTTTTCCTGGTGCAGGGTTTGAATGGCCGGCAGTCCGTTGGGAATTTTTATCGGCATAGGCTTCCTCCTGCTTTAGATGGCAGCCAGCGCCTGGGCGAGGTCCTCGATGATATCCTCTGCGTCTTCAATGCCGCAGGACAAACGCACCAGGTCGGAGGAAACGCCGGCGGCCGCTAACTCCTCTTCGCTTAATTGACGGTGGGTCGAGCTTGCCGGATGCAGACAGCAGGAACGAGCGTCGGCCACGTGGGTGGCGATGGAAATGAGCTTCAGATTTTTCATGAAAGCTTCCGCTGCGCTGCGTCCGCCCTTGACGCCGAAGGAAATGACGCCGCACGAGCCGTTCGGCATATATTTTTTAGCCAGTTCATACCCTGAAT
This sequence comes from Clostridiales bacterium, assembly GCA_022793655.1. Taxonomy (GTDB): domain Bacteria; phylum Bacillota; class Clostridia; order Oscillospirales; family CAG-272; genus CAKSEI01. The sequence continues at coordinate 85,872 of JAAWDG010000001.1, forward strand.
CGCCCGGCAGGCCGCAATAGGTGATCCAGCCGATTTTTTCGTGATTTTGCAAAAATTCAGCAACGGCTTGCGCATTTTCGCAGTGCTTTTTCATGCGTACGTGCAGGCTCTCAATGCCAAGGCCCAGCAAATAAGCGCTTTGCGGGGACTGCACACAGCCGAGGTCCCGCATGAGCTGTACGGTGGCTTTGGTGATATAGGCGCCGGCCAGGCCGAAGCGTTCGGTATAGGTCACGCCGTGATAGCTTTCGTCGGGCGTGCACAAACCGGGATACCGGTCGGGATACTTGGTCCAGTCAAACCGGCCGCTGTCTACTAAACAACCGCCGACGGCTGAGCCGTGACCGTCTAAATACTTGGTGGTGGAATGGGTAACGATATCTGCCCCCCACTCAAACGGACGACAGCCCACCGGCGTAGGGAAGGTGTTATCGATAATCAGCGGACAGCCATGCTCGTGGGCCACTTTTGCAAATTTTTCAATATCAAGCACCGTCAGAGCCGGATTGGCCAGCGTTTCGCCAAAGACAGCTTTGGTATTCGGCCGGAAGGCTGCGTGCAGCTCTTCTTCGGTGCAGTCGGGCGAAACGAATGTGAAATCAATGCCCATGCGTTTCATGGTGACGGCGAACAGATTAAAGGTGCCGCCATAGATGGTGGAGGAGGACACCACGTGATCACCGCAGGAAGCAATGTTGAAAATGGCAAAGAAGTTAGCGGCTTGTCCCGAGCCGGTCAGCATAGCGGCGGTGCCGCCCTCCAGCTCGCATATTTTAGCGGCGACGGTGTCGCAGGTGGGATTTTGCAGGCGGGAATAAAAATAGCCGGCTGCCTCAAGGTCAAACAGTTTGCCCATCGCCTCGCTGGTTTCATATTTGAATGTAGTTGATTGAATAATCGGAATTTGTCTTGGTTCTCCGTTTTTCGGGCGGTATCCGCCTTGTACGCATTTGGTTTCTGTTTTCATGCGGTGTTCTTCCTTTCTGCTTTTGATTGCTATATTATATTTTGAAATTATTTGAATCAAATTATGCGATAAAGCTTTTGTTAAAAAACATATAGGTATTATTTATATTGTACCATAAAGTCTTAGCTACCACAAAGTTTATCGGTTCCGGCAGAGCCGGAATGTCACCCTTTTGGGTGGCAAGATAAACTTTAGAAACAAATCTTTGATTTGTTTCATTATACCACAAAATCAACTTGACTTCAATATACAAAGTCCCCTGAAGCTGTGCTGGCTGTCGGGGGACTTTTTTAGGGTTTTACACTTTGCGTATACCGGCTAAGAGTGTTTTGAACGTAGGAGAAGCTTTGACCTTTTCGATATCGCCGTGGTAAGTGCGGACAGTGACTTCTAATGCCGTACAGCCGGCCACGCTCGCTTCAATCAACAGCCTCGCTTCATAGATTTGCTCGTTATCATCGCCGTATGTCGCGCAGTGGCCGGCAAGGCCGCCAAACATAACCGTTTCGATAGGCCGGCAGGTGCCGTAGATGCCCATTTGGGTATCGATGAGCGCTTCTTTGGTGCCCAAATTGTTGGTGTGCACTTTATAGACCACTTGAAAATGCCGGTCAGGCGAAGTAAACACAAGCGTGTTTTCGGCCGCATCGGCCGAGTCGCCGAGCAGATAATAGTTTTCGGGCACGGTGATTGCTACCCCACTTGTTTCAAAACAAGTCTTGTTTTTGAGTAAATACATATCAAACCCCTTTCTTGCTGCACAGCAGCTCGCGGCAGTGTGCGCAAATGCACTTGCCGTTTAATTCGGCTATTGTCTCCTCGCACCCGCAAAAGGTACAGGAGGCGTTTTGTTTTTTGATGATGATTTCATCATCTTTCATGGTGATTTGCACCGGTGCACCGACGCCCAAATCAAGGGCGGTGCGCATAGGTGTGGGCAGCATGACCCGCCCCATTTCGTCTACCGTTTTTGTGATTGTTTGCATGAGTTATTCCTTTCTTGTTCTCTTTTGTTTTTGTAAACAATATTTATGGGGGCTATATCCCCTTATATTTTAAGAATATAACCCCCATAATATGAATAGGGGGATAAATGTAATGATTATATTTAATAAACTATGGAAAACTATGGATAAAAAAGGTGTGTCGACTTATCAGCTTAGAGAAAAATGTGGAATTGACAGCAAAACCATTCGCCGTTTGCGTGCTAACGAAAATGTAGAAACCAAAACGCTGGACAAACTGTGTGAGGCGTTAGCATGTCAATTAGAGGATATTGCAGAGTATAAGCGTGATTGATTAGATGGCCACAGCAAATGGGGGTTATATCCCCTTAACAAATTAGATTATAATCCCCATACTATTAACTGTCAAGGGGGGAATTGTATGATTATATTCGATAAATTATGGAAAACAATGGAGCAAAAAGGCGTAACGACTTATCAGCTTAGAGAAAAATGTGGGATTGACAGCAAAACGATTCGCCGTTTGCGCGCCAACGAAAATATAGAAACCAAAACGCTGGACAAACTGTGTGAGGCGTTAGCATGTCGGTTAGAAGATATTGCAGAGTATAGAGAAGAGAAATTTATGTAATTAAAATAAACCCTCGTTTTAACGGGGGTTTTGTCTTATCTTTTTTCTTCTTTGCGGGGGTTCCAACCCCCACACCCCCGCAAACTTTTACGCAAAAGTTTGATCAAAACCCGGCAAGGCTAAATTGACCATGCGGTCAATTTGCCTATGCCACAATGGGTAGTGAAAATCGTTTGAAACAAAGCAAAGAACCCGCCACAAAGTAAATGAGAAATCAAAAATGCCACCCTATTGTTTCTCAAAAGAAACAAGATGAGAAAAGGTTTTCAATGGCCTTTCCGCTTGCTTTGTCTTAATCCCTTGTCGTTATTAGAATTGCAACCTTTGTTTTTTTTGCGAATGTTGGTACGAGTTGCTCGCTAATTTACTAACAAGTTTTCGTTCATTTTGTGCGTGAGAGAATTGACTGCATGGTCAATTCTCGTTAGCTGGTTTTGGCCCGCTTTTGCGCAAAAGCGGGTGGGGGTGCGGGGGTGAAACCCTCGCATATAGATAAAGTATATTAAAATAAAGTCCTCGTTAAAACGGAAACGCTGCCATAAATTATTGTTTTTTTCTTCTTAGCAGGGGTTCCGCTCCTACGACCCTTGCTAAGGGAAAGATTATATTTATTGTAACTTTAAATCGCACTACAAAGCAAAATAAAAAAGCAGGAGATAGAAATCTCCTGCTTTTTTAATCTAATCCAAAACTTTTTAAAAATCGCCCGCCAGGTTTATTCTTATATGTTCATAATCACTGGCAATATCATCGGCCGACGCTTGGTCTTTTGATAAATACACTTGGAAAGCTCATCCCGCACGGCGTTTTTCAGCTGGTTCCACTCAACCTTGCCCCGGCTTAAGCACTTGTCAATCTCCTCGGCTGAGATAGCGCGCAGTTCTTCCATAAGCTCCTCGTTTTCACGCACATAGACAAACCCGCGCGACACGACATCCGGCCCCGAAGCAATCTGATAGGTGTTGGTATCCACCGTGGCCACCACCACAATCAACCCGTCCTCAGACAAGTGCTTGCGGTCTCTCAGCACGATGTTGCCAACGTCGCCGACGCCTAAGCCATCTACCAACACATTACCGGCCGTCTCCACCCCGTTAAAGCGAATGCCCTTGCCGTCAATTTCAAGCACCTTGCCAATGTCCGAGACAAACACGTGGTTGGCCGGCATGCCCATGCTGCATGCTAACTCCTTGTGCGCATACAAATGCTTATATTCACCGTGCACCGGCATAAAGTACCGCGGGCGAACCAGCGCATGCATCAACTTGAGTTCTTCGGCGCACGCGTGCCCCGAGACATGCACCGAGACTGACTGATCACGGAACACCGAAATGCCTTTCTTGCACAGCTCATTGATAATATTATCCACCAATTTTTCGTTGCCGGGTATCGCATGAGCCGAAATAACCACCAAATCATTCACACCTAACTGCACCCGGTCATGCTCAGAATAAGCCATGCGGTAAAGGGCCGACATAGGTTCACCCTGCGATCCGGTGGAAATAATCGTTAATTTCTCAGGCGGATATTTCTTCATTTCGGTTATATCGATAATCGTGCCCTTGGGCACTTTCATATAGCCAAGCTCCATAGCCGCCGAAACGATATTCAGCATACTGCGTCCGGTAATGGCCACCTTTCTCCCATACTGCGCCGAGGCGTCAATAATCTGCTGTACTCTATGTACATTGGAGGAGAATGTCGCAATGACAATCCGTTTGTCCTGATGGCGCATAAAAATATTGTCAAGGCTCTTGCCCACGTTCTTTTCAGAGGGGGAATATCCTTCTCTTTCCACGTTGGTGGACTCGCACATGAATAGCAGCACGCCTTTTTTGCCAAGGGCGCCCAGCCGGCTCAGGTCCGTGACCTCGCCGTCCACCGGCGTATAGTCCACCTTAAAGTCGCCCGAGTGGACAAGCACGCCAAGCGGCGTGGTGATAGCCAGCGCGCACGCATCGGCAATGGAGTGATTCACGTGAATAAACTCAACCTTAAACGACCCGCTTTCCACGACGTCGCCCGCTTTCACGCAGACAAGCTCGGGTTGGGTTTCATACTTATGCTCGGTCAGTTTATTCGCCAAAATGCCAAGGGTTAGTTTGGTGCCGTATACAGGCACATGCAGTTCCTTTAACACATAGGGCAGCGCGCCGATATGGTCCTCATGCCCGTGCGTTAAAAAAATGCCTTTAATCTTATCCTGCTTATTGATCAAATACGAAATATCCGGAATGACAAGGTCAATGCCTAACATATCATCATCCGGAAAGCCAAGTCCGCAGTCGATCACGATGATCTCGTCATTATACTCGATCACCGTCATGTTCTTGCCGATCTCGGAAAGTCCGCCCAGCGGGACAATGCGGATTTTTCCGTTTATTTTCTTTTTTCTCATATGTTTCCTTTCTCTCTGTAAAAGCGCGCAAAAACTGTCTTGATTCCTTTTTATACAAACGATTCAAATGCACAAAAAGGCAAGACTTTTACGCTCTCGATCCGTTATAACCGGCGTCGGTTCAGAATGTCCGGCGAACAACATTCTCTGGCACGGTTTTTATTATACGAACAACTCAAGTAGTAAAATTATAACAGAAACAAGCCAAAAAGTCAATGCATCAGCATAAAGACGGCAAAGCCCAGCAGCAGCGCGCCCCCCATGATTCCCGCGATAATACGCAGCTTGATCATGCGGTCTAATTTCTTTTGAGCCTGCTCTTGTTTAAAATAGCCGCCGAGGAATCCTTCGCTCACAATCTGATTGGCGGCGGCCGCCATATCAAGCGGCTCGCCCGCCGGTTTTGGTTTCTTTTTGTTATCCTTTAATATAAAATAAGCCTCTTCAAACAGATCTGACCCTGTGCCCGCTAAACGGATAATTTTTCGTTGTTTATCTTTCATTGGGTGTGGATTTTTCCTTTCCTTTCGCTCGGGTTGCCCCTCTTTATACGCTCCGGCCTGCCTGCCGGCTTCCTTCATAGCGAGTATCTGGCCGTGAAAAATGATTTTATTCATTGCAATTACGCAAGTTTTATGGTACACTTTAAGAAATGTACAAAATAAGACAGAATCATTACCGATTTGCTATTTTTCGCGCCTGCCAAGGCCCCCTTGTGTAATCGGAATGAATGCTGCTCGCACGCAGCAGAACGGAGATTATGATGAATTTTGAACTCCTCGCTTTTATCTTTTATTTTCTTTTGGTGCTGGCCATTGGTCTTTACTTCTTTTTCAAGAGCAAAGACGCCGGCGAAAAGGAATATTTCTTAGGCGGCCGCCGTATGGGACCGTGGGTTACCGCTATGTCGGCGCAGGCATCGGACATGTCGGCCTGGCTGCTCATGGGCCTGCCGGGCAGCATTCTTGCGTTTGGCTTTGGCCAAATGTGGGTGGGCATTGGTCTTGCGCTTGGTACCGCCGCTAACTGGATTTTTGTGGCAGCCAGACTCCGTCGCTTTTCCAAGGCGGCAAACGACTCCATTACCTTGCCCCAGTATCTTTCCAATCGGTTTGCCACCCAAAACCGGGTGCTGCAAATCATTTGCGCTATTATTTTCCTTGTCTGCTTTACCATTTACGTGGCGTCCAGCTTTGTAGCGGGTTCAACTGTGTTTACCACTCTGTTTCCCAGCCTGTCTGGTCAATGGACCATGGCGATTTTTGCTTTCATTATTATTGCCTATACCTTTCTTGGCGGCTTTAAGGCTGTCTGCTGGACCGACTTTTTTCAGGGCCTGTTGATGTTAGCGGCTCTGCTGGCCGTTCCGATTGTGATTTTGATTACCCAAAACCTTGATTTCTCGCTGCTTTCCACCGTGTACACAAACGCCGCCGACGGCACCGTGTACACCTTCGGTTCCAATCTGTTCGGTGCGGATCCTCGTGAAATTATATCCGGACTTGCCTGGGGGCTTGGCTATTTCGGCATGCCGCACATTTTGGTTCGGTTTATGTCTATCGAAAAACCATCTATGGTGAAAAAGAGCGCGACAGTTGCCATCATCTGGGTTGTGCTGGCCCTGTTTGCCACCAGTCTGATTGCCTATTTCGGCCGTATCTTAGTGGCCGGTGAACTGCTGCCCCTTGGCTTGCAGGAGAGCGTCTTTATCGTGCTGGCCCGCAAACTCTTTCCGCCGGTCATTGCCGGTCTGCTCATGGCCGCGATCATGGCTGCCTCTATGTCTACGGCGGACTCACAGCTTTTGGTGGCCTCAAGCTCGTTCACCTCGGATATTTACAAGCCCTTTATTCGCAAGAGCGCGTCGGAAAAGGAAGTGCTTTGGGTAGGCCGGGGCGTGGTGATTGCTGTGGCAGGCATCGCGTACCTCATTGCCTCGAACAAAGGCGCCGGCGCACAGGCGATTATGGATATGGTGGGCAACGCCTGGGGCGGATTCGGCTCGGCCTTTGGCCCGGTGGTAATCCTCTCGCTGTTCTGGCGGCGGCTGACATACAAGGGAGCGATTGCCGGCGTTATCGGCGGCGCGCTGACCGACGTGCTTTGGTATCTGTTTTTAACCAAGTCCACCGGCATTTATGAACTGCTGCCCGGTTTCGCTGCCGGTCTTGTCTGCGCGGTGATTGTCACGCTGATTGACAAGGCTCCCGCCAAAGAAACCACCGATATTTTTGACAAAGCCACAGCTGGTGGAGATGAATAAACCCTAACGGGGGCTATTCTTAAAAAGTTTTGGATTAGATTAAAAAAGCAAGAGACTTCTATCTCCTGCTTTTTTATTTTGCTTTGTAGTGCGATTTTAAAGTTACGATAAATATAATCTTTATATTTCCCTTTGCAGGGGTTCCACCCCTACGACCCCTGCTGAAAGAAAAAACTATAATTTATGACAACATTTCCGTTTTAACGAGGACTTTATTTTAATATACTTTATCTATATGCGAGGGTTTCACCCCCGCACCCCCACAAACTTTTGCGCCAAGTTAACCGAATGGTTAACTTGAGTTGCAGGGGGTGTGGGGGCGGCGCCCCTGCTGAAAGAAAAAACTATAATTTATGGCAACATGTCCGTTTTAATGAGGACTTCATTTTAATATACTTTATCTTTATGCGAGGGTTTTACCCCTACGACTCTCGCTTTTTAAATGAATATCGCTAAAAAACGAGAAGTTACTTTTTCTTTACACAGGGCTCCGCCCCGCGCCCCGCAACCTTTTACGCAAAAGTTTGACAAAAACTACAAGTTAATCTTCGATTAACTTGGCCACGAGAATTGACCATGCAGTCAATTCTCTCACGCACAAAATGAACGAAAACTTGTTAGGAAATTAGCGAGCGACTCTTTAGCTTGTTTCATTAAAAACCAAGTTTTTGGTTCCACTAACGACAAGGGACTAAAGACAAAGCAAGCGGAAAGGCCATTGAAAACCTTTTCTTGTTTTGTTTCCTTTGAGAAACAGAAAGGCAGCATTTTTGATTTTTTGTTTACTTTGTGGCGGGTTCTTTGCTTTGTCTCAAACAAATTTCACTACACGTTGTGGCATAGGCAAATTGACCGCATGGTCAATTTAGCCGAGCCAGGTTTTGTCCCACTTTTTCCTAAAAGTGGGTGGGGGCGCGGGGGGTGAAACCCCTGCTGAAAGAAAAAAGATATATAATAACTGTTATCTCTATATTGGAACAGCCGGCGCGGGGCTTGGATCCCGCAATAAATAAAAACATTCTGATTATCCTTGGAAGTCTTTTTTGCAAATTTTTGTAATACATAGAAGAAAAAAGGCCATATAATCTTTTTTCTCCCATGCGATTCTCTTGTGCTTGTCAAGTTCTTCGTCTGTTATGTCAGAATCTTTGCACATGTCAATGACAAAATCCAAGTTGTCTATAATCCAGCAGATAGCCCGTTGTGCCCCTTCCGGCATGTTTTTTATTTCTTTTTCCAGTTTGATTAATTCTTCATTTTCGTTTTTTTCCATCTTTATACCTCCATGTTTTTTGTCGAATATATTTTATATTCTTTTTCACTAATATGATATATGAGAAAATTCTAATATAAAAATTGCGTTGTTACTATGAGGTAAAATCATGCGAACAATCATAAAAATCGTAGACAAAACGAGACGCCACAACAGGGCCCCTGCGAGAAGGACAACCTGTTCATTTTTTCCGTCCGCACTTACCATGGCGACATCGAAAAGGTTAAAGCCTCTTCTACATTCAAAACACTCTTAGCCGGCATTCACAAAGTATAAGTCCATATAAAAGTCCCCTGACAGCCAGCGCGGCCGCAGGGGACTTTGTATATTGAAGTAAATTGAACTTTATGCTATAATAAACATAGGCTAACGCCGTTGTTTATTAAAAAGATTGTCTTGTCACCCATTAGGGTGACATTCCGGCAGCGCCGGAAACACCAATCTTTCCGGTTTGCTAAAACTTTATCATATAATAAAACAAATCGAAGATTTATTTTTACCCTTGCATCATTTGCCGGAGGTACCGGCATCGCATAGATTCCTTTATTAATTAAGGAAAACTTTTTTACAAAAACTCCAAAATGCTCATAAGAGGAGATGAAATTTATGCCGGCACAACAAAGAAGAACCCCTCCTGCAAACAGGCCAAGGAATAGCGGGAATAATAGAAATAATAGAAACAGCAGAAATAGCAGGAACAGCAGCGCGCGTTCCCGCCGCCGAAAGGCACGTCCTATTTATTTAAGGCTTGGCTTTTGGATTGCCGTTTGCGTTTTAATCTTGCTCATTGTTTTGATTACCAAGGGACTGAATCGGGAACGCATCGACGCCAGCCAAGAGGGGAGTTCAGATTCCTCTTCCGCGGCGGCTGCGAATCCGACCGGCGGCGCTTCGGTGGAGCCTTCCGCCGGACAGCCTTTGGCAACCCTGCCGAGCAGCGGGGCGGCCACGCAGCCCTCTTCGAGCGCCGGCAAAGCGACCGAACCGTCTAAATCATCGGGCGGGCAAGCGACTGCCCCCGTCTTGTCGGGCTATATCGAGACGCGGGATGTTTCGGCCGGCAATTACAAAATCGGGGTGGATATTCCGGCCGGCACGGTGGACATCGCCGCGGTTTCGGGACATGGCAACTTAGCAACTTCGGATGGGGCTTTGGCGCTCTCGAACTTCAGCGGGAACGATAGCAACAAGAAAAACGGAGTGGCTTTGGCCGACGGCGCCTATTTGACCGTTTCGGGCAGCTTAAAGATAAAGATTCAATATACGACCACGCCGCAGATTGACGAGCAGAGCGAGAAGGGCGCCGCTGTGTATACCTTGGCCGGCGGTTTGTCATCCGATTTTGCCATAGGCAAGGATTTGCCGTCAGGCGTTTACAATATTTCGGTGCTTGCGGGCTATGGCGAGGTAGTGACCTCGGACGCGGACAGCGGTACGGGCATCAGCGGCATGATGGGTCTTGCCGACGGCGGCGATAATTATCAGCAGAGCGCGGGCGGTATTGTGCTGAACGATGGCGTAACCCTGACGGTGCGCAACTGCACCATTACCCTCACGAAGGTTGGATAAGAATAACCCTGGGGGGTTATTCTTAAGAAATTTAACTGGCCGCGCGCTGCGCGACCTGCCGATAAACCGGCACCGTTAAATTTCAAGGCAGCTGAAACGTTATTGCATCGATAAGAATAAGCCTTGCGGCTTATTCTTAAAAAGTTTATCTTTTCGCTTAGTCAAGCGAAATGCCAGCTTCGCAGGCACCGATAAACTTTACGGTAGCTGAAACTTTATGATACAAGAAAAGCAGGTCTTTGGCCTGTTTTAGATGCTAATAAATTATATAGGATGAGAAAGGGAGAAACAAATGACAGAGATCATGCAGGGCGGCGTATTTTATGAAAATGGCAAACTGGTTCGCCAGAGTACCGTTTCGGCTGAGGAGGCCAGAAAAAACACGATGGCGTATCGAATTTTGCAAGCGCACAATACGTCTGGCAAAGAAGATAAATGTAAAATCAAATTCGACGCCATGGCGTCGCACGATATTACCTATGTGGGCATTATTCAAACGGCAAGAGCCAGCGGACTGCGCGAGTTTCCGCTGCCTTATGTGCTGACCAACTGCCACAACAGCTTGTGCGCCGTTGGCGGAACGATTAACGAGGACGACCACGTGTTTGGCCTTTCGGCGGCCCAAAAATACGGCGGCATCTATGTGCCGGCGCATCAGGCGGTCATTCACTCGTTTATGCGGGAGACCATGACTGGCTGCGGCCGTATGATTTTAGGCTCCGACAGCCACACCCGCTATGGGGCGCTGGGCACCATGGCCATTGGCGAGGGCGGACCCGAATTGGTTAAACAGCTGTTAGGCCGGACCTATGACATCGATTTGCCCGAGGTTGTGGCAGTTTATTTGACCGGCAAGCCAAATGCTGGTGTTGGCCCGCAGGACGTGGCCCTTGCGCTGATTGGCGCAACCTTTGCGTCGGGCTTTGTGAAAAACAAGGTGCTTGAGTTTATTGGGGACGGCATTTCGTCGCTGCCTATCGAATACCGGAACGGCATTGACGTGATGACGACCGAAACCACCTGTTTAAGTTCCATTTGGCAGACCGATGAGGCAACAAAAGCCTATTATCAAAACCATGGACGGGAAGAGGATTACGCGCCCCTTTCGGTACAAGGCACCGCCTATTATGACGGCGCGGTGGTCATTGACCTTAGCAAAGTGAAACCGATGATTGCCCTGCCTTTCCATCCGAGCAATGTATATACTATCAAGGAACTGAACGAGAACGCGGCGGATATCCTGCGTGAGGTAGAAAAGAAGGCGGCTGAACAGTTAGATAACAAAGAGTTGCGCCTGGGTCTTGTTGATAAATTGACAAAAGACGGCAAAATACAGGTCGAGCAAGGAGTTATCGCGGGCTGTGCCGGCGGTATTTATGATAACTTAGTGGCCGCAGCGGATATTCTGCGGGGCAAGAGCATTGGCAACGGTGCGTTCGCGCTGTCGGTTTACCCGGCCTCGGCGCCTGTAGCCCTGGAGCTTATGCGTAATGGTACCACGGCCGACTTGATGGCGGCTGGCGCTACCATGCGGACGGCCTTTTGCGGACCCTGCTTCGGTGCAGGGGATGTGCCGGCAAACGGCGGCCTTTCCATTCGTCATTCCACCCGTAATTTCCCGAACCGGGAGGGAAGCAAGCCGGCGAACGGTCAAATTGCGTCGGTGGCGCTGATGGATGCACGTTCGATTGCGGCGACTGCTGCAAACGGCGGTGTGCTGACGCCGGCCGACGAGATCGAAGTGACCTATACCAACAAACCTTATCATTTTGATGATGAGATATACGCGAACCGGGTATACTATGGATACGGCAAGGCGCAGCCTGAGGCGGCCTTACATTTTGGTCCGAATATTGCCGACTGGCCGGAGATGATTCCGTTAGCTGACAATCTGCTTATGAAGGTGGTTGCGGAAATCCATGACCCGGTGACGACAACTGATGAGTTAATTCCTTCGGGTGAGACTTCTTCCTATCGCTCGAATCCCATGAAATTGGCCGAGTTTACCTTGTCGCGCAAGGTGCCTGCTTATGTGGAACGGGCTAAAGACGTGTATGAATGGGAGAAAGCGCGCCGTGCGGGACAAACGCCGGATGAATTAAAGGAAATTTATGCACAGATTCAGGCCATGGGCGGCGATGATCCGCTTTCCATTCAAATTGGCAGTGTGATTTATGCAAACAAGCCGGGCGATGGTTCGGCGCGTGAGCAGGCGGCCTCTTGCCAGCGGGTTCTGGGGGGCAGCGCCAATGTGGCCAAGGAGTATGCGACCAAGCGCTATCGGAGCAATTTGATTAACTGGGGCATGCTGCCGTTTTTGCTCCAAGATGAACTTTCTTTCGCTGACGGCGATTATCTGTATCTGCCCGGCGTCAGAGAGGCGCTGGCGAACAAGAGCAGCACGTTTAAAGGATATGTTGTGAAGGCAGACGGCTGCACGCCGATTACGTTAAAAATGGATGAGCTCACCGACGATGAGCGGGAAATCGTTTTGGCGGGCTGTCTTATCAACTATTATCGGTCGAACCAATAAAAATGATGTGAAACGAGAAAAACCATGTTACATGTAGAACTTCTTACTTATACGCCCGATGCCGAAAGGGTGGTGGCTGCGGCGGCGAAACTCTGCTATGCAAAGAGCGATATTCCAACCCTGATGGAGGGGCTGACGCCCGAAAAAACCGACAGCTTTTTGGCCTTCCTTTCTTCGCTGGGGCATGAAAGTCCGGTGGAGCATGCTTCGTTTACGTTTGGGGTGGATGGGGTATCCCGTGCGCTGCTGGCCCAACTCACCAGACACCGCATTGCTTCGTTCTCGGTGCAGAGCCAGCGCTATGTGGACAAAAGCAGTTTTACCTATGTGGTGCCGCCTGAGATTGAGGCTATTCCGGAAGCGAAAGCCGAGTTTATCAAAGCGATGGAAGAGGACGCAGCCCATTATGAATCATTGAAGCAAACGCTTTGGCAAGCGCATACCAAGCGGCTGACCGAGCAGGGCATGGAACCCAAAGAGGCCGAAAAGGCTGCTGAAAAGATGGCGAATGAAGACGCCCGGTTTATCTTGCCGAATGCATGTGAAACAAGGTTAATTGTTACCATGAATGTGCGTTCTCTTTATCATTTTTTCAATCTTCGCTGCTGCCAGCGCGCGCAGTGGGAGATTCGTGAGTTGGCTTGGCGGATGCTGGCCGAAGTGAAGCGGGTCAGCCCGACGTTGTTTCGTGTGGCGGGGCCTTCCTGCGTTAGCGGGGCGTGTCCGGAAGGGAAGATGTCTTGCGGCCGGATGGCCGAAATGCGCGAACGTGCCGAGGCGCTTGGCCAAACAGACAAGGCATAACGCTTGAACGGCTCTATCGAATCGAGTCATGCGGCGCGGGTGAAGATATTATTTGTCTAAAAGATAATCATCTGTTTGCGGCAATTTGATTGATGTTAAAAGGATGGGATTAAAATCCCATCCTTATTTTTGTTTCAAAGAATTGGCGTTTATGAATGCTGAAAATGGCTTTGATTTGTGTGAACATAAGACGCGGGCAAAATGGTGTGGTGCGATGTCGCCAGGCAAGTTTCTCTAATCTTAATTGTAGCGAGTTACCGTAAAACAAGCGGCGTTTGTGCAACTTGTATAATTGTAAAAAATTTCGGTCGAATTTTGTGCAAACGTGACAAAAAACAAGATGTGAATAAATTAAGAAAAGAAACGCAATATTGTTAATAACATAACAAAGTTAACAAAAAGAGTGCAATTCTGTTTAAATTACACAAAATGTACAATTGATTTCATACACAATCACTAAATATAGGTAGGGCGAAAAACAAAAGCTTTTTGTCAAACGCAGGAGCTTTTTGAAGGACGAGCGGTGTAAAAATGAACATTGTTAAATAATTGGCAATAAAAGAGGTTTCTCCTTGTCCGCTAAGGGCCTGCATGCGTTTTTTTGTTGACAGAGGGAGTGAAATTGTGCTATAATTTGTATGCAAGTAAATACGGTGACGTAAGACGGTTGTTTAGAAAGGTCTAAACAGCGTCTTTTTGTGCGTTATGCGCAAAAACAGACCCGAATACGATACAAAACTCTTTCGGTAGGAGGAAAATGATAATGAACAAATCGCATGGAGTAAGGTTTATTGCTATGCTTTTGGCGGCTGTGACCCTGCTGGCAGGTTTCTCGTTTGTCGTTTCGGCAGATGAGACAACAGAGCAGGATCGCGCTGAAAATGTAGCGGATCTTACAGAATTGCTGTCGGCGATCAAATATTCGTCATATCTGATCAGGCATCAGGATGTGCCGAACGCTGATCAAACGGTGACCATCGATGCGACGGCTTTTTCGGCAGACGACACAACCGCTGCTATTGGCAGTGGGGAGGACCAGGTCCGTGTTGTCCGGTATGCCGATATGGATGGTGAAGGCAATTATAAAGCCGGTACCGAGAAAGAGGGCATTTACTGTCCTACAAATGGCGCGGTCGGCTGGAAGATTAACGTGCCTAAAACGGGTATGTATTCAATTTCGATTGAATATTATCCGGTAGAGGGTAAATCGTCATCGATTGAGCGTACGCTGTATATAGACGGCGCGGTGCCTTTTTATGAGGCGCGCTTCTTGACCTGCTCTAAGGTATGGTCTGATGAGTACAGCGATGAATACAATGGAACAAGAGACAACTCTTTTAAACAAGATATTAATGGAAATGAGATTAAACCGGGCAAAATGCAGACCCCGAGTTGGAGAACCTATGAGTTCATCGATTCAACCGGTTTTTATACAGATCCTTTCCAATTTTATTTAGAAGAGGGCACTCACGTTCTTCAGTTAGAGGCGAGAAGAGAAGCCTATGCGATTAAGTCAATCACGCTGCATCCGATTGAGAACTTGAAATCCTATGAGGATTATCTGAATCAATACAGCGAGAGCGATTATGTTTCGGCTGAGGCGATTGAATCTGCACAGCCGGATGGCGAGGGCGTTATTAAGATTGAAGCAGAGCTTGTCCATCAGACGTCGGATATGTCTATTTATCCGAAATATGATAAGAGCAGCGCGATTACCAGCCCGCAGAGTTCTTCTAAAATTATATTAAACTCGATTGGCGGCGAACAGCAGTGGACCACGGTGGGCCAATGGGCCAGCTGGAAGGTAACGGTGCCGAAAGCGGGTCTCTATAAAATAGCGCTCCGCTTTAAACAGGGGTCAGACGCCGGACTCTTTTCCTCTCGTCAGATTAAAGTAAATGGAAAGATTCCGTTTGACGAGGCGAAGTATTTACAGTTCAGCTCGGGCGATTCCTGGCAGTCGGCTTATTTAAATGATGGTTCGGATGAAAATGCCGAAGGATTCCTTTTCTATTTGGAAGAGGGCGAAAACATCATTGAACTTGAAGCTGTTTTCGGCAATATGGCGGACATATTGGTGCGGCTCAACGCAGCGCTCAGCATCATCAACCGCGCATATATTGATATTTTAATGATTACCGGTACAAAGCCGGATAAGGATACTGACTACAACTTTTACAAATTGATTCCGGGTACCATTGACAATTTGGCGGCTATGTCGGATGAATTGTATGATATTGCTGATCAGTTAGCTGAGATTTCCGGTAAAAGCCAAAATACGGCTACGCTGGAAACGGTGGCGCGTCTGCTCTATAAAATGGGCCACAAAGAAGACGACGTTGCTAAAAACCTGAACAATCTGAAAAACAATATTGGTACACTGGGTACATGGATTCAGACGGCGATGAAACAACCCCTTGAAATTGATTATATTCAAATTCAAGGCGCTGATTCGGGCAAAAAACAACTGCCTAAGGCGAAAGACGGCTTTTTCCAGTCAATTGGTTTTGAGCTTGCGCAGTTCGGTCTCTCCTTTACTTCAGATTTTAATACATTAGGTGCCTTAGAGGATGTGCCCGAGGAGGATACGGTTGTTGTTTGGACGACATCCGGCCGTGACCAGGCGCAGATTATCAGAACTTTGGCAAACAATGAGTTTACGCCAAACACGGGCATTAATGTATCCTTAAAATTAGTTGCTGCGGGCTCACTGCTTCCTTCTATTTTAGCAGGGGTTGGGCCGGATGTTTCGATGGATACGACCAGTTCGGATGTAATTAACTGGGCGATTCGAGATGCGGTCATAGGCCTAAATGATTTTGAGGGCTTTGACGAAATTACCAGTGAATTTCCTGCTGCGGCGTTGGTGCCCCTGACGCTGTATACAGATGATATCTATGGGTATAATGCTGAGAATGACGGGCCAATCCCAGAAGACAGGGTGAAGGCCACCACCTATGCACTGCCGCAGACATTGTCTTTCTATATGATGTTTTACCGTGCGGATATTCTGCAAAGCTTAGGCGTATCCGTGCCAAAAACTTGGGACGATGTGTATGCGCTGCTGCCGATTTTGCAGAACAACCAAATGCAGGCAGCCCTGCCGATTGCTTTGGCGGGCGAAAATCTGTTCTTGTATCAGATGAAAGATACAAACGCTTCGTTCCGCGATGGTTTGTATGCGGATAACGGCCGGCGAATCAATTTGGATTCCAATGTGGCGCTCGAAGCATTTGATGAACTTTGCTCTATGTTTACGCAGTATCGTTTGCCGGTTACCTATGATTTTGCGAACCGGTTTAGAACAGGTGAAATTCCAATCGGTATAGTGGATTATACCGTGTATACACAGCTGAGCGTTTTCGCACCCGAGATCAAGGGCTTGTGGGACTTTGTTCCGCTGCCAGGCTGGGAAGATGAGAACGGAAATATCAATAACACAGCGGTTGCCACGGTGACGGGTATGATCATGCCCCGAGGCAATCGAACCGAAGAAAAAGAACGCAACGCGTGGGAATATATGAAATGGTTTGTCAGCGCGGAGACACAGTCCAGCTATGCCAATGAATATTCGGCAGTGCTTGGTTCAGACACAAAAGCGAATACGGCCAACACCAAGGCGCTTGCTGATTTGCCATGGACGACGGATGAATATACCAGCCTGATGGCGCAGTTTAATCATTTGACAGCTGTTCCCGAGTATCCGGGCGGTTATATCGTTACCCGTTTTGTTGAATCGGCTTTCATGGAAGCATATAACGACAATGCTTCTCCTGTGACTTCTATGCTGAATCGTATTACGGATATTAATAAAGAAATTTCGAGAAAACGAGAAGAGTTTGATCTTGATTTCTATGAAATTTCATATGCTTCCAACTTTACGGAAAGCGCAGAATAATGACATCGGCGGGAGGGAGGCTCCCTCCCCCAAGAAATAAACAGAAGGAGAGATTTCAAAATGGCAAAAGACATAGCTGTTCCCGCAGATGAAATGACGGGAAAAGCCAATAAGCCTAAAGAAAATAAGAAGCCGGTGTCCAGAAAAGACATGTCAAGACTGCAATGGACGTGGAAAGAGATTAAGCGGAACAAAACGGCTTATTTCTTAGTGGCGCCTTTTATGCTTATATTCTTTGTATTTACGGTTGTGCCGGTTTTTGTCTCAATTGGGCTTAGCTTAACTGACTTTAATATGCTGCAAGTGCCGGACTTTATATTCTTAGATAACTATATCACGTTGTTCTTGGACGATGATTTGTTTATCAAGGCGCTGCAGAACACGCTCATTTTCGCAGCGATTACCGGACCGGTTTCTTACATATTATCTTTTGTGGTTGCTTGGTTTATCAATGAGCTGCCGCCGAAATTCAGAGCGCTGGTTACGCTTGTGTTCTATGCACCGTCTATTTCGGGCATGGTGTATACCATTTGGGCGACCATTCTTTCAGGTGACTCTTATGGATGGGTCAATGGATTTTTGTTAAATACCGGTATTGTTACCGAGCCTATTCAGTTCTTTAAAAATGTTGATTATTGTATGCCATGCTGCATTATTGTTGCTTTGTGGACATCGCTTGGAACGGCGTTCTTATCCTTTATCGCCGGTTTGCAGGTAGTAGACCGCAGCCTTTATGAAGCGGGCGCTGTGGACGGTGTTAAAAACCGTTGGCAGGAACTCTGGTACATTACCCTGCCGGTTATGAAGAGCCAGTTGATGTTCGGTGCCATCATGGCGATTACGACTTCGTTTGGTTTCGGCGCGGTCGTGGATGCCTTAGCAGGCAACCCGTCTGTCGACTATTGTGCATGGACGCTCACCCACCATTTAGCAGACTATGGTAACAGCCGTTTTGAGGTTGGTTATTCCTCGGCGATTGCGGTGGTGTTGTTTGCACTGATGTTTGGTTCTAACCTGTTAGTTAATAAATTGCTTAGTAAGCTGGGACAGTGAGGAGGAGGAAATGGCTAAGAAAATTCGTATCAGAAAACATTCCGTTGTCCTCAACCGTTCCAGAGGGGGCGATTTAGGAATCGGAATTATGCTTACCATCATGGGCGCCTTTATGTTTTTGCCCATGTTGTATGCAATTCTTCAATCTTTAAAGCCGCTTGATGAGCTGTGGATGTTCCCGCCGCGCTTCTTCGTGGTGAACCCTACCTTTAAAAACTATACCGACCTCTTTCGGTTGATGAACACATCCTGGGTGCCTTTTTCGAGATATCTTTTCAACACGGTGTTTATCTCGGTGGCAGGTACGTTTGGTAACTTGATTTTGTCTTCGATGGCGGCTTATGCGCTTTCCAAGATTAAATTCCCAGGACGCGGATGGATGTTCCAGATGGTCGTCCTTTCGCTGATGTTTAATGCAACGGCTGCGTCCATTGCAAACTTTATTGCCATGAGCCTTCTTGGCTGGGTTGACACTTATTGGTCGATTATTGTGCCGGCTTGGGGTTCAACGCTGGGTCTTTACTTAATGAAACAGTTTATGGAGACGGCCGTGGCCGATACGGTGCTGGAATCAGCAAGACTGGACGGCTGCAGCGAGTTTACAACCTTCTTGAAAATCGCCATGCCGATGGTTAAACCGGCTTGGCTGACTCTGATTGTTTATTCGTTCCAAGGACTGTGGAACACGGGTGCTTCTATTTATATCTATTCAGAGGAACTCAAGACGTTCAGCTATGCAATCAGCCAGATTCTTTCGGGCGGTATTGTCAGAGCCGGCGCCGGCGCTGCGTCTACGGTGGTGATGATGATTGTGCCGATTGTGGTGTTTGTCATTACACAAAGTAATATCATTGAGACGATGGCATCGTCCGGTATGAAGGACTAAGGGGGTAAAAATGAAGAGATTTATGAGTGTTTTAGCCCTGTGCCTGATGATGGTGATCGTAGTGGGACCGATTGCAGGCAACGCAGCGGCGTATTCCTCCTTTACCTATTCGATCGACGGCGAGCAGCTGCTTTCGCCCGATGGCTATACGCCGGACCGGACGATTACCTCAGAATATATGGGGCTGCATGCTTCACTAAATGAGCCGACTGACTTAGTGACCGATGCAAATGGCAATGTATATATTGCCGATCCAAATAACAATCGTATTATTATTTTGGATCAGTACTATAAACTAATTTACGAATTAAAAACATTTGTCAATGACCAGGGTATTAACGATGCACTAAGCGGTGCACGCGGACTGTGCGTAACAGACAAGTATATTTATGTTGCCGACACAGGCTTAAAGAGAATACTGGTTTTTGAAAAATTTAATGCCGAGACGGGCAAATGTGAATTTGTCAATCGTTTTGAAGAGCCGGAATCTGACTCCTTTGCAAAAGACAGTACCTACATGCCGGTCGCTATTGCGGCCGACCGGGCCGGACGTATGTATGTTGTATCGGCTACGACCTATGAAGGTATTATCGCGCTCAATGCGGACGGTACGTTCAGTGGATTTGTTGGTGCACAAAAGGGTAACTATAATGCATTAGACCTTTTCTGGAGACGTTTTCAGACGAAAGAGCAAAGAGAAGCAAGTCAATCGAATTTATCGGTGGAATACAACAATATAACCATTGATGAAAATGGATTCGCCTATGCGACGACTTCTGCCATTGATCCTGCAAAGCAGCAGGCAACCATTGAGAGCAAGTCGAGCGATGGCACCTATGCCCCTGTTAAAAAACTCAATACAGCGGGCGATGATATCATGCGTCGTAACGGATTTTATCCACCCTCGGGTGCGGTTTCGGTTACGAGCGAGAACCAAGCAGCAGAAGGACAAATCTTTGGTGCCTCTACCATTGTCGATGCGGCGATTGGTCCAGAGGGCACATGGTCTATTTTGGACCAGAAGCGAAGCATGATCTTTACTTATGATGCGGATGGTCAGCTGTTGTTTGCTTTTGGCGACAAGGGTGAACAGTTAGGTAACCTCAAATCGCCGAACTCAATCACTTATCAAGGCGACAAGCTCTTAGCACTGGATGCTACCATGAACTCGGTGACGATTTATACCAGAACTGAGTATGGCGATATATTGATTAATGCACTAAAAGCCAATAACGACCGCCGATTTGATGAGGCGACCACGTATTGGAAAGCAATTTTGCAGAGAAACAACAACTTCGACGCAGCTTACCAAGGCTTAGGCCAGGCCGCTTATCGAAGCGGAAACTGGGATCTTTCCATGGATTATTTTGGCTCATGTCTGTCCCTTAATGAATATTCCGATTCGTTTAAGATGTGGCGTAAAGACTGGGTTGAGAAATATGTCATTGTCATTCCCATTTTTGTGATTGTTGTTTTATTTGCTATTGTTAAATTCTTTGGCTATGCTAATAAAGTGAACAAACGGGTGGCGACCTCAGGCGAGAAACGGAAACTTTCACATGAACTGCTTTATGGATTCCATTTGATTTTCCATCCATTTGATGGTTTCTGGGACTTAAAGCATGAAAAGCGAGGTTCTTTACGAGCAGCACTGATTTATTTAGTAATTACGGTGGCGGCGTTTGTATACGCCAGCGTTGGTAAATCATTCTTATTTGATCCAATCAAATCGACCAGCAGTATTTTTATGCAGGCTGCATCGGTTGTACTGCCTGTGTTGCTTTGGTCGGTGGCGAACTGGTGTTTGACAACATTGATGGAAGGCGAAGGCAGCTTTAAGGACGTTTTTGTGGCTACTTGCTATGCGCTGCTGCCGCTGCCCATGCTGATGATTCCATCGGTATTGCTTACACATGTGTTTACCCTGAACGAAAGTGGATTCCTATCTTTGATTGATGGTATCATGTGGGTATGGATTGGTCTTTTGATCTTCTTTGGCTGCATGATCACCCATGATTATACAATCGGAAAGAACACGGTCACTTGTCTTTTCACCATTGTGGGTATGTGTTTGATTATGTTTATCGGCATTTTGTTCTCAACAATGATGGTGAAGATGGTTACGCTTGTATCCAATATTGCTACCGAGCTTTCGTACCGAATGTAGAAAGGAGGAAAGTCTATGAAAAATTATGCAAAAAAAATATCAATACTTCTTGCGCTTATCTTAACCCTTACGGGCTTTCAGGGACTTTTCAGCCTTTCTGTATTAGCTGATGATACCGTTGCATCTGTCTCTGATGAAGAAGAGGAAGAAGAACTGCCGGATTACACAAAAATCCAGCATGCAACGGGCCAAGCCAAATTAGAGGATATACGCTCTAAATTAGCCTATGATGAAGAGGGCAATTATTTAGGCGGCAACAATCTTTTTACCAGAAGAGGTGACTATTATCTTTATGTAGATGCTTTTTCGGGTGAAGTGATTTGGCAAAACAAGAAAACAGGCGAAATGCTGTTTTCAAACCCCTATGATGTGGCATATCCCGAGACGGCCAGAACGTCAAGCGTCAAGCAAGAACTGCTCAGCCAGATTATTCTGACTTATTCAGATTCAGTGTCTGAGCAAACGATGAACTCTTATCGGGACGCTTGCCAAAACGAGCAAATTACGCTTAAATATATAACCAACGGTATTCGTGTCAACTATTCAATTGGTGAAGAAGAGGGCCGTAAGTTGGTACCGCGTATGATTGAAAAATCGCGTTTTGAAAGCCTGATCTTGAATCTGATTCCCGAAGGCCGGGACAGAGAGTTGATCTTAACCTACTATACGCTGCTTGATCAAAGCGATGAAACATTAACATCCGCGCAGCTTACTCATTTAAAGCAGAATTATCCGATCACTAATACCATGGCGGTATATGTGTTTGACTCGGATGCTTTAAAGAGAGAGTTAAACAATGTGGAAGGCATTATTTCCCGCTATACCGAATATACCTTCGATGATTTGAACGAGGACCATTCTACGGTTGGTTATGAAGGAAACGATGCGGCACCGCCTGTTTTCAGAATGGGACTTGAATATACACTGGACGAGGACGGTTCCTTGCAGGTTCGTCTGGCGTCAAGCGGTATTCGCTATGATGAGGATAACTACCAGTTAAAATCAATCAGCATTTTGCCTTATTTTGGTGCAACCAGCAACAAATATCAAGGTTACACCTTCTTGCCGGATGGAAGCGGCGCGCTGATTCAGAACAGTGACGAGGCTTACACGCTCGCAGGTCAAATCTATGGCAGAGACTTTGCATACCATCAACTCAGCGGTGCGAACCAAGAGACAATTCGGATGCCTGTATTCGGCGTTGTTCAGCATACAGACCCTGTTGTGAAAGCGGAGGAAAGTGATGTAGAGCAGACGGATGAGCCTGTTACAGAACCGACCGATGAGGAGGGGGAACCCGAGGATCCAGACGCCGAGGGTGAAGATGAGACCGAAGACGAACCAGAGGAAGAAGAGGAGCCCATCCCCGTTCCCGATGGAACCGTTTTAAAGCCTGACAGCGCATATGGTTATTTTGCTGTGATCGAAGAGGGCGCACCGTTAGCAACCATTACATCAACGCATGGCGGTACGGTGTATAAATACAGTTCTGTTTACACACGATTCTCACCCAGAGCGTCGGATACATACGATTTAAAGGGTTCTTTGGCAGTTGACGGCAATACCATGTACACGGTGAACAGCAAGCGTAAGTACACGGGTAACTACACACTTCGCTTCTATATGCTGACGGATGATGCGTTAGCGTCACGTGCAAATCTCACAAAAGATGAGTACTACGAAGTCAGCTATATGGGTATGGCCAAAGCATATCAGGATTATCTGGTAAATAAAGAAGGCCTTACAGCACTGACCAAAGAGACAACTTCATCGGGCGTTCCGTTGTATATTGAATCGTTCGGTGCTTTGGACACCGATGGCACTTTCCTTAGCTTCCCTGTTACGGTCAAGCGGGCGCTGACCACCTTTGATGATCTCAAAGACATGTATGGGACGCTTGAGGAAGCGGGCATTACCAATGTCAACTTCAAATTAACCGGCTTTACAAACGGTGGTATGAGGCCGACCAGCCCCTATCATGTTAAGTTTGTGGATAAAGTTGGCGGAAACTCGGGCTTTAAAGATTTTCTGTCTTATGCGAGCGAGAAAAATATTGGCGTATACCCAGACTTTGATTTCTCGTATGTAGCAAAGACGGGATGGTTTGATGGCTTTGACATTAAAAAGCAGGCGATCAAAACCATTGATGACCGTTATACACAAAAGAGAGAATACAGCGCGATTTACCAAAGCTTTGAAAATACAGGCTTAATTGGTGTATCGCCCCGCGCTATGAAGGACGTATATGAGAACTTTACCAAAGAATATGCGAAACTCGGCGCGACGACGCTTTCGGTTAGCACGCTGGGCTCGGATTTGAACTCAGATTTCAACCGTAAAAATCCGAATGACCGTTCAGATGCACAAATGGAAGTCAGCGACTTGTTAGCGCAGATGGATGAAGATTATCAAAGCATCATGCTGGATGGCGGTAACGCGTATACGCTGAAATATGCCGATCATATTTTAAATATGCCGCTTGAATCCAGCCGGTTTGCGAAAGCAAGCCAGTCGATTCCGTTTATGTCGCTGGTTCTGCACGGCTTTGTGCAGTATACAGGCCGCCCCACCAATATGGCGAGCGATTCGAGCTATGAGCTGTTAAAAATGATTGAGGCGGGTGCGAATCCATATTTTGTATTGTCTTCTCAAAATCTTTCTTACTTGAAAGAGGATGAGACACTAAATAAATATTATTCTGTGTCTTTTGATATCTGGAAAGATGATTTGGTTGAGACATATACAACCATGAACGATCTATTTAAAGAACTGCAAACCGAAACAATTGCCAATCATGAGTTCCTTGGCGGTATGCGTGTTCATACAGCAGAAGAGTCGGCAGCGGCTTCTTCAGAAAAGCAGTTTGAAACCGATTCAGGTACGATTGTGCGGGTAACCTATTCAAATGGAACGCAGTTCTATATCAACTATAACAGTTTTGACGTAACAACCGAAGATGGGGCAGCCATTCCTGCCAACAGCTACGTAAAACGTTAAGGAAAGGAGATCAATATGACATCAGCAGCAAAAGCAGCCGCGCCTAAAAAGAGTCGCCGCGGTGCATCGCTACAAGCGAAAAAACAGCGTGCGGGGTGGATTTTTGTTCTCCCGTTTATCGTTGGATTGGTAATGGTATATTTACCGATTGTTGTGAACTCAATCGTTGTAAGCTTTCATAAATTTTCTCCGCTGAGAAATGGCTATGCGCTTGATTTCGTGGGGTTTGAAAATTATCAGTACGCATTATTTAAGGATACCGACTTTGTTCAAAAGTTGGTATCCGGCATCCAGTCCTTGATCTTTAGTATTCCTGCCATTGTTATTTTTTCCTTGTTTATGGCGGTGTTACTGAATCAAAAAATGCTTGGGCGGGCTGCTTTCAGAGCTATCTTCTTCGTGCCGGTTATTCTTAGCACAGGTATTGTTGAGAAAATAGATTTAGGCAATAAGATGATCAATGACTTAGGCGAATCCGCCGGGATTGATACCGGTGCTACCGAAGAGGCCGGCGGACAACTCAACCAGATTGTTTCCGCGGTGGATATTGAGAATTTATTCTCGAATATGGCGGTTGGTACAGGACTTGTAAAATATGTTGTAACGCTGGTGAACGGCGTATACGATATTATCAACCGTTCGGGTGTACAAATGCTTATTTTCCTTGCCGGTTTGCAGTCCATTTCGCCGGCGATTTACGAGTCTTGCTCCATTGATGGTGCAACGACATGGGAAACCTTCTGGAAAATTACATTCCCCATGATCTCGCCTATGATTTTGGTTAATGCAATTTATACCATTATTAATTCCTTTACTTCGGGTAAAAATGAGATGATGGTTTATATCAACCAAGTTTATACGAGCAGCGGCGGTAATGTGCGCAGCGCGGCGATGTCTTGGATTTATTTCTTGATTGTTATGGTCGTGGTTGGTATCGTAGCGGCTATTATATCGAGTTATATCTTCTATCAGAGAAAAGATTAGGAAAGGAGGAGAAAAAATGAATCAGGCAAAAATAAAAAAGGAAACCAAGAATTCAATTAAAGTCGAATTTGAAGATCGAACATCCCGCTTAGAACGCTGGAAACTGAAATATCTTTCGTTTAATTTTTTGGGAAGAGTCATTTTCTATATTTTGAGATTCTTGCTCCTTCTTGGAATTTCATACGTTATTCTGTATCCTTTTCTGACCAAGATCACCTCGTCGTTTATGAGTCTTGATGACTTGGTTGACAGTACGGTAAAGCTTATTCCTAAATATCCTACCTTGGATCGATATCGCATGTATATTACCGGGTACGGCTATTTTAGAGCTTTGTTCAATACGCTGTTCCTTTCAGCGGCATTAGGTCTTTTGCAGACATTTGTGTGCTGCTTTATTGGTTACGGTTTTGCGAAATATAAGTTTAAAGGCAATCGAATTTTGTTTATGCTGGTTGTGTTTACGATGATTGTACCGCACAACGCGCTACAATTTGCCATGTATATGAAATTCAGATTCTTTGATATATTTGGCATTATAGAACTCATCAAGGGTTCTGCGATCAACACGCTGAATACCTTCTTCCCGTTTATTGCGCTTTCGGCGACGGGGCTGGCCTTTCAGAATGGTCTTTATATCTTTATGATGCGCCAGTTCTTCAAAGGGGTGCCCGACGAGTTAGAGGAATCGGCCTATATCGATGGTTCAGGTGTGTTCAGAACTTTCTTCACCATCATTCTGCCCCTTTCGGTGCCTATGATGGTGACGATCTTCTTGTTTGCATTCTCTTGGCAGTGGACCGACTATTTTTACACCAATTTGTTCCTGCCCAGCGGAAAAACGTTGCTTATGGGTAACTTTGTAGCAAGCGATTTGGCGAATGCAACCGGACAGGGCGCGGCCAACTTGGCGGCAGCTTCGTTGCTGATCATTGCCCCGCTGATCATTGTATATTTGTTTGGACAAAAATACTTGATTCAGGGTATTGAAAGATCGGGTATTGTTGGTTAAAAGCAATTGAATAAGATGTAATAAAGAAAAACAGTCAGATATCTGACTGTTTTTTCTTTTTGCCGCTGGACTTAAGAAATGCACCATGATTCGACAAATTTTTATGGTAATAACAGCCAAGAACAAAGGACGCAAATTGTCACATGTGACAAAAAGTGGGAATTTTGGCTATTCATTATTGATAGATTTTCCAAATTATTATAAAATGAAGTTGTATACAACAACATTTATAAGAAGAGGAGGAAAAAGAATGAGATTTCGAAAGGTTTTATCTGCTGTTTTAGCGCTTGTGATCGTGCTGTCTTTATGTCCAGCGTCGGTTTATTCGCAAGCGGCGCAGGCACTCACGGGTCCAGTTCCTTTAGGTGAGCCTGTACGTTTGGTAAGCGCTGACGGCAATGGCGCGTTTATGTCCGCCTTAACATTTACGCCCGAAACAGAAACCTGTTTTACGATGATTTTTGATATCCAGGGTGCGACCGAGAGCGAGCCCTACACCATTGGCGGTGTAACAGGCAGCTTGAACGGGGGCATTAATCCGAATAATTCGGGGAATATGCCGGTTGGCTGGACTGTTTCGTATACAGGAAACGGCGCGAAATATCTTTCGGTCGGATTTTATTGCTGGCAGTGGTTAGATTATTCAACTTTTCAGGTGAACAGTCTTTCGCTGTCTGATCCCAATGGTACCCGTTCGGGGGCCACAGATTTGGGACCGAACACAGGAGCAACCTTTGAGCTGCTTGATATTGTCATGGGCGGCGCCGGCTATGACATTACGTTCAAGAGCGAGGATGGCAGTGAAACGTATTATCATGGCACAGGCACACTTAGCAATCCGCACCAATGGGCGGTTGCCAACGGCGATTTTCCGGCGCTTGAGGAGGTCTATGCAGGGGCACCGACGAAACCGAGCCAAGGGAATATCAGCTATGAGTTTGCCGGTTGGGTGGATGAAAACGGCAAGCCGGTCTTATATGCGGCCGGGACCAAAACGGTTTATGCTTCGTATAAAGCGGTGGAAACCCGTACGCTGCACACAGTTACATTGGTGTCCCCTTCATCGGCTGGGCCGGACGGGTTGGCAGACGTGACGGTAACGCCTGATTTGCAGGGGGACAAGCTAAAAGATGGCATCATGACGCTTTCTTATGATCCGTCGGTCGTTCGTTATGTGTCCGCACAGGTTGGCCCTGAATTTAGTGGGCTGCAAGCAAGCTTCAGCGATGACAAGGCGGGGAGCGTAACCATCCGGTATTCCTCAGAAGAGGAGATCGCCGGCACGACAGGCCCGCTTTTCTCGTTTGCGTTTCAGACGAAATCGTTGGCGGCCGCAGGTCAAAGAGCGGTCTTTGCGTTGTCAGCTTCGCCGGGGAGCGTTTCGGATGCCGCATCATTTTATGATGTCGTCGATAATCATGCAAACGGAGTGCTGACCATTGCTTCAGTTGATCGATTCAGCGTGTATGAGCAGGGCATCAGACAAGAGGCCATTGCTTTCACAGAAGAAAAAATCACGCTGATTGGCGAAGAGGGACTCTATAACGGCTCTTACCAAACACATTCTGATGGAACAAGGGCGATTGGCTTTGTGTTTGATGTAACCGGCGTGACGTCGCCCATTACCATTGGCGATGTATTCGGAACCTTTATGACAAACGGCTCGGACACGCTGCAAAGCACAAACGATTCTTCGGCTTATATTACCGAGAACAGCACCTTTACCGGCGGCCAGCCTATTTCACAGGATGGCCGGTATATCGCGTGGCTCGGCCATTCATTTTTAAGCGATTCAGGAGCTTATCTTGCTCTGATTACACAATTTAATATCAGCGATGCCACGGGCGCAGAGAAATTTGCCGATACGGTGAATAGGAATACAGGCGCTTCGTTCCGGTTGGTTGGCATAGCGGAGGCCCATACCGACGCATTGCCCAGCGCAGAAATTGTATTTAAAGATGAACAAGACAGTCTGCTGCAAACTGCTACGGTCGATTTCAGCGGCGGGTTTACCGATTATAGCGCAAACGCATGCGGCAAAGCGCCTTTGCTTGCTACTTTATTTACGGGTACTCTGCCCGATAAAATTGAGAATGGCGTGCGCTATCGCTTAGCAGGTTGGCAGACGAAAGATGGACAGTCGGTTCGTTATGCAGACCGCAGCATGACCGTGTATCCCATTTACGAAGAGGTGCCAACCATGGCCCTTACGGTACAGGCTGACCCGGCCGAGCGGGACGACCGTGCTGTTGTACATGTCGGCTGTCAAGACAATACCGATAAAGCCGGTGTCATTGCATTCAATCTTTTGTATGACCCGTCGGTATATACTTATCGGCAAGTGACCACAGGGATCGAAGGGGCTTCGGTCACAGCGGCGGTGCAGCAAGAAGGCATACTTGCCGTACAAATTACCAGTGAGGTGGGTATCAGCGCACCTAATACAGCGCTTGCGGATATTGTGTTTGCTGTGTCAGCTGAGGCCGAGACAGGGGCGTATCCCTTCACAGTGCAGGCCGGAAGCGACCCGTCATTGAGCACGACGGGCAAAGAATATTGGCTGGAAGGCAGTTCAGCACAAGGCTCCGTGACCGATCTAATGACTTATTATGATTATAAAAATAAGACGCCTGATGGACGGTTGGTTGGCACGGTCATGACGCCGCCCGAAAAATGGTCCGGCAATGCAAACAAGGATGTGTCGCTTGCTATCGATGGTGACTATGATACCGCTTGGCGGTGTTCGGGTCAAAACTATTATACAGCCAAGCTGCAATATTATGGCTTTGATTTTGGTGGAGAGACTCGTCTTTCGTCCATTACGTTTAAAGCGGCGCACTATTCTTCTGCATACGGCGGACTGCGCTTAGAAGTATCGAACGACAATCTAAATTGGCAGACCATTTGGACCGACGCGACCGAAGGTTACGCGGGCCGGATTGTCACTGTTGACGCGAGCAATTGGGATGCCTCTGTCATGACAGAGGGCAGCCTTTGGCGGTATATACGCCTTGCCTATGGCAATGAACAAGAGTATGCCGGCTGGACGATGCTTTCTGTATATGAATTAGAAGCAAGCGGTCAGGTGGTCATTCCCAAAGCAGAGAAAGCGAACGGATTTACAAATCCAAATCCGGCAGCGCAGTCTCTTCCTGCCGCGGCGATGGCTGGGGGTGTTCGCTTAATTGGTTCAGGTTCGCTGTATGAAAAGGCCACGGGCCTTAGTGAATATACCATTGGCACCGATAATCAAGTTGGGTTTACCGTGGCGCTCAAATTTGAGGGCATAGAAACACCGATCACCATTAGCAACTGGAACGCTAACTGGAGAAATTATCAGGCGACGAACGCGGGCAACGGCGTTTCGAAGTTCAAGACAACCATTGAAAAGGATGGTACCTACTTGCTTTTCTTCCCGATAAATACCATCACGTGGACAGGGTCGCTTGCTCCTTTTGCGGCGGGTGAAACGATTCGTTCGCTTACCATGTTTGATGCCGGCAATAAAGTAGCGGGCACCGAATCGGTCAATGAAAATGAGAACGCCGTGGTTTCACTGCTTGGCATTTATGATGGTTATATTCCCAGTGTGGGTGTGCGTTTTGAAGTTGACGACGGGGATATGACCGGACGTTATTACGCATATACGGCTACCGGCATTGACGGGCGGGACAGCACGTCGGATACGGCGATTCAATGTGTGAGAATGGCTCCGCTTACTGAGCGCTTCCTTTCGGCTATGCCGGCAAGAGGGGAGCCACAAAAAGCGATTCAGGGTACAAATGCCTATCTCTATAACGGTTGGAAAGACGCGAGTGGCCAGCTTATTGACGCGGCGTATCAGGACATGACAGTGTATGTGTCGTTTGCAGAAACCTGTGCGCATACTGCGCCGGTCGAGACCGAAACGCTTGAACCAACCTGCACCCGGGAGGGTCGGGTGATGACCACCTGTACTGCGTGCGGCCAGGTTATCGATACCCAGGTGATTCCCGCTTTGGGTCATAGCTATACAGAGAGGGTGATCAAAGCGCCTACTTATTTGAATGTGGGTGCCAAGCAGCTTGTCTGTTCAAGAGACGGTGTTTCCTATACAGAAGAAATGCCTGTGCTGATACCGGATGAAAACGCCCCGCTGTTGGCGTTTGGCGATAAAACGGCCTATGCAGAGGGGATATTCGACATACCGCTCACTTTAACAAACAATCCGGGTGTTGCCACCCTGTCGTTCTTTGTCGCGGCGGACAGTGCCAAGTTAAGCTTGTTAAGGGTAAAGAACGGAGAGCTGTTTGATACCATCGACGTGACGCCGGTTGAGGGGACGAATCTGACACAGATTACATTATCCAATATCCTGCCGGCGATGGTTACTGAGGATGGCACAGCGGCGGTTTTGACTTATTCGGTTTCGCCATCAGCTGTGGCTGATGAAGTGTATACTATCAGCATCACCGCTGGGGCTTCGTATGAAAATGAATTGGCGAAAGACGATGCGGGTGCCTTAGTAGCGCTGGCGCCTAAGGCTGGTGAAATCACAATCGGCACGCACGAACATGAATCGATTGTTGTGGGCGCGCAGCCGCCTTCTTACTGGCATGCTTTTTATACCGGTGACACCGTTTGCCCGATTTGCGGCAAGATTTTTGAAACGGGCAAACGATGCGAAGCGTTAGCCGTTACCGAGGCATCGCCGCATATCAACGTGGATCTTACCTTAGAAGGCTCGGTGTGCACAGCCACCCTGTCCCTCAAAAACAATCCGGGACTTACCGGCCTTGCCTTTGATTTTATGTATGATGAGGCGGCGTTTGCGCTTACTTCTGTTTCCTTTGGCGGTTTGTTTGATAATGCGGGGTCCTCCTTTGCCGATCATGCCGACGGGCCTGTACGCCTTGTCTTTGATTCGGCCACGGCCGCCTCTTCGATAGAAGAAGATGGCGTGTTGGCCGTGCTGACCTTTGCTGTAAAAGAAGGCTATACGCCGGGGGACAAGTCCTTTGTCATATCTCTTTGTGACCAAATGTACGAGATGGGGTATGATTATGCGCTTCACGAAGTTTCGGTGGGCGCTCTTGGCGGTAAAATTACCCTTTCGTAAAACTTTGACAATGTTAGACAAGCACTTTTGACGCAATGTACAGAAAAAAGGGGGGCACGGCCGGTCTTTTAGACCGCCGTGCCCCTTCATTTGTAAAGAATCGTTACTTCTTAAATGAGTCGAAGATTTCTAAAAATTTAAACTTGATTTTATAACGGGTTGAGTCTGAGTCGGTAATCAGACGAATTTGATTGACGGTGAAGCCCGCTTGGGTCAGTTCCTCTTCTGGCTTGGCCGAAGTTGTGCACAACATGGGAAACAGCACGCACCACCAGTTTTGTCCCTTGTTTTCACCGATTTTCACCTGCATGGAAAGATAGTGTCCGGCCGGCAGGGTGACGGCCTCGTATTCACGGCGGGGATAATATTCCCGGTCGAAATCAATGTGAATTTCATTGTCGAAGCCTTCTTCATAAACCGTTTGCTGGGCCGTTTGACTGATCAAATCAATGTTTTCCCTTAAGATGTTTTCTGCATCTTCTTTATTCTCGGTGCCCTCTAACAGGGGGGCGATTTTTGTGAGAATCGCATCGCGCACCTTTAATTTCAGTGCTTGGTCCTCTTGGCTGTCTGAATTGGCAATGACGTGCAGCCGCACGGTTTTGTTGTATATGTCCGCGTCTTCTGCGGTGGGGAGCATGGGCACAAGTGCTGCGATGATAAGTATGGCCGCGAGGCCGGCAATTATTTTTTTCATGATAATATGATTCCTCTCTTGATGGATAAGAAGCGGATCATAGATTCCAGAAAAATGGTTCGAACCGTTGACGGGCAATCAGCTTCATTGCCCCAAACCGGAATGTTCCTGCTTGATTTGATTGTGCACTGTTTTGCTGCGTTTTATACAGTGAAAATTTTTTGCATTGTAAAATTTTTTATAAAGTAAAACCTTTTTACAGAGTAAAAAAGGAATTTGTTTTTTCGTCTTTAGAGGGAAACACGCGAAGATTGTTGCAGCTGTCGCAGGTGGCCAAAAAAACGTCTTTGATTTTATAGCCCTGTTTTTGCACCTGCCGTTCTAACCAAGAGGTCTCATGACCGGTGGCTTTTAGGTTTTTGTGTATGATCTTACCATCGTAAATCACGCCGATGGAGGCCGAGGCGACTGTCTCTGGCTCTTTGAGATCGGAAAGCACGGCGGGTCTTGCGGATTCTTTGGGCAGAATGGAGAGCTGGCCCGAGGTTTCTAAGACGGCCAGTTCGATGTCGGTTAAATCAAAGTATCCCATCACCCGGCAGCGCTCCATAAAATCGTTTAAATCAATTTTCGCTCGTTTAAAGTTCGCTTTAATGAGTTTGCCGCTTTGCAAAAGCACAGTAGGGTCGCCGTCAATCAGCCGGCGAAAGGAAAGGCTTTTTAGGACAGCAAAGGAGATAATCAGCGAAACAACGAGATACACGACCAACGCGATGAGCGGGTATAAGGGCGTTTCCAGTTCAGTGGCCAGCTCAGCGGCGATTGAACCAATGGTGATGCCGTTTACATAATCAAACATTTTGAGTTGTGAAAGCTGTTTGTTGCCTAATAATTTTGTAATGATAAAAATAACAACGATGGAAAACAGTGCGCTCAGCGCGATTTTTACGAAGTCCATATCCTATTATGCCTTTCTTTGTTTTGGTTGTTGAGAATAGCATTGCCAGCCCATGAAAAATTATGCGAAATAAAGCGAAATTCTTGAAATTTTCATATTTATAGTGTATCCTAATAGCAACAAGATAATCGCCTTAATAGGCGGTAAGACTTATTTTGAAAAGACGGTCATTTTTTTCTGGATGACTGCGTAAGATGATAAAAAAAGCAAGTGGTAAACGGTGTAACAAATCAGAAAGGCATGGTTAAAATGGCAGAACAAAAACAGCAGACGCTCACTTTTTCTCTACAGGAGACCAAGGAATTAGAGATGAAGCAAGCTTTGCAGGAAGTATATGCGGCGCTGACAGAAAAGGGCTACAATCCGATTAATCAAATTGTGGGCTATATTTTGTCGAGCGATCCTACCTATATTACGAATTATAAGAACGCAAGAGGCATCATTCGGCGCATTGACATTGATGATTTGCTGAATGCATTGGTTCGCAATTATCTTGGCATCTAATGGAGTTTTATGATTTTACCGGCGCAGGGCAGCGGCCCTGCCGGGCGGTGCTTGGTACCTTTGATGGCATGCACCAGGGGCATTTGTCCCTTTTCTCTGCGGCGGCAGCTTGCAGCGAGAGGGACGGCTTGGCCCTTTGCGCGGTTGTGATTGAGAGGGAAAAGGGCGAGCGGCTCACGACGATTGAGAGGCGTATGGATCTCATTCGACAGGCGGGCGCCGATTTTGCTTATTTGTTTATGTTGGGTGAAATTAAAGACCTGTCTTGTGAAGCGTTTGCGGACAAGCTGCAAAGGGAACTATCGGTGCGTGCTTGTGTATGCGGCTATAATTTTCGTTTTGGCAAAGATCGTGCCGGCAGCGGCGATTTGTTGAATGATTGGCTGCCGACGGTGATTGTACCGGCGGTGTGTATGGATGGCGCGGCCATTAGTTCGACCAAGATAAAAGGACTGCTGAAGCAAGGCAGCCCCGAACAAGCGGCGAAATTATTGGGCAGGGGCTATTCCGTTCGCGGCGTGGTGAAGCATGGCCGCGGCTTGGGGGCTGATTTTGGCTTTCCCACCGCAAACTTGACTTTTCCGCCCCGTGCGGTTTTGCCGGCGAAAGGGGTGTACGTGACCGATGTCTTAGCAGACGGCTGCCGCATGCGTGCGGTGACCAATGTGGGGACAAGACCTACCGTAGGCGGAACCCAGTTTCGCGCCGAGAGTTTTCTTCTTGATTTTACCGGTGATTTATATGAAAAGGAAATCCAAGTGATTTTTTTGACTCATCTGCGAGATGAGATGAAATTTGATTCGACCGAGGCGCTGTGCGCGCAAATTCGGCAGGATGTGGAAAAAGCGAGAGCGTATTAAAGGAGCAGCATGAAACGAAAAATCGGATGTTTGGTGATCTTGGCGCTTTTCGTTGGCGTCATGCCCTATATGGTTCATGCCGGCGAAGCGCCGAAACTGAAAGAGGCACGCTTTGTTTGCGCATATAATACCGATTATGATACGATGTTGTATGCAGAAAATGAAGATAAAGTGGTGTATCCAGCCTCTACAGTCAAAATCATGACGGCTATCCTATCCTTAGAGTATTATCAGGGGAAAATGGACAGCAACATTACGATTTCGCAAGAAGTATTGGATTTAGCCGGCGGGACGCTGATTGGCTTTAAGCTTGACGAAGTGCTCACCGCTGAGGAGCTTTTATATGGGCTGATTGTTGGCAACGGCAATGACGCGGCTTATGCGCTGACCCTTTCCATTGCGCCAAGCGTTGATGAATTTGTGTCTTTGATGAATCAAAAGGCCGAGGCGCTCGGCGCCAAGAACACGCATTATACCAATCCAACCGGTGTGGATGATAACGGCGCTTATACCACAGTGGCTGATGTCGCGCGCATTGCGGCTTATGCGGCTAAAATGAAGTCATATACGACGATTAGCTCGTGTGAGAAATACACCATGGGCGCAACCAACATGAGCGTAGAACGAACCATCGCCAATAAAAATTACATTGTGTCCAATTCGTATGTTTCTACTTATTATCTTTCTTATGCGACGGGTTTAAATACAGGCATGACGGTGAAGGGGGGCAACTGCTGTGTGGTTTCGGCCCTGAAAGACGGTATTACCAATGTAGCGGTGGTTATGAATGTGGGGCGGACAGAAGCATTAAAAACCACGGCGTTTGCCGATGCTAAAGCCTTGATCGAGTGGACTTATCAACAATATCGCTATGAAAAAGTGTTGACAACAGCCGATATTGTGTGCGAAATCCCCGTTACGTTATCAAGTTCAACCGATCATGTGGCGCTGCTGCCCGGCGAAGATGTGTATGTGTATTTGCCGAACGATGCCGATGTGGAAAATGATATTGTTCGTACCTATGAATTGACCGAGAAATCTTTGCGCGCACCTGTCGAGGCGGGCGTCGAGGCAGGGGAAATGGTTCTCTATTATCGTGACGCAGAAGTGGGCCGGGTCAGCTTGGTAACGAAAAATGAGGTAGAGGGTTCGATCGGGCTGAAAATGGGCGCGTGGTTTCGTGCGTTTTTCAGCAATCTGTGGACGCTTATTTTCATTGCGCTCGGTGTTCTCATTGTGATTACGTGGATTTTGCTGACTGCCTACCAACGGGGCAGCCGAAAAAAACGTTGATTTTAGAGGACTCAAGCGTTTCTTGATTTGTATAAAATGTATAAATTTAAGCGGAATAAATTGTCAACGCTTACATTTAAAGACCTCTTGCACGAATGGTTTTGATATGATAAAATAAAGATGGGCAAAACGCTTTTTATGGGGATTTTTGTCGCATGCTTTGGCCGCAAGCGGGCGGGCAAGGCACTCTGATAGGAGTTTTCGTGATGGAAGCGGTTTGATTCTATAAGAATACTTAGAAACTTGAAGGAGAACATGATGAAGAAAATACTTTCAACCATCCTTGTGCTGGTCATGGTTGTTTGCGCGCTGCCGTTTCCCGCGGTAGTTGCCGCAGATGACGATTTGCAGCTTCAGGACATTGACTATAACGAGCTGGTTGGTCGGTTGAACCAGGCTGATGCTGGTTTTACCCGTTCCAGCCGAACGATTATGTCGAATCGTTTGGATGAGTCAAGTTCGCTGCCGGCCGACAACTATGGATATCAATTTTATTATATTGATTTAAGACGGTGGAGCTCGAATAACGGTGGGCAAGACGGCGATATTGACCAGTGGTTCTTAGATTATCTCGACCGTACACTTGCTGATTTACGGAACAACGGCGGCGGATGCATCATTCGCGGCACTTATGCTTCCGGTGGTGAAAAGAATGCCGAGCCGTCTACCTTTATGCAGCTGCAGAGACATCAAAAGCAGTTAAGTAAGGTATTCAGTAAGTATGCAGATATTATTGTTGCGATTGAGTGTGGCATGGCCGGTGCTTACGGCGAAATGCACAGTGGTCTTTACTCGGCTGAGGATTACAAAGGTCAGATTCTGGATACATGGCTGACCAACCTGCCTGATCAGATTACGGTCAACGTAAGAACATCAGACGAGTATCGTTATTATATTAATAATTCCGACGTATACTTCAATAAATACAGAGGTAAAACGATCAACGGGATTAAATACCCCAATATGCTTGCTGAATTTAATTATGATAAGTTCCCGTTCCCAGAGGGTGAGATTTTTAATCGTATCGGTCTTTATAATGACGCTATGATTCAAGACGGTAACGATGGCGGTACCTTTAGCGGTGGGCGCGATCATTATGTTGCTTGGATGAATGGCCGTTCCTCTCTAATCTCTTATGGCGGCGAATTTTCAGGTGATAAACAGTATCGGTATCTATCCAATATATGGCTGCCGTTAAGGGCTATTCCGGAATTTTATCAGACTCACTTAAGTTATTATCACGGCGGCAACAACGCATATGCAGTAACAGGCCAGTTTAAGTATGAATTTACACAAACAGCAAATTATGATGACGAAGCAGCCGCAGCCGCAGCCGCCAAAACGGTAAAAGGCTGGTATGACACATTTGGCAGCGGTATGACCTACAAGATTGAGCAAAATGGCAATACGGTTGATTACACAACTGGTGGTTGGTCAAATGCCATTGTAAATGATGATTTGATTGCGGCCATTGGTAAAGCAACTGATTTAACGGCTGATATTACGGCCTATAAAGACCGCACGGTGGCTGAGTATTTTGAAGACCATGTTGGTTACCGCATTGTGCTGAAGTCTTCTTATCTTTCTAAAAATGTAGATAAGGGCGGCGTGCTGACTGTTAAGGGCAGCGTTGATAATACCGGCTTTGCTGATATCAGCCGCGAAAAAGTAACCGAAGTGGTACTGACGAATGGCGAGAACACTTATGTAACTCGTACGAAAATTGATGCAAATTCATGGGTGAGCGGTTCGCGCAGCGAATATAGCGCACAGTTGAAGCTGCCGGCGAACATACCGGCCGGTGAATACACTGTTTATCTTCGTGTCGCTGGCGAGAGCAACACCGGTGAGACAAACGTAAATGGATGCATTCGCTTTGCAAACCCGGGTGAGTTCACGTATAACGTGTTAGCCTCTGACTATTCAGTATTCGCTTCTAAAGTCGATATTATTTACAACAAAGATATCGGCGGAAACTATATCGGCACCTTTACGGTAACCGATAATACCGTTAAGGGCGCGGACAACACGTTCAAAGAAGTTACGACTTCTTTTAAAGATGTAGAAAGCCATTGGGGCAAGATGCCGATCACCGCTGTTTGCTCGTTAGGTCTCATGAGCGGTACAGGCGGCGGTGCCTTCGCGCCGGAGGAAACAACCTCACGTGGTATGTTGGCGCAGGTGCTTTACAATTTGGAGGGTCGTCCCGACATAAGCGGTCTTACCAATCCATTTAAAGATGTAAAAGCTGGCCAGTGGTATACAGATGCCGTGATCTGGGCTTATCATAATAAGATTGTGTTTGGTGTTAATGATGATAAATTCGCACCCGATCAGGATCTTGCCAGAGAAGAGTTTGCGGCGCTGTTGTATCGCTATGCTAATTATAAGAAATTAGATACATCAGAGCAGGCAGATCTTTCTAAGTTTGGTGACGCTGACCGTATTGAGAGTTATGCGAAACCGGCCATCAGCTGGGCGAATGCAAAGGGCTTGATTACCGGTCATGCTGACAGTGGTTTGCTCACGCCGAAAGGAAAAGCAACTCGCGCTGAAATGGCATCGATTCTCTATCGCTTTATCAACTTTGCTTACACAGACACCGCTGGGGAATAAAGACAAGAGAACTTCAACAAAGGCGGCGTGACAACGCCGCCTTTTTATTTCATTAAAAGAGTGGTAAACAATGGCATTGCAAAAATATTTCTGTGTTTTGTAATTAATTAGACATGCTATACCATATTATGACATTTTCGCGGTGATAATGTTGATTATATGAAACGGATTGTGGTAAACTATGGTAATTTAAACGACAAGTTTTTCTTTACAAATTGATAAGAAATTTTCTATAATATATTCAAATACATGCGCGTTTCTTAATAGAAACGTAAAGGAGTGAAAAATTATGAAGAAAAATTTCTTAAAGAGAACTTGTGTGTTGATTAGTTTAGCGATGCTTATGGCAACTTTTGCCTTTACGGCGTCAGCAAAACGGTTTACCGATATAAACTATGGACGCCAATTTTTTGATGACATTAACTATGTGGTTGATAATGGTATTATGAATGGTACCTCATCAACGGTCTTTAGTCCGAACGAAAAAATCACCCGGGCTATGTTAATTGCGGTGCTGTATAATAAAGAGGGGCGTCCTTCGACAAGTGCTGCGAACCCATTTAAGGATGTTTCGAGCAGCGATTATTATTACAATGCTGTTCGCTGGGCCCACAGTAACAAGATTGTGTCTGGTACCTCGGGCAGTGCCTTTAACCCAGAACAAAAAATTACCAGAGAAGATACGGCGGTTTTCTTGTATCGCTATGCGAGATACAAAGGCTATGACATCACCAAAACGCTGAGTTTATCGAGTGTGACCGATTATTCCTCTATAGAGTCTTACGCGCGCACTCCCGTGGCGTGGATTATGGCTTCTCGCATTGTATTGGGCGGCTGCAAAATAAATGATAACGGAACTACAGCTAACGGTACGTTTGAGCCGAAAGAACAGGTGACACGTGCCGAATGTGCGCGAATTGTTGTTCGATTTGGATTGATGGCCGAAGGCATTTTGATGAAAAAGGATGCGTATAGTTTTATAAACTCGTCAGATAATTTTGTAAATTCAGTTAGAATAGGGCAGTATTATATCACAACGCCAGATTTTGATGCACTGAAACAAAAGGTAATTACACTGTATGGAAAAGAAAGTAAACAGTTTGAGAGAATGGAAGAATTGCAGGCATTAACATGGAACGGTTCTTGCTATGGCATGGCGGTGACAACCATTCTTGATAAAATAGGCAAAATTGATCTAAACGGAAATTATTCTTCGGCTTCCACTATGTATGGCATGAGTTCACCGAAAAACAACCCGGCTTTGGAAAGTGCGATTAATTATTATCATCTTATTCAAAGTGTTACACCTGGTAGTTTAGATACATATATTATTCAAGATCATGTCGGCATCGGTAAGTTGCTTACATCGCTTGACAAAAACGGAGTTGTTCTTTTTAGCTATACTGATAAAAACGATCCAAACGAAGTTGGTCATGCCATTGTTCTCTATGATTATATCAAAAACGATAATGGCAGTTATACAATTAAAGCGTATGATAATAACAAAGCCAATGAGAATATTACTCTTACGATTCCGGCGGCTAAGAATGCAATTACTGTAAATTTGGGTTATGCGCCTGCAGTTACGGTAAAGGATTCTTGGATTATAGATAATTATTCGTATTATGATTTGTTTGATATTGACGGATATTATAATGACAATACTTTTACGTCGGTGTCTTCGCTTGCTGCTTTTGAGGATCCGTTTGCTTCATATACGAGACTCTATGTTTCGGCAGGCAGTGATTTTACAATTACTAATGCGGAAGGCGAGACTTTGATTCGTGAGAATGGCGACTTTTCGGGTTCGATGAATCTTGTCAAAAAATCTATTGTTGTCAATGGATTGGATACTCCTGTAGAATGGGTTTTGTATGTTGAACCGTCAGCAAGCTTTACCTGCGAAACCGAGAATGAGACATGTGATTTTCATCTGCTTTCAACCGAGGCTTATATGGGTCTGTACAGCCAAGGTGCCCGCGAGGTTACTTTAGCTAATGATGAAGAAATTTCTTTTGCAGGCGAACAGGTGCAGTATAAAGCCACTTTATCTCTTAAGACAGAAGGTATTATCCAAATGAGCGGCGAAGGCGAGTCGGCCGGTTTCTTTGGCTGGCAGGATGATGAGTTAGCAGCCAAGAGCCAAAACGGTTGTTTTGATGTTTCTGTAAGAAAAGATTTGCAGGTATTAGACACGCAAAGCTTTGTTTCCCAAAACAATCAAATTTATATAGATATTAACGAAAACAAATTGCTTGAAAAGAAAGACGTTTCGGATTGTATGGATATTTATACCAAAATCGGAAATGATAAGCTTCCTTTTGAGCGCGCGAAGTAAGCAGGAGGGAACAAACAATGTTCAAAAAATGGGGCAAAATTACAGCGTGTATGGTGTGCATCAGCGTGTTGTTGACCAGCGCAGTTTTTGCGTTACGTTATAAAGATGTAAATGATTGGTCGACAAGCGCGGTGGATCGAGTGTCTGACTGGGGCTTGATGGTCGGTGTTGGCGGTGGCTATTTTGAGCCGGGGGAACCCATTACGCAAAAAGAAGTGGCGTCTGTGCTGTATCGATTGGCCAAAAAGCCCGACTTATATGGTGTTGACAGTTCTATATTTGCCGACG
Source organism: Clostridiales bacterium (assembly GCA_022793655.1). Lineage (GTDB taxonomy): Bacteria > Bacillota > Clostridia > Oscillospirales > CAG-272 > CAKSEI01. The sequence continues at coordinate 126,861 of JAAWDG010000001.1, forward strand.
CGCCTGTTGACTATACGTGGTATAGTGAGGCTATTTTGTGGGCCGGCTATCATGGCATCATTTGTTTAGGTCATGATCAAGAGCAAAATGCGTATCTGCAAATCGACCGCGAGATTTTGCGTCTTGAAGCGGCGAAGGTATTATATAATCTGGCTCTTTATTCGGAATGGATCGAACCCTATACCGGTGAGTGGCAGGACAATACAGAGCTTGACGCTGCCGGCGCTGATCTAAAGCAGGCGGCTGCCTGGGCGCTTGAAAATAAAATTTGGTTTGGCTATGATGACGGTACTTTCTTGCCCTTTGAAACTATCACCCGTGCTGAGTTTGCCGCGATGGTCAGTCGTTTTATGGATCGGTTTGAAACGGAACTGCGCAGCCCGCATGGTGTATATACAACCACAATGTATATAGCTTCGAAAGGGGATTGCGAAATTACCAATGCAGAGGGCGAGACGTTGGTTTACAAAGACGGCAAATTTTCCGGTACGATGAAGTTTGTGGACCTTTACCTAATTGTTGGAGGAACGGCCGAGTGGCGATTGTATGTGAAACCGTCCGAACAGTTCACCTGTAAAGCGATAGGCGAGAGTGAAATTGAATCTTTTTCAGTCTTCTCTGAGTACGAGAGCGGTTATAAATCCATTCGCGGTATGTCGGGCGTGAAAGAAGTTGTTCTGAAAAATAACGGTCAAATTATGCTCTCCGGCGAGAATATGGACTATAAAATGGTTCATTCAGCCAATATGGGAGAAGACAGAAACGACGGTCTTGTTTATATGTCCGGCGAAGGTGAAAGCAATGCGTCGTTTACCTATGATAAGGAAAATAGACGCTATCAAGCCAAGTGCGATACCGGCCGCTTTTCGATTTCGGTGACAAACCGTGGTGAATTAGACCGCAAGGATTTTGCGGACCAAACCGAGGAGGTCTCTATTTCAGTGCACTATCAAACCGGCGCCATTACGGTCGAAAACGCGAATGAACAAGAGGCCGCGTAAATTCGGTTGGTCTTTTGACAGACAATAAAAAAACTCCCATATGGGAGTTTTTTCATTGTCTTTATGATTGCAGCGCCGTGCCAATGACGGTGGCGTATTGAGACAGGTGAGGAATCGTAAAACGCATGTCAAACATTTTATTTAACGTATCAAAAATAGTACGCGCCTGGGGCAGGTTGGTCATGTTGCCGGTGAGGACAATATCCTTGAGCCCGTAATTTCGCGAGGCAAAAATAGCCAGCATGCCAATGGTCTCAAAAATCATGTTGATGATGCCTAAGGCCATATCATTTTTATCGGCCAAATCGGAAATTTTGCCAAAGTTGGCGGCTGTGAAATAATCGGGCATGCCGGGGATGATTTCTTTGCGGGACATATCCTTGAGCCGCAGGTCAACTTTTGTTAAATCGCCGTTTTCGGCGCATTCGATAATGTTTTCTACATTCTCCATGCCAAGCAGGCGTTTGGAAAGGCCCATCAGGGTGCCGCCGCCAACGCCGGTGCCCCCGAGATATTCGTGAGAGCCATCCGCCTTGGCGTGCACAAGCGCAGTACCAGTGCCCATGCTCACCACGATGGCTTCGTCAAGACCGGATAAATACATACCGCCCTTGGCCACGCTGCCAAATTCGCCGACATGCCGGCAGTCGAGCCCGTAGATAGGATTGGTGACATAGGCGTTGCCGGCGCCGGTGATCATAACCCGGCTGATTTCAGAAAGGCTGATATTGTTTTTGTGTGTAAATTTGCCAAAGGCGCCGTAGATGGAGGTGACCGGGTCTGCGGCTTTAATGAAAAGCGGCTCAATTAACTGTTCACCGTTGAAACCAACGATTTTGGTGGTGCTGCCGCCAACATCGATGCCAATTACTGTTTTCATAACTTCTCCTATGTGTTGTCTGTTCTTATTGCTGTTTGATTATAGCTTTTTTAACAATTGATAATAGAATTTTGGCTGCCCAATAGGTAAGGCTTATTTTTAATTTACAAAATTGTTTAATTGCTTTGAAAATCTGACTTCCGGCAATGCCGGAATTTCGCTTGTTAAAGCGAAAAGATAAACTTTGTAAGAATAACCGACAAGGTTATTCTTATGATATCATAGGATGGCAGGATTTGCAAGAGTGGGACAAAAAAGCAATCTGCTGCATGATTTTGTGCAAAATGGTATATATTTGATGATAGAGGGATACGCTATTTAAGCCGAAACAAGGCCTTTTGGCGTGGGCGCCTGTGGCCGGCGATATTGTAAACAACAGCGGCAGTGTATTGACATTATTGGCGAATCAGTATAAAATAGTAATAGAAATAGATTGAATCGGAGAATACAAGTTTTGTGCTGCGCGAAAACTTGGGCTACGGGCTTCTCCTAAAAAATAGTCGCAGTATGGAGGCTAATGATGAGTGAAGAATTCTTTGGCGATGAAATTTTTACCCTGACAGATGAAGAAGGAAATGAGAACGAATTTGAACTGCTTGGCAGCACCGAACTTGAGGGGGTCACTTATCTTGCTTTAGAGCCAGTGGCCGAAAATCCAGAGGGTGAATATGTGATTCTCAAGATGGAAAAAGACGGGGACGAGGACATTCTTGTGACCATCGATGACGATGAAGAGTTTGATCGTGTGGCTGATTTCTTTGAGGATGAGTTGTTCAGCGAAATCAACTATGATGAAGAAGAGGCGCCGGCAGAAGAATAAACCATCGTTGTTTAGAGAGGAACATTTTTTCCTGCGCAGTTCGCGTATATACGTCTTATTGACCCACACTTCGAAATTGGAGCCTGGCGTTTCCGCTCGGGTTTGCAGACCTCCCCAATTGGGATGTTGGGAGCACAAGGTTCGGAACAGGGCGCCAACCTGCACACGCAGGGTTTTAATAGCGTATATTACGGCTGCCGCGGGATTTTTTTATAAAAGAGGAAAGACGCTGATAAGTCGCATGCGTTTGGCACGCATGCGAAAATTTCATCACGCTGCGTATTCCCTGCGTGATGGATTCGCGGCGAGTATTTCGCCGTAAAATGTTAAAATAAAGGAATTAGGTACAAGGATGAATGCTTGGCAAACCAATCATGTGCTTGTGTTTGTGATAGCGGGTTTGTTTATCATAACGGCTGCTGTGGTGATTTTTGTGAACATATGGCGTGTGCGGCGTGAGAGCCGTACCGGACAAAACAGGCTGCTCTCTGATGGGATAGATGAGGCAAAGCTAAGACAAGCTGAAGCGGCTCTTGTCCGAAAAATGCGAGCCCAAAATCCGTCCTTTGACGCGGATGCATTTAAGCGGCAGGTGCTGTCTGTTTGCCAGGCGTTGGGAAGGGCGGCGTCGCCCGAAGAGATAGAGGCAATGAGCGATTTTGTTACCGTTTCGATGTTGCGCAGCGTGCAGTCGATGAAAGAAACCTCTCGGCGATCTTCCGACATGTGGGCCGAAGAGCAGATCCGTGCACTCGTTTTTGCTGATTATGAGGTGCAGTCTGAGGGTGAGCAAGTGACATTGTGTTTAATCGCCAGTTTGCCGGCTGAACGCCGCGAGTGCCGCCACAAGGGACGCCACGAGGGACGCCACAAGGGCGAGAAGAACGTACATTTTTTTAGAATTTGTATGCAGAAAGAATATTCTCCCCAAAAACCGGAAAAGCCTGAGTGGCAGCTTGCCGGGTTTGCGCCATGGCATCCTGGGGTAGAGACTGGCGGAATTTCGGAAAAATAAAAATTTTGCCGCGTCCTATTGACAAACTGAAAATCCAGTGCTATAATGCTAAAAACTAAATTATTTAAAAGCTGTGACGAAGACGGCCTGGCAGAGCATGCTAAAGAGAGTTTGCGGGTGGTGAGAGCAAATGCTTGTAACTGTCAAAAAGGCCCATCGCTTCTGAGCTGAAAGGGTGAAAATCAAGTGGTGAATCCGTTTGATCGGCAAGTTTTTTATCGAACTTGCAGGCAGGGTGTGCTTGTAGTCCTTTCCGTAATGGCCGCGTAAGAGCATAATGCTTGTTGGAGCATGAGGGGCAGATACACAATTGTATCTGCAATTTGAGTGGTACCGCGGGTTTTTATTCCCGTCTCAAAGAAATTTGAGACGGGATTTTTGTTTTTATCAATAAGAAAGGAAGGGTTAATTATGGAAGAATCAGTGATGCACAGATTAGGCGAGGTCGCACAGCGCATTGAGGGCATGCGCGAGATTGTGGGCTATACGCAAGAGACAATGGCCCAAAAGACAGGCGTGACGTTAGCTGAATACCAGGCGTATGAAAAAGGTGAGGTGGATTTGCCCTTTTCCTTTATTCACAACTGCGCGCTGGCCTTTGATATTGATATGGTGGATTTGTTAGAGGGTATGAGCCCCATGCTCAGTCAATATCAGGTGATGCGTGGCGGCAAAGGTCAGACAACGGTGGATGACGACGGCATTTTAATTAAAAATTTAGCGCCTAAATTTAGAAATAAATTAGCAGAGCCATATTATGTTCGCTATGAATATGCCGAGGGGCTGCAAAACAAACCGATTCATACCGATACCCATTCGGGCCAGGAATTTGATTATGTTGTCAAAGGAAAATTAAAGGTGCAGGTGGGTGATCACACAGAGGTGCTTAGCGAAGGAGACTCGATTCTCTATAATTCCTCAACACCGCACGGTATGATCGCAGTGGATGGAGCCGCCTGTGAATTTATTGCCGTAGTGCTTGCCGGCGAAACGAGTGAAGAAAAAGGACTTGGGAAAACGATTGTGAAAGCGAGAACAAGCGGAAATCTGCTTTGCGAAAAATTTATTAAATGTACTGAAAATGATAAGGGAGAGCTGCAAAAGATCGATTTTGTCAACGAAAACGAATACAATTTTGCGTTTGATACCGTGGATGAAATTGCCAAGGCATATCCCGATAAATTGGCTATGCTCCATGTGGATAGGGAGAAAAAAGAGCGCCGGTTTACGTTTGCTGATATGAAGCGGGCCTCCAACCAAACCGCCAACTATTTTAAATCGCTCGGCATCGGGCGGGGCGACAAGGTGTTGGTGGTGCTGAAACGTCATTATCAATTCTGGTTCTGCATGTTGGCGCTGCATAAGTTAGGGGCGGTGGCGATTCCGGCGACCAATCAGCTGCTGACGCATGACTTTGAGTATCGCTTTAACGCAGCGGGAGTCTTGGCTATTATTTGTACGGGCGATGGCAAAACGGCCCAGTTTGCAGAAGAGGCAGCCAAAACCTGCCCGCAGGTGAAGACCAAGATCATGGTCAACGGTAGCAGAGAGGGCTGGGAAAACTTCGATGAAAATTATGTGTTGTTTACCGGCAAGTTTGAAAGAACGGCTGACGCTCCTTGTGGCGATGATCCGGCGCTTATGTTCTTTACCTCGGGTACAACCGGTTATCCCAAAATTGCCATGCACAGCTATAAATATGCGCTTGGTCATTTTATTACCGCGAAATACTGGCATTGTATCGAGCCGGATGGACTGCACCTCACCATTTCAGATACAGGTTGGGGCAAAGCGTTGTGGGGTAAATTTTATGGACAATGGCTGTGTGAGGGTGCTGTTTTCGCTTATGATTTCGACCGATTTGACGCACACGATATTCTGCCTATGTTCGCGAAATATCACATTACCACTTTCTGTGCGCCGCCGACTATGCTGCGTATGTTAGCTAAGGAAGATTTGACAAAATACGATCTTTCTTCTATTGTTCATATGACTACCGCAGGCGAGGCGCTCAATCCCGAGGTGTACCGTCAGATTGAAGCGACCACCGGTCTTTCGATTATGGAAGGTTTCGGCCAGACCGAGACGACCTTGACCATTGGCAATTTAAGTGGCACAACGCCGCGCATTGGCTCGATGGGTAAGCCGACGCCTCTTTATGATATGGATATTGTGGATGCGGACGGTAATCCGGTAGCGCCAGGCGAGACGGGCGAGATTGTTGTACGCATTGACAAGAAAGTACCTTGCGGCTTGTTCCAAGGCTATTATCAGGACCAAGAAAAAACGAGCGAGGTGCTGCACGATGGTCTGTATCATACGGGTGACACGGCCTATAAGGATGAGGACGGCTACTACTGGTATGTAGGACGGGTAGACGATGTGATTAAGTCATCGGGCTATCGTATTGGGCCGTTTGAAATTGAAAATGTCATTATGGAACTGCCCTATGTGCTTGAGTGCGGCGTATCGGGTACGCCTGATCCAATGCGTGGGCAGGTGGTCAAAGCCAGCATTGTGCTGACCAAGGGAACCGAGCCGACCGAGGCGCTGAAAAAAGAAATTCAAAATTATGTGAAAAATAATACGGCGCCGTATAAGTATCCGCGTGTGGTGGTATTCTGCGATGAATTGCCTAAAACTATATCGGGTAAAATCCAAAGAAATAAGCTTTGATATTAAATATATACCAAGAGGTTCCATGCAAAAAAATGTCGCACGGGTTCTTGACAAATGAAAAGAACCCGTGGTATAATATACAATAATCAAAAACGATGACGAAGAGGGCAGCGGAAATCCTTCTGCAAAGAGAGCCGGCGTTGGGTGAGAGCCGGAGAGAGGGTGCTGGTGTTTGTAGCTTCCGAGTTGGAAAGAAGAACGCGCTATGGCGTTAGTAGACCTTTCTCGTACCGCCGCGTAAAGGCGTAACGCTTGATAGAGCGTGAGGGGGCGGATTTTTTTCGATGAAATCTGCAATTTGAGTGGTACCGCGGGTAAAAATTTCCCGTCTCAAAGATATTTCTTTGGGGCGGGTTTTTGTTTTTGCTCCCAAAAATAGGAGAGCAGCGTGAAAAATACATTTGATTAACGATATAATTGCTTTCACGCCACTATTTGTGCCGCCATCGGGCGCAGGAATGGAGATTACTATGGAAGAAACAACGGGACTTGACTTAACCATTAAAGAAATAGCCAGCCGTATTCGCGAACTGCGGCTGATTGAATCCATCAGCGAAGAGGAAATGGCCGAGAAGGTGGGCCTTGACCTTGCTGCCTATCGGGCTTGCGAGTCAGGCGAGCAAAATTTGAATTTTGCCTTTTTATATCGCTGTGCGCTGGCGTTCGGTGTGGATGTCACCGATATTATTCAAGGCAGCAGCCCCACGCTGAGTTCGTATGCGCTGACGCGAAGCGGTGAGGGACAGCGCATTGAAAAGGCGCACGGCATGACCTATCATAATATGGCGGCGGCCTATAAAAACCGAATTGCCGAGCCGCTTTATGTGCGGGCTGAATATTCGGCCTCGGCCCAGCATGAGGAGATTCCGCTTACTGCACATGAAGGGCAGGAGTTTGATTTGGTCATAAGGGGCCACCTGAAAGTGCAGGTGGGCAGTCATACTGAAATTTTAAATGAAGGCGACACCATTTATTATGACTCGAGCACACCGCATGGTATGATTGCCGTGGGCGGACAAGACTGCGAATTTTACGCGATTGTGCTGAATCCTGCCGAACATGCCGCTCACCTAGGTGACGAAGCACTGCTGCCGAAAGAAGAAAAAGAAGCGGCGGACGATCAGCACCGGGTGTATGAGAACTTTATTGATGTAGAAGAAAATGCAGATGGTTCACCCAAATCCATTACTTATCATAATGAAGATAAGTTCAATTTCGGGTTTGATGTAGTGGACGAAATTGCCAAGAAAGACCTGGATAAATTAGCTTTTCTGCATGTGGCGGCCGACCATACCGAGCGGCGCTTCACTTTCCGTCAGGTTATGCAGGAATCCAATCGGGCGGCCAATTATTTTCGCTCAATCGGCATTAAAAAGGGCGACCGGGTGCTTTTGATTTTAAAGAGGCACTATCAGTTTTGGTTTATTATGCCGGCGCTCAATAAAATCGGCGCGGTAGCGGCCCTTGGCTCTAATCAATTATTAGAGCATGATTTGACCTATCGATTTGACGCCGCCGGCATTTCGGCCGTGCTTTGCACAGGGGATGGCGATGTAGCCCATCAGGTTGATTTAGCGGCTGCGCAGTATCAAGGGGACCTGACTAAAATTATGGTGGGGAATACCAGAGAGGGCTGGCGTTCTTTTGATGAAGAATACCGAGTTTATTCCAGCCATTATGAAAGACCGGCCGATGCGCCTTGCGGCGAGGACTATATGCTAATGTTCTTTACCTCAGGTACGACGGGATATCCCAAAATCGCTGCCCACAATTATAAATACGCGCTCGGCCATTTTTACACGGCGAAGTATTGGCACCGGGTGGATCCGAACGGTTTGCATTTGACTATATCCGATACGGGATGGGCTAAATCCATGTGGGGCAAGCTGTACGGCCAGTGGCTGTGCGAGGCGCCGCTGTTTATCTATGATTTTGAGCGGTTCCATGCGGCGGATATTCTGCCCATGTTTGCGAAATATCATATCACCACCTTTTGCGCGCCGCCGACCATGCTTCGCATGATGATTAAGGAAGATTTGTCAAAGTATGATTTTTCCAGCGTCAAGCATATGACCACAGCGGGCGAGGCGCTTAATCCAGAAGTGTTCCGGCAATTCAAGAAGCTGACAGGTCTTACGATTATGGAGGGCTTTGGCCAGTCGGAGGGGACTGTGCTGATTGCTAATTCATATGGCATGACGCCGCGCATTGGCTCAATGGGCAAGCCCATTGTGGCCTATGATATTGACATTTATGATGCCGATGGCAAACCAAGCCCGGTGGGGCAGACGGGTGAGATCTGTATTAACATGAAAAACGGACATCCGTGCGGTCTCTTGAAAGAGTATTATAAAGCGCCTGAAAAAACCGAAGAGGTTTTCCGCGGTGGTTTGTACCACACGGGCGACACGGCCTATAAAGATGAAGATGGCTACTACTGGTATGTAGGCCGGGTCGATGATGTCATTAAATCCTCGGGCTATCGGATTGGGCCTTTTGAAATTGAGAATGTGATTATGGAGCTGCCCTACGTGTTAGAATGCGGTGTGTCAGGCACGCCGGACGAAATCCGCGGGCAGGTGGTCAAGGCCAGCATTGTGCTGACAAAGGGAACCGAGCCGACCGAGGAATTAAAAAAAGAAATTCAGGACTATGTGAAAAAACACACGGCGCCGTATAAATATCCGCGCATCGTTGTTTTCAAGGAGGAACTGCCCAAGACGGTTTCAGGCAAAATTATGAGAAACAAACTGTAAAGGGGTGGTGATGGATGCAAAAGAGAATCACACTATTTGCCGGCCATTATGGCAGCGGCAAAACAAATATTGCAGTGAATTACGCGCTGCGCTTGGCTGGAGACGGCCGTGCTGTCACCATTGCTGATCTTGATATTGTCAATCCCTATTTTCGTACCAAGGATTCGATGGATAGGCTTGCAAAGGCTGGCGTGCACTTAATCTCCTCTGCTTATGCCAACACCAATGTGGATGTGCCAGCTCTGCCGCAGGAGATGTATGCCGTGACCGAGGATAAAAACCGCTATGCCGTCGTAGACGTGGGCGGTGACGACCGCGGGGCGCTGGCGCTCGGGCGGATCACGCCGTATATATTAGAAGAAAATAATTACGAAATGCTTTTTGTGGCCAATCGCTCCCGCCCGCTTACCTCCGACGCGGCGTCGGCACTTGCGGTCATGAAGGAGATTGAAGAGGCATGCGGCATTCGGTTTACCGGACTTGTCAACAACACGAATTTAGGGCCGCTTACAACACCCAAGACAGTGACCGCTTCTCTTCCGTGGATCGAAGAAATCAGTCGTGAAAGCGGTTTGCCGGTGGTGATGACAACCGCCGAAGCATCGATCTGCCCGATGTTGTCAGGCCAGATTGAACCCATCATGCCTTTGGTACTACAGCATAAATTTTGGAGCGAATCAATATAAGCGTATTATCGATTTTCTTGTGAATAAGAAATCTATATCGCTTTCGCTGATAGAAAGGAATAAAATAAAATGGCAAAAGTAACATTTAACACCGACTTATGTAAGGGATGCAGTCTTTGCGTTTCTGCTTGTCCCAAAAAAATTATTGAGCTGGATGGCAATACCATCAATGCAAAAGGACATCATCCGGCGCGCATTATCGATCAAGAGGCATGTATTGCTTGTGCATTCTGCGCCACCATGTGTCCAGACTGTGTGATTACCGTAGAAAAATAAGACAGGTGCAAGAGATTTTACTTAAGAAAGGAAGGATAATTCTATGTCAGAAAAGGTACTTATGAAAGGAAACGAAGCCATTGCAGAGGCGGCGATTATGGCTGGCTGCCGGCATTACTTCGGTTATCCGATTACGCCGCAGACCGAGATCGCGGCTTATATGTCTAAAAGAATGCCGAAAATCGGCGGAGTGTTTTTGCAGGCGGAAAGTGAAATTGCTGCCGTCAATATGGTGATTGGCGCAGCGGCCGCCGGCAAGAGGGCGATGACCTCTTCCTCCAGCCCGGGGGTTTCTTTAAAGAGTGAGGGACTTTCTTATATGGCCGGGTGCGACTTGCCCGCGCTGATTGTCAATGTGCAAAGAGGCGGCCCGGGTCTTGGCGGCATTCAGCCTTCTCAGTCGGACTATTATCAGGCGACAAGAGGCAGCGGCCACGGCGACTATCACCTTATTGTTTTGGCGCCCGATTCGGTGCAGGAAATGGCCGACCTTACTTTCAAAGGCTTTGATTTGGCCGAGGAATATCGTATGCCCTGCATGATGCTGGCCGATGGTACACTGGGCCAGATGATGGAGCCGGTGTCCCTTGATATGGGCGACGTGAAAACACATGATAAACCATGGGCCTTAACCGGAACCCAGAAAAAAAGACCGCATAATATTGTCAATTCATTGGCGCTTGAGCCCCAGCAGCTTGAGCAGTGGAACATCGAGCGCTTTAAACGGTATGATGTGCTGAAAAAAGAAGCTATGGCTGAGACCTATCGCATGGAGGATGCCGAATACTGCATCGTGGCCTTTGGTATCGCAGCGAGAATCTCCAAAAACGCAGTGAACGCGCTGCGTGAGAAGGGCATTAAAGCGGGTCTTATCAGACCGATTACCCTTTATCCGTTCCCGGAAGAGGTGATTCGCGAAGCAGCCGACCGCTGCAAGGCATTCCTTTCGGTTGAACTTTCGATGGGTCAGATGATTGATGATGTGAAATTAGCATCGGCTTGCCGTCGGCCTGTGCATCTTTGCTCCAGAACAGGCGGCATGATTCCCACACCCGATGAGGTTGTGGCAGCAACAATGAAAATCGCAGAAGGAGGGAACAACTAATGGTTGTATTTGAAAAACCAAAGGCGCTGACTGATACGCCTTTCCACTATTGCCCTGGTTGTACGCACGGCATTGTGCATCGTTTGGTGGCTGAGGCGATTGATGAGCTTGGCATTGAAGGCAACACCATCGGCGTAGCGCCGGTTGGCTGTGCTGTATTTGCTTATAATTATTTTGCGTGTGATATGATTGAGGCGGCACATGGTCGTGCGCCGGCTGTTGCGACTGGTGTAAAGCGGGCTGACAGCAGTAAAATCGTATTTACCTACCAAGGCGACGGCGATTTAGCCTCGATTGGTACGGCTGAGACCGTCCATTCGGCGGCCCGCGGCGAGAATATTACGATTATCTTTATTAACAATGCTATTTACGGCATGACCGGCGGTCAGATGGCGCCCACTTCGCTGCCGGGACAGATCACCCAGACCTCTCCTTATGGACGTGATGTTGACACGGTGGGCTATCCGGTCAAAATTGCTGAAATGCTCTCTACGTTAGACGGCGCTGGCTATATTGAGCGGGTGGCTGTTAATAATGTAAAGAATGTGCGTAATGCGAAGAAAGCAATTAAGAAAGCATTCCAGAATCAGGTAGAGGGCAAGGGCTTTTCGCTGGTTGAGGTTGTTTCCACTTGTCCGACCAACTGGGGCTTAACGCCCGAAAAGGCACTCGAATGGTTAGAGGAGAACATGCTCCCGTATTATCCGCTTGGTGTATACAAAGATAAATTTGCCGACAAGGAGGGAGAAAAATGAGCACAAAACAAATACTGATTGCCGGCTTTGGCGGACAGGGTATCCTTTTTGCAGGTAAATTTTTAGCTTATGAAGGGCTTTTAGAGGGTAAAAAAGTTAGCTGGCTTCCTTCTTATGGTCCTGAAATGCGCGGGGGCACCGCCAATTGTTCCATTATTCTTTCGGATGATCCGGTCGGCTCGCCTATTGTCAACAAACCAGACGTGCTGATTGCAATGAACTTGCCTTCATTAGATAAATATGAAAACGAGGCTGTGCCGGGCGCTTCGATTTTTGTAGACAGCGCTTTGATTGAACGTAAGGTGACAAGAAAAGATGTGAATGTCTACTATATTCCGGCCACAAAACTTGCTTCTGAAAAGGGCTTTGACACACTGGCGAACATGATTATAATTGGCCATGCGATTGCAAAAGCGGGAATTATTCCGTATGAGGGCATCGCGCCGGCCCTCAAAAAAGTGGTTTCGGCGAAACACGCTAACTTGTTGGACAAAAACATAGCGGCTATTGAGCTTGGCTATCAATACGAGGGGGAATCACAATGCTTGAAATAAAAATAGAACGCAATACCAATCCGGCGAAAAAACCAGCGCCCGGCACACCGCTTGGCTTTGGTAAGATCTTTACTGATCATATGTTTATTATGAATTATACCGAGGGCAAAGGCTGGCATGATGCGCGCATCGTGCCCTATCAGCCCATCTCGCTTTATCCTTCCGCCATGGTTTTTCATTACGGACAGGAGATGTTTGAGGGCCTTAAAGCGTATAAGGGCGATGACGGCAAGGCATATTTGTTCCGTCCGGATATGAATGCGAAACGGGCGAATGCCTCCAACGATCGGCTTTGCATACCAGAGCTGCCGATAGAGGATTTTGTGCAGGCGGTCAAGGCGGTGGTCAGCATCGATCAAGACTGGATTCCGAGCGACCCGGGCACGTCTTTGTACATTCGTCCCTTTATGATTGCCACAGACGAATTTTTGGGTGTGGCCCCTTCAAAAACCTATTTGTTCATGGTGATTCTTTCACCGTCGGGCGCCTATTATGAAAGTGGCCTTGCGCCGGTAGGCATTTGGATTGAAGATGAGTTTGTACGCGCGGTCAGAGGCGGCATTGGTTTTGCCAAGACCGGTGGTAACTACGCAGCGTCGCTCATTGCACAGGTAAAAGCGCATGACGAGGGCTTTTCACAAGTTCTATGGTTAGACGGCGTGGAGCGCAAGTATATCGAAGAAGTTGGCGCGATGAACATTTTCTTTAAAATTGATGGCAAAGTGATCACGCCGGCCCTTTCGGGCAGCATTTTGCCGGGTATTACCCGCGACTCGGTTATTACACTCTGCCGTGACTTTGGCTATGAGGTAGAAGAGCGCAAAATTTCAGTTGATGAACTGATTGCGGCGCAAAAAGAGGGTCGGTTAGAAGAATGTTTCGGAACTGGCACCGCGGCAGTTATCTCACCGGTCGGCAAGCTGCGCTATGGCGACGAGGTCATGACCATTGGCGGCGGCGAAATTGGGACGCTTAGCCAGAAGCTGTATGATACCGTAACCGGCATTCAAACCGGTCGGTTAGAAGACCCATACGGCAATTGGCGCGTTTGCGTAGACGCGTAATCTTGCGCTTGTTAAATAAAAAATACAAGGATAGAAAAACAAGAGGATTCCTCTTGTTTTTCTGCGGTTTGTATGTTCTTCTATTAATATAAGAAACTTGCACGGGTTTCTTCACAAGTTTAATTTTTTTTAGCATAATTTTAATTATAATCAAATCAATTAAATGGCATTCAAAAAATTTGAGGAGGAAATTGGATGAAAAAACGTATATGGGAAATGATGACCAAGTGGACGGCCATCTGCATGAGCATTTGTCTTTTGTGCGGTGTGGCTTGTTTGGCGGCGCCCCAGTCGCAGAGCGGCGAAGCACGCGCCTATAAGTCGGCCGAGATCAACTTTGTTTTGGCAGATCGTGCTTCTTCCAACGATCGGCTCTGGCAGGTGTTGGCCACAGGCATGAAAGAGATGAAAGAATGCATTGATATATCCGCTTATTCAGTAACATCCAGGGAACTGTTGGTTTTACTCAACCGCATGATCATCAGCGATCCGTTTTTGTTTCATATTGAGAGTGAGTACAATTATAACGAGGGCATCTTCGACGGCTTGGTCAAAGAAGTGTTTTTTGAATATAATATGACCAAGAAGTCTTATGACAGCAAGGCTGCGTATATCGAAAAGACGGCGAAACAAATCGCAGCGGAAGTGCAGCCCGGATGGAGCGATGTAGAAAAGGCGTTATATCTGCATGATTACATTGCGGCGAATTTTGAATATGACATCACGAGTCATAAAGGGGATGTGTACAGCCTTCTTGCGGAGGGCAAGGGCGTTTGCCAGGCTTACTTGCTTTTATATGGTTATTTGCTTGATTTAGTGGGCATTGAAAATGCTCCTGTTGTCAGTGACAGCATGAATCATGGATGGAACCAGGTGAAAATAGACGGCCGATATTATCATGTGGACGTTACGTGGGATGACCCGGTTATCGATGGCGATCGAGGTCTCTCCGGCTTTACCGGATGGGTGAGCCATGATTATTTTCTTGTGTCTGATCAGACGCTTCGAGAGGATCATACTGGCTTTGAAGCGGATTATACATGTGGAAGCAATGTATATGATGAGAAAAAATGGGGTGAAGTAACTTCTCGTTTTGTACCTTTAAATGGAACGTGGTATTGTTATCGCCGCGGCGGTATTTTTGCCTATGATTTTGCAAAGGACACCTTTGCGATGGAATACGAAACAAACGATGGTTGGGAAGTATGGGATCGTCCAGGTTTTTATTATAGCGCAAGCTATTCGGGCTTATCTTTGTTTGATGGCAAGTTAATCTATAATAGTTCTGATGCGGTTTATTCGTATGACCCGGCTACAAAAGATGTGAAGTGCTTATACGAAGCAAACGAGATTGAGGGACTGATCTTTGGCTCCAACGTCAATCAGTCTAAATTAACTTGTTATATAGCGAAAACGCCAACAGAAGATGGCTATCTGAAAACAATACGCTTAGAAGCGCCGGGCGAATCCGGAGAAAAGGATTTTGTTGATGTTGTCGCAGGCGATTGGTTCTATTCGGCGGTCGACTATGCGGTGGAGAACAAGCTGATGAGCGGTGTGTCAGATACGCGTTTTGCACCCGAAGAAGACACCAGCCGGGCGATGTTAGTGCAGGTGTTATATAATTTAGAAGGCAACCCGCCTGCTAAAATATCCAACCCGTTTGTTGACGTAAAAACAACATGGTATACGCAGGCCGTTCTTTGGGCTTACGATCATAATATAGTGGCGGGAGTTTCGGGTACCGAATTTGCACCCGATGATAATCTCAGCCGAGAGCAGTTTGCGGCCATCTTGTACCGCTATGCCAATTATAAAGGGATTGATACAACCGAGCGCGCTGATTTGTCTGCCTATGATGACGGCGCTAAAACGTCTTCATATGCCGTGAATGCGTTGTCGTGGGCACGTGCGAAACGGCTTATTACCGGACATGCCGGCACCAACCGGATTGATCCGACCGGCAAGGCGTCTCGCGCGCAAATGGCCAGCATCCTAATGCGGTTTGCACAGTCTAATTAAAAAAACGAACAGGCGGGGAGTACCCGCCTGTTTTCTTTCTATATTATTTATAAGCCAATTGATAAAATTTTATTCTTTTAGAATCAACGTATTATTGCCGGCATCGTCTACCGAGAACAAAAAGACTTTTTTATATTGGGTGCCCAGTTGCTTTAATGTCCGGTGGAGCCATTTGTGGTCTTTGCCAAGAAGAGTCAGGTTGTAATTGTGAATGTGTCCGTCAATGACAATCGGGTGAGAGATGCCGCATTCTGCATCGCTGATACCAAGATCTTTTTTGGTAATTGTTAGATTTTCGGTTTTCGGCGTGATGGAGAGTTGGCCGTTTTGTTCTAAAATAGCATATTCTACGTCGGAAATATCATAAATATCCTTTTTTCGCATCTCGGAAAGCAGTTCGTCTAAAGAAATACGATTCTTTTTTAATTGTTTCTGATCTAACTTGCCTTTGCATACAACAATGCTGGGCACGCCGTCAAATAATTCTTTCACTTTAGGAATCTTGGTGGCAAGATAGGGGATAATGATTTCAAGCGCAAATAAAATGCAGATGGGAATGATTGCATACCAAATGGGTTTGTCTGTATTTGTAATGGGATCGGCGGCAATTTCAGAGAGGAGGAGCGTAATCACAAATTCCGAGAGCTGAAGCTGGTTTAATTGCCTTTTGCCCATGAGTTTCATAATAATGATAACAAAGAAATAGAAAAAGAATGTCCTGGCAATAATTTTAACAAGCGTTATGTCCATAAAAATGAATTCCTTTCAGATTATTTATCTAAAAAAACAGTTTTATGTGTATGGTAAAGGAAAAATTATACAGAAAATATCACAGGATATAGCGATATGAAAAGGGTCTGCATACATAATATTGTGGTCAAAAAGCACATAAAAAATACTCTTTAAAAAAAGCAAAAAAAGGTATTGACAAAGGGGAAGAAAGGTGATATAATACAAAAGCTGTCCCCGAGAGGGACGGAAATGGTCATTGAAAATTGAACAACGAAGAGTATAAGGACTATGCAGAACTGAGGGACTAA
>JAAWDG010000008.1 GCA_022793655.1 Clostridiales bacterium
AATGGAGACAGACAGACAGACAGACAGACAGACAGACAGACAGACAGACAGACAGACAGACAGACAGACAGACAGACAGACAGACAGACAGACAGACAGACAGACAGACAGACAGACAATAGTTCTGCCTTTTTTGCTTGCCAATATTGGCAAAATTGTAAGTTATTATTTTTATACGCATGTTAAAGCGTGTCTGATTCTGCGGAAAATGGTTCCGCAGCATTGGCACGCTTTTTTGTATTTTCAAATGAAGGGAGAGGGAAGAATATGAGCATAAAATATAGAATAGTAAGTTTGCTTCTTAGCAGTTTTGTTATCTATTTCTCTTTTTCCGGGCTTGTTTGTGCAGATGATGCACAAATGGGCGCATGTACGCACCGGCATACAGAGGAATGTTATCAAGAGGTGGTTTCATGTTTGTATAAAGAAGAGGCAAGCACAGGTGATGATGCAGGCATAGAGGATGTTAAGCGGGTCGATATCGATGAAGAAGAGCATATCTGCAGTGAAGAAAGCGGTTGCATCACACGGGTTTTGTTTTGCCCCCATGTACATGATGAAACGTGCGGATATTTTCAGGCAAATTCATCTTATCTCATTCAATCTTGGGAATGGATTGATGAAGAAGAATACTTAATTCAGGATGAGGAAACAGGCGTCTGGGGGTTAGGTCTGCCCGGCGCTGATGAGGATCATTTAGTTACAGAACAAGTGCTTTATGACCTTTTGCCGGCTAAGATTATGGCTGAGCTTAGTGATGGCAGTGTAGAAGAGCTGCCCCTGAAATGGGATTTTTCGACCTTGCCGGAAGGCGGGGCATACCAAGGCGATTATACCCTCACGGCTTCTTTGCAGGAATGTTATCAATTGACTAAAGGTGCGGCTGCGCTGAGCGTGCTTGTGTCGCTCGGCAGCGCACAGTCGCTTGCTGTTTCGGACAGCGTTTTAAAACAACATGTTGTTTTAGACAGTGTTGTGCAGCCTGCGAATGTAACTATGAACTTGTTTGACTATGGTGTCAACACAATTGTTCCAACAAAGGGAGATTTATTAACAAAGGAAACCCCTAACCATATACGGCAAAAAGGCTCAAATGCTGGTTTTTCTGGTATAAATGAATGGAATAGGGGCATCAATAAAGATCATCTTTTGATTTTTGGTGATGGACTTGTTCATGGCGGCTTCTGGAATAAGGGAGCCGGCGAAAGTAACGATTATGGAAAAGTATATGCCGGCATGGAAGGCATTGTCAAAAAAGTGCTGGAGAATGGATATCCTTCCATGAATATAGCGGCGGCAAGAGATCAATTGCTTGGCGATCAGAGCGTTCGCGACTGGACAAAAATTTTGGACTGGAAATTAGCCGGAGACCATGTTGACCAAAAATCCGGCGGTTTATGGACATATGATGGACTTGATCCACAAAATCTGAGTAACAGTTTAATTGATAACTGGGAAACGGCAACCGGACAAAACATAGAGACAGGAACAGAATCGCTGGATTATCTGTTTAATCCCAGTATCGAGCATGAGTTTAAGCACAGCTATCAGAATGTTACTGGCTTATTCCAGTTGGATGACCAAGGATATTACTATTATAATATGCGGGATAATTTTGCTGAGTTTGATGAGGAACAGAACAAATTTATTCTGTATGATGCACCGGCTACCAGACGTTCAGATGGTAAAGGACCAGACGGCAAAGGAACAGTGGGTAACTTTTTCCCGTTTAATACAGGCGCGCAGGTATTCAGCAATACGGATACAGATGGTAATTTGCTGAGTGATGTGCCCTGCTCGGGTACTTCAAATGGTGGACAGTATGTTAACCACCATTTTGGTATGACCATGGATGTTGATTTTCGTCAGCCTGTTGGCGGTCAAATCAGTGCTGGTGGTGATCACGCCAAAGACGATATGGTATTTGAGTTTTCGGGCGACGATGACATTTGGGTTTATATTGATGATGTGTTAGTGCTGGACCTTGGCGGTATACATAGTGAAATTTATGGCACGATTAATTTTGCTACCGGCGAGGTTTGCATTGGCCGCGCTTATGGTGACGTTATAGGACTGCCGGATGATCCGGCAGATGCAAGACAGGTCGTGACGCAAACAACGCTGAAGGCGTTGTTTGAGGAAGCAGGCGGCGATATTGCTTCTTCGGTTCAATGGGTTGGTGATACGTTTGCCAGCAATACAGACCACAACCTGAAGCTTTTCTATTTGGAGCGCGGAAACTACGACTCCAGTCTCTCGATGCGCTTTAACTTGGTTCCGCGTCTGTTCCAACAAATCAAAAAGGTAAATCAGGACGGCGCGCCGCTGGAAAATGTCGAATTTGCATTATATGACGCGGTGGAAAACGGTGATCAATTTACACAGGTGGGAGATCCTTTAACCACATTAAAAACGGCAGCCGATGGTACGGCGCCATTTGTAGAACCAAGTTCAATCACAAAAGATAACGAACAAGGCGACCCATTTAACTTTGCCGATCGATATGTCAACGGGCATAAATATTATATATTAAAAGAAACGGTGACGCCATATGGCTATCGCTCGCTGCCTGTTGACATTGTATTAGAGTATAAGCCAGAGACCGCTATGATTATTGTTCAAAATCCATGGATAACAGGCGCATATGCCAGCTTTACCTCTACGGTTACCGGCAGCCGTGGCGTTACGTTCGGTGTTTTTGATGAGGCAACGGGTGAGATTCAACCATCGGGCAATGTATTGGACTTTGCTACCCAGTCAAGCGGCTTGATTGTGGCGGTGCCTATGTTGTTAGAGCAAAGCACCGGTAAATGGAAAGCGCTGTATGGCAGTAACGTAAGTGGTTTTAATGCCATTAAACCCGAAGAGCGTACCGAAGAATCATGGCGAGAGGCGCTTTTGACAGCTGTTTTATACCAATGCTCTGATACGAATGAACATGCGCCGAGTTGGCATTTACACTGGAATCAGGATACAAAACAGTTAGAAGGAACCCTTTCAGATTTGCCGGGACGCGCCGATCGATATTTGCTGAATAACAATACGGGTGATATGAAAATGGTCTATGCGATCATTGATTATAACTCGTTAAATAAACTTGGCGTTACCGATCCGCAGCAATCCAGTGCCGAAAAGTATGAGGCAATGGGGGCCTATATTGGTCATTTAATGGCTGACGGTATGACGCGTGAAGCCGCAGTGCGTACAGTACGCGATTTGATCTTAAATGGCAATGGCGATGACAGAGGCTTGCATACGTTAAATACTGACCAGTTTAACCGTAACTTCCGTTCTTTAATTTATATTCCGAACGAGCAGCGTGAACTGCGCGTGTGGAAAGTAGACCAGAATGGCAATCGACGAAACGGCGCGCAGTTTACCCTCTATCGGGACGCAGCCCTGACCGATGCTGTGGTCAGCGGAGAGACAGCAACCGTTGGTGATCAGGAAGGAACGTTGATTTTTACGCCTTCTCCGGCTGAAACGGAAGAGGGGAGTACAGCTCCTGGCTATGCGAAGGTGCTTTGGGCAAGAAGTCAGCATGACACTTATTATTTGAAAGAAACGAGAGCACCGGAAGGCTGCGAAATCAACGAAACTGTAATTCCGGTGTATGTAGGCATTTATTCGATTTATGCAGATGCGGGCACACCGGAGGACGGCGTCACCGTCATGGCAGGCGTCGGCAAGTTGGTGCAGACCATGAAAAAATACGCAGCCGACGAAGAAGTCAATATTACACTGCGCGATATCACGGCAAATGCAGAAGTACAAAAGGCAGGAACTTTCACAATTGATGGTTGGCAGCCTATGAAACTAAATGGCACCAGTGTTCAGCGCAGTCTTAATCTTCATTATGGCAAAAATGCCTTAGTGGATTACGGACTGCACGATGAGGACGGCGGTCAAATTTATTATCCGTATTTTGTCACTGATGCTGGATTTATCAGAGCCACCATACGGCAAAATTGGAAGGGGTTAGACAGCACGAATAACCAGTATGGCGATGCCGCCACGAATTATCAGGCTAACAAAGAAAATTTGGGTGATGCAGATATTACCAGTTTGTTCAGTCTATTGAATATTGTGGTGGTGACCGACCAAACGGCTAATGATACCAAAACTGGTGAATTGACAGTAAGCAAAACCATTATGGGTGAAATCGAAAGCAATGACGAATATACGAAAAACTTTACGTTTCATCTAAAACTAACCGATGCAGAGGGTCATGAACTTGATTCTTCCAAAGAATTTTACTTTTATGGAACTGATAAATCGGGATATATCCGCAGCGGCGGCACCATTTTACTGCATCATGATGAAAGCATCACGATTTTGGGCTTGCCGGAGGGCACTCAGTTTACCGTTACTGAAACGCTGGATCCGGCGCAAGGATACACCCCGCTTGGCGGCGTGATTCGGGAAG
This sequence comes from Clostridiales bacterium, assembly GCA_022793655.1. Classification (GTDB taxonomy): domain Bacteria; phylum Bacillota; class Clostridia; order Oscillospirales; family CAG-272; genus CAKSEI01. The sequence continues at coordinate 4,427 of JAAWDG010000008.1, forward strand.
GAACCGTCGTTCCAAATCGATCAGCCGCAGCTAAGTATATTAATGTTCGCGGTGCGCTTCTTCCTTTTTCTTTTACAAAGGTGGGTGCAGAAGATCTTGTCACACCGCTTTCAGGGGCTAAATTTATGCTGTATTATTGGAACGGTGGAGGAACGCCTGATACAGAGTTGATCGCGTTGTCTGGGCCGCCTTCTGACAGTAAGTGGACGTTGGTCTCAACTGTTACCAGTGATGAGAATGGCCTTGTTGATTTCGGGTCACTTGCTGCGGGCACATATCGGCTGCTCGAAACCTTGGCGCCGGATGGCTACGTTCTGCCTCACGCACAATGGCAGCTTTCAGTCGTTTCTGAGGCGGACGCATTAAAGCTGGCTGGGATTACTACTGTTGGCGTGCCAGAGGATAAACCGCCAGCATTTGCAGTTGTCGATGGCGGCTATAGACTGCCAAATCTGCCTGAGGTGAAAATTCCATTTACAGGTGCAGGCAAACAGATTCCATTTAAGACGCTGGGCGCGGGCATCTTCTGTACAGCGGCCGGTGTGGCTGTATGGTATTCTGCTTCTTGCGCTTCAAAGACAAAGCGAAAAAAACAAAAAGACTCTATTTCGTAATCAATATAAAATAAAACAGAAAAGAGGATAGCAATGGAAAAGCGACTTTTGAAAGCAGGCGCATTGATACTATGTATTGTGTTGTGTTTGTGTAGCGCCGTATCTGTATTCGCTGATTGGGTACAATTAGCGCCGACTGATTCCAAAAAGGGCATTGTTGAAGTAAAAATCGATACAAGCAAAGGTGAAGTGCCAACCGGTATGCGGGCTACAGCCTTTCGCATAATTAAAGTAAGCGTTGATGATGTAAACGAAGGTACGGGAAAAGAGCCCTTTTATCAGCCGGCAGATCCTGTATTTACATGGGCGCCTGGCGTTGCCAGATGGGTGGAGCGTGTGTATCCGGCTTATATAGATACGAAACATCATGATGCTGTTACTGAGGCATATAGCGAACTCGAGACCGACAGCGAAGAAATCGTATTGTTTATCGATCGATTGGCCGCAGCAATCAAACAAGGGGAGCAGGGAATTGTATTTAAGAAAAATGCCGATGGCACTTTCAAGGAGAGCACCGACCCTCTTGTGGCTTCTGCTAGTATAGGCGCTGAATCGGGCACCGCCTCTATTCGGGGACTTTCAAAAGGCAGCTATATTGTCTTAATTGAAAATGGAAACAAGATATATAAGCCGTCGGTTGCCAATTTGACGCCTGTATGGAGAGAAGCGCAAGCGGATGGAACAAAGGCTGGCTGGTATGTAGATTCTCCCATTCAATTGCAAATTAAGGATGCTGAGATTGGCGTTGCGAAAACGGTTAGTGATAAAGAAGACGGGACGTTTGCTCCCACAATAAGCGCTGGCATAGGAGACCGTGTTTATTTTGATATTGTAGCCGATGTACCAGTTTATCTTCCCAATGCTGTCTCAAAAACTTTTGTGATTCGCGATGAACTTTCTGCCGGCCTTACTTTTGATAAAAGTAATGAACCAGCCGTGTATGGTGTATCGGGCGATAAGGAAACAAAGTTGACCAAGGATAATGAATATACTTTTACGACTGCAGCTGGAAATGATGTTTTATCAGGCAAATTCACGGTGACTTTCGGCAATTATGATAAAATTTCTGCCTATGAAAAAATACGGGTCACCTATAGCACGTTAATAGACGAAAAAGCTAAAACCGGTTCTGACGGAAATAAAAACACGGTTTATATTGACTATTCCAACAACCCCTATAGCCAAGATAGCAAAAAAACGATTGCTTCTGAAGCCACTGTTTATACATATGGGTTAAACTTGACCAAAACCAATAAGACAGGCGATCTATTATCTGGCGCAGTCTTTACAGTAGAACGGCAAGTAGGCAGTGATTGGGAAAAATTGTATTTTATAAAGGACAGTTCCGGTACTTATCAGCGCGTGACGTCGGGCGGTATTGATCGAGTGGAAACGGATAGCGGGAAAAACCTTGGTAAAATGAATTTGCGTGGTTTAGATGCAGGTTCATACCGTTTAAAAGAAGTACAAGCGCCAGCAGGTGGCTATGTCGTTTTGCGGAAATATGTTACGTTTGTAATTACTGACGAAAAACTTGCTAATGGTGAAAATGGGATAGACGGTATTCCAGAGGATGATAAAGGGGCCAATTTAGCGGGTGCGGAGGCATCGAACGGATATGTTAGTTTAACTGTTAAAAACTCAAAAGGCTTTGATTTGCCGATTACAGGCGGCATCGGGACGATTTTATTTACAGTCGGCGGTATTTTGCTTGTTGCGGGCGCATTTGTGCTTTTGCTGTTTGCCAATCGCCAAAAGACGCGTCGGAGTTAAGTTCATAATATAATTTAAAGCACAAAAGAAGTGAACCAGGCGCAGGCAGTTTGTTGTCTGCGCCTGTGTTGTAAGAGGAGGGCTATTTGAAAAAGGGAATTGTATATGGAATCATCGTTATATTATTGTTTGTAGGGGCCGCTATGTTTTTGTATCCAACGTTGGCTTTTTATTTGGCAGAACGGCATCAGGCTGATGTCGTTGTGGAATATGATGAAGCAGTCCAGCAAATGCAGGGACAAAATCTGGCCGATGAATGGACAAAAGCGGAAGAATATAATGAATCGCTTGTCGGCGAGCCGGTACACGACCCTTTTTTAGAGGGAAGCGGCATGGCGCTGCCTCAAAATTATTTGGAGGTATTATATTTTTATGAGACTATGGGAACGATTGAAATTCCCAAAATTTCGGTTCGTTTACCCATTTATCATGGTACGGATCCTGAAACATTAGAAAAAGGGATCGGGCATTTAAGGCAAACGGCTTTGCCCATTGGCGGAGAGGGAACGCACTCGATATTAACGGGTCATACGGGATTGCCAAACGCCAAAATGTTTGATGGATTAACCAAGCTTGACATAGGTGATAAGTTTTATATTCATGTGTTAGGGCAAACATTGGCCTACTCGGTAGATGCCATCGATGTGGTTTTACCGGAAGAAGTGGAACGGCTGGACCCAGTGGCAGGAGAAGATCATGTGACACTCATTACCTGTACGCCCTATGGCGTAAATACACATCGTTTGTTGGTGCGCGGTATACGTATTCCATATAGCGAAGAGGAAAAATGGGAGCAGCAAGCGCAAAAAGAGGGCATGACGCTGCAAAACAAGCTGATTATACAGGCTTCGATCATAGGTTCGCTAATTGTAATGGTTTTGTTAGTGATGATGATTTTTCACATTCGCTCTTCGAAGAGGTCACGCTGATTGCAGAGAAAGGGAACTGGAAGCAAATGAAGATAAAAGGAAGAAAAATGATTACCATTATTGCGGTGATCATGCTTTTATGCGGGATAATTCTATTTTCTTATCCGTATGTAAGTCAATACTTTTTTCAAAAGCAGGCAGGGGATGCGATTGACGCTTTTCAGAACGCCGTGGCACAGAGCAGAGAAGAAAACAAAGAAAAAACTGCGGCGGAAGATCCGCTGCAGACATTATATCAGCAAATGCGAGCGTATAATGAAAATTTGTTTCTGACAGGGCAAGTTGGTTTGGTGGATCCATTTTCATACGAACAGCCGAGTTTTGATTTGTCTGGTTTTGGATTTGCAGAGAATATAGTCGGGTATATTGAGATACCGCGTATCGATGTGTGTTTGCCCATTTATTTGGGCGCCAGTAAGGAGAATATGAATCAAGGCGCGGTGCATCTTTCGCAAACCAGTTTGCCGATTGGCGGCCAAAATACAAATTGCGTGATTGCAGCACACAGGGGCAGCGTGAAAGGAACGATGTTCCGAAATATTCATAAGCTGGCTATCGGGGATGATATTTATATAACAAACTTTAAAGAGACGCTGCTATACAGAGTGATTGAAACCAAGATTATTGAACCAGATGATATTAGCGAGATTTTGATTCAGCCTGGTGAAGATATGGTCACGCTGAGCAGTTGTCATCCGCTCGGCTCAAATCATCAGCGTTATCTTGTGTATGCGAAACGGGTGGCGTCATAGCGGAAAGGACGATGTTATAAAAAAATCACCTTATATGATTCGCTGTGCAGATTTTTTAGCGAGCCATCAAACGTATGATTCAAAGTTCTGATTAACCAAATAAATCCCCGGTTACGTGATGTAACCGGGGATTTATTTGGTTATGTGAGTTTACTTGGCCATATTTATAGCCATCGATTCAAAACATTTTTGAATAAGCATCTGATCATTTGCGCTATTTGTGCTCTGGTGCAGTATCCTGCGGGGTCAAGCGAGGTTTTGGTAACGCCGTTGACAATGCCCTTATCATTGGCCCAACAGAGCGCGTTCAGTGCGTAAGAACTAACCTTGTCACGATCTTTATAGCCTTTGAGATCCGCTTTGTATTGAGTATTATACCCTTTGCTTTTCGCATAACGATAGAGAAGAGCAGCCGCCTGTTCTCTTGTTATCTTATCATCGGGTGCAAATTTTGTGTCAGAGACGCCGCTGACAATTTTTTTGTTTGTTGCCCAAACGACAGAGCCAGTATACCATTCTCCGCTTGGCACATCGGAAAATTTAGATGTTGCCTGGTTATTAATGTCTGCACCATCTAAACGGGCAAGCACAGATACAAACATGGCGCGTGTCATGGGCGTTTCAGGTTCAAATTTTGTATCCGATGTACCGACCATCAGTTTATAGGAAATCGCAAAGCAAACGGCATCCATGTACCATTCGCTATCTACGAGGTCGGTGTATGGCGTTTGTTCGAATTTAAGAACCGAGTGGCTCAGATTGAGGATTTTAGCGCGTATTCTTGCGGCCTCATCGGTTACGTCACTTTTCTTGAGCGAGCCAATCAAAATGTTTACCGATTCAGCAAAATGAGGATAATTCTTCTTAATAATGCGCAGCTTTTCCACATTGCGCATCCCTTCACACAGCTTTTCAAAGCGCGGTGTGCTTTGGGCACGCATGTCAGTGGAATCTTTTTCGTCCGGATAGATCAAATAACAGTCACCCGGATAGGTCACAGTGTGAAGGGAGGAGTGGAGTGGATCCTCGTCGTATTTGTTGAGAGCCCACCGCATGATTCCGTCCATATTAAATTTAAAAGAGTCATAGACGGCATAAGCAGCCTCGCCAGGCTCGTTGGGCGTGGACATTCTTCCACTGCCGCATGAATATAGAGTTGTGTTTTGCCCCTTTTTTCTACGGGTTTCGGCAAGCTCTACCATATCAGCTGTTTTCATGTTTTCCCATACTGATATATCATGCATCCGATTGTAGAGAGAAGAAACCTCGTCTGCATTGACAGCACCGCCGACCTTTAGGGATTGGCCCGCGGAGTTTTTGATGCTTTCAGCTAACTCAACGAGCGCTTGTGTCACCTCGAATCCCCGCTCGTCCATAGAAAGGCACGCGATGTCAAACCAGCCTTTTTCTTCTAAGTGAGCAGCCAAGTCTTGAAAAAAGTCAAGACTGATCTCTTGCCAGCGTGCAGATCCTGGGCCTCCGCCACCATCGTGTTTAACTGTGCCGGTTGCCTCGTCATAATAAACAAAGCCATAGCCGACGCCCGCATGGTAAAAGAGATTGATCTGACGATTGATGCCGTGCTTTAAATTCAACTCAATCCAATAGTCCATATCGGTGTAGTCATATGCAAAACTACCGTCTGCCTTTTTAGTCCACTTGACCATAGAGGGGCATGGACAAGGTTTACGGCTGTTCCATGGATCTTCAACAAGCGTGACCGTAATGGCGTTTCCGCCTGCCTGGTGATAGAGTTCAAGTTCACTTTCGAGCCCTGCTTCGTATTGTTTGTCAAGCTGGATATTGCGGAGCGAATAGGGGTTCGTGTCCTGATCTTCTGGTGTCGTAAAGTCAAAAAATTCTGCATTGGTTTTACCAGAATAATAACGGTTCGAGGCATAGGGATACATCCATAAATCCAGATAGGTTTCCCATTCTTCTGGATTGGTCAGCGTCATATCGATTACTTCAAGTTCATAGGCAAACTCGGCCAGCGTTTGTGAGCCGCTCTTCAAAGCTATTTTTCCGCGATAAATGCCAGCAGGGGTATCTTTAGGCACATAAATATCTACCCATGCTTCGTGGATTTGTCCAGCGGCCAGCTCCTTTATGTTCTCGTGGGTAATGATATCGAAAACATCGTAATCAATATTGGGATACGCCGGCGATTTTGTGTTAACCGTGGCTAAGTAAGTGGCGATAATGTTTTCTTTTTTGATTACGGCACCGTTTTCGCTTACCAGATCCATGGTAACAAGCGTGGCCTGCGGGATATCGTCCTGTAGGGTGAAAAAGTCGAGACGGCTGTTTGCATGGTCATTTTTCCAAGCCCAGCCTGACCAATTTCGCACTTCTGTAAGCGTGCCGTTGGTGTATTTTTTGAGCATGTTCTCGTAGTTTGCGGGATGGAGATGTGTGTCGTTATCACCTACCGTCGCAAAGAGTTTTTGTCCATTTGCGGCAGTACCGCTGATTGGCAGGCAGGAGATGCTCGCACCTGTCAGCAGTGTGGCGAGAAAGAGCGACCAAATACGTTTCATGAATTTCCTCCGATCATCATTTTTCAAATATTAAGTTATTCATATTATACTGTTTAAGAAAAATATTTTCAATAATTAATTCATAATTTTTGGATTTTTGTGACTTTTAATAATTATAAATCACATATTTTGTTTATGTTGCTTTTGCTACTTGTTGCATATTGACAATTCAATTATCGATATGATGCGGATTTGGAGGTGTGCTGTAATTTATATTATGTTTTATAATAAATTGAAAGAACACATCTATAATTTTCTAATACAGGTGTTCCGGTGCAAAGGGTTTTATCAACCACGATGCGAAAATTATTATCATCGGCAGCCACCATAAAAAGTTGTACATAAAATCCCTGTTTTATGCACAAAAAATGGCTTGCCACAAGGCTTAAGCTATGATTGTTAGGGTAAAAAAAGACCTTGTGGGATTACTCCTACAAGGTCTAATTTTGATATTTGTTTTTGCCTTTTGGTTGCCCAAAAACAAAAATTAATAAGCAATTATTTCGATTTAATGGCAGCTTGCGCGGCGGCCAATCTTGCAATTGGTACTCTGAATGGAGAGCAGGAAACATAGGTTAAACCAAGTTTGTGGCAGAATTCAATGGAGGAAGGATCGCCGCCATGTTCGCCGCAAATGCCAAGGTGCATGGAAGGACGTTCTTTGCGGCCCAATTCGCAAGTCATTTCCATCAGCTTGCCTACGCCCGTTTGGTCTAATCTTGCAAAAGGATCGTTTTCATAGATTTTTGCATCGTAGTAACTCTCTAAGAACTTGCCCGCATCGTCACGGCTGAAACCAAAGGTCATTTGTGTTAAATCGTTGGTTCCGAAGCAGAAGAACTCAGCCTCTTTTGCAATTTCATCAGCGGTCAGGCATGCTCTTGGAATTTCAATCATGGTTCCTACTTCATATTTCAAGTCAGAACCAGCCGCTTTGATTTCTGCATCTGCTGTTTTTACAACAATGTCTTTTACATATTTTAATTCTTTTTTATCGCCAACTAACGGAATCATAATCTCTGGTACGATGGTCCAATCAGCGTGTGCTTTGCTGACTTTGATAGCTGCGCGGATTACGGCCTTGGTCTGCATTCTTGCAATCTCAGGATACGTAACCGAAAGACGACAACCACGGTGACCCATCATGGGGTTAAACTCGTGCAGAGAAGCGATGATCTCTTTGATTCTCTCGACCGTTTTGCCCTGTGCATCGGCCAGTGCTTTGATATCGGCTTCTTCAGTCGGCAAGAACTCATGAAGCGGCGGATCTAAGAAACGGATGGTAACAGGATAGCCCTTTAATGCTTCATATAATTTTTCAAAGTCACTTTGCTGAATCGGCAGAATTTTTTCAAGCGCGGTTTCTCTTTCTTCTACTGTATCGGCACAAATCATTTCTCTGAATGCAGCGATACGGTCGCTTTCAAAGAACATGTGCTCGGTACGGCAAAGGCCAATTCCTTCAGCGCCAAGTTCAACCGCTTTGGCTGCGTCAGCTGGTGTGTCAGCATTGGTTCTGACCTGCAGTTTTCTAAATTTATCAGCCCAAGCCATAATGGTACCAAATTCGCCGTCAATGGTGGCAGGTACGGTTGCAATGACACCATCATAAATATTACCGGTGGAACCATCGATCGAAATGAAGTCGCCTTCATGATAGGTTTTGCCAGCCAGTGTGAACTGCTTGCCGGCTTCGTCCATCACAATGTCAGAGCAGCCTGAAACGCAGCATTTACCCATGCCTCTGGCTACTACGGCTGCGTGTGAGGTCATACCGCCGCGCACCGTGAGGATACCTTCGGCTGCCTTCATGCCTTCAATGTCTTCCGGCGAGGTCTCAAGACGAACCAAAATGACTTTTTCGCCCCGATCTTTCCATGCTTTTGCATCTTCGGCTGTGAAGACAACTTTACCGCATGCCGCTCCGGGAGAGGCACCTAAAGCTCGTCCAGCTGGAACAGCTGCTTTTAAAGAAGCGGGATCAAACTGGGGGTGCAGCAGGGTATCCAAGTTACGAGGGTCAATCATCAAGACAGCTTCTTCTTCTGAAATCATCCCTTCGCTGACTAAATCGCTGGCGATTTTAAGCGCCGCTTTTGCAGTTCTTTTACCGTTACGGGTTTGCAACATATACAGATGCTCGTCTTCAATCGTGAACTCCATGTCCTGCATGTCACGATAATGGTTTTCCAGCTTTTGGCAGATGCCGACAAATTCATCATAAACGTGAGGCATAATTTCACGCAGCTGATCAATTTTCTGCGGTGTACGTACACCAGCAACAACGTCTTCGCCTTGTGCGTTGATCAAAAATTCGCCCATGAGTTTCTTTTCGCCGGTAGCGGGGTCTCTTGTAAAGGCTACGCCAGTACCTGAGGTGTTGCCCATATTACCAAATGCCATCATCTGTACGTTGACAGCGGTGCCCCATGAGTAAGGAATATCATTATCACGGCGATAAATATTAGCTCTGGGGTTGTCCCAAGAACGGAAAACGGCTTTGACAGCACCCATAAGCTGCTCGGTGGGATCGGTTGGGAAATCGCTGCCTACTTTAGCCTTGTATTCGGCCTTGAACTGATCGGCCAGCGTTTTGAGATCGTCGGCGGTTAAGTCGACGTCCTGGGTAATTCCTTTTTGCGCCTTCATCTTGTCAATCAATTCTTCAAAATATTTTTTGCCCACTTCCATTACGACGTCTGAGTACATTTGAATGAAACGGCGATAGCAGTCCCAAGCCCATCTGGGGTTGCCTGATTTTTTAGCTAATACATCCACAACCTCTTCGTTTAAACCCAGATTCAGAATAGTATCCATCATGCCGGGCATCGAAGCGCGTGCACCTGAACGAACCGAAACTAAAAGCGGATTTTCTTTATCACCAAATTTTTTGCCGGTGATTTCTTCCATCTTTTCAATGTATTCCATAATTTGCGCTTGAATTTCGTCGTTAATTTTTTCGCCATCCTCATAATACTGCGTGCAAGCCTCGGTTGAGATGGTGAAGCCTTGCGGAACAGGGAGACCGAGTCCGGTCATTTCGGCAAGGTTGGCGCCTTTGCCGCCGAGCAGTTCACGCATCTTCGCGTTGCCCTCAGAAAATAGATACACATACTTTTTTGCCATTTTGCATTTCCTCCATTTATGATGTTTTACCTATGCTACGTGGTATTAACATAGTGGATAACTGAGAATACGGTCAAAAACAGAGCATTGACCGATGAACAATGAGCAGCCATACAGCAAGCTTCTCGCTTGTAATCACAGGGCACGCCTTTAAGCGCAAACGGATCTGTTTGCGCTTAAAGGCGATAAACACACTATGATTATAAAATGTAATTATATACACTATACATGTAATTTATTCCCATTATAGCATAGAAAGGCTTTTATTTCCAGCATTTTTGGAAAAAACTTTCAAAGCCTGCCTATTTTCTTAATTTTCGTACTTGAAATTCCAAACGATAAAGGTTACAATAAAACCTATGGGAAATATTTTTGAATTATTTAAACAAATCAGTGCCGAATCGCAAACAAGAGCGGGTGGCATAGAAGCTATACTTACTGGGCTTGGCAATCCTGGTAAAAAATATGAGGGCACCAGGCATAACGCTGGTTTTATGCAGATTGATGCTCTTTTGCGCACACACGGTGTCACGAATCTTCGTGCTAAATTCAATGCTTTATGCAGTGAAATAACGATTCATGGCGTCAATACGCTTGTGATGAAGCCGCAGACATATATGAACGAATCGGGTTTGGCGGTGGCTGCCGCTGCTGATTATTATCATCTGCCGCCTGAAAAGGTGATTGTTGTTTTCGATGATATTTCGCTGCCGCCAGGGGCTATGCGTATTCGCAGAAGCGGCAGTGCCGGCGGACATAACGGAATAAAAAGCATCATTAATTGCCTTGGCAGCGAGGCTTTTCCGCGCATGAAAATCGGTGTGGGACAAAAGCCGCATAAAGAATATGACCTTGCCGATTGGGTGTTAAGCCGTTTTACCGAGGCGGAACAAAAAAAGTTAGCGAGTGTTTTTGAGAAAGGGGAAGAGGCGCTGGCGCTCATGCTCATCGGTGAGATTGACAAGGCGATGAACCTGTGCAACCGGATTACAGAATGAGTGAAGTTTTTTCCAAGATTAGAGAAGAGCGAGAATATGAACAGCTGTTGCGCGGCATAGACGAAGGCCTTCGCTTTCATAAAGAGAAACCGTTACAGGTGACCGGGCTTTGTGAGGGAGCAACGCTTGCTGTTTTAACCACTCTTCTGCTTGATTACAAGCAAAAATATGGCCGCGGCGCCTTAATCTTAGTGCCGGATGAACGCCGCGGCAAACATTTATCCGCAGCGCTATTGCGTTGTGGCCTTTTGTCATATTTTTTTCCAGAAAGAGATTTTGTTTTTTATAATATGACTTCTTCGCGTGAATTTGAGCAAGAACGGCTCACGGCCTTGGCCGCGGCCTTGTCTGGTCGTTTTGATGTGATGATTGCGACACTGCCGGCCGCATTGCAAGTGACACTGCCGCCCGCTGTTTTGAAAAAGAGGGTCATTCGCATACAAACAGGGGATGCACTGTCGTTGGAAGCGCTTTGTGAAGCTGTGCTTGCCAGCGGGTATGCGGAGAGTGAGATGGTGGATGCCCCGGGCCTATTTGCCAAGCGCGGCGGCTTGTTTGATATTTATGTGCCTGGCAATGCATTTCCGTTCCGGATTGAATTTTTTGGCGATGAGGTTGATTCGATCAGTTTGTTTGATCCCGAGACGCAGCGCCGTACCGAATTGCAGGAAACTTGCGAGGTAATTCCGGCCAAAGAAGTGCTGATGGATGAGGCAGCGGTCGGGCGTGTCAATCAGGCGATGGAGCGTCTCTTAGCTGACGCAAAGAAAAAGGGAAAAACACTGTCATCTTCTGAGCGTTTTACGGTGGAACAGGGCGAGGAACTGCTATGTGCAGATCGCTTTATTGATTCTATTTATGAACAAGAAAGAGCATGCCTTTTGGATTATGTAGATAAGGAAAGCCTGCTTGTTTTGTTAGATCGCGCGCAGTCGTATAAACTGTATGACGCGTTTGAATGGCATTTAGCCCATCAGGTGGAAACGCTGCTTGAGGAGGGACTCATTGAAAGTCAGCACGCTGTTTATGCGAAAACAAAGGCTGATTTTGAATATCGCTTTTACGCCGGCGGCGGTGTGTTTTTTGACGCTTTTGCCACGGAGGAACTTTCAGGTGTGGCCGACTTATTTACCTTCCGCACCAAACAAACGGTTTCATATACCGGTCGGCTTTCTTTGCTGGCAGAGGATATTAAAAATTATTTTTCGGCGGGCTTTCAAGTTGAAATTGTTTGTGAAAATGCAATTTCGGTTAAACATGTTAAAGAGTTTTTGCAGGAGCAGGACATTATTTCGATAACTCATGTTGAGGGAAAAATTCCCGAAAACTGTGTGCTGCTTAGCGGGGCCGAATCGTCAGACACAGCATTTCAAAATCAATTTTCCGGTCCTGGTTTTGAACTGACGAATGTATCCTATGTTGTTTTAAGTTTGACAGGGGAAAATACCGTACGGGTAAAGCCTAAAAGAAATAAGAAAAAGGTAAATAAAAGTGAGAGGATTTTGTCCTATGCTGATCTTAGCGAGGGCGATTATGTGGTCCACGCGAACCATGGTATCGGCCGTTATGTGGGACTGCAAACCATGACGGTTGACGGCGTAACCAAGGATTTTGTTAAAATTCAATATGCTGGTACCGACGCTCTGTATTTGCCGTGCAGCCAGTTGGATTTGCTTTCAAAGTATATCGGCGATAAGGGCGAGAATGGCCAATTGAAACTTTCCAAAATCGGCGGCGCCGAATGGCATAAAACCAAAGCCCGAGTTAAGGCGGCCGCTAAGGAAATGGCGGGCGAACTCATCAAACTGTATGCAAAGCGAACAAGGCAGCCTGGTTTCGCATACGGGCCGGATGATGAATTCCAAGAAGAATTTGAAGCGGATTTCCCATTTGACGAGACCGAGGGACAGATCATCGCTGCCGCTGAGATTAAAGAGGATATGGAAAAATCCTGTCCGATGGACCGCTTGCTTTGCGGCGATGTTGGCTTTGGCAAAACAGAGGTAGCTATGAGGGCGGCTTTTAAAGCAGCGATGAATAATAAACAAGTAGCCATGCTTGTGCCTACAACCATTTTAGCGATGCAGCATTATCAGACCTTTACGGCCAGGATGAGAGGCTTTCCCATTCGTATCGAGATGTTAAGCCGTTTTCGCACGGCGAAACAACAGGCGGATATTATCAAAAATCTGAAAAACGGCAAAATTGATATTATTATTGCCACCCATCGTCTTTTGTCAAGCGATATTGCCTTTCGTGACTTAGGACTATTTATTGTGGATGAAGAACAGCGCTTTGGTGTGGCTCATAAAGAAAAATTAAAACAGATTTCCGGGAATGTCGATGTTTTGACCCTTAGCGCTACGCCGATTCCACGCACGCTGAATATGGCTATGTCAGGCATACGAGATATGTCTATTTTAGAGGAGGCGCCTGAAAATCGCCTGCCGGTGCAGACTTTTGTGTTAGAATATGACGATTTAATGATTGAAAGCGCGATCAATAAGGAACTTAGACGGGGCGGACAGGTGTTTTATCTGTGCAACAATATTGAGCGATTGGATTTGACAGTGCGAAAGATCAAAGCGATGGCTCCGCAAGCGAATATTGTTAGTGCACATGGGCGTATGGAGCGGGAAGAAATTTCGGAAATCTGGGGGGCGCTTCTTTCTGGTGAAGTAGATATTTTGGTGAGCACTACGATTATTGAATCCGGTGTCGATGTGCCCAATGCGAATACGCTGATTATTGAAAATGCAGACCGCTTTGGCCTTTCGCAACTCCACCAGATCCGCGGCAGAGTTGGACGGTCCAATCGGCGTGCCTATGCGTATTTTACCTATCCCAAGCAAAAAGTACTCTCTGAGGTAGCAACCAAACGGTTGTCGGCTATTCGGGAATATACAGAATTCGGTTCTGGATTTCGTATTGCACTGCGGGATTTGGAAATCCGCGGGGCCGGCAATGTGCTTGGCGCTGAACAGCATGGTCATATGGAAAGTGTAGGCTATGACCTCTATATGAAGCTCTTGAATGAAGCGATTTTAGAGGAAAAGGGTGAGGCCCCGGCGCCGGCACTTGAGTGTACAGTTGAATACGGGAAAAGCGCCTATATTCCAGATCGTTATATTAAGAGCGCTGCCGGTCGAATCAGTGCTTATCGAAAAATTGCTGAGATCAGCACCCAAGAGGACCGCTCGAACATGATTGATGAGCTAATTGACCGATATGGAGATTTGCCCGTTCCTGTTTACACGTTAATTGGTATTTCTTTGCTGCGTGCGCTTGGCGCCCGATGCGGCATAACCAAGATTGATTTTACAAACGGTTATTTTGTGATGCATCAAAAGCCTTTTCATTTAGAAGCATGGATTGCGCTGTCGGCCACAAAGAAAAATCAAATGCGCATTGGTGCCGCCGGCAAGCCGTGTGTGACGTTTAAGCCGTATCGGACAAAAAATGCTTTTGATGAAGCCATTGCTTTTTTAGAGGCGTATATGGCCGTGGCAAAAGAGGCAGAAAAGTCAAGTTCTGTATAAAAGAAGGGAAGAAAGTAAATGATAAAAAAAATAGGCTCGTATATCTTGCTATTCAGTATGCTGGCATGTTGTTTTGGCGGTTGTGGAAAACAAAAAACGGCCTTGCAGTATGAGGATGTTCGGCTCACCGAGGGCATGTATCATTATCTTTTTGCGTCTTTAAAAAATTATTATTTGACTACATTTACGGATATAACAGACGATGAAGATGGTTGGAATCAACCATTGAACGATACGCAAACCTATGCAGAATATGTAGACCAGCAGATTAAAGAAACCATTTATCAAATGGTGATAGCGGCCAGCATGTTTGATCAAAATGGTTACCAGATCACAAAAGAAGGCGAAGAACAGATTCAGGCCTTGCTTGATGAATTGGTAGAGGCGTTTGGCGGGCGAAGTGCTTTAAATGCCGATTTAGCGGCAATGGGTTTAAATGACGCTGCATTAAAAAAGGTTTTTACACTGCAATACAAATACGAGCATGTGTTGTATGACACTGATTTGCTGCCGGTTACCGACAAAGCACGCGAAGCCTATTATAACGAAAAATATGCTTGTTTAAAGTTTATATATATTCATTTGGTGAAAGACTATGAATATGATGATAAGGGTAATAAAAAAATTGCTGAAAACGGCAATTATGTTATGCGAAACCTGACCGAACAGGAAAAACAAGCTAAAAAAGAAAAAGTAACAAAACTGACCGCGCAGTGTCAAGAAAATCCAGAGCGGTTTGATGTGCTGTACCAAGCCGAAAATGAAATGGATGTCACGTATTATCCCAATGGCTTCTATTTTAATAAGGATAATTTGTATAAACTGCAGCTTGAAGCGGTGGCGGATGTTGCTTTTGCGTTAGAAGAAGGCGAAATAATGACGGTCTTTGATCAGACAGGGGCTTATATTGTCAAGCGTTGTCCACTGCCCGAGAGGGCTTATGAAGACGGTACAGATTCGGTGCAGTTTGCAGAAATCGATACAGATTGTAAGAATGATCTATTTATTCGCACAGCCGAAGAACATTATGAGCAAATTGAGATTAAAGAAGAGCGACTCTCTTCATTAAGTGTAGTCAATGTCAAAGCAGTTGCTTATTAACGTAGATATTGTACATTTGTGTAAACGGCGGTGTGAATATGCTTGATGAGCCGTTTATACTAAATTATAAAAAGGAGAAGGTAGAAAGATGGCACTCGACAAAGAAAAAATTATGGAGCTGTGGAATGAAGGCGCAAGCCGCGTGAAAAAAACGGCGATGGATACGAAAGACAAAGTGGCGGCCAAGTATAATCTCTCAAAGCTGAATACTGAGCTTGAAGAAATGTATATTACACTTGGCATGGTGTCGCACAAGGCATATGGCTGCCAAGATAAAAACTATGATGAAGAGCTGCTTCGGCTGCATAAGCAAATTGATGCGCAGTTAGATGAAATAGCAGCGGCACGGACTGAGCTTGAGGCCATGACCGGTAAAAAAGTATGTGCTTTGTGCGGCAAAACAGTCAAAGAAGAATATGACTACTGTCCTTTCTGCGGACAAAAATCCGATGCAGAAGAGATGAAAGCAGCTGTAGTGGTGGAAGAAGCGCCGGAAAATAAGGAAAATGAAGAAGAAAATTCATAAAAATACTTGTAATTTCATTGGCGGTATGCTATACTAAGAAACAGAGTATACAAAGAAAGGGTAAGAGAGCGGCTTAGTCGCTCTCTTACCTTTATGAAGCGTATAAAATCATGGAAACGGAGTAGGATGTGGCAAAGATAAAAGGGAATATTGCTTCCACCGTGAAGGCGTTGATTAAGGATACCGTAGAAACACTTGGCTATGTGATTTGGGATGTAGAATATGTCAAGGACGGCCCTTATTGGTATTTGCGTATTACCATTGATCAGGATGAGGGAATTGATATTGACGATTGCGAAAAGGTGCATCGAGCTATTGATCCTATCATTGACGCGGCCGATCCGATTGAGGATTTTTATTATTTAGAGGTTAGCTCACCTGGCGTGGAAAGAGAATTAAAAGAACCATGGCACCGTGCATGCTTTATGGGAAAAAGGGTGAATGCTAAGTTGTTTGCCGCTGTCGACGGACAAAAGAATTATACAGGAGAATTAACGGCGAGTGATGATGAAACCATCACGCTTTTGATGAATGATAAGACACAGAAAACCTTGCGTTTAAAGGATGTTTCCAAGTTAAGTGCCTATTATGATTATGAGAGTCAGGAGCAATAAGAAGAAAGGGTAAGGAGAAAATCGATATGAATGCAGAATTTTTCAATGCGCTGGATATGCTGGTGAAAGAAAAGGGAATTCCGGCGGACTATATGCTTGAAAAAGTCGAAGCGGCTTTGATTAGCGCTTATAAAAGAGATAAAGGCGGCAACAGCAACGTACGGGTTGTGCTGGATTTAGATAAAAAAGATGTAAAGATGTATCAGCAAAGAGAAATTGTAGAAGAAGTTGAGGATGCAGAAACACAAATTACATTAGAGGATGCTAAAAAGGTTAGCAAAAGATATAAGTTAGGTGAAATTTGTGAGTCTGAAATTAAATTCAAAAACTTTAGACGTTTAGGTGCGCAAGCGGCGAAACAAGTGATCATTCAGGGCATCAGAGAAGCTGAACGGGGCATGATGATCAAAGAATATGAGGATAAAAAGGGCGAAATTATAACAGCCAAAGTACAGCGGGTAGACCCGATTACGGGCAATTTATCGGTTGATACAGGCACCAGCGTGGCTACTCTTTTGAAAAGTGAGCAAATTCCTGGTGAGTTTTATCAAGTAGGCGATTATATCAAACTGTATGTCATTGAGGTGCGCAAGGAAACCACCAAGGGTCCGATTGTCTCTCTTTCCAGAACGCATCCTGGCCTTGTCAAACGGCTTTTTGAGTTAGAAGTGCCGGAAATACAGGATGGAACAGTTATTATTAATAATGTTACCAGAGAGGCTGGTTCCAGAACTAAAATTGCGGTTGAATCACGTGATGAAAATGTTGATCCAGTCGGCGCTTGTATCGGCGCACGCGGTATGCGTATCAATCATATTGTTGATGAGTTAAATGGCGAGAAAATTGATATTATAAAATATAGCGAAAATCCTGAGGAATATATCATGGCGGCTCTTTCGCCTGCAGAAGTTACCAATGTGATTGTCGATGATGAACGCTCCTGCCGTGTTTATGTAAGTGCAGATCAACTTTCATTGGCGATTGGGAAAGAAGGGCAAAATGCGAGATTGGCTGCAAGACTGACCGGATTTAAAATTGATATTAAAACCGCTAATGGGTAAAACCTTAGCAATGAGGAGTCTTTGTCGATGAAAGCAAAGAAAAAAGTACCAGTGCGCAAATGCTTAGGCTGTGGCGAGCAAAAGGCAAAAAAGGAATTAGTTCGGGTGGTACGTACACCAGAGGGCGCAATTGTGTTGGATTTGACAGGAAAAAAATCAGGACGCGGTGCCTATATTTGCCCTAAAAAAGATTGCTTTTTGAAAGCGCGTAAGGGCAAGCGGTTTGAAAAAAGCTTAGAAATCCCTATTTCTGCTGAGGTGTATGAAGCCATAGAAGAGGAACTTGACCAGAGTGGAGAATAAAACACTGTTAATGATTGGGCTGGCCGCTAAAGCCGGCCAGATTACAGCGGGAACTGAGCTCGTTTGTGAACAGATCAGAAAAGGGCGTGCGTGCCTTGTTCTTGTCAGCAAAAAAGCGTCAGCTAATACGCAAAAAAAAGTGGTAAACTGTTGTACATATTACCACAGTGAATATAGAATTATCGATGTCGACCAAGAAAATCTTGGACGGTTTATCGGAAAGCAGGGCAGTATAAGCTGCGCGGCTGTGAAAGATGAAAATTTGGCTAAAGCCATTAAAGATAGTATCAATCGGTGTAATTAGGAGGTACCTGCATGGCTGTAAATCAAGCGTTAAAAATAAATGTTATCTCAAAGGATTTTGGCGTCAAAAGTAAAGAACTGATTGACGTTTTTTCCGCGATTGGCATTGAGGGGAAAACGCATTCTGCGGCTCTTTCGCTGGAAGAATTTGATTTGTTACTGAATCGGATGACCCTGGATCATCAGATCAGCGGAATTGATTCCTATATGAATGGAGAAATTTCGCTAATTTACAAGACAGAAGAAAAAGAAAACAAAGAAATAAAAGCTACAGATAGTCCTGCGGCAGCAGAACAGGAAAAAGTAAAGACGGCTCAACCAGAACAAAAGACGCAGACAGAATCTCCTAAAACAAGTGCCAGCAAAAATAAACAAAATCGTCTTGCGGAGGCGGCTGATAAGTTGCAGCGCTTTCAAGCGCCTGTTGGAAAAGAGCCAGTCAAACCAAAGAAAAAAACGCAAGCAAAGCCAGAAAAAGAAACAAAGCCTGCTTTTGGGCGTTTAAAGGATGATGAACCTAAAGTGGTTCAGACGACGGATGAGACGCGTGGTGGCACGGTGGGCAAAACCCGCGTGGTGGATACACGTACTTCAACAGTTGATCTTTCAAAATATGACGAAAAGTTAGATAAATATTATACCGATACGCCAAGACAATATGCTGGCAATAAAAAGAAGCCGAAGAAGAAAAATCCACGTAATGACAGGGCCAAGGATAAAGATACGCTTGCGCAGCAGAGAAAGCATCGGCAAGAAATGATTGCCAATGCTAAAAAAGAAAAATTAAACGTGGTTGTTGGCGATGAGATTTTAGTGAGCGACCTCGCCGCACAATTAAAAGTTACCGCCGCTGAAATCGTGAAGAAGCTTATGCTGCTTGGTGTTATGGCAAGCGTCAATCAAGCGGTTGACTATGATACCGCCTTTTTAATCGTGGATGAGATGGGTGCAACCATTTCTAAAGCGGTCCCTGTTTCAATTGAAGAACAGCTCTTTGAGAGTGATGAAGAAGAAAACGAGGCTGCACTTATTGAGCGTGCACCGGTTGTGTGCGTCATGGGTCACGTTGACCATGGTAAAACATCGCTTCTTGATGCTATCCGTAATACAAATGTAACTGAAGGGGAAGCCGGCGGCATTACCCAGCATATTGGTGCTTATCGGGTGAACGTGGGCGGCAAGGAAATTACATTTTTGGATACACCGGGGCACGAGGCATTTACAACCATGCGTGCTCGTGGTGCCATGGCAACTGATATTGCCGTATTGGTTGTAGCGGCGGACGACGGCATTATGCCGCAGACGGTTGAAGCGATAAACCATGCCAAGGCAGCTGGTATTGAAATTATTGTTGCCATTAATAAAATGGATAAAGAAGGCGCCAATCCAGATGCGGTGAAACAGAATTTGACAAAATATGATTTGGTTCCTGATGAATGGGGTGGCGATGTCATTTGTGTGCCTGTTTCAGCTGTCACAAGAGCGGGTATTGAAGATTTGCTTGAAAATATTTTGCTCGTGGCAGAAATGAAAGAACTAAAAGCAAATCCGGCTCGTAGGGCAAAGGGTATTGTTATTGAAGCGAAGTTAGATAAGGGCCGCGGTCCGGTAGCAACGCTGTTAGTACAAAATGGTACTCTTCATGCTGGTGATACCGTGATTGCGGGTACAGCGGTAGGCCGCGCCCGTGCTCTGACAGACTATAAGGGGCAGGCGATTAAAGAGGCGGGTCCTTCGGTTCCTGTTGAAATCATCGGCCTTTCTGAAGTGCCTGCTTCGGGTGATGAATTTAATGCGGTAGAAGATGAGAAAAAAGCCCGTGAGTTAGCTGATCAAAGAAAAGAAAAGGCTAAACAAGAGCAGCTTTCAGCGAACGCAAAGGTATCTTTGGATGATTTGTTTGCCCGCATGAACGATGGTATTAAAGATCTGAATATTATTGTCAAAGCGGACGTGATTGGTTCTTCCGAAGCAGTTAAGCAATCTCTTGAGAAACTATCCAATGATGAAGTAAAAGTCAGAATTATTCATACGGCCGTGGGCGGAATCAATGAGGGTGACGTTATGTTGGCTTCGGCCTCTAATGCGTTGATTATTGGCTTTAATGTCCGACCAGACAAAGGCGCTATCGATTCTGCTGAGCGGCAGGGCGTTGAGATTCGTACCTATCGAATCATTTATGAATGCATTGAAGAAATCGAAGCGGCTATGAAGGGCATGTTAGCGCCGACCTATCGAGAAGAGGTGTTGGGCCATGCTGAGGTTAGACAGACGATTCGTGTACCTTCGGTGGGTACCATTGCCGGTTCTTATGTACAGGACGGAAAGATTGCGAGAAATGCGATGATTCGCGTAGTTCGAGACGGTGTGGTTATTTTTGAGGACAAAATTTCCTCACTCAAACGATTTAAAGATGATGCGCGCGAAGTAGCTGCTGGCTATGAATGCGGTGTAGGACTTGCTAAATTTAATGATATCAAGATCGGCGATATATTAGAGGCCTTTAATATGGTTGAAGTCGAAAAATAAAAAAGAGCGTTTGCGGTATTTACCGCAAACGCTCTTTTGTTATTGATGATTGTCATAGAGTCTTGATTTTTTCTAAATCTCCGCTGCAAAGTATATCTAAATGGTGAAATATTTTTGCTTCTTCCCAATCCCACCATTGCAGCTTTTCTAAATAGGCAATGAGCTCCTCGCTAAATCGTTTTCGAATGATATGACAGGGGTTACCTGCTGCGATATGGTAAGCGGGAATGTCTTTTGCCACTACTGAATTAGCTCCGATAATAGCGCCGTTCCCTATATGAACGCCCGGCATGATGGTAACATTTTGTCCGATCCATACATCGTTTTCAACTATGGTGTCACCTTTAAAGGGTAAGTCTGATAGGGCAGGCGTAGCTTTTTCCCAGCCATTTTCCATGATATTAAAAGGGTAGGTAGTTACGCTGTTCATTCTATGATTGGCACCATTCATAATAAATTCAATACCAGAAGCAATTTGACAGAACTTTCCTATAATCAATTTATCGCCTAAAAATTCATAGTGATGAGTAACATGTTTTTCAAATTCTTCCGGATGATTCTTATCATCGTAATAGGTATAGTCACCAATGATTATATTTGGTCTTGTGATCACATTTTTGATAAAACAGATGCTTGGTACATGCTCGTTTGGAAAGACGGCATTTTTATTGGGTGCGTATTGCATGGTATTACCTCGTATATATGAATTGAATTTTCCATTTCACATACAATGTTGTCAAGTCAAAGGAGATTTTTGTGCTTTACACTGTTAGCGTTTGATTATTATTTACTAATACAAAAAGGTATGCGTTACCGCATACCTTTTTTATATCCTTATCCTTGCAGCGTATGATGTGCAGTGGCATCAACATTCGTTTTGGGAGAAGGAATGATATTTTTTTTCACAGTAGCCTGTACATCTTGAATTTCTGTAAAGGAAAGCTGTTTTTCAATGGTTATACTTTTAATTTCTTCTAAAATATTTTTATCAGAGATCATATCGCGGTATGTGTATTTTGGCAGTACACCATCACTGTTAGCAATGACAACAAGCGAATGAAAGGTAATGTTATGAAAACCATCTTTTCGAAGTATTTTTTTAAGTACCTCAATCATATATTGGTTTTTCTTAAAGGGATTTTCATAAGTTGTCACTCGGCCTATTTGATCCAATAACCGCCAGGGTTCGTTTTGCGGGTTATCTAATTTGCCGGCGGCACCAAAAATGCTGATAATAATGATACCAGCTCGGGTAACCATCAGTGCATCGGCCGTGGCTGGTTCGGAAAGGCCGCTCTTGGTGCGAACAGGAATACGTACTGCTTTTAATATCTTTCCCTTGCCAAACGCGGCGTCTAAAACGCGTATGATAAACATTTTGTTTCTTTTATGGGTCGTGTAAAGTGCATCAACCTCTTTTTGTGCATTGATGTTTTTTACGATTTTATAGGTAAAAATCAGTATAATAATGACCAGCGCTATAACAACAAGAGCTATAATCCCGTTTTTCATTTTTTTACATATTATTTCAGTTTGTTGATATAATCAATCAAATCTGAAACTTTTATCATCTTTCTAAAATCTTTTTCGTTGATTTCAATTTCAAACTCTTCTTCGCATGTAAAGGCAATGTCCGCAAATTCAAGGGAATTGATGCCAAGGTCTTTTGAAAATTCGGACTCAGGGGTAATTTCTTCTACGCTGATGCCAGCCGCATCGGCTAAGATTTCCATAATTCTGTCCAGCATTTGTGTGTTCTCCTCTTTATTTTAATATAAATCGTTTAATTTTCTTTGTGGTTGTTTTTTCAAACTCGGTTTTGCGAATTTCGATTTGGTGAACTTGCTTAAAAGGAGGCAGATTTTTATTGATGTCATCTACTTCGCTTTTTATTTTTTGATAAATGTCTTGGTCAGACATATTTTCAAATAACTCCATTTGTGGATAGACCAACGCGGTTATGAGTTGTTCGCCTGTTTCGCCGGTTCTTTCAATCACAACGGTTTCGGCAATGAATTCGCTGTGCAGCAAATGTTCTTCAATTTCTTCGGGAAATACATTTTTTCCGTTAGAAAGAATAATCAAGTTCTTTTTGCGTCCTGTAATGAAAATGTTATTGTCTTTGTCTATATAACCGAGATCGCCTGTGCGAAACCATCCATCGTCGGTAAATACTTCACGCGTGGCTTCTTCGTTTTGATAATAGCCAAGCATAACATTCTCGCCGTAAGCTAAAATCTCACCGATTCCGTTTTCGTCAGGCTGATCAATTTTTGCTTGGCAGCCAGGCACTGGTTTTCCGGCAGATCCGTAGACAATATCAAGCGGTCGGTTAACCGAGATTAACGGCGCGCATTCGGTAATGCCATAACCCTCATAGACGTGAATGCCGAATCGATAAAATGATTTTACAATCTCGCGGTCCAGCGGTGCGCCGCCACAGATGATATTCTCTAATTTACCGCCAAAGGAATTAATAATTTCAGCAAAGACCTTGCGGCGAATGTCGATACCGAATTTTAATAAAAGGGAAGTGAGTTTAATACCCATATTCACCTTTTTTTCCATGCCTCTTTTTTTGATTTCTTTCCACATGGCTTTGTGCATGGTCTCTAAAAAGAGCGGCACTAAAATAAGCGAATCGGGCTGAACATTTTTTAGATTGCGCGTTACATATTTCAAATTATCATTGAGATAAGAAGTAGCGCCCAAGTTTGCCAAAGCGATATGACCGCAGGTGACCTCATATACATGATTCATCGGCAGCACCGATAAAAAGGTGTTGTTTTGATCATAGATAACCGATTGACAGGAGTCGTTCGCGGCGGCTACTAAGTTCTTCATGGAAAGCATAACGCCCTTGCTTGTTCCCGTCGTGCCCGATGTAAAGAGCAGGGTGCACATGTTTTCAAGCTGTATGGGCATGGTGTCTATATCCGTATTTCCCTGTTGATACAACTCGCTTCCTTGCGAAAGCAATTCCTCATAGGGCACGGTGTTTTCACTGTCGGTTCCTTCCGGTTTTACAGGAATTAAATATTTGGTGTGTGTGAGTTTGTCAATGTGATGAATGATGGTGTCATTCATGCTGGGCATATACACAACAGCAATTGCCTCAGCCCGATTTAAAAAATTAATTATTTGTTCGATTTGCAGTTCTTTATCTAAGGGCACAATGATGTTGTCGGTAATCGTCGCTGCATAATAAGTGGTCATATAAGCCGGGTGAGCTTCACCGATTACGGCAATTTTTTCGCCTTTCCAACCCTTTTCTATAAACGCAGTGCCTAAGCGGACTACATTTGTTTTGAGATCGTTATATGTGTAATGAAAATCCTTTTTGGGGTTGGGTGAAGCATAAAGGTCTTTATCGCCATAGCGTTCAGCGGCACCATAGACTAATTGCCGAAAGTCTGTGATGGGCGTAACAATGCGCTTATCCTGATATTTCATATCAATTGACTCCATTCTGAAATCTTTGCTAATAATCCACCCTCTATTATATAAAAAAGGGCTCTGCTTGTCAAGCAGAGCCGCACAACTGTATGCCATGAAATGCTTTGTTCTATAATAGTGAAGAAAAAGAGAAAAGATAAGCGTCTGCTTTTTGCATGATTAAATCTTTTTCCTGCTCAGATGTCTTGTCATAAACGCCCACCGTGTAAAAGCCGCCTCGTTTTGCGCTTGTGATGCCGAGCAAGGTGTCTTCAAATACAGCGGCGCAAGCAGGGGAAATTCCTAATCGTTTAGCGGCCAAATGGTAAACGTCTGGAAAATCTTTTCCATGTGCAGTTTCTCCGGTCGTAGCAAATACCGAAAAAAGGTGTGCAATCTGATTGTTTTGCAAAGCGGGCATGAAAAGCTCTTTGGCTGAAGAGGTAGCAACGCCTAAAAGGATGCCTTGCTTATGCAGCTTCATTATATATTCCTTAGCGTATGGTTTTAGGCGAATTTCTTTCGCATAGGCAAGACTGGCTAATTCTTTCCATTCTTGTATAATAGCATCAATCGGTTCTGAAAGTCCGAAACGATCTTTGGTATATTGAGCAGCTGTCTTAAATTCCATTGTGCGTACGGTTTCGATATAGTCATTGGGCAGGGTGAGACCGCGCAAAGACAGAAATTTTTCATCGATCTCATCCCATACCTGCATGGAATCAAGCAGCGTACCATCCAGATCAAAAATAGCGCCTTTTATGTTTTTTAATTTTTCCATAGGGTGAATAACTCCTTGGCGGCGGATTCGGGATTTTCTGTTGCCACAATGGCGGAAACGACAGCAACGCCATCTATCCCTGTGTGTTTAAAATGCTTGATTGTCTGTCGGTTCATGCCGCCAATGGTCACGATGGGGAGCGATATTGCCTGACGTATACGGTTTAGTTCTTCCATCGAAACCATAACGGCGTCGGTCTTGGTTTTAGTAGCGTACATAGCGCCTACGCCTACATAATCAGCGCCACTTTTTTCGGCTTGCAGTGCCTCTTCTTTGGTGGATACCGATACACCAATCAGCATATCGTCTCCGGCAATTCGCCTGACAATCTGGCAGGGCAGATCATTGCTACCGACATGAACCCCTTCTGCGCCGATGGCCAGCGCAATGTCAACTCTGTCATTTATGATCAGCGGCACTCTATAAGCGCGTGTTATTTGATGCACTCGCTTGCCTATTTCATAAAATTCTTTGCTTGTACATGTCTTTTCGCGCAGCTGGACGATTGTGACGCCGCCTTTTAGCGCCGCTTCAACGCATTCTTCGATCGTGGCGCTGGTCATAAGTTCCCGATCGGTACAGAGATAAAGCGAATAATCAACAATCGGTTTCATAGATGATTTTTCCTCTCTCTTTTAGTATTGTATCGTCAATTTGGCTGAGTGCGTCGATGATGCCGATATGCAAACTGCCAGTTCCTATCATTTTATATTTTTCGTAAGCGATTTCACCGGCAAGACCCATTGAAATTGTTGCTTGGCAGGCGGCCGAAAATGAATCTTTTAGTGCGCCTGCATACGCACCAATGATACCCGAAAGCATGCAGCCGGTACCGGTGATTTTACTTAAAGCAGACACGCCGTTGTGGATATGAGCCGTCCGAATGCCGTCGGTGACAACATCCGTTTTGCCTGTCACAACACAGACGCAGCGATATTTTGTTGCCGCTTGTTTGGCAATTGTAAGTGCATCATGCTTTTGGTCTTGTTCGCTGCTGTCCACACCGCGCGTGGAGGCTGAGCAGCCTGCGACAAAAGATATTTCAGACAGATTGCCGCGAATGATGGTAAACTGAATTTCGGCTAATAGCCGCTTGGTTGTCTCATTGCGCAGGGAAGAGGCGCCGGCACCGACGGGGTCGAGGATAACGGGAATGTTGTTTGCATTCGCTGTTTTACCAGATTTGATCATAGAGGCAATCGTGCGTTGATTGAGTGTGCCGATATTGAGAACCAAGGCCTGACTCATCGCGGTGATTTCGGCACATTCATCAATATCGTCGGCCATAATGGGTGAACCGCCGCAGGCCAGCAGGGCGTTTGCTGCATCATTCGCCGTCACATAATTGGTAATAAAATGGACTAAAGGAATCTTTTTTCGTACGATTTCATTGCTTTTCATGTTGATTCATCTCCTTTGCAGCTATTGTTTTGTTGCCGGCCATTTCCCAGAAATTAAGTTCATGCTGGCTGGCGGCGCGAAAGAGCGCGGTTAGCTTTTTCTTTCTTTGCGCATCAAGCGGTTCGCATCTTTCGTTGACATATTGTGTCCAAAACTGACATGATGCTTGGTAACCGGCCGAAGTATAATCCTGAACCAAAGGAGCATATTTGCTTGCTAACACGTTGGGATAATGATCTGCCAAAGCGTTAAAAACGTATGCATAGCCGAGCATGCAGGGCATAACCGCCATCAAAATTTCGGGAATTTCTTCTTGCTTTGCCGTATCCAATAAAAACTTGGTATATGCAGCACAGGCAGGCTTTTGCGGATAATTCTCAATCGCGTCGTCAGTGAGACCGCTTTTGGCAAGATAACGGAGTCGTGTGGTATTTTCACTGTCGTTGACGTAACCAAGTACCGAGTAAAACACTTGCATTTCCTTTAGACTGCGGCTTTTGACTATTCCCATCGCAAATGCTTTGAGATAGTCCCGCAAATAGAGACTGTCTTGAATGATATAGTCTAAAAACAATTCTTGTTCGAGCGTGCCGCGCCCCATTTGTTCAAGAAAAGAGCAAGAAGCGGCCGCCTGCCAAAGCGGCATTGAATCGGCGATTACATGTTCCATAAATGTCATTTTGTGCCTCCTTCTTCGTCATAAAATTGATAAAAATGGTGTGTAGGGCCGCAGCCTTTGCCAAGCGGCAATGCGTGCCGAATGGCACCAGTTACATATACTTTGGATTTTTCGACTGCTTTTGCTAAAGGCTCGCCAAGCGCCAAATAGGCGGTGATCGCACTGGAGAGGGTGCAGCCTGTGCCATGGGTGTTTTTTGTGGCAATGCGTTTTTGCGCAAAAGTATAAACTGTTTGCCCGTCAAATAAAAGATCGGTCGCGTCTCCGGCGGCATGTCCGCCTTTAATCAGTACGGCACCGGCACCAAGGGCTATGATTTTCTTAGCTGCGGTTTGCATATCCTCCAGCGTTTGTATGTTCATATTAGCTATTTTTTCGGCCTCTGGAATGTTCGGCGTCAGTAAAGAGGCGATGGGTACGATGGTATGAATGAGCGTTTCGATCGCGTTTTCTTGCATGAGCGGGCAACCGTTTTTCGCGTACATGACCGGATCAATCACAATGTGTTTCGGCTGATATTGTTTTAGCTTTTGGGCGACAATCTGCATGCATTCAGAGGAAGAAAGCATGCCGACTTTCACCGCGTCTGGCACAATATCTTCAAAGACGGCGTCAATCTGATCAGCGATTAGTGTTGGCGAAATATCCTGGGTGGAAATAACGCGATTTGTGTTTTCGGCTACGACAGAGACAATCACGCTCATGCCGAAAATGCCGAGGGCCGACATAGTTTTTAAATCGGCTTGAATGCCGGCACCGCCGCTGCAATCAGAGCCGGCAATGCTAAGTGCTGTTTTCATCAATGAAACTCCTTTCATGAAAAGAGAAAGAGTGCATCTTGGTAACTCTTGCCTTTTCACATTTGACATAAGGGGCCTCTAAGGAGCGAGCCGGCTTGATGACAACAAAAAATACTTGCTGCCATAGACAGCAAGTATTGTATAGCTTAAAGAATCGTATATACTTTAATGAATATACAGCTGCTCCCTACGCTGGTGTTAGCCAACAGGTTCAAAGGGTCAGGTTCTACCTTCTCAACTCTTGCGAGTCCCCCTGCAATAATTTATTTTTCTTTACCATAGCACAAAGATAATCAAAAGTCAATCTTTTATCGACATTTTTTATATTCTTTTCACCGGTCTAATATATTTCCAAAACTGCTTGGGGTCATGATAAAAATAGAAAATCCTGCCTTGCGTGGTATCGAGGCAATAGCCTGCCGCCGTGTAGTCAAAGTTTTTCATGGCTTCTTCTATTTTTTGTTCTACGCATTGATTTTGCTTTAAATAATCAAACGGACCATGTTCAAATACGATATACTCTCCCTCGGGTACCTCCATGATTTGCATCTGTTTTGGAACTTCGCCGCAATAACTAATAGGAAGCCGCACGCCATAGCTTTCTGCTAAAGGAATGCCCCAAGCACAGATTCTGCCGGTTGGTTCATTGATATAGGCCATAATTTGTCCGCTGCCACTGTTGGCCGTAGTGCCGCCTAAATCGTCAAGTTTTCCTTTTATGCTGTCAAGCAGACCGCATATGGTCTCGCAGTCTTGTCCTGGAAGTTTGCTTTGCTTTTGCCAAAAATCCCAATATCCAATGCTCTCATAATTCCGAATGTGTAAATATTTATGCGCAGGTATGGTGACAAAATATGTTTTTATTTCATTCGTCTTATTGACCATACCGGTTTCACCGCTTTTCATTAAATAACAATCAAGCGGCCTAATCATGGTGCGCAAAACAACCGGAACCGGATGGTTTCGATATTCGCTGGGTGTTACGCCGTAAGCTTCTTTAAATGAACGTGAAAATGCTTCATGACTGGAAAAACCATAATCTAATGCAATATCTAACAATCCCTTTTGTGTGTCACGGACTTCCTTTAAGGCAAAAGCAAGTGTACGATATCGTAAATAATCGCGAAAATGCATTCCAGAGATTTTTCTAAATTTTCGAGAGATATAATATTCAGAAAAACCTAATTTGTGCGCTAATGCACAAAGGGTGAGTGCTTCGTCTTGGCGCTGTTTGATGCACGCATCCACTTCGTCTGTTATGATTTGCACGATTCTATGCCATTCGCTCATGATTTGCTACCTCTTTTGCATGGATTTATGATAAGGAATCTCGCAATATTTTATAGAATACCATAGCAGGCGATAAAATACTTGATTCCAGTTGCACTATATTTCATTGCATTTTTACATAAGGGCGTCATTTTATTCAATTATTTGATTATCCGCTAATACATCGGGTTGATAACGCATGCTGTCTTGCTCTGTAATCGGCCGAATTACCCGGCAGGGTACCCCGGCGGCGAAGGAATGGGCAGGAATATCTTTAGTGACCACACTACCAGCTCCGATAACGCAGCCTTCGCCAATTGTCACCCCCGGACAAACTGTTACACCTGCGCCGAACCAGCAATTATTGCCGATGATGACCGGCTTCGCATAGCATAACCGTTTGATTTCTCCATTCGCTGTCCGTATTTGATTGCGTTCATTTGCGATCATGGGATGCAGAGGGGTAACGATGGTTACGTTCGGCCCAAAGTTGCAATTATCGCCAATGGTGACAGCCGCGTCATCCTGCACGGTGAAATGAAAGTTTGCAAATAGATTTTTGCCAATTTTTGTATGTTTGCCATAGTGGAAATAGATGGGTCCTTGCATAAAGGCATTTTCGCCAAGTGCACCAATCATTTCTTTGAGTATCACGGCTCGTTTTTCTGTTTCATCCTCGTGGGTTGCATTATAAGCGGTGTTTAAATTATGTGTTTTTAGTTTAATCGCTCTTAGTTCAGGATCACCGGGATTAAATAAAATGCCTGCTTCAATTTTTTCTTCTTCGCGCATGCTTGCCTCCTTTTGTTTTTATTGTTCAGTATTGAATATACATGTGACATGTCTATTATACTGCATAGTAAAAGAAATATCCACTTTTTGCAGGGATTTATTGCCACAATATTCATGTCAAATAACGGCAAATCTTAGGAATCTTTTGTGATTCGCTCTGTACAGAATCATCATTTTATGGTATGATAAAAGCGGACAAATTTTTTATCGAATTATATAGAAAGACGTATGTTATAAGGCTAACTCATTATTTTTCTTGCGAAGAGGACGGATCTAAGAATGCAGAATAAAAAAGAACTTACCATTCCGGAAGGGAAAATCCGCGATTATATTGATAATGCAATCCGCAATGATACGCCGGAGGAATACGTTCGTCAAACCATTGAAAAAAGATTGGTGAATGAGCATAAATATGCGCCGTTGCAAATCGGCGTTGAATATACCATACAGCTTATATCAGGCAGAAAACGGGCTGATCTTGTTGTCTTTCCGCCGAATTGCAAAGAAAAAGTGCAAAGTGAAATCAAAATCATCATTGAATGCAAAAAGGAAACAATAGATCCGCAGAATAAAAAAGATGGCGTAGGCCAGCTTAAAGCGTTTATGGCTGTTTGCCC
Organism: Clostridiales bacterium; assembly: GCA_022793655.1. Classification (GTDB taxonomy): domain Bacteria; phylum Bacillota; class Clostridia; order Oscillospirales; family CAG-272; genus CAKSEI01. The sequence continues at coordinate 34,909 of JAAWDG010000008.1, forward strand.
TAATTGCGAGTGGGGCATGTGGACGAACGGCAGACAGAAAGAGGTATATCGCAAAGTTAAAGAAGAGAATGGAGATTTACGCTTTGACGATTATAATGATATACCGCCCGCAGACGGTAATTTGAAAGAGATTGACCGCCCGCAGCGGGGAAAACTGCGCGGGGCTTCGGGCGACAGTGTAAATAATAACTTGTTGTTTGCTTTTAAGAGCTGTCACAATCATATTTATGCGAATGATGGGCTGCAAAAGCAGCCGGCTTTTTTTGAATTGCTTAAATTAATCTTTTGTAAAATAGAGGATGAGCGGGATATACCAAATGAGTTGGAATTTTATGTTACCTCCAGTGAACGCAGCAATCCGGACGGACAGCTGACGGTCAAAAAACGCATCGCTCGCATTTTTGAAAAAGTCAAAAGAAGATATGGAAAAATTTTTGATCCGAAAGATGAGATCCAATTATTACCCCGTAGCCTTGCTTATATTGTGCGGGAATTGCAGAATTATGATTTGCTGAACACAAGTATTGATGTGAAGGGAAAAGCATACGAAGAAATTGTCGGCGCCAATCTGCGGGGGGATCGCGGTGAATTTTTTACTCCGCCCAATATTACGCATATGGTGGTTTCCATGCTTAATCCTGGTCTTGAAGAAAAAGTGTTAGACTGTTCTTGCGGTACAGGGGGCTTTCTTGTGAATGCCATGACGTATGTGATGACCCTTTTGAAAGAAGAACTGGCTGAACAGCTCGGTAAGCCGCCTAAACAATGGACTTATGATCAGCGTTTGGCTTATCAGGATAAGGTAAGCGAACTTGGCCGGACGAATTATTTTGGGTTTGATATCAACCCCGATTTAGTAAAAGCGACCAAGATGAACATGGTCATGAATAATGACGGCAGCGGCAACATTATGCAAACTAATTCATTGTTAGCGCCGCACGAGTGGTCGGAAGATTTCAAAGAAAAACTGTCCGAGGCATTGGGTATAAAAAAAGAAGATTTAAGAAATCATGAAACGATCGACTTTTTTGATGTAGTAGTGACCAACCCGCCTTTTGGCAGCGATATTCCGGTAAAAGATGAAGTGATACTAAGTCAGTACGAACTGGCGCGTATATGGGAGAATAAATCTACCCCGGGGGTTTGGAAAAAAACCGAGCGATTGCAGTCATCTGTTCCGCCGGAGGTTTTGTTTATTGAAAGGTGCGTGCAGTTTTTAAAACCAGGCGGACGGCTTGGCATTGTGCTGCCGGATTCGATTTTAGGCTCACCGGGACTTGGCTATATACGCGAATGGATGATTCGCAATACTTATATAATCGCCAGCATTGACTTGAATGTTGATACATTTCAGCCGCATAACGGCACCCAAACTTCTGTTTTGCTGCTGCAGAAAAAGACAAAAAAGCAAAAGGAAGAAGAGGCGGACAGCGGCGAGCGGCCTAATTATAATATATTTATGGCAATGGTCGAAAAAATCGGTCACGATAAACGGGGCAATCCACTGTTTAAACGGGACCAAGATGGTAATGAGATTTTAGTTTCTATCCATCGAGAATCCGACGAGGAAACAGGTGAGCCAGACCGCCCTCAAAAGGTACCGGATGATCAAACGATCGAAACAGCCGCTGTTTTTAAAGAGTGGAAGCAAAGAGAGGGCATTACATGGTAGATTATTTTTCTGCTGTTTCGAATGCCGATTGGCAGAACACAGAGTTAAAATGGTGTTCGGTTTCGCTGGCAGAAACGATTGAACATGGAAAACGTTTAGATGCATCTGTGTATGCACAAGACGCAAGACAAGTGCGTGAGAAACTGGAACGCGGCCGCTATAAAACAGTCTGTTTATATGGGGCGGAGGAAAGTATGATCAAAGAGGCTTTCTATCCAGCCCGCTTTAAACGTATTTATTGCGGGCAAGAAGAAGGCATTCCTTTTCTTTTGCCATCTCAAATCACAGAGGTGTATCCCAAAGCGGACAAATTCATTTCGCCTTTTACCCCTTGCTCATTTGATGAACTGCGTTTAAAGGGTGGCGATTTGTTGTTAACCCGTTCGGGCACCATTGGCAATTGTTCCATTGTGTCAAAAACATTAGAAAATAAAATTTGTTCTGATGATGTAATCCGCATTACACCTGACAGCGAAGCGGATCTCGGCTATCTATATGCCTATTTAAATACATCGATTGGTCAAACGATTTTGCAGACGAATCGATACGGCTCTGTGATTCAACATATAGAGCCAGAGCATTTGGCGAAACTGCCGGTACCCAAGCCACCGCTTGCTGTCCGCGAAAAGATTGGTTCGCTGATCCTTACTTCTTTTTTGCGTCGGGATGAATCGAATGACCTTGTGGATGCGGCGACCGCGCTTTTGACTGAGGCGCTGCATTTACAGCCGTTAAGTCAATTGAAAAAACAATATTCTAACAATGCGGAACAATTAATGCATTTTCAGATTTCGATTGACAAATTGGATGAGCGATTGGATGCTTCCTATCACGATCCGATTGCCGAGGCAATTTTAGATCATTTAAAGCAGTGTTGTCGTGAGATAACTACCATTGCGGACAAGAGAATCAGTGAAGATGTGGTTTTACCAGGACGTTTTAAGCGTGTTTATGTAGAGCCAGCCTATGGTGTTAAATTTATTGGCGGAAAAGAAATACATCAGCTGAATCCTGCAACGCCAAAGTATTTATCGTTAGCAGCGCATCAAAAACAGTTAGCGGGGCCGCTTGGCATTAAACCAAATTCGATTTTGACGCCTGCTAGGGGTTCGCTTGGTTCGGTTGCTTTGACCTGCCGGCATTTCTGCGATTGGGCTATCAGCGACAATGTCATGCAGATTTTATCAAATGAAAACATTTGCGGCTATTTGTATATTTTTTTGAATAGCGAATATGGAGAGCGGCTAATTTGCAGACAAACTTATGGCGGGGTAGTTGACGCGATTGAACCCTTTCACATCAAAAGAGTGGCGGTACCCCTATTAAAGGATGTTTCATTACAGAATCAAATTAACCGTATGGCGTTAGAAGCCAATGAGAAGCGATATGAGGCCTATGTATTAGAACAAAAGGCGTTATCGCTAATCAATAGTGAAGTGTTAGAGGCGCGTTAAGAAAGAACTCGTGCTGCAAAATAAAGGGCTTTTTTGTGTACGGTATGTATAATCATCAGTGAATGGAGAAATAAGAATGGAATTTATCAAAACACCGGTAAAAGGCATGAATGATTTTTTGCCAGCCGATATGCGGCTGCGCGAATATTTATTATCTATGATTAAAGAGGCGTATGCTTCTTACGGCTTTATGCAGATTGAAACGCCTGTTATGGAGCATATCGAAAACCTAACATCCAAGCAGGGCGGCGATAATGAAAAATTAATCTTTAAAGTGTTAAAACGAGGGGCCGATTTACAGCGTGCTTTGCAGGCGCCTGATGGCCAACTGGCTGATAATGGGCTGCGATATGATTTAACGGTGCCGCTGGCTCGCTTTTATGCCAATAATAAGGAAAAACTGCCAACGCCATTTAAAGCGCTGCAAATTGGCAATGTGTGGCGGGCCGATAATCCGCAAAAAGGGCGTTTTCGCCAGTTTACCCAGTGTGATATTGATATATTAGGGGATGATAGCAACTTGGCTGAAATTGAGTTAATTGGGGCGACGGTCAATATGCTGAGTGCGATTTTAGGAACGGTTGGCCTTTCACGCTTTACCGTGCGTATCAATGATCGTCGGCTGTTGCGTGCCGTTGCCGTATACGCTGGTTTTGCAGAAGAGGCGATCGACGGGGTGCTGATATCCTTAGACAAATTCGATAAAATCGGTTTTGACGGTATTCGTAAAGAATTAATTGAAAACGGTGCCAAAGAAGACGTAGTGGACCGCTATCTTGCAATTTACCGACAAGTAAAACCAGGTTGTACCTGTGCCGAGTTTGCTGCATTGATAGGAGAGACGCTATCTGAGGAAGCAATTCAAAATATTGATGAAATCATCGCTTGTGTACGAACGATGGTGGAGGCGGAAGTGCAGCTTGTCTTTGATCCAACCTTGGTGCGGGGTATGGGATATTATACAGGCCCTATTTTTGAAATCGGTTTAGATGGCTATTCTTTTTCGATTGCCGGCGGCGGTCGATATGATCAGATGATCGGCAAGTTCTGCGGGCAAGAGGTGTGCGCCTGCGGTTTTTCGATTGGTTTTGAGCGTATTGTCACGATTTTAAAAGACAGCGGCGTGCAGGAGAAGATGGAAACTGCAGAAAGCATCGCCTTTTTGCTGGATAAAAATTTGCCGTCTGAAAAAAAGGTGGAAATATTTGCACAAGCAATGAAACTTCGTAAAGAAGGCAAACGCGTTTCTGTGCAGCCACTGCGCAAAAATCCGAGACCGCAAATTGAGAAATTAGAAAAAGAGGGCTATACGCAGTTTGAAAAGATTTATCATCGTTGAAAATGATATAAATTGATTATAACTTTATGCGGCATTTCCTATCCCTGTAAAGGGATAGGAAATGCCGCCATTGCATATTCGTATGTAGCTTGTGCCATCATTTTGCTGGATGCAGTATGGTACCACAAGAATAATCCGCAAGGATTATTCTTGAAAAGTTTTACTTTACGCTTTTCCAAGCGTAATTCCAGCAGAGCCGGAACCGTTAAACTTTTTGGCCGCTGAAACTTTATAATACCACAAAATAATCCTTGCGGATTATTCTTAAAAAGTTCATCTTGCAGTCAGCTTATCGGGCTGCATTCCAGCGGAGCTGGAAACGATGAACTTTGAGGTAGCTAAAAAATTATAATGTAATGATGGTTAGCAGATTTCATACAATTCGAAAACCCATGTATAAATAAAGGCCAGAGAATGCGCAAAATGCACATCTCTCCGGCCTGATTTGGAGGTAAATGTTAAAGCAAGCCGAATGGTTAAGCATTCGTTTTGCTAAGTGAATATAGGGCAAACTTTGATCCGTGGTTAACATATCTATTTTCCCGCATAAGTGGGAAATGTCTTCTTGCATATTTTATCACAAATGTCTAATTTTGTCAACTTAAAATCTGATTTTATTGTGCAGCGTGTCAACAAAAGGCCATTGGCGTTTTGTTAGCGTTCATTTATCTTTGTGCTGTATAATCATGTTTCTTATTGCATAATGTCGGAATTTTTCCCACATTTCGTGATAGAAAAATGAAACTATCAAAAAATGGAAGGGCGAAAGATTTGATTTGCATTTTTTTGCCGAAAGGTGTACAATAATAAAAACAATGAAGTATACTATGGCCAATAATCAGGGCTGAGCGTGCTGGCAGTATCCAGCAAATTTGGCGATTATAAAGGCTGATGAGATAAAGGATGCGAATGATGCAGGAAACCGCTGTATTGCTTCCCGTTTTTCATACGGATGAGACAGTCGTGAATAAAGCCAAGGAATTAACGGAGGCAGGGTACTTCGTTTTTTGTGTATGTCCGCATAGTTTGCGTCTTTTTAGTTCTTTTCAAATATTAAGTCAATGGGCAGAGGTCTTTTTCTGCAAGAAAGAATCGGGTCGTACAGAGGCAATATTAGAAGGTCTTGCTGTGCTGGCAGAACGCTCTGACATTTCCTTTATTATTACGCTCGAGCCGGACGAACGGTATTCTGCGCATACGGTATTGCGCCTGCAAGAGGAGTTGCGCCGGCAGCCGGATGGCTTGATGATCGGCTCACATGAGTATTCGGATTATTCATTTGGTAAACGAACCGCTTATTTTATAGCAAGCATGGGGTATCGTTTTATCGCGGGTGAAAGAGTTTTTGATCTGCAAACAGGGGCGCTTGGCTTTTCTGTGGAATGTTGCCATACGTTGCTCCCTTTAATGGAAAAAAGGAAAACACAGCCGTTTGAGATGAGTGCTATTTTATCGCTCTGCTTGCATGGCACCAGAACCAAAGAGATCCCATTAGGCGTATTTCCGGGTAACTTGAAAGAGGGACAAGCAGAGAACTCTTCTATAAAACAAATACAAAATACGAAAGAATTTTCTGCTTGGCGGCTTAGCGATTTGTGCAAGTGTTTATGTTCTTTTGTCTTTATATCTCGCTTTGCGTTGTTTGCTTTTTCCAGCTTGCTTGCTTTTTTGGTCGATTGGTCTGTTTTTGAGCTGCTTCATATTGAATTGTCGAATACGTCGCTGCACGAATCGTTTGTGACTCTTACGGCCCAGCTTGTGGCCCGTGTAATCTCGGCCTCTTTGAATTTTTGGATTAACTATCATTTTGTTTTTAAGAGTAAAGAACGTATTGGTGCGTCGGCGCTTCGATATTCTTCTACCGTTGTTTTTATTCTTTGCTTACAAGTGGTGCTGATGTATTGGATGGATACAGTGTTATCCTTGTCGGTCACTTACACGCCGCTATTAGTACAAGCCTGCACGTTTTTTGTTAATTATATCATCCAAAAAAAGATGGTATATAAAACGCGTAAGTTACCGGCAGAAATTTGAATTTTATGTGATGAGTAACAGCATCACGCTTGTGGAAATGTCAAAAAAGAAGATGTGCTATGCACATCTTCTTTTTTGGGAGAAATATTTATGAATTCCTCCGAATAAGGAGAATTTTTCGGAGGGAAGCATTCACCTTATTTTTTTAGGTTAAATGGCTGGTTGGTGTTCAGCTTCTAAGAAACGCATAAGCATGGACGCCATTTCGGCTCTTGTGGTGCCTTTTTGCGGATTCATGTTTAGGATGCCTCTATCCTTGCTTCCGGAAATAAAGCCAGTATCTAATGCATACTTTAACGGCACTTGGGCGTGCTCTGAAATCAGATTGCGATCTTCAAATTTAGAGAACGATGTTCTTTGACTATAGGATACATCGTATTCTTTCACTTTGGATGCATATCGATACAGCATAGTGGCCATATCTTCTCGGTTGATTTTTTCTTCGGGTGCGAACAGGGTGTTTTCTTTGTTGATGCCATAGACTACACCTTCGTTATAGGCCCACAGAATTGCATCGTAGTAGTATTTACCCTCAGGGACGTCGGTAAACTGTTTCTTTAGGCCTTCTACGCTCGGGCTGTCTTCTTCTCTGTAAAGGATGGCTGCTAACATTCCTCTGGTGCAGGTTTCTTCTGGTTCAAACATTGTATCGCTTGTTCCGAGCATCAGTCCCTTGACATATACATACTCAACTGCGTTCTCATACCACTCGCCGGCAAGGTCAATGAACTTGGTAAATTCGGCTGTGAAGCTTGCATAAACGGTTATGTTTTCTTTGACTTCATTTAAATCAACAGCTTCGCCATTTTCGTCAACCCATTTATCGAAGGTATAGGTATAATCTTTTGTCTTACCCTTTGTCGGAGCAGCGATCTCGGCTTTCGTTCCGTAGTCTACAGTAGCTTCACCAATCTTGGTTGGCCCATCACCGTCGGTCATAAAGGTTACAGTGTACTTGTTTAGTATTGCTGTATAAGAGGCATATACAATGATATCTGTTGTGATGTTGTTAAGAGTAACCTCGGCGCCATTCTCGTCTACCCACGTATCAAATGTGTAAGTGTATTGGGCTGTGGCATCTTTCGTTGGTGTTTCAGAGGCTGCAGCGGCAGAACCGCTGGTTACTCTTACTTTGTCTAATTCTGTTTCTTTGTCTTCATCTATGAAAATGACGTCATATCTTCTTTCGGTAGCTATGTATTTCGCAACATAGGTTGCATTTTCTTCGGCGATAACATTTGTAAAATCAACTTCTGCGCCTTTGGCGTCAATCCACTTGTCAAAATCAAAAGAATTTTGAGCGGTGGATTCTTTTTCAGGCGTGGGAACAAATTCAGCGATGGCTGTTCCGGGCGGCACTTGTATCGAAGATTCGTTGGAATCATCATCGTTTTTAAAAGTAATGGTTACGTAATCGCGGGTGTCTTCTACCCAAACCGGGTATAGATCCAGTGTGCCGAGTACATGGGAGACGGTTACTTGTTCGTCGTTTGGTTTTGTACTCCAGCCGCCAAAGCACCAGTGCTTGCCCTCCGTGTCAATTTTCCAATCATCTAATGTTTTTTCAAGTTTCGGTACGGCGATAGGAATCACGTCTGTTGTGATGGGACCATAACCAGCGGTTGCCTCTTCAAAAGTTTGCGTGCCGATTTCTTCACCATCAAAATCATGATAAGTTACCGTAGAGACAGATGTAAAGATTACATCTTGAATCACTTCCAAAAACGCGTCTTTTGTGTTTGTGTCCTTATAATCACCTGCTTCGTCAAATACAACATCGGTTAGTGCTTCGTTAACGCTGAGCACCTTGACCGTTACGTCTTTATCAAAGGATAAGTCAAAATCAGATAGATAATAAAGATACATGCGATTCCAAGCGTTATTTGAAGCAGAAGCGTCTAAATAAGCATTCACTAAGAATGTGTATACGCCGTTTGAAACCTCTTGGGTCGCGGTGTGTGGGGTGTAAGGCAGCGGCCAAAAGTCGTTATTACCTTTGTAATGGGTACGGCAATATCGTTCAGAGACGGTAACAGAGGTTGTTTCACCTTCAGCTAACCCCGAAATTTCAACGGTATACCCAGCCGCCCAGGTATTGGCGTATTTTATCGCACGCACGCCATAGGGATAAGGCTCGGTGTAAGGGCCGCGGCCTGGATCCTTTGTTCCGTTGTAAATATAGTCGGTAGAGCTAACCGTGCCATCTTCTGCCGTGGTCGTTTCGATTATTTTGTGAATATCGATGGGCGCTGTGCCTTCGGTTGCTCCATTGGTGCCCACGATGTTCAGTTTGCTGCCGGCGGTAAGTTCAATGGCTTCAGAATTGATGAGTGTGGCGAGCATGTCGGTAGAATCGGCCATGGTCTCCCAGTCAACTACCATTTGTGTGTACTTTGGGGCGTCATCCGCTGAAATTGGCAGTACTGAGAAACCGGCGAGCATGACAATGGCGAGCAAAACCGACAAAATTTTTGTTGCTTTCATTCTCAAGTGATCCTTTCTTTATTTCATATAAATTTTGTTGTTTCAGGACCGATATGCGATTCTGAAAAATTATTTAAGAATCAAATGTACGCTTTGCCTTGGTTTTAGGGTAATGGTATAGGTATCGCCTGAGTAATTTTTCATCATGACGCCGGTTTCAGCGTCCCAAATTTCATCTACTTTTTCGTTTAACGTGGCTGTTAATTCGCTTTCACCCTCATTGGTGAAGAATAAAACGTCCTTTCCATACTTGCGTATATGTGTCATACGCAGATATTCATTGCCTTGGATGCGTAAGGCGGTATAGCTCTTGTTTCGCAGTGTGTTCACATATGAAGTGGGGCTGCCGGCGTATTGACTGTAGGTAATGACGGTACCGCCTTCTTGCTTGAATTTTTCCAAGAAAGCCATTGTATCACTGTCATACGTACGGTCAATAACTACAACTCGATAGCTTTGGTTTGCAATTTTGATGGCGCCTTTTTCAAGAGCAGCCTTTTTTAAGAGTGAATCTTCTAAGTAGTTAAATTCTATTTGATTTTCATACATTGGTTTCACAGCGGCTGAGGGCAGATAATCTTTTGTACAAAGCACGGCAATATCCGTAATATTAATGCTGTCGGTATTCATTGCTGAACAGCGTTTGATATAATCGGAAATTTCTTTATATTCATCCCAGAATTCACTGTGCATGCCTACTTCTGGCGGGCGCTCATCTTTTCTGGCGTCTCGGAGAGAGTAATAGAAAGCGTGGGGAATAATCAAATTGCAGCCGCGTGCGAATAGCCAGTCGATATACCATTTCATATCGTTTCTTGTAAAGGCATAGGGATCGTCATAGTGTCCGCAAACGCCGAAGCATTCATTGCCGTTGCGGCGTTTGCCGGTGTGTCTGGCGCTGTCTGAGGCGGCTTTTCCCATGGTGCTGTGTTCGCCGGTTACCATGCTGGCTTCACCGGGATAAAGATAGCGCCAGACAATATCTTGGCAGGGAATATCAAATTCTGAAAGCAGGCCAATATCCATACTGCTGCCCGGATGTCCTGTCAGGGCAATGCCATGTGTTTTGCACCAGTCTGCGATTTGTCCATAATAAACTGTCTTTAAGCGCTCGTAAACCACTTGTTCGTACAGTTCATTGACTGTGCGGCCGCGGGAACTATTTTGTTCGTAAAACAAATAGTATAACTCCTCTTCTTTGATGCCGACGGCTTTCATATCCTCCATCAAATCGTCTGTCCAGGCCAATAAATTGCCTTTGTGCATACGGCCTAAAATACTTGGTTCGTCGGTAAAGATAGCAAGAATGGTATTGCCGAAGTAATCTTTTAATTCATCATAGTATTTTTGATGGGTCAAGCGAATGAAAGAGGCAACCGCGTTGGGATTCAAAAGGTCGGCGCTGCGGGGTGCCCTTGGCTGGTTATCGTCTTCACCGTAATAGACACCGCGAATCGTGCCATAGGAGTAAGCTAAAATAATATAATAGGTCTCGTCGCCCCGTTTAAAGCTGGTGATGATTTTTTCATCACTCCCTACATCTGGTGAAGTGCTGATTTTAATGCCTTTGGATGCGTATTCGGGATTTTCTTTTACCACCTGTCCATTGCAAGCGCCGGAGGGATACATGGCTTCATCGTATAAAAATACTTTCATGTTTAGTTCGGTTGCCAGTTCCACGGCATAACGCACATAGTGCATCCAGCTTTCGCCCATATATTCAATGTCTTCTGTTAGGCCAAGGCGTGGGTGAATGACAAAGCCATCAACGCCTTTTTCTTTAAAAGCGCGCATTTGCCGACTGATTTCCTCTTCGGTCAACTGGTCGTTCCAAAACCAGAAGGGCATAGGGGTAAATTCTTCAGATGGATTGGCAAATTCTTCTGCTAAGCGGTTGCCGTCCGCCAGGAATCGCTGCATGACAGAAGCCATCATCGCACGGGTGCTGTTGCCTTGCGGCTCAAGAATGGTATTTTCGCCGGCTGGACTGCCGGACATATACTTGCGGCTGTCTTGTATCATCCATTTCATGGCGTCAGCCGCATATTCGGTGACATGATCACCGTCGGTAAAACTTGAAAAATCTGTTTTTTTATCAATTGACATATCGTAGAACCTCACTTTGGCAGCATATCGATAGAGCATAGCGGCCATCTCTTCGCGTGTTATATAATGATTCGGTGAAAATGTGGTTGGAGAGGAGCCCGCTACCACACCGGCGTGATACGCCCAGCGAACGGCGTTTGCATAATACGCCGTGTTAGGAACATCGGTGAACGGAACAGCCGGCAGCGAAGAAACATCTCTTGAACCCTCCATTCGATAAAGAACCGCGGCAAACTGCGCTCTTGTTGTTGGTGTTTCAGGTTCAAATTCATTGTCGCTAACACCAAACATAATTTTATTGAGAACTGTGTATTCAACCGCGGGACGGAACCAATCTTTATCTTTTACATCAATAAAGCGATTGATAAACACAATGTTAAATGTAGGGCGTATTTCGATATCACTAAGAACAGACGACAAATCGGCGGTTTTACCATTCGATACATAAACCCATTGATCAAATTGATAAGATTTATCCTTGTCTCCTTTAAGTGTGGGCATAATAAGGCCAGTAAGTGCTTCTGCGTGCTTAACCGAAAGCATTTGTTCAAGAGTTCGGCCATCGACCGAGTAAACATATACAGTATGCGATTTTAATTCTTTTTTGAAATGTGCATAAAGGTCTATTTCATCGGTTACCGAAGCAAGATCAATTTTTCTGCCGGTGTTGTCGCTCCAATAGTCAAAGGTATATATATATTCGTCCGCTAAATCTTTTTCCGGCTTAATGTCGGTGGTCAATGGAAGACCAGGGATGATGGGTTCTTTGCCGTATTCTTCGCTTCCGTCTTCTGAATAAAAGGTAGCAAACGGAACGCCTGTTGCTTCAAATACCGGATAAACCTCCATGTTGCCGTAGACATAAGCAACATCGGGCTTTTTAGCGCCTGGGGTTAAACTCCAACCCTTGTGTTCGTATGTAACACCGTTTTTTTGATAGCTTGCTAAGGCACAGTCGAGCGGAACGCCTGGTATAACAGGCGTTGTCATTGAAGAAAATGAGTAGTCCTTATGCGTATTCATTGTTTTTGTGCTGTGTGTGCTTCCGTCAAGGTTGTGATATGTCACGGTGGCCAGACTGGAGCAATCAGCTGTGGCATAATCAGTTGAATCAGCCGTTGCTTCTACTTGCGCCAAAACACGCATGGAGACATCTGCGCTGAACTTGATATCAAATTGTCTAACCCACAAAAGAAAAATGCGGTTGGGCCGTTGAATTTTCGTTTGCGTTTGATAGCCATTTACTAAAAAGGTATAGACGCCGTCTTGGGTTAGCGTGTACTGTTGGATGTCGGTTACATACCAGCCGCCGCCTTGCTGGCCCTGGTTATCATGTCCCCAACTCGTGTTGGTTACTGATGCGGTAACCGGTTTGCCGGACTCAATGCCTTTGATCTCTATAACATAGCCAAAAGCCCAGGTGTTTGTGTTTTTCATCCATTTGGTTTGCTTGGTTGCTTGTTTAGACTGCTCAGCATGAGTGCTGGCCGAGGAAGCGTTCTCGGTTTCGGGCGTAATTGCCGTGTCAAGACCGACGGTCGATGAATCGCCGATGACTTTGATCGTATTGTTCGCAGATATCGCTTGCCACCCATGGTCAATATCTTCGGTACGCATGAGCATTTCGGATTTTTCTGCATGGGCGTTGCCGGCAATCGGCAGCATGCAAACAAGCATAGCGGCTGCTGTGACAGCACTCATCATTCGGTGTATCCGTTTATGCAATTTTCGTCACTCTCCTTTTATAGATTAAATGTTACTATATTGGTTCATAAAATTGATCGGTGTGAAGACTAAACTAAAAGTAAAGAATAACTATATAGAATGACAATCATAAAAATAAATGCAAATTGGTATACATGCTCTTGCAGTATATAGAGAATGGCGATACTTGTTAAGAAATGTTGAATACAATAAGTGATTTGGCTATAATTTGGTTAAAATAACGAACAAAATGAATAAAAACAAATTGTATTTACATCATTATTATAGGCAAAGTTGTGTTGCAATACAATTGCAATATTGCTCATGGACATTGCAAATCTGATATTTTTGCGATTTTGCTAAATGAGGATTTACATTAGCATTATTTTTGCTTAATTTTATAAATGCCGGCTTGCCAAGCCTCAAGACAGATTTTTTCTTCTCTTTGCGTAATCAAATTATAATATAAGTGCTCAGAATCGAAGTAAAAAGGCGTATCGCCTTGATTGATGGCAATCACAATCTCATCTCTTTGATAAACAATGTGATGTTGTTCTGCCAACAAAATAGTGAGCAGACCTTCTTTGAAGGCCTCTTCTTGCCCGCGCAGCCGACAAAGCGACTGATAAAAGGATAATAATTCGCTGTCCTCACGCCCCCAAGGGAAAAAACGACGATTGAAGGGATCGTGATAACCCTCTAATCCGGCTTCGTCTCCATAGTAAATGCAGGGGACCCCCGGCAGGGTTGCGCACAGAGTAAAGGCCAGCTTTAAGCGCTGAATACCTTTTTTTCTTTCTTCGGGCGTCATGCATCGGTTTGCTAATTCTTGGTTTGAGGCGCCGCCGGCCTCCTTACCGCCTAAAACAGTCAGAATACGCTCGGTATCGTGTGTGCCTAAAAGGTTCATTAAATTGTCAGAGACGCATTTCGGATAGTTGGCATATTGGGTGAGCACGCTGCGCGCAAACGCCGTTCCATCGCCGTTTTTGATAAAGTCAATAATCGCGTTACGCAAAGGATAGTTGGTTACCGAGTCTAACTCATGTCCCCTGAAATATTGCCGTCTTTTTGAATAGGCGATTTTGTGAGAAGCATCCTCCCAGACTTCGCCGATGATGATGCATTTTGGATTTGCTTGTTTGGCTCTTTTTGTAAGTTTGGTTAAAAAATCATCGGGCAGTTCGTCGGCTACATCCAAGCGCCAGCCGGCAATACCTTGTTCGATATAATGGGCAATAACTCCTTTTTCACCATAAATATATTCTTGAAAAGAGGGGCTGTTTTTGTTGGTGGTCGGCAGAATATCAATCCCCCACCAGCTATGATATTCTGTTGGATAGTTTGAAAAGGTATACCAATCATAATAAGGAGAGTCTTTAGACTGAAACGCGCCTGTGCTGCTGTAATGTCCATATTTATTGAAATATAAACTGTCATCTCCTGTGTGGTTGAATACCCCGTCTAATATGATTTTGATATTTCTTTTGTCTGCCTCAGCAATGAGGGCTTGCAGCGCTTCGTCGCCGCCGAACATGGAATCCACGTGCATATAACACCCAGTGTCATATTTATGATTACTGCGTGCTTCAAAAATAGGGCTTATATATAAGCAGGTAACACCTAATGAGACTAAATAATCTAATTTTTCGATGATTCCGTATAAGTCGCCGCCAAAAAACAAATCGTTTGCGAGCGGGTCGCCTGGTTTTTCGGGAAACTGGGGGGTATCATTAGGACTTTGGGCCATTTTAGCATATGATTTTGGCGCACAGCAGCCGCTTTTATAAAATCGATCGACAAAAATGTGATAGATGACACCGCCTTTGAGAAATGATGGGGGGGTATAATCTTTTGCATAGACCGTCAACTGAAATGTGGTCGTGCCAGTCAAAGGATTGATAACATAGTGAGCGCCTTGTTCATCGCGATATTCGATTTGATAGAAATAGAGCGCTTCTTTTTCGGTTGGTAGCGGGCAGATGTAGGTATCCTCCCGGCCACCAAATGAATCGATCGTAAAAGATCTTCTTTGCGCCTCAACCTTTTCGCAGTCCGCACTGGTGTAAAGCAGAGTAAATGCAAAAGCGCCGCAGCGCGCAGGTACGGAAAGAGAAAGAATGACGCTTTCTGTTTCCCGAAACGCACCAAAAGGAGAAACATCGGTTTCTCCTTTATATTTTTTTATTTTTATTTGATGTTCCGCCTGATAGTCAGGGTGGTTTTTAAATTGCATATTGATGCTCGTTTCTTTATTTAATAGCGTGAATTAAACTTTTGAAAGGCTCCATATTTTTTGTGCGTATTCTTCAATCGACCGGTCAGAGGAAAAAATGCCGGCGTTGGCGATATTGTGAAGAGCCATTTTATTCCACTTGTTTTTGTTTTGATAGTCTGTTAGCGCTCTATCATGCGCTAAGCAATAGGAGTCAAAATCGGCAAGGCACATATAAGGGTCTGCAATGCCGTGGCCAGAGAGCAAATAAGCAAAAAGTTCTGAGAAGGTGTGCCCGTCAAAACCGCTGCCCAAAGCATCGATGGCTCGCCGCAGCCGTTCGCTTTTGTTATAGCAATCGGCGGCTACATAGCCCCGGCGCCACAGTTCGTCAACTTCATCTGTGTTAAGGCCAAAAATATAAATGTTATCGGGGCCAACCGCTTCTGAAATTTCAATATTGGCGCCGTCCAGTGTGCCAATTGTTACCGCCCCGTTGATCATGAATTTCATATTGCCTGTGCCGCTGGCTTCTTTGCCGGCTAGTGAGATTTGTTCGCTTAAATCGGCAGCTGGAATCAAAATTTCAGCTAATGAGACGTTATAATCCTCCATAAATACAACGCGTATTTTTTCACGCAGGGCCGGTTGCTTTTCGATATCTGACGCAATAAAATAAATCAATTTAATAATTTCTTTGGCCATGTGATAACCAGGGGCCGCTTTCGCAGCAAAAAGATAGGTTTGCGGTAGCATATTGAGGGTTGGATTTTCCTTTAATTTGGTGTAAGCCTCTATAATTTGCAGCGCGTTTAAAAGCTGCCTTTTGTATTCATGCAGCCGCTTGGTTTGCACATCGAAAATGGAATCGATATTTAAGAGTAAGCCTGTTTTTTCCTTAACATAGCGGGCGAAGCGTTCTTTATTTGCTTTTTTAATCAGTGATAATTGCTCAAGCACGGCGTTGTCGTTTGCAAATTTAGCAAACTCAGAAAGTTTTTCAGGCTGCTTGCGATAGTCAGGTCCAATGGTTTCGTCAAGCAGAGCAGCTAACATAGGGTTGGCATAAATTAACCAGCGTCTGTGTGCAATACCGTTGGTGACGTTGGTGAATTGTTGGGGATCTTTTTTATAATAATCATGGAAAACCGTTTTCGTCAGCAGCTCTGAATGGAGTTTTGATACGCCGTTGACTTTGTAGGATCCCACCACAGAAAGATTGGCCATGCGGATTTGCCCGCCGCATAAAATGGCCATGCGCGAAATGCGATCCCAGTCACCAGGATATAAACTCCAAAGTTCTTGGGTGTACCGGCGGTTGATCTCGACAATAATTTGGTGTATACGGGGTAATTTTAGTTTGAATAGGTCTTCATTCCAAACTTCAAGGGCCTCGGGCATAATGGTGTGGTTTGTATATGAAAAAACGTGGGTGCAGACATCCCATGCGTCCTCCCATGAATACGAATACATATCGAGTAAAATGCGCATGAGTTCGGGAATGCACAGGGCGGGATGGGTATCGTTTAGGTGAATCGCTATTTTTTCTTTGAAATCGGCTAAGGTGCCATGACCGGCCAAATATTCGGCAATGATATTCTGTAAAGCAGCCGAGCACAAGAAGTATTGTTGCGATAGGCGCAGCATTTTTCCTTCTGTGTGATGGTCAGAAGGGTAGAGCACTTTCGAGATCGTTTCCGCGCTGATATTTTCTTCAATGGCTTTGACGTATTGTCCTTGCGTAAATGCGCTCATGTTAAACGTGCGAACGCTATGTGCCCGCCAAAGACGCAAAATATTGACCGCTTCGCTTTCGGCGCCGGTAATCATTAAATCATAGGGAATGGCTTGTACTTCTTCATAATCGACATGATGAATTTTGCAGCGGCCATTCTCCCAAGATTCTAAAACGCGCCCGCCGAATCGAACAAGACAGCTTTTATCGGCGCGCGGCTCTAACCAGACGCTGCCGTCGTTCATCCAGTCGTCCGGCAATTCCACTTGTACGCCATCGATGATTTTTTGTTTGAACAGCCCGTATTCATAGCAGATTGTGTGCCCGGTGGCCGGATAACTCAGCGTGGTCAATGAATCCATAAAACAGGCGGCCAAGCGGCCAAGCCCGCCGTTTCCAAGCCCGGGGTCAGGCTCTTTTTTATAAACGGCACTAAGACTAAAACCGAGTTCAGAGAGAGTCTCTCTTACAATGGGTTCAATTCCTAAATTGCACAAGTTGTTTTTTAGGCTTCGGCCAATCAAGAATTCCATGCACATATAATAGACGCGTTTTCCGCCTCTTTTTTTACGCGCTTCATGAAATTTGGCTCGTTTTTTAACTAAAATATCCCGTACAACCAGCACTAATGATTTGTAAATCTGCGCTTCTTCGGCTTCTTCAGGTGTGACGCCAAAGTAACTGGCAAGTTTGGTTGATAGGGCTTCTTTGAAGCGTTCTTTATCAAAATTTTGTTCCATGTTTTTATCCCTTTCTGTTGTCATTATGCGAAGCTGTTTGGTGGGCAGCTGTTATCATATGAGCAGAGTTCATTGTATAGTTGGGTGTATTGCGCCGAAGAGGCTTTCCATGAAAAATCGATCGCCATGACTCTTTGCACCAATCGATTCCAAAATTTTTTATCGTGATAATAGCCCACGGCCCGTCGCAGTGTATAGAGCATATCATGCGCATTATAATTGGCAAAGGTAAATCCATTGCCTTTGCCGGTAAATTCGTTATAGCTTTTAATGCTGTCATAGAGTCCGCCGACTTCGCGCACAACCGGTACGGCGCCGTAAACAGAGGCAATCATTTGGGCAAGACCGCATGGCTCGGCGCGTGAAGGCATTAAAAACAGATCGGCAGCGGCGTAAATCCGTTTGGATAATTTTTTGTCAAATTTTATGATACAGCGCGCCTTGTCGTGCCGCCTTGCTTCTAAATCTCTAAAAAATGCTTCGTATTCTGCATCGCCGGTGCCAAGTAAGACGAACTGGATGTCATCGTTTAAAAATTCGTCAATAATACGTTTCACAAGGTCGATCCCCTTGTGCGGTGTGAGCCTGGTAATCATGGCGATGAGAGGGATGTCTGCCCATTCAGGCAGTGCCAGCGCTTGTTGTAAAATTCGTTTGTTATCAGCCTTGCCGGACAGGCTTTTGTGCGTATATCTTACCGCCAGATCAGGATCGTTTGCCGGGTCATAATACGTCCTGTCGATGCCGTTTAAAATACCTTTTGTTTTGTACTGCTTGTCCCGTAGAATGGGGTCTAACCGATGCGCAAATTCCGGACTTTTGATTTCATTGGCATAACGGGGACTCACCGTTGTGAGCTGGTCGCAGCATTCAATAGCGCCTTTCATGACGTTGATATCGCCGTTCCATTCTACAATGTTGCGTTCCCATGGAGCCAGTTCAAAGACGTCTGACAGAATACCCAAGCTGAAAATTCCTTGATATTCGATATTGTGAATGGTAAAGACCGCTTTGATGTTGTTATAACGGGCAATCCCGCTGTAGTGCAGCTTTAAGTACACCACGCTGAGCGCTGTTTGCCAGTCATGCGCATGGAGTATATCCGGGAAAAAATCAATCAAAGGCAGAATTTCAAGCACTGCTTTACAGAAAAACGCGTAGCGCTCACCATCGTCATAACAGCCATAGAGGGTGCCGCGGCGAAAATAATATTCATTGTCAATAAAGTAATAAGTGACGCCTTCTTTTTTTGCTTCAAATACGCCGCAGTATTGATTTCGCCAGGATAACGGCACGTTGATCGAGCCAAGGAACTGAAACTCGGCGCGCAGATCTTGCCCGATGGTGTCATAAAGAGGCATTACAATTCTTGCATCAGTTCCGTTTTGGCATAAGGCTTTTGGCAAAGAGGCGACAACGTCGCCGAGGCCGCCTGTCGAGGCGTAGGGCAGCCCTTCTGATGCGACGAACAAAACTTTTCTTTTCATATCATCTTTCCTTTTTCGATATAGAGTGGCATTGTGTCATGGCCGGAAAGCACCCGGTCATCCCGAATGACGACATTTTTATCGGTGATAGCGCAGTTTAGATATACATTTTCGCCTGTGAAGGTGTCTTGAAATAGAATGGAGTTTTTAACGACCGTGTTCTTACCGATTTTAACCCCGCGGAATATAACCGAATTTTCGATAATGCCGTCAATTATACAGCCATCAGCAATTAGGGAATCTTTTACATAACATCCATCATTATATTTGGTCGGGGGCGAATTCCGTATCTTCGTTAGAATCGGACGCTCTTTTTGATGAAGCAAATTATATCGGTTTCTTTTATTGCGGGAAAGGTCCATACTGAGCGCAAAATAATCGGCAAGCGAGGTCATTCTGGCAAAGTATCCTTTGTGTTTGAAAATTTTGAATTTGCGTTTGCCAATATGGGCGGCGATAATATCTTTTAAAAATGAAGTATAGCTGTGAACGGTGGATTCTAACAAAATTTCGTGCAGATAAGAGGTTTTCATAATCATGACGCTCATTGAAAGCTCTCTCTTGCCTGTCAAGGAAGGATTATATAGCTCAAGGCCGGTGATGTTGCCTTTTTCGTCGGCCGTGTAGACAACGCCGGTGCCGGTGTTGTAATTTAAGGTGTCGACCGTGTGTACGCAAGCGGTCATGTGCGCGCCCGATTTGATGTGCTCGTCAATCATTTTACCAAGATCCAGGTTGCAAATCACGTCGCAATCTGACAGTACTACATAAGGTTCTTTAAAATCTAATGAATGGGCTACGCTTTGCAGCGCTTCTAAGCGAGAAGAATAGAGAAAGTTTGCAGCATTGGCGTGCGCATTGATAAAGGGAGGCAGCAGTTTGATGCCTCCGCTTCGCCTGGCTAAATCCCAGTCCTTACCGCTGCCGATATGATCCATCAGCGAGTGATAGTTGTAATGGGTAATGACGTTGATGTTGTCGATGTTGGCGTTAACCATGTTTGAAAGTGCAAAATCAATCAGTCTGTATTTGCAGGCAAAAGGCACGGCCGCAATGGTTCGCTTGCGGGTGAGTTCGCCAATATTCTTATCATGCAGACCCGAGAAAATAATTCCTGCTACTGAGCCCATTTACAATCTCTCCTTTTCGTTTTGTACAGGAAGGTTTAGCATAGCGCCGCCTTCAATGATTGTTTTTGCTTTTAGGGTGAGTGATGCACCGATGACGGTGAGTTTGTTTTGAGATCGCGGCGCACCGATTTGACAACCGTATTTAATGAGAGTGCCCTCGTCAATAATGGCATACTCAATTTTTGTATTTTTGCCGACAGAAACGTCTGAGAATAAAATAGAGTCTTTGATATGTGCGCCTTTTTCTACCTTTACACTGCCAAATAGAATGGAGTTTTCCACATGGCCGAAAATTTCACACCCTTCGGATATAATCGAGTTTTGAATTTGCGCCTCATCGCCGATAAACTGCGGCGGCAAATCCTTGCTGCGTGAAAAAATGCGAAAGGAGCGGTCGTTCAGATCAAATGCGGGTTTGGTGCCTAAAAGATCCATATTCGCTTGCCAAAAGCTTTCGAGCGTGCCTACATCTTTCCAATAGCCTTGAAATGGATAAGCATATAATTTTTCACCTGTTTGGATCATGGTGGGAATAATGTTTTGGCCAAAATCATGGGCAGACTGATCATTGGCGGCGTCTTGTTCTAAATATTGATATAAAACTTCGCTGTTAAAGATATAAATGCCCATTGAGGCTTGGTTGCTAATGGGCTTGGCTGGTTTTTCATCAAACCGGTCAATCCGCCCGTCTTTTTCGGTGTGCATAATACCGAAGCGCGATGCTTCCCAGATCGGAACTTCGATGACAGCGATGGTGCAGTCTGCATGTTTTTTCTTGTGATAAGTCAGCATGGCCGCATAGTCCATTTTGTAAATATGGTCGCCCGAAAGAACCAAGATATATTCGGGGGAATATCGTTTCAAAAAATGCAGATTTTGATAAATGGCATTGGCGGTACCTTTATACCAATCTGCACCGCTTTTTCCTTGGTAGGGCGGCAGTACGGTGACCCCGCCGCTAAGCCGGTCCATATCCCAAGGCTGGCCGCTGCCGATGTATTCGTTGAGCATCAGCGGTTGATATTGGGTGAGCACGCCAACCGTATCAATGCCCGAATGAATGCAATTAGACAGCGGAAAATCGATAATTCGGTATTTTCCGCCAAAAGGCACAGCCGGTTTTGCATTTTTTTCAGTGAGCGTGTAAAGGCGGCTGCCTTGCCCGCCGGCCAGCAGCATGGCAACGCACTCTTCTTTTTTAAACATAATGCTTTTTCCTTTCTGTCTGTAAAAAGGCGAGCTTGCTTGGTTTATTGTTTTCTTTTTTGCGAATGGGTTTTAAAATCATGGCGCTGAAGGGGGCCAAATTCAGGCGGAGCATGCCGTTTCGTCTGCATAATAATTTCTTGCGTCCTTTGCCTCCGAAACGACTTTCTTCACTGTAAAAAACGATGCGGTAATCCGAATGATCGGCCGGTAAAAGGTAAGAAGGATAGCGAGAGCCCGAAAAGTTAATGACAACCGCGAGCTCGTGCCCGGCGCGATCATACCGTTTATATGAAATGACGTTCTTGTCGCTGTCATTCGGGTTGATCCACTGAAAGCCTTCCCATGAAAAATCAATATCCCAAAGAGGCTTGTGCTCCAGATAAAAATGATTAAGTTCCGCTGCAAAATAATGCAGCTTATCGTGGGTTTCAAAATCGGTCATGAACCATTCTAATTGATTTTCATAATCCCATTCTCTAAATTGTCCGTATTCACATCCCATAAAAAGCATTTTTTTGCCGGGCATGGTCATTAAATAAACAAAAAATGCACGCAGTGTGGCAAATTTATCTTGGTATTCGGCATTGACTTTTTCAATCAGAGAACCTTTGCCGTGAACTACTTCATCATGGGAGATGGGCAGAATAAAACGCTCGCTGAAGGCGTACATCATCGGAAAGGTAAGGGTGTTGTGCTGCCCGCTTCTAAAATAAGAATCGGTCGCAAGATAGCGGAACATATCGTTGGCCCATCCCATGTTCCATTTGAAGTTGAAGCCGAGACCGCCTTCGTATGGCGGCAGCGTAACGCCGGGGAAAGCAGTGGATTCTTCTGCGATCATCATGACATCAGGAAAACGGGTTAGGACAGCGCTGTTTAACTTTTGAAAGAAAGCAATCGCCTCTAAATTATAGTTGCCCCCATGTATGTTGGGCGTCCACTCACCCGGTTTTCGATCGTAGTCGAGATAAAGCATCGAGGCAACTGCGTCGGTGCGCAAACCGTCAATGTGATAAATCTCGAGCCAGAATAAAGCATTGGATATTAAAAAACATTGCACCTCGTTGCGGCCAACATCAAAACAGCGGGTGCCCCAGGCCTTGTGCTCCATTTTGTTTGGGTTGCTGTATTCATAGAGAGGGCCGCCGTCAAACTCATAAAGGCCGTGCTCGTCTTTGGGGAAATGAGCCGGCACCCAGTCTAAAATAACGCCAATGCCGGCGCCGTGCATTTGGTCAACAAAGTACTGAAAATCATGGGGCGTGCCAAAGCGGGATGTCGGCGCGAAGTAAGAGCCGATTTGATACCCCCATGATCCGTCATAAGGATGCTCCATAATCGGCAGCAGTTCAATATGCGTATACCCCATTTTTTTGACATAAGGAATGAGTAAATCGGCAATCTCTCGATAGTTTAAATAAGCGTCGCCACCAGCGGTTGTTTTCCCATTTTTGGTCCGCCATGATCCTAAATGCACTTCATAGATGTTAATAGGAATCGAAAAAGAGTCCTTTCCATTTTTGGCGGTGTTTTCTTTACGTTTATATAGCCATGTTTGATCATGCCATGTATAGGAGAAGGGATCAAACAAAATAGACGCCGTGCGGCTTAATGTTTCGGAATAAAAGGCATATGGATCTGCTTTGTAATGAGCATTACCGTCTTTAAATATTTTGAATTTGTATTTATCGTCTGGATTAAACGCTGTGTTGGTAAGCTCGGCCTCCCATACGCCTTGTTCGGTGATGCGTGTAAAAGGTGTTT
The DNA here is from genome assembly GCA_022793655.1 of Clostridiales bacterium. Taxonomy (GTDB): domain Bacteria; phylum Bacillota; class Clostridia; order Oscillospirales; family CAG-272; genus CAKSEI01. The sequence continues at coordinate 57,982 of JAAWDG010000008.1, forward strand.
TTTGATCATCCCAGTTGTTAAAATCGCCAACTAGCGAAATAGCGTCTGCTTTGGGCGCAAAAACTCTGAATATCATATTTTCGTTTTCTTGATGAGCGCCTAAGTATTCATAGGTTTTATAGTTTGTGCCTTGATGAAAAAGATAAGCGGCTACATTGTCTTGCCTCATGGTATACTCCGTTTTTATTACATGCTTTGTTTGTCGATTCATTTAATCATAATGATATTAGTATATATCGATAAAAATTTGTAATGAGTCAAAATGATTAGAAACATATGGAAAGCTTTTAAATGAAATGGATTCATAGAATAAATATGGAAAAATTATATAAGAATAGCGGAAAACAACCCGCATATTCAACGAATTGCGGGCTGTTTAGCATTTCATGTTCATGCCTGTTTTGTTTTAATTTTTTTATATTTTTCCTTCGTTGCCATACCGCCTCTGATGTGGCGTTCGGCTTTGTTATCATCCAGAATTTTTTTGGTTTGGGACCAAAGCTGCGGCGAAATTTGTTTTAGACGGTAGGAGACATCTTTGTGTACCGTCGATTTACTCATGCCGAACACAGTGGCCGTTTGTCTGACTGTCGCGCGTTTTTCACATATGTATTCGCCAAATTTTATGCATCTTTCGTCAATATTGTCGCGGCAGGCTGCCATATTTTTCATCACGGTCCTTTCGTTCAAATATATGTGATGATTGATGGAGGGATACCAAAAATTATGTTTTTTTTGAATAAAATGTTTTTCTTTTTTTGCATAACTTATTGACATTCGAGGGTATGTACTATAAAATATCCGTAGTTAAAGAACATTGTATTTGGAGGATTTTTGAAATGATCGATTTTCGTTCCGCTGCGCTCGAATATGATCGAATTTATACAGCACAGCCTTTAAAGGGCGTGTGTTTATTCGGCGGTGAGTTTGAGCCGGACGATTATTCAATGGTATATTGCGGTGCCTATTTTGATCAGCTGTATCATATTGACCCGAACAGAGAGGGGCGCGGTACGCTGCAGGTAGATCGAATTGAACAAATATTGCAAGGGGTTGCCCGCGAAGGCCGTACCGTCGTGTTTCGTCCGGTGGCCTATGAGAACGAGCTTCATTTAGATGACGAATTGGTAAAATTATTAGAAGAAGACGGTGATCTCTATACAGATGGAAATCGGCGGTATCCCAATTGGGATAATGCGCGTCTCATTGCTTATTATTTAGATTTTATCAAGCAGTTTGGCAAGGCGTATGATGGGGATCCGCGGATTGCCTGTGTGCAGATTGGACTTTATGGTGCCTATGGAGAGTGGAATTATTGCGGCGTGAAACCTGAGCATCGTGAATACGTGACCATGTCTCATGAATCACAGGTGAAGCTTGTGCGCCAATATTGCCGGTATTTCCAGAAAACAAAAATACAGGCCAGAAACCCTGAGATGGGCGATACGGTGCATGCGCCGGTCGGCTTTCACGATGATAACTTTGTCTTTAATTCCGCTGATTATCATACGCCTGTTTGGGATCGCATGATGGACGAATGTACCGCGCTTGACGGCGAACGGGAAGGCGGATGGTATGAACTGCACGACTTTGAGACATCGCTGCGCCGCGGCAATCTTTATGACCGCTGGCAGACGCAGATGATGGGTGCGGAAATTTCGGGCGTGATGGGCTTTAAAAATGCTGAGGGCAAACTGATTTACGGAAATATGTATGAGGGTGAAAGCTTGCAGGCATTGCTTTTTAATACGACCCATTTCCACATGTCGTTTTCGCTTGGTTTTCAGCGTGGCGGCGGCGGTGTGCCAAAACGGGGAACAAAACAGTATGAGAATTTCCGCTATGCCGCTTCGGTATTTGGTTATGATTTTATGCTGAAAGAAGTTTCGCTGCAAGAAAAGACGCTTGATTTGTCTATCAAGAATTATGGCACAGCACCGCTTTACTATGACTGGGATTGTGAGTTGCTGTTAACTGATAAAGACGGTAATCCCGTAAAATCAATTGTCAAACAAACGAATATTAGTCAGTTGCTGCCTATGCAGCGTATGAATTTGGCGTTTGATCTTTCCGAAATAAATGTACCGGCAGGGGAATATGATGTATTATTTAGAATCATTAATCCGCTGAAGAGCGATACTGGTAAAGGCTTCCCGCTGATTATGTCTAACAAAATCAGAAAAGATGAATATGCTGTAGCAGGGACGCTGATTCTTTCTTAAATTTGCTTTGAAATAAAATTTATATAATTCAAGGAGGTTCGCTTTCTTATTTTGAAGAAAGCAAAAAACACAATGGAAAAACTTCGGGTTGGCTACATAGGCCTTGGCGGCCGTGGATACGGCGTTCTGAACGGAATCATAAACAATATGAACGATATTGATATCGTGGTTGTATGTGATTTAAAAGAAGATCGGATGCAAAGAGGTAAGAAATTAGTAGAAGAGAAGTATGGTCATGATATCGATGGTACGCTGAACTATCACGATATTTTAGCGAGAAAAGACATCGACTGTATCTTGATTCCTTCTTCATGGAATGCGCACTATAAGATTGCGATTGATTCGATGGAAGCGGGAATTCCGGCAGCTTTCGAGGTAGGACCGGTTTCCAGCTTGCAGGAATGCTGGGATTTAGTGCGTACGCATGAGCGTACAGGCGTGCACTGCATGGCGTTGGAAAACTGCTGCTATGGCCGTTATGAAATGGCCATGTACAACATGATCAAAAAAGGTATCTTTGGTGAGGTTGTGTATGTAGGCGGCGGCTATCAGCATGATTTGCGCGGTTTGGCTGACGATTATGCAAACGGCATGGAAAGATCGTTCCATACCAAGTGCCGTAATGGAGAACTGTATCCGACGCATGAACTTGGCCCGATGTTGTATTATTTGGATATCAACCGCGGCAACCGCATGCTGTCTTTGACATCGACTTCTACCAAGGCAAGAGGTCTATATGATTATATCAACAAAAACGGCGGAAAAGAGCATCCGTTGTATGGTAAGCAGATTAATAACGGCGATATCACAACCACGGTTATTAAATGTGCAAACGGCGAGAATATGGTGCTGACGCATGATATTACACTGCCAAGAGGTTATTCCAGAGGCGGCCGTGTACAGGGAACTAACGGTATATGGATGGAAGACGGCGATCGTCTTTATTTAGATGGTATGAATGAAGGTCATGAATTTGCCAATATGAAAAATTATATTGATCAATATGACCATCCGCTGTGGCGGAAATATAAGGAAGAGGGCATTCAGGATGCGCACGGCGGTATGGATACGCTGGTGTTGCGTGCATTCTTTGAAAGTGTCCGCAATCACGAGGAACCGCCGATTGATGTATATGATTCAGTTTGTATGTCGGTTGTTTCCTGCTTGTCTGAGCAATCCATCGCTATGGGTTCCATGCCTGTGCCGATTCCGGACTTTACCGATGGTAAATGGGTTAATCGTAAACCTTCGCCTAAGTCACCTTATGCGCTGGACGCTGTTTATGACGATCTGTTTGAAGGCGATAAATTTGAATATTTCGATTTTGTAAAATAAAATCAAATTAACCTCTTGACAAATTGACAATTCTATGAGATAATAAGATCAAAGAAATGTACAAAATATATAAAGTTTGTACATGGAATGTTTTGAGTTTTATCAGAATGTATTTTATTATTAATTTGGAGGAAATAAAATGAAAAAAGTGACAGTGCTGATGCTTGTGGTTGCTGTAATGATCAGCGTCTTTGCAGTGTCCTCAAGCGCGAACCGCAGTATGGAATCATACGGCGTAATCCCGAAGGTGAGCAGTTTGTCTGTTACCATTGACGGCCAAAAAGATTTGGCATATGATTATGGTATTTGCTTACCCATTGCGCAAGGTTTCCAGGATAGACCTGCGCCGGCAAATTTGAGCGGCTATCTTTGGCTGGTTTATGACGACAATAACCTGTATGTATTTGTAGAGGTTAATGATCCTGGCGTATTTGATGCTGCTTCTAATTTCCATATTTGCAGCGAGTGTGGCAAACAGTTGAGAGTAGAAGCTAAATGTGAGCATGTAACTGAAGATACACAGGATGCTCATAACATTTGGGATGACGACTGCATTGAGTTCATGATTGACTGGACCAACAAGGCAAGCCTTGCTTCGCAGTATCGTGTAAACCGTTTAGGTTGGGCAACACGTGACTGGGATACATGGAACACTGGTTTCACCGCATCTGCAAGTGCTGGTTCAAACGGCACATGGTATGGTGAGTTTTCCATTCCGCTTGACAACTCTAAATTAGGTACACAAATTGGTATTAGCTGCATGCTTCACAGCCAGGAATCTCTCGATCCGTTTGAAGAGAACATTGCAATGCTGAACAACAGCTATGGTTATCAGGATGTGTGGCGTTCTGAGTATTACGATTATATCGAGTTGGGTCCAGAAGCTGACACATCAGTAGAGCCGCCGAGTACTGTAAGACCGACTGGCGGTCCTGTTGTTAATCCTGGCAATCCTGGCGATCCGGGCAATCCTGGTAATCCTGGCGATCCAAGCAACCCTAAGACCGCTGATCCGATCGTAATGATTGTGATTGCTGCTTTCGCAGCGCTGGGCGCAGCAGTTGTTATTAAAAAGACCTGCTTTAATAAATAACTTTGTACGCAAGTAAATTATTTTCGCAAGGTTAGTATATCGATTCGATAGCCGACACCTTTGTGTCGGCTATCTTTTTCCAATCGATAGTAGTTCATGATTTGCACATAAAATATTAATTGACATTGACAGCTTGTTTTTATATAATGAAAGCAGAAATCGTTTATCATTATTTTTAGGAGGATAACATGAAAAAAATATTGGCAATGCTGCTGGTATTTGTGATGGTACTGTGTGTGTTCGCTTCATGTAAGAAGGACGATGGCGGTTCTACGGGCAGCACAGAACCAAGCAACAGCGCAAATTATGAGTGGCCGACTAATTTGGACTACTCTGGGTTTGACGGTTATGATTTCAGAATTTTGACATGGGGATCACTGGGTGGTTCTCACTGGGGCGCTTTTGAGTTTTACTATAATAAAGACTTACAAGGCGACGTAGTCAATGACGCTGTTCTGGAACGTGACAAAAAGTTAGAGGAAAAACTGAATATCAATATCAGTTATATTGAGCAGCAAGGCGGCGATGAATTTTTAAATCGTGCTCGTCAGTCGATTTTAGCTGGTACGGATGATTTCGATTTGATCAGTGCGAATTTGCACAATGCCGCTACCATGGCGACAGAGGGCTTGTTGCTTGACTTAATGGATTATTCGGATATTCTGAATTTACAAGAAGATTATTGGGATCAGAGTGCTAATGCGCAGCTTTCAGTAAATAATCACTTGTACTTCACCATTAGCGATTTGACATTGGTTGATAAACAGGCTACATGGGTTGTATACTTTGTGAAAAATATGATTGGTACTTATAATTTAGCGCCTGATTATAATAACAACTTATATGAGATGGTAAAAGCCGGTGACTGGACGATTGAAGAAATGTTCAGAATGGTTCAGGCTGTATCGAGAGATGCAACTGGTGACGGCGAAATGGGCTTAGACGATATTTATGGACATATTGGTGAACAATATAACTATGTTGCCCTGATGGTAGGCTGTGGTGCACAGGTTACTAAGAAAGATGCAAACGATCTTCCTGTTTACTGTTTTACCGATAATCTGGATACAATGGTAAATAGCTGGACGAGAGTAAAAGATATTGTTGGTAATGCAAACTATTCGATGCTTTCTGGCCGCTTGCAGAATATCGGTGTAGACGGCGACCTGTGGGTTGACGGTATGGGCAGTATGATGGAAAAAGAAGAAGCATTGTTCAATGTAACTGGTATGAACAGATGTAAACTGTTCCGCGGTCTTGACTGCGAATTTGGTATTTTGCCATTGCCGAAAGCTGATAAGAGCCAAGAGAATTATCGTTCTGGTATGAGCTGGGGTCAGGCCAATACAGTGGCTATTCCTTTGACAGCACCAGATCCAGAAAGAACCGCTACTATTTTGGAAGCTATGACTTGCTTAGCATCTCAGACCACTTATAAAGCATATGTTGATAGAGCACTGACTTACAAATATTTACGTGATGAAGAATCGGCTGATATGCTTGATATTATCTTTGATAATCGTGTATATGAAGTGGTAGATATTTATAAATGGGGTCAGGGTATCAGCAGTACCTTTGGTGAAGGACTGGATCCGACACGTCTTGCTTCTCACGTCAACATGGCTAAGAATTCTACCCAAAAGGAAATTCAGTTTGGTCTTGACGATTTAGAGGCTATTTACGACAAAACTGGTAAAAAATAAATAGAACTTTCGCAAAGACTTTCGCAGGTCATCTATATAGATGACCTGCATTTTTTATATGTCAAAAACTCTTTTACCGATCCAAAAATCAGTATTTAAAAGATCATTAATTGAAAGAGTTAGACCGAAAATAGATAAATTTGATTCGACACCGGATTGTGACACTCTTTTTAGAAATCTTATGATATTCTCTTGTTGTAATAAAGAAAAGGAACTATGTTTGATGATGAATGTACAATCAAAAATGGAAGGAAATAAGCTTATTCTATATGTTTTGGGCGAAATCGATCATCATACAGCCAAAGAAATCCGAAAAGAAATGGACAAGCAGATTATTTCCTTGCGGCCAAAAGAGATAAGAATTAATTTGAGTTCGGTTTCTTTTATGGATTCTTCCGGTCTTGGGTTGATTATGGGACGATATGCAGTGGCCTCTGATATTGGCGCGGCGCTAAAGGTAGTAAATCCTACCGATTCAGTGGCACGCATTATGCTGATGGCCGGGCTTGATAAAATTGTACCAATTGAAAGGATCAAGTAAAGTGAGAAGTCATATAGTGAATGAAATGCGCCTTACCATTCCCTCTAAGTCGATTAACGAAAGCTATGCCAGATACGCAATTTCTGCCTTTGTGGGTCAGCTTGATCCGGCGGTGGACGAGCTTGGCGATATTCGAACGGTTGTGAGTGAGGCGGTAACAAACTGCGTTGTGCATGCGTACCGAGAAGAAGAGGGCAAAATTTACATATGCGCTAAGTATTATGATGATGGCCGCGTGGTTATTCAGATTAAAGATCGAGGCTGCGGTATTCCTGATGTGAAAAAGGCAATGGAACCTTTATACACAACCGATCAGTCAGGTGAACGAGGCGGTATGGGTTTTGCTATTATGGAATCTTTTACCGACAAGCTTAAAGTGAGATCTTGTGCTGGATATGGAACAACGGTCACCATGACAAAGCGCATAAAAAAGTAAAGAAAGTGATTGAATGCGTGATAACGAAGCTTTGTTAAAACAGGCGCAGGCTGGCGATGAAAAGGCCTTTGAAGAAATCATTTCTTCAAACTTAGGATTGGTTAAAAAAATTGCGCTGAAATTTACAGACAGAGGAGTTGATTTTGAAGATTTAGTGCAGATTGGCTCAATAGGTATGATTAAAGCAGTTCGGAGCTTTGATTTTTCCTATGAGTGCATGTTTTCTACCTATGCAGTCCCCTTGATTTTGGGTGAAATTAGGCGTTTTTTGCGTGATGATGGCATGATTAAGGTTAGCCGTCAAACAAAGCGTCAGGGTATTGAAATTTTGCGAAAAAAAGAGTCGTTTATTAAAGAGCAGGGCAGAGAGCCAAAACTAACCGAACTGGCAGCCCTCTGTGAAATGAGCACTGACGAGTTGATTTATGCGTTAGACGCGGTAAATCCTGTCCATTCGCTCAATGAATCGGTCGGTGATGATGATGGCGAACTTGGTGATTTTGTGGCAGACAAAAACAATGAAATGGAGGTGTTAACCGATAAAATTGCGCTGGCACAAGCAATTAAAGCGCTACCCGAGATGCAGCAAAAAATCATTATGCTGCGTTTCTTTAAGGATATGTCTCAGCAACAGACAGGTCAAATGTTAGGTTTGTCACAAGTAAAAATCTCCAGAGAAGAAAAGAAAATCATGAACACATTAAGACAGGCTTTATAGCCTGTCTTAATGTGTTTTTTTTGTGCGAATTAACAGTCGTTTCAACGCATTGCCGTTGAATGGAATGAGCGGATAAAGATAGCCGCGTCCGCCGACGCCCTTATTGATTACGATAAGAATCTTCATCAGCAAATCAGAAATAATGAAACCCCAAAGTCCAAATAGTGACGCACAGAGGAACATGAACAACCGCATGAATTTTAGCGCAAAGCCGAGTTCATAACTGACTTGGGTAAAGGTGCCTAAGGCAGTGATGGCTACATAGAGAACGACACCAGGTTCAAACCAACCGGCCGCTACGGCAAAGTCGCTTAAGATTAACCCGGCTACAACTGATAGAGAATTGCCTAACATACTTGGTGTATTCAGCGAAGCCAGCTTGAGTCCGTCAATTGCGATTTCGGCTATAAAAATTTGGAAAAGTAGTGGGAGCTGAGCTTCGTTGGATATAATAATAAATTTCAATAATTCGGGTGTTTTGTCTGGATTGCTTTGTATCAAGGCCCATACGGGAAGCAAATACAAGGTCATTAAAACAATGATAATGCGTATAATGCGGAGATAAGAGCCAACAAGCGGGGGAAAATAAAAATCGTCGGTTTCTTGAATAAAATCGAAAATAGACGTAGGCAAAATCATAGCAGCGGGATAGTTATCGCAAAGAATGATGATGCTGCCTTCTAATAAATGGGCGCAAACGGTATCAGGCCGTTCGGTGTAACGTATCTTTGGAAAAGGATTATACCATCTTTTTTTAATCAGCATTTCGGCAATGGATTCAGCCCCCATGTTGAGTGAGTCGGTATCAATTGCGTTAAGCTTGTTTTTAATTGTATTTAAAAAGGCGTCATCAGCAAGTCCGTCTACATAACAGACAGCTACATCGGTACGGGTAGAGGCACCAATGATCATGTTCTCAATACAGAGATTGGCGTCTCGGATTCGGCGGCGAATAAGCGAGGTATTAAGAATCAGCGATTCGCCAAAGCCATCACGGGAACCGCGCAATACTTTATCATTTTCAGGCTCTTCAATACCGCGCATCGGGTAGCTGCGTGCATAGACGATAGCGGCATTTTGGCAATGATCGCGCAGAATGGCGGTGCCGCCTTTTAGGACGGCATTTTTAATATCTTCAATTTGATTCATGTTAGCGGTTTCAATATAGGGTATTGCCGCAATTTCTTTTTCAGATTCGCCATCGAAGCGCATAAAAAAATTGAGTGTTTCGGTGAGAACTGTGTCTTTAATCAGTCCGCTGACGGCATACAAAGCACATTTTGCGCCCTTCATATTGACAAATTCTCGTTTGGTTAAATCAAAGGCGCGGTTCAGGTTTAGTGCCTGATCCATATGACTTGAATCAAGAAGATAATTTCCTGTTAGCTGCATTGCTGCATGATCCTTTCTTTGCGCGTTTGTCATATTGTTGAAATCGAACAAATGCTTTCTTGTTGTTTATTATAAACCGTATTTGTTGTTTTTATCATAAAAATAAGAATAAGCTTGACAGCTTAATCTTAAAGAATAAGCCTGACGGTTTATTTAAAAAAACTAACGGATTAAACTTACAGTAAGCGAAATGTTTATCATATAGATTTACAGCAGAAAAATGTGTTTTAAAAACAGCAAATTTATACTTTAGAAGAGAAGTTTTGGTGTGTTTTTTATTATCATTACTTAGTTTAATGTTGACAAAAGCAATAAGAATGCATATACTGTTATTACAAAGGGAGTAGCTTGCATGGAGCGTTTCCATGTTTACTTTGTCGTCAGTACGATCCTTTCGATCCGGCTTAGTAATGAAATAGCGAGACTTTGCTGTTATTGAGTAGCGGCAAAGTCTCTATTTTTATGCTTTGCCGAAACGGTGAAGGAGAAATTGGGATGGAATTAATTTTGCTAATACTTATGCTGACGGCTGGTTTTTTTCTGCTGGTTAAAGGGGCGGATTGGTTTGTGAGCGGTGCTTCTGCGATGGCGGAAAAGCTTGGCATATCGCCAATTGTGATCGGGCTTACTGTGGTGGCTATGGGTACAAGTTTGCCCGAGGCCGCGGTAAGTATTTCGGCTGTCATAAAGGGCAACGCAGAAATTACGATTGGCAATGTTGTAGGCAGTAATATATTAAATATTTTGATGATTCTTGGCCTTTCGGCAATGGTGAGCGTACTTAAGGTAAAGAAAAGTACAGTAAGATATGAACTTCCGTTTTTAATGGGAATCAGTATATTGTTGGTTGTACAAGGCATTGATGGCCGTATAGGCTTTGCGGATGGTTTGCTGCAAATTATTCTTTTTGCATTATATCTTGCTTATTTGTTTTTGGCAGCTAAAAAAAGTCGGATAGAGGGCGAAAAGAAGATCATAGACAAAAATAATAAAAAAGTATGGCAAATCATTTTATTATGTGTTTTCGGCTTGATTATGACGATTGTGGGAAGCAGTATGGTTGTGGAAGCCGCCTGTATTGTGGCGGCGAGGCTCGGTTTAAGTGAGCGTTTGATCGGACTCACAATTGTGGCGCTTGGCACTTCGCTGCCTGAATTGGTAACATCGGTGACAGCTGCTAAAAAAGGCAACTCAGATATTGCTATTGGTAATATCGTGGGCAGCAATATTTTCAATATTTTATTTGTGATAGGGATTTCCTCTTTAGTTCATCCCGTAGCGTTTGCAGAGATTTTCCGTTTTGACAGCATCGTATCTGCGGCGGCAGCTTTGTTCTTAGTTATATTCTGCGCGAAAGAAGGAAGGTTAAAACGTTGGCATGGCGCCGTTTTGCTGACAGGATATATGATATATTTTGCTGCTATTGTATTATAGTCTGGTATATTAGAATTGAATGTTAATGAACTGTTTTGGTTCATAGTCTAACTGCTTCGGGAACAGGCATGTTTTTAGCAGGGATTATCGTCTAAAATAATGATAGGCATAAAGGATTTTTTAAACTGTATGCAATGCAGGGTGATGATCATAGAATTGCATTGTTGCCTTGCATTTCCGTATGAAGTGCTTTCATATTCAGATTTTTCGTTATGAAATAGATAGGTGAAGTAAAGGGAGTAGAATTCTTTATTGGCTAAAAAACTGGTGTGAATTCTGACCTATGCTCTTGACAAGTGACAGTGAATGTGATAATATAATGCAGGTACATAGAATAAGCGCCTTTAGCTCAGTGGATAGAGTGCCCGGCTACGAACCGGTAGGTCGAGGGTTCGAATCCCCCAAGGCGCGCCAAGTCGGAACGAGTTATGCTCGTTCCGACTTTTTGTTTCATCAAAATTATTTATTTGTTCTATTGTTCCTCTTTTTCCTTAAATAGTTATGCTGCGGCGCGAGGCATTTTTTGTTCTCGATAAATATGAAAAAGTACTTTTGTATACAGCAGTAAGCGGTGACAAAGGGTGTTTTTTATGTCTGCATAGTAAAATCGGTGTCAAGACGGTTGCCGCTTTATAAAAATGAATCGAGGCAGAAATATTTCTGCCTCGATTCATAGCTATCTTATCATTTTTATCGTCTGCCGAATGATCCGGCAGCGCCTAATTCGGTTTCAATTTCGAGCAGGCGATTGTATTTTGCTACTCGTTCACTGCGGCATGGGGCACCGGTTTTAATTTGAGTACAGTTCATAGCTACTGCAATATCAGCAATGGTTGTATCCTCGGTTTCACCAGAACGGTGGCTCATGACCGTATGATAGCCATTGCGTCTGGCTAAGCGAATCGTATTAATAGTTTCGGTTAAGGTTCCGATTTGATTGGGCTTGATTAGAATCGCATTAGCAGCATGTTCAGAGATACCTCTGGCTAAGCGTTTTTCATTGGTGACGAATAAATCATCGCCTACAATTTGCGTTCCGCTCATTTGTTCTGTTATCGAGGCAAAGCCCTCGAAATCGGTTTCAGACAAAGGATCTTCGATGGAAATGATCGGATATTTTTCTTTTAACGCTTTAAAGTAATCAATCAATTCGTCGCGAGAGACGGTGATTTTTCGTTTTGGCAGGGTATAGGCGCCGTTTTTATACCAATCTGAAACGGCGGCGTCAATCGCGATAAAAATATCGCGCCCTGGTTCATAACCGCAGGTGGTTGTTGCTTTGACAATATATTCAAGCGCCATTTCATCCGACGCAAGATCGGGCGCAAATCCACCTTCATCGCCTACTGACACCGAGAAATGGTCTTCTTTCAAAATTTTGCCAAGTGTATGATAGATTTCTGTACACATGCGCATGCTTTCGGCAAATGTCTTGGCGCCATAGGGCATAATCATAAATTCCTGTATATCAACTGTATTGGCCGCATGCGCGCCGCCATTTAAAATATTCATCATGGGAATGGGCAGCGTGACACCGCTGATGCCGCCGATATAGCGGTATAATGGCATGTGATAAGCGGCGGCTGCTGCTTTGGCGGCCGCTAATGAAACGGCCAAAATCGCATTCGCACCTAAATTAGATTTATTTTCGCTGCCGTCTGCTTTGATCATAATTTCATCAAGAATCGATTGACAGTCGGCGTCTTTGCCCACTAATGCTTCTTGTATGGCCGTATTGATGTGATCGACTGCTTTGGTCACACTTTTGCCATGGTAATCTTTGCCGCCGTCCCGCAGCTCGTAGGCTTCGAACTGTCCTGTGGATGCACCGGAAGGGACCAGCGCCTCGCCAACTGTCCCGTTATTTAGTGTAACATAAGCTTTTAGCGTGGGATTGCCTCTTGAATCAAAAACCTGAAGTCCTTTTATGCTTTGAATTTTCATGTTGAGTGATGCCTTTCTGATCAATGATATTTGTTATGATTATTGATCCGATCGGGTTCTTTCTATACAGCATGAGCATAAAAAAATGGGTTTGTACCCGCTTTTTTATGCTTGTATTGCGTTATTAATGATTCAAACCTGGTTTTTTGGGCATATTTCTTGACAAGCCGGATAATAAATTGTATAATTCATACTGTATAGGAAATGCTTGTGAAATCATGTGGTGAGTAAACTTCAAAACGGAGATAAAGAGGGTATATAAAGATATTCTTGTTTGAAGAGCAGAGGGTTCGGTGAATTTTGGCAGAATTTTTTTAAGGCCACTTCAAACCGCGTGGTGACAAGGCGCCATGTTTGGCTAATAAACCCTGTTGTTGAATGAAAAAGCATGTACTTACATGATGATGTTGATAACGGGTCATTTGCCCTAAGAGCAAAATAGGGCTTTTTTTATTGAATATTCATTTTTGTGCAAAAGGCACGGAAAGGCTGGTTATACAGTGCAGGAATTTGAAAAGCGATATGACGGATTAACCGTTGAAAAGGAAATGCAGAAGTATTGGGAAGAGAATCAGGTGTATGATTATACGCCCGATCGTTCAAAACCTCTTTATTCAATTGATACACCGCCGCCAACGGTCAGCGGCAGCCTGCATATTGGCCATATTTTTAGTTATACGCAGGCAGAGATGATTGCCCGTTACCGGCGCATGAAAGGTTACAATGTATTTTATCCGTTTGGGTTTGATGATAATGGTCTGCCATCTGAGCGTTTGGTTGAAAAAGAAACAGGCGTGCGCGCTGCTGAACTGCCACGCAGTGAATTTCGTGAAAAATGCGTAGCGATTACCCAAAAATACGAGGACGAATTTAAAAGTCTTTGGAAATCGATGGGCTTTTCCTGCGACTGGAATTTGCAGTATTCAACCGTGAGTAAAAATACACAGCGTCTGTCGCAGAAGTCTTTTCTTGCATTAGCTAAAGATGGACATGCCTATAGCAAGGAATCACCTGTGCTTTGGTGTACCGAATGTCAAACATCCATTGCACAGGCAGAGCTTGATTCTAACGACATTGATTCCTTTTTCAATTATATCCCGTTTCATATTGATGGCAAGGTGTTGGAAATTGCGACGACTCGTCCGGAATTGTTATACGGCGTTGTCTGTGTGTTAGTGAATCCCGAGGATGAACGGTACAAACACTTAATCGGCAAGATGGTTACCGTGCCGCTGTATGATTTTGAAGTACCTTTATTAGCAGATGATAAGGTTGCGCTTGACAAAGGTACAGGTGTGGTTATGTGCGCTACGTTTGGCGATACAACTGACGTTGAATGGGTAAGTCAGCTGAATTTGCCCTATAAAAAGGTCATTTTGTCGGATGGTACGATTGCTTCTGATGTTCCTTTTATCGCAGATATGAAAGTGAAGGCCGCACGGAAAGAAATTGTTCGGTTATTGGACGAAAAAGGTCTTTTATTAAAATCAGAAAAAATTACACATACCGTTTCAGTACACGAGCGGTGCGGCACCGAGGTGGAGATTATTCCATCCAGCCAGTGGTATATTGATGTACTCAGCAAAAAGGCAGAGTTATTGGCGGCTGGTGATAAAATTAATTGGCATCCAGCGCATATGAAGAGCCGCTATGTGAACTGGGTAGAGAATTTGAAATGGGACTGGTGTATTTCTCGCCAGCGCTACTTTGGTGTTCCAATTCCGGTATGGTATTGTGAGGCTTGCGGCAAACCGGCTTTTCCGGCAGAGGAAGAACTGCCGGTGAATCCGATGGAGACACCGTATAACGGGGGGTGTTCCTGCGGCTGCCAGTCTTTTGTGCCTGAGAAAGCGGTGCTTGATACCTGGGCTACTTCTTCAATCACGCCGTTTATTAACGAAGATAAAGCCAAAGAGTATGATGCCGAGACCGAGTTTATGCCTATGAGCATGCGTACACAGGCTCATGAGATTATTCGAACATGGGCTTTTTATACCATTGCGAAAAGCTTGTATCATACTGGTGAAATTCCGTGGCAGGATACGATGATCTGCGGGTTTGTGTTAGCTAAGCCGGGTGAGAAAATCAGTAAGTCAAAGGGCAATGCAAAATTGTCCCCGCAAGAGGTTATCAACACCTATTCGGCGGATGTTATTCGATATTGGGCAGCCAACGCAAGACTTGGTACCGACACCTATTTTGATCAGCAGGAAATGCAGGATGCTTCCCGTCGGTTAATTACAAAATTATGGAACTCTTCTAAATTTGTGTTGTCTCATTTGACCGATTTTGATCCGACCTATGTGCCGGAGCATCTTCTGCCAATTGACCGATGGATTATCGAACGCACGAATGAGACCATTATGGAAGCCTCTAAATGGTTAGATGAGTATGAAATTGGTATGGCGCGAAAAGCCATTGATGATTTGTTCTGGAAAGACTTATGCGATAATTATATCGAGATTGTTAAAGAACGTCTGTATAAGCCAGAAATTCATGGAGCAGAGCAGCGTCGTTCAGGACAGTATGCGATCTATTATTGTCTTTTGACCATACTTAAAATGTATGCTATCTATATACCACATGAAACCGAGTATATTTACTTGAAAGGTTTTAAAGATTTTGTGGGTGCTGTTTCGCTGCACAAAACCGAGTGGCCAAAGCCAGAACAAGTCGATCAAGAATTGCTTGCTTTTGGCGAGACAATTAAAAATGCCATTGCGGAAGTACGTAAATACAAGTCAGAAAATAGTCTGTCTATGCGCACTGAAATGGAATCGGCGGTCATTGTCGGGAAGGAAAGCCAAGCAGATTGGCTTAAAGAGACCGAGAAGGACTTTATTGCCTGCAACCATGTGCAGAAAATCATATACGATCTGAAATAGGATGCATGTGCAATTGCGCATTTTGTTCGGATAGAAAGACAAACGCCGATAGGCGTTTGTTTTTCTATCCGGTTTAAGGGTTAGATTTCTTTAGCTCTTGACATTTTTTGTGTATTTTCATATAATAAAAGGTAAAAGAAAAAAGACGTTTGAGGAGTTAGAACGTGTTAAAAGTTGTTAAATTCGGCGGTTCATCCCTTGCCGACGCCGAGCAGTTTAAAAAAGTAGGGGATATTATTCGAAATGATGCAAGCAGACGATATGTAGTGGCCTCTGCCCCAGGGAAGCGCAACGCGCAGGATACGAAAGTGACCGATATGCTTTATCAGTGTTATGCGTTAGCGGCTAAAGGGCAGGACATAGATGAATCATTTAGAGAAATAGAAGATCGCTTTAACGGCATTATTGCTGGTCTTGGCCTTGACTTTTCACTTGAAAAAGAGTTTGAACTTATTAAAAATGGGTTTATTCATAAAGCCGGCAAAGATTATGCCGCCAGCCGAGGCGAATATTTGAACGCGATGATTTTGGCCAAGTATTTAGGCTTTGATTTTATTGACGCGGCCGATGTCATATTGTTTGAGGAAAATGGCCGGTTGAACATGGAAGGAACCAACACGCTGCTTGCCAGTGTATTAGCTGATCACCCGCAGGCCGTGATTCCTGGTTTTTATGGTTCCATGCCCAATGATACGATTAAAACTTTTTCCAGAGGTGGTTCAGACGTTACAGGGTCAATTGTTGCCAGGGCTGTTCAAGCCGATCTTTATGAAAATTGGACGGATGTATCTGGCTTTTTGATGGCAGATCCTCGTATTATTGAGAATCCGCTTGGTATTGAACTCATTACCTATGCTGAACTACGCGAGTTGTCTTTTATGGGTGCGGGTGTTTTGCATGAAGAGGCCATTTTCCCTGTGCGTTTTGCCGAAATTCCAATTAATATCAAAAATACCAATCGCCCGGACGATAGCGGAACGATGATTGTACCGGCGGCTGACAAGGTAGATTTGAAACATGTCATTACAGGGTTAGCAGGTAAGCGGGGCTTTAGTGTTCTTTCCATTGAAAAGGATATGATGAATGCGGAAATTGGTTTTGGCAAACGAGTGCTTGAGGTTTTAGAAAAGCACAGTATTTCCTTTGAACATCTGCCAAGCGGCGTGGACACGATGAGCGTGATTATTGCTACACAAGAAATTGCAGAAATCAAAGATCAAATTAAAGCCGAAGTTTGCCGCGCGGTAAGCCCTGATAAAATTGCCATTGATGATGGTTTAGCATTGCTTGCAATTGTAGGCCGGGGCATGGTACAGTCAAAAGGCACGGCGGCGCGCATTTTTAATGCAGTGGCTGGGGCAGATATTAATATTCGTATGATTGATCAAGGCTCAAGTGAAAAAAGCATTATTATGGGCGTGGAAGAGAGCGATTTAGAAAATGCCATGAGAGCTATTTACAAGGAATTTGTTCATTAAGCGAAAATGATATTTGAACGAAAATGGACGCTTTTTCTGATTTTGACTTGTTTAAGTAATTGCAAGACAAGATGATGAGACAGAAAAGGAGGTTGATAACTATGGAATATAAAAAGATAGACGCGCATGCACATATTTATCCTGAACCAATTGCGGCGAAAGCCAATGAAAATTTGGGTAAGTTTTATAACTTTGACGTGCACTGCGCGGGTACATATGCTGATCTTGAGTATCAGTTAATGGAAAACGGATTTAACGGCGTGTTTCTTTTGTCGGTAGCCACGAGCGCCAAACAGGTGGAAAAGGTCAATGATACAGCTGCCGAGGCATTACACTTAGCAAAAGAGCACGGCTTAGAGGCTTATTCGTTTATGGCTATGCATCAGGATTATGAGAATATGGCCGCAGAGGTTGAAAGGGGCAGAAAACTTGGTTTTACGGGTGTTAAAATTCATCCTGATATCCAAGCGGTGAACATTGATGACGAGCGTTTTATGAAGCTTTATGAGGCTATTGAAGGTAAAATGCCTTTGTTTTTACATATGGGGGACAACCGGCCAGAATATCAGTATAGCCATGCAGAGCGTCTTGCTAAGATATTGCAAAGTTTTCCGAAATTAAAAGTTATCGCCGCTCACTTTGGTTCTTATCGCGCATGGGACAATGCGCAGTGTCTGTATGGACACAAAAACATTTGGTATGATTTGTCATCCTCTTTGTGGTGTCTGACACCTGGCCATGCCAAAGAACTGATTGAGCGCTGCGGCTATGACAGAGTGATGTTTGGCACCGATTATCCGATTTACAGCCTGAAGGCTTATGAGGAAATGTTTGCTAAAATTGATTTGACCGATGCGCAGCGGGCAGACATCTATTATAATAACGCCATGCGTTTTTTAGAAGCATGAAGGATTTGTGGCAGTATTTAGCCCATACAACGAAGCCGATTGTTTTGTATGGAATGGGTGACGGCGCCGATAAGATTTTGTCTGTTTTGAATCGTCTTGGCATAGAAGCCGCTGATTTTTTTGCTTCTGATGGTTTTGTAAGAGGTCAATTTTTTCATGGCAAGCGTGTACTTTCGTATACCGAGATTTTACAGAAGTACGATGATTTCATCGTACTTCTGTCGTTTGCGTCCAGTCGGCCAGAGGTCATTGACCAAATTTTGGCCATCGATAAGGAACGAGAACTCTATGCGCCTGATGTGCCTGTTTTTGGCGGCGGCCTCTTTGATTGTGATTTTTATGTGGCGCATCAAAAAGAATTTCAGACGGTATCAGCGCTTTTAGCTGATGAAAGGTCCCGAGAAGTTTTGGAGCAGGTAATCGAATATAAGCTAACCGGAAGGCTCGCGCCGTTGTTCCTCAGTGAATGTGTAGAAGAAGAGATATTTCAGCTGTTCAAACCTTTGCGATATCGCAATGTATATGATTTAGGCGCTTATACGGGCGATACGGCCAAAGTAATGCTGGCACGTTGTCCGCGGCTTGAGGCGCTTTATGCCGTAGAACCTGATCGCCGCAATTTTAAAAAATTAAACGCTTTTGCTGCAGAAAATAAAAAAGTGCGGCCTATTCAGGCCGCAGCTTGGGATGAGTCGACAACACTTGTATTTGACCATCAAGGCAATCGAAATGCGAATGTAACGCAGCATTCAAACACGGGCAAGGAAAACTTGTGTCCGGCTGTCAGTGTTGATGAACTGGCAAAATCGATGCAGGTTGATTTTATTAAATACGATGTAGAGGGCAGCGAAAAAGAAGCATTAGCAGGATCAAAAAAAACGATTGAGCGAGATAGCCCCGATTTGTTAGTGTCTTTATATCATCGGGTAGAAGATCTGTTTGCGCTGCCATTGCAGATTGCTAAGATGAAACAGAACTATCGTTTTTATATCAGACGTTTGCGCTATATTCCCGCCTGGGATCTTAATTTGTACTGCATTTCAGATTCGAATTGAAGCTGAAATGCAGTTTTTTATTTATACTCATATCGGTAAAGTGAGTGCAGCATAACGGCTGCTTCGGCGCGTGTGACGGGCGCGTTAGGTTTCAGCGAACCATCGGGATAGCCGGCAACAAGTCCCGCGCCATAGATTTTCTTAAGTGTTGGTAAGGCCCAGGAAGGAATATCGTTTTTATCGGTAAAAGGCAATTCCTTTTCAACGGCGTTTATTTTTCGTCCAATGACCGAGAAAATTTGCGCGCGGGTAATTTTGTCATTCGGCAGAAAATCAACCGAACCATCCGGGTTAGAAGAACCGCTCATGAGGCCATTAGCCACCGCAGCACGAACATAGGGTTTTGACCAGGTGGGGATATCATAATAGTCTCTAAAATTCAATTCGACATTTTGATATTCGCTGACGTCGATTTTGTAATAGGAGACAATAAATTTTGCAAACTCGGCACGGGTGAGCGAGTCTTCCGGATAATAATATCGTTTACCGTTTACCAGTGAGCCGCTGGCTATATCCATCTCATAGAGCATGTCGATATAGGTTTTCGCCCAGTTTTTGGCTGTGTCGCAATAATATTCGCCAGCCAGGTCATAATAGGCGGTAATTTCATCAATGACGCAGTTTAAACGATAGGGCGAGATAGAACATACGGGTGATTTGATGGCTATATTGCCTTGCAGTTTTTGGGGGATAGCCGCAGAATACAAAATCCAACCGTTATATTTTTCATAGTTTTTTTCTTCTTTATAATAGGCATTGGCCTCATTACCATATTCGTCTATCAGAGTGACATAGGGCGAAACCGCGTCTCCTTTAATCCATACCTTAATGCTGGAAACATGATTACCGAGCCATACCGGTTTTTTATATGAGACGTTGTAGCCGGAAAACTGCAGGGCGCTGGTGTGGCGCTTTCCTTCTGTGTATCGATAGGTGTAATATTCGTTAAAATTGAGATAGCTTGAAAACATTTCAAGACGGTTGTCAAAAGAAGTAACGACATACGGTGGTTTGCCAATGGTTATGTGTAAGGAGATTGTCTTGTATCCATATTTGGCATTAAGCGTGAACGAGGCACCGGCGGAGTTTTCGGTTGCGTGGAAAATGAGCGCATTGTCAAGATAACCGTATTGACACCTGGCGATGACGTTTGCGCCTGGCTCGTCGTTAATGGAGTCGTTTGAACCGCCCGTAGCTGTGCCTGCAAAGCTCCAGCTCATATTGGCGGCGCACATCGCTACGGGAATCGAAGAGCGGTAGCCAATAATATTTAATTTTTCATAGCCGCCGGCCGGAATCACCACGTTGGTGTTTTCACAAACAATGTCGTCAACCGCGTTAATTACTTGTAAGGTAGTACGGCCGGTTATAATTTTATCCTTTACTTTAGCGGTAGCTGTGATGACGGCCGATCCGGTTTCAGTACCCGAAGTATAAACAGAATCAGTGAGAGAGCCAATCGGATTGGATAGGGTGTATTTTATATCAGTTAACGGCTCTGAAAGAGCGGCACCTGAACGTGAAATAGCTGTACAGCTTAGCTTTATCGAACCACCTTTGACCATAACATAAGGATTTGACGGCTCAATTTTTAGTGCATATGGTTCCTCTAAACGAGATTTATTAATAAGCAGAATGCCAGCTGAAATGGCGCGCTCTTGTCCTGCGGCGGGATGATTGATGACCGTGCAGTGTTCTGCGCCAGGTTCTTTTAGCGCTACCGTGGTGCTGGTAAAAGAATCGAGTTCTAATGCATTTTCACAACCTAATGCGCGCATTTCTGTAGCTGCTTCGCTTAGTGTGATTCCTTTGCCGTTTTGACCATCACCATCAGCGGCAAAAAAGACGACTTTTCCATTGTTTGTAATGCCAACACAGCTGCGGGCTGCCGTTGTTTTGCCGCGGGGGGTATTGACAGCGTCTGCCTGCACAGCGCCGTCTTTCAAAATTTGTGCGGCAGCACCTACGGCAAAATAGGTGTCGGCCCATTCTCCATCTGCATACACCGTCATTGTGATCGATGTGCCAGGCGTAAGGGCCGCGTAGGCATTGGCGTCAGCATGAGAAGCGGGAATGGAAAGGGCGTAATAACCGCTTGGTATGGCCGTGTCAGAAACATTTTTTTGTACACTGGTGATCGTACCAGTAAGAGGCTGGCCGGAGATCCATTTTTGCGAGGTAGATGTAGGTTTAATCAATATTTCGATGCTTTCGTGACTGCTTTTGGTGGAGTCAGCAAATATAGCGCTTAAAAGAACGGCGCCTTTGCCTTCTTCTGGCAGTTTGTTTAAAGATGTAACGGGCAAGTTCGCTTGTCCGGCTTGAACATTCACACGGATATTCGGCGTGCCAATGAATGCTTTGCCATTATTTTTCATACCGAGACACAGTGCGCCTGTATCATTGGTGGCCAAAATTTCGCCGCCATTGATCATCGCCGAGTAAGCAAGGCCCGATTGAACGGAAAATTGGTCGGCGTTGAGTGCACCTACCACATTTTGCCCAGCCTGTTCAGCGGTATAAATGATTTCAGAGAGCGTTTTTCGGCCGTACAGCGTTTTGCCGTATCCAAGCGATAAAGCAGTATCTTCATTAGGCGTCATGGTAAACGCATAACCAATTTGGTAACCGGCTGCATTGTCCGCATGGATTTCTTTATAGGTTAATCCGTCGCATAATGTATATTCTCTTTGCGCAAATTCCTGGCCAAGACCGCCCACGGAAGCTTGGCTTTGCAAGGGAATGAGTACGGACGTGCTGATTATGATAAAAGCGACAAGTGTGGTTACCATTTTCCTTTTCAATAAGTGAAAAGTGTGTGTGCGGCAGTTTTTCATTTGCATTCCTTTCGATTGTTCTATGCTAACGTGTTTTTTATAATTAATTATAGCAAAATGCGAATAAAATGTCAAAAAAGAACGCATTGTGTTTTTAACACAATGCGTTCTTTTTTGGTGGATTAAATACATGTTTTATTCTTTTATTGTTTCTTCTCTACGATTCTTAGGCAGGGTGGGGCAATTGTCCCGATTACCGCAGTGCGCATGTGAAATACACTCGTATGTACCATCATTTTTAACCATGTTTTTGAGTATGACCACGTTGGAATTGACTTTTGGACAGTAGCGCTCCATGATGACGCTGTTTTTTCGTTTGTCCATAACAGAAATGCCTCCTCGATTGATAGTATAGATGAGATGGCTTTGCTACATCCTATTTGCTTTTTGTCCTTTTGGTTCGAATGCAAGGTGAATAGCCGGAAAGCTGTGCGGTTTCTATAGCGTTCATGACGCGGTGTGAAAAGCCGTTGTATTTCCGGTTTAATGCTTCAATCATTTGTTTTATTTCCTCTCGCTCGGTGTGCTTATCTTCCGGACAGGTAGACGTAATGATGGGAATGTCATTGTGTTTGATAAAATATTGTATATCCTTTTCTTTGGCATAAATGAGGGGACGAATCATGGTGATCTCTTTGCGGGAAAGATAGGTAACTGGCGAAAAAGCGCCTAAGCGTCCTTCGTGGATTAGATTAAGCATAAAAGTGTCTATGATGTCGTCAAAATGGTGTCCTAAAGCAATTTTGTTGCATCCGTTGGTTTTGGCAGCGTCATGCAGGACCCCTCTGCGCATTTTTGCGCATAAAGCACAGGGATTTGATTCCTTTCGAATATCAAACACAACACGAGCAATGTCTGAACTGATCACTCTATATTCTATGCCAATTTCTTGGCAAAGTTCCGTTAATGGCGAAAAATCCATGCCGGAAAAGCCCATATCAATCGTAATGCCCACAATTTCATAAGGAACCGGATAAAAGCGGCGCATTTCGTTGAGGGCGATGAGCAGGGCGGTAGAATCTTTTCCTCCTGAAAGGCCCACGGCAATTTTGTCATGGGGTGCGATCATATCATAATGCTGACAGGCTTGTCTTACAAACGAGAGCAGCCGTCTTGTGTTGAAAGTTTTCATATTTGCTCTTTCTGTGTAGTTACTATATTTTTGATCAAAGTTATTTGAATATTTATACCAATGCAGCAGTTCTATGTTTTAAAAGGCTTAACATGTGACGGTTTTCGTCCTGCCGGAATGTCACCCCTTTTGGGTGGCAAGATAAACTTTGGAAACAAATCTTGATTTGTTTCATTATACCATGATTCACTGATTTTGTTCAATAGGCATATCATAATAGAGTATCGGAGGAAAAATACATGGCTATTAAAATTTTTATTGATCAAGGTCACAATCCGGTGAATCCCAATGCGGGTGCAGAGGGACAGGGATATCGTGAGCAAGATCTTGTCTTTGAAATTGGGGTGCGTTTGGCCAATCTGCTAAGGGCGAATCCTAATTTTGAGGTAAGACTGTCACGCAATTACCCATCTGAGCAGCTTGGTACCAGTGTGAACAGTTCTCTTTCTGCCAGAGTTAACGCAGCGAACAGCTGGGGGGCTAATTATTTTATCAGTCTGCATGCCAACGCCTCTACCATTACCAGTGCCAGCGGCTGTGAAGGATATGTGTATGCGGCGCCAGGGCAGGCCTTCTATTTTGCAGAAAGCATCTGCAAATATTTAGCGCTGCAAACAGGTTTGCAAAACCGAGGTGTGTTTGAACGGCCTTCGTTATATGTGCTTCGGAAAACGACTATGCCGGCTACACTCATAGAACTTGGCTTCATTACCAATCCGCACGACGCATCTTTAATGGCAAATCAGCCGGATCTTTTTGCACGCGGCGTATATAATGGCATCTTATCTTATTTTGGCATGTTATAAATCGAGAGGCTTTGCCTCTCGATTTTTGTTGCAATAAGCTCATTGGTTAAAAGTAATATATAGGCTGTGTTATGCAAAGATTACTTTTTATTGGCGAGTATGCTTATCGAATAATAAAAGAGCGGTTAGGTTTTATTTTATTACGCAAAAGCAGGCGGCGTTTATCATACGCCGCCTGTTTTTTTGGGTAGTTAGATTTTTGTTTACCCTAACATAACGTCAAGGAGCATCATAATTGCAAAACCGGCGATGATGCCCATAGTGGCCAAATAGGGATTGGCTTCCTTATTGCTCTGACATTCAGGAATCAGTTCATGCACAGCCACTAAAATCATAGCCCCGGCTGCAAAAGAGAGCGCAAAGGGCAGCAGGGCCTCTATATAGACTACTAACAAAGCACCGATTACGCCGGCAATTGGTTCAACAATGCCTGAAGCTTGACCCAACAAAAAACTTTTTCGGCGGGAATAACCTTCTCTGCGTAAAGGAATCGAAACGGCGGCTCCCTCGGGGAAATTTTGCAGGGCAATACCGATAGCAATGGTTACAGCGCCCATGACGCTTTCATTGTTAAACTCGCCTGATAAGGCGCCGAACGCAACGCCAACTGCTAATCCTTCTGGAATGTTATGAATGGTAATAGACATGACCAACATAATAATGCGGCGAAGACGTGTATTTGGTTTTAGCGGGCTGTTTTCATTGGCGCGGTTTTGCGCATAGGTAACTAATTTATCGGATATCCATATAAACAAGGCGCCGCTTAGAAAGCCGAGTGTAGCGACTAGCCACGCGGGTGTTCCACCAGCATTTTCTGCCCGTTCGATCGCCGGCTGCAGTAAGGACCAAAAGCTGGCGGCAATCATAACGCCGGCGGCAAAGCCTAACATAGAATTGAGTATTTTATCACTTGGTTTGCGGAAAAAAGCAACTGTGCCTGCCCCTAGTGCAGTGACAAACCAGGTTACTAAAGTAGCCGCAAGAGCCATAGAAATCGTGTGTATTGTAATCACCTCTCTTTTTCTATCATATGGATAATCTCTCTGATAGGTGCAAATTTATGTGTAGTCTGCAACAAACGCTGTCCTCATGGAGTTGCTTTGTTAAATTTTTACTTCCTTTTTTAGCTGGATAGAAAAAATTAACCATACTTATTCTCGTGCAGAGGCTGATGAATTAGCGCAGGAGAGACTATTCACGGCCGTTCGAGAATTGCCGAGGTTAAAAGATGGCAGTAAATTTGAGCCATGGCTTTGGGGAGTGGCGAACAATGTGACAAAAAGTTTTCGGCGTTGTTTGGGGAAACAGCGTGCGATGTATTCTTATGATACGCTGGAGCAATTTTGTTACGAGGATACATATTTTGATGACCAAGAGGAGGAAATCTATAACATTTTGCGAACGAAAATTGCTATGCTTTCTGCGATTTACCGTGATATTATCATTTTTACTATTATGATGGCCTTTCTACAAAAATAATCTCTGAAAAGCTGAAAATTCCGGAGGGAACCGTCCGGTGGCGGTTGACGGAAGCCAGGAGAAAGTTGAAAAAGGAGTGTACTGAGATGAAAGAAACAGCGTTACGGCCCGTAAAAATGAGCATTAATATTTATGGAAACGGAAATTATAATGGTACAACGATTCCTTTTTCGAGCGCGTATATTGATGATGCTCTTTCACAAAACATATTGTACTATTGCTATACGCAGCCAGGCACGATTGAAGAATTGGCGAATGCATGCGGTGTGCCAGCCTATTATATCGAGGAAAGAGTTGATAATTTATTAAAACGAGAAGCGATTGTAGAAGTTGCTAAAGGTAAATATCGAACCGATTTTATTATTTGGTCGGATAAATACGGCTGGTATTGTGACTAAAATGCCGAAAAAGCATTGATGCCGATGATGGAACATCTGTTGAAAGCCCTTGATAGTATCGCGAAAAAGGCGGCTCAAATTGCTTTCTATAAAGCCCAAAAAAGTAAAACCGATTTGTTTTATCTTTACGGCGTGCAGGCATTTGCCTATGCAAGCAAGCACTATTGTCACTTACCCTATCCTCGATTTAAGAAAAAGTATGATGGCAATGATTGGTGTTATTTTGGAAATATGGAGACGGGTCAATATCATCGAATTGGGATCGGCACACAACAAAATTTCAATTTAGGCAGTCGTGGTCATTGTAGTCATACCGCTTATAATTCAATTCCTGGTATAGCATTTAGAGCAGTGATGCCAGATAATTATATCAATGTTTGCGAAGATATTTTATTTAGCAGCGTATCGAATGATATTGCTTCTGTAGCTGGTGCGATTCAAGATGGATATATAGCAAAACAGAAAGACGGAGGCTTTTTTATCACGGTTCCTTATTTTACAAAATCTCAAAAGAAAGAATTTGATGCTATAGCCGATCAATATCTTTCACCTCTTATGCCACAGTATTCGGAGATCGTTCATACGTTTATCGCAGGATATAAAAAGTTGTTCACCAAACACTTGCATGATGATGCCGATCGTATGTGTCAAGGAATGTTTGTGGGGTTGTATTCGAAAATAGTCGAATATGCCCAAAAGACTGGAGTGGTTCAGATGCCATCTGTTCCTTGTTATTGCGATGTTATGATACAACAAGAATAACCCTTTAGGGTTATTCTTGAAAAGTTTTACTTTACGCTTTTCCAAGCGTAATTCCAGCGGAGCTGGAACCGTTAGACTTTTCGGTTGCTGAAACTTTATAATACTCTAAGAATAATTCGTAAGAATTATTCTTATTGTTTGGCATAGTAAAAATAAGCGAGGGCACAGCTTTTGCTGTACCCCCCGTGCGGTGTAAAAGTTTTATTATTATATAGATAAGGTGCTTGGTTATAAGATGTTAGGCCAGTTGATAATGCTCCATATATTTTCAAGATAGCTTTGACGGTCATTTTTGTGTTTTAAGTAGTAGGCATGCTCCCAGACATCTACAATGACCAAAGGACGCAGCATGTATTGAATCGCTGTATATTGTTCTTTCAAGTTGATGATGTCTAATTGATTGCGGGCGTTTACCCCCAACATGGTCCAACCCGAACCAAAGACAGAGAGGCCTTGCTGAATAAAAATTCTTCGGAAGTTTTCAAAGGAGCCAAAAGTTTGGTTGATAGTATCTAATAACAAACCTTGTGGTTGATGATTGCCGGTATCAATGGGAGAGAGCCCGTTGAAATAAAGATAATGATTGTAGATAGCCCCGGCGTTATTAAGAATAGCTTGTGCATCTCTGGGCGGCAGACGGAAGTCTTCACTTAAAATTTCTTCTAATGTGAGCGTTTGCAGCGAGGGATAAGGCTCTAAGAGAAAATTCAAGGTGTTGCAGTAGTTTTGAAAATGCCTTGTAAAGTGGTAGAACATGGTTTCTTCATCAATAATAGGCTCAAGACCGTTCAGTGCATAGGGTAGTGTAGGTAGTTCATAAGGATAAATATTAAATGGCATGGTAAAATCCTCCTTCTATATAGCATATTAACATACTGTCAGAAAAATGCCATTTTTTAATTTTTGTCAATGAATTGACAGAAACCCATAATTTGTGTTTAATAATAAGGATAGCATTTTAATGATAAATAAAAGGGGAGTTGTTTCATGCAATTTTTAGCCATTGTGCAGTTTTGGATCGCGTTAGGTTTTCTTTCTTTTGGTTATCAGATTACTGTGCATGATGAATACAACTTAATAAAAAAATACCGAGAGGGTAAGTGCAGTGATTCTTATGCGAAACAGAAAGGGATCATTGACTTATCATTCGGTATCTTAAATGTCGGCAGTGCCGTGACGATTTATTTTTGGGAGCCAGCTTATTCACCCGTTTTGTTTGGAGTATCGCTTGGCGGTTTGATTTTGGCTTTATTAGTTCATCAATATTTCAGCAACCAAAAAGATTGACGTTTCCGGCAGCGCCGGAATGTTACTCAGAATGAGGAACAAGTCAATCTTTTTAAAAACAAACTATCGGGCTTGTTCTTATATTGGTTCATGATAAAATGAATAAGCGTTGAAAACGCTAAAAATTAGCCCCGCCCATCCCCCAAAACGAACAACCTTCATATTTGATATAAATATTCATGGGATCAATGGCAAGCTGTTGGCTTAAAATTTCAGTGAATGTTTTTGTGGCCTTTTCACAGGCGTCTTGATCAGGTGTGCCAAACAGCTTGACTTCTACCATAGCGATTTTCTTATCTTTTTGTCCGCCAAAGTATAAGCAGCAGTTGTCTTCAAAGTGAAGCATTAAATAACGCTCGCTTTTACCCGGAAAAACAGTGATTGCTTTTCCAAATGCTTCTTTTAGGTGCAATTCGTTTGATGGGTCGAGTGTAAAGTTGATTTTTGTGTTGATGTAAGGCATGGTCGTTCCTTCTTTCATTTATTTTTTATATTGATAATAGGACGAATTTATAGTACATTTGTATTATACCACAAAATTTCCGCTACCTAAAAGTTTATCGGTTCCGGCAGAGCCGGAATGTCACCCTTTTTGGGTGGCAAGATAAACTTTAGAAACAAATCATTGATTTGTTTCATTATACCACGAAACATTAGAAAATTCGCTGCTTCAGCATAGAATTTTCAAGAAAACACCTTGTTATGTTCGCACATGCCGCATGGTGTCGTCATTATACTACAATGTTTTTATTACCTCAAAGTTTACATAAATAATATAGAATTAAATCAAAGTTTTGAAAGCGACAGCGAAAAATGGCGAGTAAATTGATGGGCGAAATAACTTTAAAATTTTAATTTGCTATTGACAAGTGGACTTTGGTATGCTATACTTACAAAGCGGTCAGGAATGCCGCTGTGGCGGAATTGGCAGACGCAAGGGACTTAAAATCCCTCGG
>JAAWDG010000002.1 GCA_022793655.1 Clostridiales bacterium
ACATTTTCCTAATCTTCCGTTGTCAGGAAAGGAAGGATTATTGAAATGGTATCTGCCGGAGACTTTAAAAACGGTGTTACATTTGAAATGGACGGCAACGTGCTTCAAATTATCGAATTCCAGCATGTAAAACCGGGCAAAGGGGCAGCGTTCGTTCGCACGAAGCTGAAAAATGTCATTACAGGCGCTGTAATTGAAAAAACATTCAGCCCTACTGAAAAATTTGAAAACGCAGTCGTTGAAAGAAGAGAAATGAGTTATCTCTATAACGACGGCGACCTGTATTATTTTATGGATATGGAATCTTATGAGCAAATTCCAATCAGCAAAGATGTATTGCAGGATAACTTTAAGTTTGTAAAAGAAAACGACATGTGCAAAATCATTTCTTACAAGGGAAATGTTTTTGCTGTAGAACCTCCTATGTTTGTTGAATTAGAGGTTATTGATACAGACCCTGGTTTTGCAGGAAACACCGCTACCAACGCGCTGAAACCCGCTACCCTTGAAACAGGGGCTGAAATTAGAGTGCCGCTCTTTATTGAAAAAGGCGAAGTGCTCAAAATTGACACACGAACAGGTGAATATCTCTCAAGAGCGTAAAAAACAGTTCAACCTGCACAATGTGCAGGTTGTTTTGATAACATTTATATACAAAGAGGAGGAAAAGAAATGACAATTACCGAAAAAACAGCCCACTTAAAGGGACTCATAGAGGGCCTGTCTTTAGACAGCGACAAAAAAGAAACCAAAGTCATCAATGCCATTATCGATATTTTAGATGATATAGCACTTGATTTAGCCGATGTACAAGAAGAGCAAGCTGTGATGGCTGATTATATCGATGAATTAGACTATGACCTTGGTGAAGTAGAAGAGGTTCTGTTAGAAGAAGACGAAGAAGATGAGGATGAAGATTTATTAGAGGCCGAGTGTCCAACCTGCAAAGAAACGTTTTATTTTGAAGCAGACACCGATCCTGAAAATATTGTGTGCCCCTTCTGCGGCGGTCATTTTACATGCATCTGTCAGTGCGACGATGAAGATGCCGACTGTCAGCTTTGTGTAAACACAAAAGAAGATGACGCGCAGAACTAATCGTTAATCATAATAAAAAAAGTCTTTGCTTACAAGCAAAGGCTTTTTTCGTTATTATTTACTGACCAAGAAATGTTTTGTCACCAAGAGTCCCCGCAATCAATTTTTCCATATCTTTGGTTATATTTCGATTTTGTGCCTTATCTAACAGCGCATACACATCGTTTTCTGTTTTTAAATAAAGCTGCAGACTTATTTTTTGCTCTTCTGAAATATCATATTCAAGTGTGTAATGACAAGCTTTCGCGATTAAGTCTACGGCTAACAAATCAATCGCGTTTTCAGGATAATAGGTACCGAGCGCTGCTAACTCTCTGTTGGCCGAACAAACAACCGCGACATTCTGTAATCTCGCCTCGAAATTGACCCGCAGATAATCGCCAACCAAATCAGCCTCGACCTTTGTTCGGCCATCCGTGGAATGAAAGACGAAGAACGTAATAAGCTGTGTGAGCAAGACCGCCGCATTGCGCGCATTGATGACAAGCAAAGAATCATCACAGCGTATGTCATAACGCACCCGACAGCCCACTTTGTCATAAGTCTTTTTAGAAGCAGCCTTGTAATATTCAAAAAAGGTTCCAATTCGATATAGACGCGCTGGATTTCGCTCATTTTGAAAAACAAAAGCAAAACGCTCAAAAAACATACGGCGGATTCTGGCCAGCCGCACATTATCCGCAATGTTTGACTGCAAATGAGATAACTCAGCTTCTAACAACAGAAATTCCTCTCCCGCTAACAGCATATACTCTTCAGCGTGAGGAAACACCTCTCCTTCAAAATCAAATTGCAGAAAATCAAAAAATAAAAGCCAAGCTCGTCCATCATGCAATATGGTCATATATTTCTTATCGTCAACGCTGCCAATTCCCTCTTGAAATGAAAGAACCGCTCCCTTTCTTATATCCGCAAGAAGTTTTTTAGCCGCTGGATTTTTATTTAAAATTTTGCCTTCTGTGCTGCACTCTAACACAGCAGTCGCACAATATTCAAAATCTTTAATTTGCATTTGATTCTTCCTTTTAATACTCTATATATTTATTTTATCAGAATTCAAGACTATTTTAGTATGCCATAACATCTCTGCAACCTCAAAGTACCACATTCCGGCAAAGCCGAAACAGTGCTCAATTGAGCTGCAAGATAGAACAAATCGGAGATTTGTTCTATCTATGCTTTAAAGTCTTAATACCCCCAAAGTTTATCTTGCAGCCTGATAGGCTGCAAGATAAACTTTAGGAACAAATCTCCGATTTGTTCCATTATACCATAAAAAACCATAAGTTGTATAGACCGAGGTCCACAGATTTTACATGCTTGACATATTTGTAACAAATTTAAAAAAAGTTACCTAAAACCCTTGTATAAACAGTAAGAATAAGGTAAAATATAGCATATAAGAATATTTTTTAAAAATGGAGGAACTTTCGTATGTCAGTAAAAGTTGCTATTAACGGGTTTGGCCGGATTGGCCGCCTGGCTTTCAGACAAATGTTTGAAGCAGATGGATATGACATTGTTGCCATTAACGATTTGACCAGCCCTAAAATGCTTGCTCATCTTCTGAAGTACGACACCGCGCAGGGAAATTATAAATATGCAGACAGTGTCAGTGCTGATGACGAAGCAGGTACCATTACCGTAAACGGTAAGACCTTAAAAATCTATGCAGAGAAAAATGCAGCTGACTGCCCTTGGGGTGAATTAGGTGTTGATGTTGTGCTTGAGTGCACTGGCTTCTACACATCCAAGGCAAAAGCACAGGCTCATATCGACGCAGGCGCTAAGAAAGTTGTTATTTCAGCACCCGCCGGCAATGATCTGCCAACTGTTGTATTCAGCGTAAACGAAAACATCCTGACAAAAGAGGATAAAATCATTTCTGCTGCTTCTTGCACGACCAACTGCTTAGCACCGATGGCAAAAGCACTGAACGACTATGCACCGATTGAAAGCGGTATCATGACCACCGTTCATGCATTCACAGGCGACCAAATGCTGCTTGACGGCCCACACAGAAAAGGCGATTTGAGAAGAGCCAGAGCCGGTGCACACAACATTGTACCGAACTCAACTGGTGCAGCAAAAGCGATTGGTCTTGTTATTCCTGAATTGAACGGCAAACTGATTGGTTCTGCACAGAGAGTGCCTGTTCCAACTGGTTCTACCACTATTTTAGTTGCCGTTGTTAAGGGCAAGGATATTACCAAAGAAGGCATTAACGCTGCTATGAAGGCTGCTTCTTCTGCTTCTTATGGTTATAATGAGGACGAGATTGTATCCAGCGATATTATCGGTTCCACTTACGGCTCGATTTTCGATGCAACCCAAACCATGGTAGCCAAAATCGATGACGATACCTATCAAGTACAGGTTGTTGCTTGGTATGACAATGAAAACAGCTATACCAGCCAAATGGTAAGAACCATTAAGTATTTTGCTGAACTTGGCTAATAAGAAAAAACAAAAAAGAGTCTGCAAAGCAGACTCTTTTTTAATATTTTTCAATGTCTACACGATGAACTTTACCATCCATATCCGCACCCAAATACAAACTGGCACTTTGTGAAAAAGATTCTATATCGTCCGATACATAATACGAAATTTTTCCATAGCAATTACTGCTGCAACTGCTGTTGCTATTATCAGCAAGCTTTCCAAGCGTGCTCAACTTTTCTTGTAATTTACGAGCGCTTTCTGCACCTGAGCTAATCAGTTTCACATCCGGCAACGTTTTTGCAATGGTTTTAGCAATCAATGGATAATGCGTACAGCCCAAAATCAGGGTATCACAGCCCGCCGCACGAAGGTCAGCTAAATAATGCTCACAGGCAAGACGCGTAATAGAATCATCCACTCCAACAAAACCATTTTCAACCAGCGGCACAAACAGCGGACAAGCTCGTTCAGTTATCACAAATTGACTGCTAATTTCCTTTAACTTTTTCGTATAAGCGCCGCTCTTAATCGTCGCCGAAGTGCCAATCACGCCGATTTTTCCGTTTACAGTCTGTTTAGCCGCCGCCTCTGCGGCGCCCTCTACCACGCCAATCAAAGGAAAATCAAACAAATCTCTGATTTCTTCCATAGCGGTAGAAGAAACGGTGCCGCAGGCAACCAACACCGCTTTTGGTGAAAATTCAGCCAAAAAACGTACATCCTGCGCGGCATATTTAATAATTGTCTCTTTTGAACGTGTCCCATAAGGCACTCTGCCTGTATCCCCAAAATAAACAAGGTCTTCATAAGGTAAAAGCCGCCGTATCTCCTTTACGGCCGTTAAGCCGCCAAGGCCGCTGTCAAATATGCCTATCATAGGAAAGCCACTCCTCTCTTTTGTATCATGCTTCTTCCAGCGCTAATTCAATCAAACGGTCAATGAGCTGTCCATAGGTTAACCCCCCATAGATCTGCAGCTTTGGATACATGCTGATTGGCGTAAAACCAGGCAGCGTATTAATTTCATTAAACACGATACGGTCTTTGTCGACAAAGAAATCAACTCTGGCCAGTCCCCGGCAGCCAAGCGCCTTAAATACCTCTACTGCGTAGTCCCGCACCTTTTGCGAGACGGCCTCTGACAACCGAGCCGGGACATAATAACTGGCTGTATCGTCTATATACTTGCTCTCATAATCATAAAATTCACTGCCAACAACAATTTCGCCAACGCAAGAAGCACTCGGATTTTGATTGCCCAAAACAGCAACCTCAAATTCCCCGCCGCTTATGTATTCTTCGATCAATATTTTTTCATCATATTCAGCTGCTAACAGGAGCGCTCCTTCTAATTCGCTTTTTTCTTTTACTTTTGTAACGCCTACGCTGGAGCCTGCATTCGCCGGTTTCACAAACACAGGGAAAGAGAAATTTTTCGTCACTTGTTCGGTCACCGCATAAAGATTTTCCCTCACATCACCACGAAATACACAGATCGAGTTTGCCTGCGGAATGCCTTTCTCCTTTACAATCTGT
This sequence comes from Clostridiales bacterium, assembly GCA_022793655.1. Classification (GTDB taxonomy): domain Bacteria; phylum Bacillota; class Clostridia; order Oscillospirales; family CAG-272; genus CAKSEI01. The sequence continues at coordinate 5,077 of JAAWDG010000002.1, forward strand.
TTGGTAAAATTTTTATCCATAGCCGCCGCAGAAGCGGAGCAGCCCGAACCCACAAAGGGGATACCGCATAAAGAAAGCGCCCCTTGCAGAATACCATCCTCACAGTTCTCTCCGTGCATAACAGGAAAAAAGACGTCGACAGGTACTTTTTCGCCGTCAACATACAGATTTTTATCCTGATAATTCTGCGATAAGTGACAAGGCAGCAAATTTTCTGTATCTAAAACCCAACTGCCATCACGAATTTTTTCAAGATCGCCTTTGTAAACATACCAAACGCCTTGTTTTGTGATTCCCAGTTTGATAACACGATATTTTTCTGGATCTACATTGGCAATTACATTGTAAGCGCTTTGCAGCGATACCTCATACTCCGAACTTCTTCCGCCGAATGCACAACAAAGATTAATCATTATAAAACTCCTTTCGCCCAAGAAAAAACGGTTATTTTTTGATGCAGGCAATGCGGTCATGGCCGCTATAATCTTTTGAAACTTCGCACATCATGCCGAGCGACCCGGCCAAGCGGCCAATAGCCTCACCTTGATCATAACCAATTTCAAATAAAAAACAATCTACCGGTGTAAAGCGCTGCAAAATAATCCGATAAAAATCCAATCCGTCCGCTCCGCCGTCGAGCGCCAACCATGGTTCATAATCAATCACTGAACGATCTAACGTAGCAACCACACTGGTTTGAATATAGGGCGGATTGGCGACAATGATATCGCACACAGGGCAAATTAGCTTTCTCACATCGCCAATCCAAGCACGATAACGGTCAGACACTCCATTTTTCTGTGCGTTTGCCCGCGCAAGCGCAACTGCTTTTTCCGAAATATCGTATGCATCCGCCGTGCAGTCATCTCGTTCGCAAAGCGCCGAAATCGCGATGCAGCCGCTGCCGCAGCACAAATCCACAAAATGCGCTCCCTCTTGCAGTCGTTCTGTCAATCGCTCTACCAACAACTCGGTCTCTGGTCTTGGAATTAAAACATCCGGCGTAACGTTATATTCTTCACGATAAAAATAAGCCGTGCCGGTTATGTATTCCATCGGTTCCCCATTTGCCAAACGATTTTTTATTTCCTCAGGCAATTCATCATATGCCTTCTTCCATAGTTTTGACACGATAATACTCATCCTTATATTGAATAATGCCCTGTGCAATCAAACGAGCCGCCTCCACGTAAGGCGTAGTAGCCGCTACATTCATCCGCACCGCAGGAAAACCTCTTCCTTTGGTAATGTCATACTCAGATTCAGGCAAAGCCGTATTTCCCAAGCAACCAGCCAAATGGGCGGCATCCCCCGTTGCATCGGACAACAGCGAATAATACACTCCTGTCTCTTCGCACGCATGAACTGATACAAAGGCATCGGCTGCCATCGCCGCGGCATAAGTAAGCCTGTCTTCATCCGACAGTGCCTTTTTGATTCCGTCTTGTTCTCTGGTGATATGAACGCGTAGGCCTGCCTCTTCTAAAATCCGTTTGACTTCATTGACAACCATCAAGTTATAATCACATTCAGCCAAATCTTCTGCCAAAGCCACGCCCGCATCGTCAAACCCATGCCCTGGATCTAACACCACGGTGAATCCCCGTTCAGAAATACCTTCTGTTGATTCGGTTTGTTCTTGTTGTGCTCGCCTGTCTTTAGCACGTCCCCACAGAATGACAAATACCACACCTACAACGACCAATAAAATAAACAGAAAGGTAAAAAGAGACTGCCATCTCTGGCGTAATAAAGCCTCCTTTTCTCTCTGATCATGAGGACGATAAATTCTTTTTTTGATTTCTTTTTTTTGCTGACGCTTTTTTTTAAAGCCCATACGACGCTCCTTATTCAAATACAATTCATAGTATCACAATATTATTAACAGTTAATTAACCAACATGCCAGAGACTACTTATATAATAAAAAGCGAAACCTGAGCATAAGGCGGCGCATTGCAAAAACGCTGCATTCGCTATACGGAAACGACTGCCGATAGGAGAATAACCGTGATTGATTTAAGAAAACTAAATAAAGATTTACTTTTGCCGCATATAAAACCAGGCGGCGTTGTTTGCGACTTTACAATGGGCAATGGTCACGATACTGCTTGGCTCTCGAAAGCAGTAGGCGAGCAAGGAAAAGTGTACGCCTTTGACGTACAACAAGCAGCGATTGAGTCCACTAAAATCACACTTGCCAAAGAGGGGGCCTTTCCCAATTGCGTGCTCATCCATGATTCCCACGCCAACGCCCTTCAATATGTTCATGAAAAAATTTGCGCCGGCGTATTTAATCTTGGTTACCTGCCAGGCTCTGACAAAAAGATCACAACAAAAAGAGAGTCTACGCTAACAGCTGTCACAACAGCCGTTTCTATGCTCGACAACGATGGCATTGTTTTTATTGCCGTCTATCCTGGCCATGAAGAGGGCCGCTTGGAAGGACAGCTATTAGAAAAAACGCTTTCGGCCAAATATGACCGAAAAGAATACTGCGTCAGTTCCTTTAAAATTATTAACTCCCCCGATTCGCCTTATTTTCTCATCATCGAGAAAAAATAGAATGCTTGATAAGAGCAACCCATAAAACTTGTTCTTATTTGACATGTTTCCTATCATCAAAACATCAGCCCTTGGCTGGGAAAGTAGAACCATATGATTGCCTCTAAACTGCGCCCGCGGCTTTTTATTCTTTATATAACCGGCATGGTGTTAGCCACCTTATTTGACTTCCAAATCACTGATTTTTTAACTGCAAGGCAACATTCTTGGGCCATATACTGTGAAACATTAGGCGAGGCGCCGGCCCTCCTTTTTACCGTTTTCAATTTTTCGATTGTATGCGCCTACTGCCGCAAAAATAAAAGCTTGATTCATTTTGCATTATCGTTTTTGGGATCACTAATCAGCAGTATGTATGCCTTTGAGAGAACCTTTTCCTATCACGCAAACACAAACACTTTGCCACTCTCGCTGCCGATCAGTATTGGATTTTCATTCATACTTTTATTTATCTGTCTGCGATTATCAGGGGAAAGCATTCAAAAATATTATAAAATCGCACTGGCCTGCATCGGCGCTGCCATTAGTACCCTCATTATCATCACATCAATCAAGTTGCTTTGGGGACGGGTGCGCTATCGTCAGCTTGCAGCCGACAGCACGCTTGCTTTTACCGACTGGTATATTATAAACGGGCCCGGCCAACCGATGCATGCGTCTTTTCCCTCGGGTCACACAGCCAACGCAGCCATTATCATGATGGCCTCTCTCTATTTTCCAAAACAAAAACACTGGCTGCAGCCCCTTTTATACGCCTATATCCTGCTGATGGCCGTAAGCCGCCTTTGTGTTGGCGCGCATTTCCTCTCAGACATTTTAACCGGATGTGCGATTACTTTTCTGCTCGCGGAATTTTGGGTTCACAAGTTTAAAGTTTCCATTTGGTCCAAGAATGATCAAAACAACTCGCCTCTGCCCGCACACCCCCAAACTGAATGCTCGATCTAATTTTCAAGCTATACATCGTTGCACTTTACATGAAGCGTACTTTATATATCAATTTATTTCGCGGTCTTGACAATTAATAAAAGCCGTCATTTCGGCAAGCCGAAACCGCCACAAAATTTACATACTTAACAGAAAAAAGGAATGGTCATCAATATGAAAACAATCAGTCATCAAACAATGGGCGAAGAACGAGCCTTATATGGTTCACAAAATATTTTGCTTCAAAACTGTGCTTTTGACGGAGAAGAAGATGGCGAAAGCGCCTTAAAAGAATGTCAGCATATACAGGCAGAAGGCTGCCGCTTTGCCCTCCGTTACCCTTTATGGCATGTCAATGATGCCAAAATCAACCGCTGTACGATGACCGAGGGCTGCCGTGCCCCCCTTTGGTACTGCCAGAATATAACCGTACAAAATAGCAATCTGTCTGGAACCAAAGCACTGCGCGAAAGCAGTAACATTCAAATGATCAACTGCGAAATAAACTCGGGAGAATTTGGCTGGCTAAATCAAAATCTACATATCGAAAATTGTAAACTAACGTCAGACTATCCCTTTTTCCACTCTAAGAACTTGCAAATTTCTCACCTCGCCATGACCGCAAAATACTCATTTCAATATGTTGAAAATGCGGTGATAAAAGACTGCAAATTTCAAACCAAAGACGCCTTTTGGCATGCCAAAAATGTGACTGTATACGACAGCGTGCTAAACGGTGAATATTTGGGATGGTATTCTGAAAACTTAAAATTAGTCAGATGCCGTATCCTTGGCACCCAGCCTTTGTGTTATTGTAAAGGACTGATTCTTGAGGACTGTGAAACAGAGGGCTGTGACCTCTCTTTTGAAAAAAGCGATGTCAACGCTGTGATTCGCGGCTCGATTGAAAGTATTAAAAATCCGATTGCTGGTCAAATTACCGCTGATTCCATCGGCACGCTTATTTTAGATGCGCTAACAAACTGTGTGATTCACACAAAAAATAAATAGATTCTATCTGCTTAAAACAAAAAGCGCTTGCCAAGGCAAGCGTTTTTTTATTCATAGCTTATTGTACAAATATTATTTACCAGATCTGGGGTTCACAAAATCACGCCAGTTGAGGTCACCGCGCTCCAAAGCCATAATCAGCACTTCTGCCGTTGCAATATTGGTTGCCAACGGAATATTTTTGCGATCGCACAACAATAATAGCTGATTATCAATGCTTCTGGCGAACTCATTGCCAGGTGTCTTCCCAGAATCTCTAAAAAACAGCAAAATATCGATTTCATCATATTCGATTCGACTGATAATTTGTTCTTCTCCACCGCTGTGTCCCGCCAGCAATCGTTCAATTTGGAGTCCGGTTGCGTCCGAAATCATATGGCCGGTAGTTCCCGTGGCGCATAGATCGTGTTTTGACAGAATACCGCAATAGGCAATACAGAATTGTGTCATCAGCTCTTTTTTTGTATCATCCGCTATAATGGCTATTTGCATGACTATGCCTCCTTAAATCAGTTTTTTTCTTGCAATCTTTTTGAAATGATCAAACAGCACTGTGCTCTGCCCTTCTAAACGTGCGGCGATATTCGTAAAGGCCGCCTCAATATTCGTTCGGGGCAAGGAAGACACAAGCATTCCTTGTTCCTGCGCTTTAGCAAAGGTTTCATCATAGGGAATCACGCCAAGAAGCGGCAAATAGGTTCTATCAATAATATCCATGATCCCCGCCCGCCGGCCAGAAGAAATGCCTTTTTTATCGCTTATATCAAAATTATTAATCACTAATTTTAGCTGCGAAACACCCCGCTCGGCAGCCGCCCGGCCGGTACACTCAGCAGCGCGAATCGCAGTCGGGCCATGCGAAGCGACAATCAAGGCCATATCGCAAACAGCACAGGCAAGCGCAAACGGATGCCCTAAATCACCAGGTGTATCGAGTAATACATAGTCAAATGCCAAAGATGCGCTTTCAGTACGAATCATCTGTGAAAACCGGTTAACATCTAAACAAACATCCGAATGAAACGGAGCGGCACAAAAATAAAGCCTTTCATTTTGTTGCGTCTTGACAATTGCCCGACTTAGCGATACGCCGCCTTCCATGACATCTTGTATATCATAGACAGCCCGATCTTCTAAACCAAGAATTAAATCCAAGCAACGCATGCCAAAATCAAGATCAACTAATAGTACGCGGTGACCTCTGTTAGCCAAAGCCCACCCTAAATTGGCCGTCAATGTACTTTTGCCCACCCCGCCTTTGCAGGATGTCACCGCAATAATTTTACATGACGACATAGCGTGCCCCCTCACATCGTAATTATCATATTGAATACAAAACATGCCGTAAACAAGAAACTAATTCAATGATGAGAAAAAAGATTGAGTTATTCTTGTTTTTTCCGAAACTTTTTTACACTTAAAAGATTGTCGGTTTCGTCGTAGCCGGAATATCACCCCTTATAGGTGACAAGGCAATCTTTCTAAGAATAAACCGTCAAGTTTATTCTTATTTTATCACAAAACCAAAGCTGGGTCAATGTGTAAAAATTAGAAAAGCCTACAAAAAAACTTGCTCTTTTCCAGTAGACGTTGACATGCCAATATACTCAGTGCTATAATGACAGAAAATGAAAGGAAAATGTCTAACAGGTTAAAAACTGTTAGCAAAAAGGACACAGAATGAGCAATGAATCGTTTTTGAAAAGAAAAAATGTAATTATCTCTCCTAAAGTTTATTTTGTAGACGCGATGAGCGGTATGGCGCAAGGTCTGTTCGCTTCACTGCTGATGGGAACCATTCTCGGCACGTTGGCAAAATATATCTTAATGCTTCAATTTCCTATCTTTCAAACCGTTGGCCAATTCATCAATGAAATTGGCAAAATGGCCACAGCCGTTACCGGCGCTGCCATTGGGGTAGGCATCGCATCCGCATTAGGCGCGCCTATGCTAGTCATTGCTTGTTCAGCGGCCATCGGCCACTTCGCCAATGGATTTGGTAACGATGTTTACACAGCTGGCCCTTTGGGTGTGTTTGTCGCTGTCATCATTGCCGTAGAGCTTGGTAAAATTGTTTCTAAGGAGACAAAGGTAGATATCTTAGTTACCCCGCTTGTCACGTTAAGCGCTGGTTATTTGGTAGCTTATTTCACCTGTCCTTCCATTGCTGTTGCGATGAACGCACTTGGTTCCTTTATTAATAACGCCACCCAGCTTCGTCCTTTCTTAATGGGCATTGTTGTTTCAGTGGTAGTCGGCATTGTCTTAACATTACCTATCTCAAGTGCGGCAATCTGCGCTTCGATTGGCATCAGCGGCCTTGCCGGCGGCGCGGCCCTTGCAGGCTGCTGTGCACAGATGATTGGCTTTGCCGTCATTAGCTTTAGAGAAAACAAATGGGGCGGTGTGATTGCCCAAGGTTTAGGCACCTCCATGCTGCAAATGCCAAACATTGTGCGGCATCCGCAAATCTGGATTCCCGCGACACTCGCTTCTGCGATTACAGGTCCAATTGCTACGATGCTCTTTGAGTTGAAATGCACCGGCGTATCGGCTGGTATGGGAACCTGCGGGTTGGTTGGCCCCATCGGTGCCATTTCCGCCATGTCTGAAAACGGCTCTATGGGCGTTGTGGATTGGGTCGGCCTTGCTTTGGTTTGTGTGGTTCTGCCCGCTGTCATTTCGCTGGTTATCAGCGAAGGCATGCGTAAATTAGGCCTGATCAAATTCGGCCAAATGACGCTTGATTAAATCGATTCGACCAAATATATTTCGAGATAAGGATTTGTTAACATGGAAACAGAATCGGTACAAATAAACGAAATAAAACAAGAAATCACAAAGGAACAGCCAGGCATTTGTATGCTCTCATACAAATGGCTTCTGTTCCTTTCCTTTTTACTGCCTTTTACCATCTGCTGTATTGTCTATATAGCAGGCGGTTTTTACCCTTTCGGAAACAAGCAAATTATCGTCACCGACTTTTGGCATCAATATTATGCCATGATCTGTGAATTTAGAGAAAAGCTGCTTAGCGGCGGTTCTCTCTTTTACACGTGGCACTCTGGCCTTGGCAGCAACTTTTTATCCATGATTGGCTATTATTGTGCCAGCCCGCTGAATCTTCTTACTGTATTAATCCCTGAAGGTGGTTTACGCATTGGCGTAACGCTAATTGTCTTTATCAAAATCGGACTTTGCGGCTTGACTTCTTCGGTCTGTCTTATCAATGTAACGAAAAAAAGAGACTTATCGGTAGTTTTTTTCTCGGGTTTATTTGCACTATGCGCGTTCATTATGGGCTATTACTGGAATCTAATGTGGTTAGATTCGGTGGCGCTCTTTCCGCTCGTCATGTTGGGTGTTCTTCATCTTATACGAGATAAAAAACCGCTCTTATATACCGCTTCACTGTTTTTCTGCGTATTGTTCAATTACTATATTGGCTTTTATGTATGCATCGCCGTTTTCTTTGTCTGTATAGCCATTGCGATCATCTGCTGGAAGGGTATGACAGACGCCATTCGATCTTTCTTTCGCACTGTCTTTCATTCGGCCATTGCCTTAGGACTCAGCATGCCCTTGCTGCTGCCCTCTTACCTCTCTTTACAAAACACCTATGCCGCCAGCACAGGCGGCATAGGCAGCAAACTCTTTAATGGCAGTGTACCCGAATTTTTATCTGCTCTACTGCCTTATCAATATCCCAACACAAAAGATTTAAACACGCCAAATCTCTGCTGCGGTTTTATATGTCTCATTCTATTTGTTCTCTTTTTAACCGGACATTTTAAAATCAGAGAAAAAATTTGCGCTTGCGGTTTGCTTACGCTTTTGTTTGCCAGCTTCATCATTCGTCCGTTAGACTGGCTGTGGAACGGCGGCCATTATACGAATATGATTCCTTTCCGCTATTCGTTTATTTTTTCATTCATCTTAGTTCTTTTAGCCTATCGGGTATTTATACAATTAGAAAAAGTAAAGCCGTGGCAAATTGCCGTCGCAGCCGAAGTTTGCCTAGTAGGCATCATTCTTCTCTACCCCTATACAGGTTTGCTCGTTACCCTGCTATGCGTGCTCACTTTAGCAGTTTATACGATTTTGCTCTTTCTTTATCATAAGCATAAATTGTCAAGCCGCCTTTTTTCGGGGGCCATCTGTCTTGCTATTTGTGTCGAACTTGGCTGTGCCGGCGCTTTAGGCATTTCAAGCTATTCGGTTTATGATTCTTACTTGCAGGAATCAGATGAAATTAAAACGCTGGCCGCGATTGGCCAAGAAAAAGAACTGGTTCGCACTGAGGTAAGCAGCTATAAAACGCTGAATGATCCCCTTTTATATGGCTACAACGGCGTGTCTCAATTCTCGTCAGGCGCAAATTACGGTGTTTCTTCTTTATTAACCAAGTTAGGGGCCGGCGGCTACACGGCCGGCAACCGCTATGCTTATGTACAATCGACACCTGTCTCAATGTCTTTGCTCGGCGTGAAATATATTATCTCAAAAAGTGCCACTAATACGGGCGATCACACTTTGCAAAAGATAGAAGAGGCTGGTCATTCTGCTTTGTATGAGTACACTGACCATCTACCAATTGCCTTTATGATGAAAGGCGGAACAGAACCGGCACTCACCTCGCTTAATCCATTTGACAATCAAGCCTCTTTGCTCTCACAAATGACCGGCAACAACCTAAGCTGGCAAAGCGCAAAACCGCTGTTCACCGAATGCGATTATCCAACGGTAAAAGCTGAAAACGGCTCTATTTCTGGGTCAGAGGGATATTACACGATCGAAAACAAAGAAAATACAGCCGTTATCTCATTTACCTATATATGTGATCGTACAGGACTTTACTATATTTATCCGCAGATTCAGGATATAAATAATCTTTCGATTAAATACAAAGACCAGCAAACCTCCTTGTTTTCACATAAAGCATCACAGGCCTGTGTTTTACCCGCTGGATTCCACGAAGCAGGCGACACCTTCACCGTTACCTGCTCGGTCAGCACCTCCGAACGTTCGCACAGCGCGCGCATAAGCGCCGCCTGTTTGAACGAAGAAGTATTCAACCAATCAATTGATTTTTTACGTCAAAACAAGTTAACCGATATTCACTATACAGACACAAGTGTTTCTGGCCATATGTCTGCCGCTTATGACGGTTATCTGTATACTTCGATTCCCTATGAAAAAGGATGGAGCGTCTATATCAATGGTGAAAAAAGAGAAACAGAATGCTACGCGGGTGCTTTTGTAACCGTGCCATTGTCAGATGGTGATTATGATATTGAATTTCGATATGTACCAGATGGTTTTTATACGGGGTTACTATTCTTTGGCATCTGTCTGATTCTGCTCATTCTCTCCATTCTTTTCTACCAAACGAGAAAATCAAAAAATAAATAAGAGTAAAAAAACTTGGCGCTTAGGGCGCCAAGTTTTTTTATGAAATGATATGTCTTTCTTTGTTTATTTTACGGTATAGCCAGCATCGGTAATGGCCTTTTTGATAGATTCATCCTGACCGCCGTCTACATATACACACTTTTCTTCTAAGTCTACCCTTGCCTGTTCGGCACCAGCTTCCATACATGCTGTCTCAACAGCGCGGGCGCAGTGCGCACAACTCATGCCGTCTACTTGAATTTTTCTTTCCATTTCTGCATATCTCCTTGTTTGTTTATATTTTTTTGGTTTAAATGTTTTTAATCGCAACGCATTAGAAACAACGCAAACCGAACTTAAACTCATGGCGGCGGCTGCAAACATGGGATCTAACACACCAGCCATGGCAAACGGTATACCAATTGAATTATAAATTAACGCCCAGAATAAATTCTGACGCATATTTCGGCCGGCGGCACGGGCCAGTTCAAGCGCCTTTGCTGCGACAGATGGATCGTGCCCTGTTAACACAATACCAGCGCTTTCAATCGCAATGTCGGTCCCGCTGCCAATAGCGATACCCACATCAGCCGCGCTCAAAGCTGGTGCATCATTAATGCCATCACCTAACATGGCTACTTTGCGATTTTCCTCTTTTAATTTTTGCACGATGTCGGCCTTACCCTCAGGTCTTGCACCCCATATCACCCGGTCAAGGCCTAATTTTTGGCCCACACGGCGAGCGTTTTCTTCATTATCGCCCGTTACCATAATGGTATCAATATTCATGCGCTTAAATCGTTCGATGGCTTCATAGGCGCTTTCACGAATCATATCAGAAAGGCCTAAACTGCCCACATTGACGCCATCGCGAATCACATACATACGAGAAGCGCTCTTTTCACCGCCAGCGCCTGTATTACCACATATACAATAAACACCATCGATATAACCGCTTACCCCTTCGCCAACATTATATTTATAATCGGTAACCGGATATAAATCTCCTTGATAGGCAGCGCAAATCGCTCTTGCGATCGGATGATCACTGGCTTTTTCCAAAGAAGCGGCAATTTTAAGCGTCTCTGAATTTGAATAATCCGTAACCGTCATAATGCCTTCAGTTAAGGTACCGGTTTTGTCCAAAATAATGGTATCAATATGGCCTGCTGTTTCCAAAGCCGTTCCATTTTTGATTAGCACACCTATTTTAGCGCCGCTGCTCATACCTACCATCACCGAAGTTGGCGTAGCTAACCCCAGCGCACAGGGACAGGAAATGACAAGAACCGAAATCGCATGACCAACCGCCACCCCAAGGCCTGACCGGACAAGCCAAAAAAGAAAGGTAATGACAGCCAGCGAAACAACTGCCGGCACAAAAATGGCGCTCACCTTATCCGCAAATCGCTGTACCGGCGCTTTGGTTGCCACCGCTTCTTCCACAGCCTTTACAATACGTGCCACAGCCGAGTCGCCCACTTCTTTGGTTACCTCATATTCAAAATAACCATCGGCACATACGCTGCCGCCCTCTACCGCTTCTCCCTCTCGCCGATCAACTGGTACACTTTCACCCGTCAAGGCAGCCATATTTAATACGCCATAGCCTTTTCGAATAATGCCGTCACAGGGAAGGGATGCACCCGCTTTAATAACAACCTGGTCACCCGATTTGATTTCATCACTTTTCACCATAAGGGTCTTGCCATCCCGCAGAATTTCTGCCTCGTCAGGGGTCAGCAGCAAAAGCTTTTCCACCGCCGAAGCCGCCCTGCCCTTGGCGCGTCCTTCAAAGTACTTACCCAGCGTTACGAGCGTCAAAATCATGCCGGCCGATTCATAATAAAGCGAATGGATTAACTGCTCTTCGCCTAACCCAATTTGCACGGTAGCATAAAGACTATACAGCATGGCCGCACCCGCACCAATCGCAATGAGCGTATCCATGGTAGCCCCGCCTGTTATATTTTTAATGCCTTTCACAAAATACACGCGATTGACAATCAAAATCGGCAAGGTAAGCACCAATTGCAAAACAGCCATCACAATGGGAGAAGAGACAATAAAATGCGGCAGGGGCGCACCAAGCATATGCCCCATCGATAAATAAAAAAGCGGAATCAAGAAAAGAATCGAAACAAGAAACCGACGAAAACGCTCATCAACTGAATCCTTTTTCTTCTCTTCAAATACAGCAGCACTATATCCCGCCTTTTGAACAGCCGCGATAATTTGCTCAGCCGACCCGCCGTCTGCCATTAAATACTCGCCCACTAAATTAACTTGTGCTGATTTAACACCCTCTACCGAAAGAGCCGCCTTTTCTACATGGCCTGCGCACATGGTGCAGCTCATACCTGTAATTTTAAACTTTTTCTTCATCGCTTCCTCCTCTTCATTAACATTACAAATCCAATCAATACCTACTAAGATAAACATATTATAGGTTATTCTTTAAAACTAAGCCATTAGGCCTATTTTTATGTTACTCAAATGGGTAACAAGGCCAACTTTAGAACAAATCTGTGATTAATTTCCATTAAATACATGCGCGAGCCTGTGTCTATTATATCATATCTTTTTAGCCACCAAAAAGCTTAACGGTTCCGTATTCTCCGGCAGGTTGTGCACCTGCACGGGCAGCCGCCAGACCCGTTAAATTTCCAAAAATGAACCCATCAAGGTTCTTCTTATTTTGCCGAAATTCGGCTCGCAAAAGTAAAAAGGTAAATTCGGGAAATAAATCTTTGATTTATTCCTATTATACCACAAAACGGCCTTTAAAATTTAAAAAAGTTTGAATTCGCAAATAGTGACATTTTATGAATCAAAACAAGCGTATAATCAAGCCACCATTGGATCCAAGGCGGATTCAAAAATTTTCTTTATCATCAATAGAATTCGGGGTCAATCATGGAGAAAGAACAAAAAAAGGTTCACACCTTTGATCGTTTTTTTACCAGTCTTGCCGTTAAATATCTGATCAAAGACGAGCAAGATCCAAGGAAACAAATCGAACAAGGCCATCAAAGGGTTGAAGAACTGAAAAAACAAGCGATTTATCTGGTCGGCTATACCATGGCGGGACTTGCGCTCGGCGGCGCTAAAACATTTGGAAATATTGCTCCTTTCGGATGTGCATTTTTATCTTCATGCCATCTTTTTTTGCCTGTAACAACATTAGCCGCCAGCATCGGCGCACTTCTCCGGCGCAATATTCTACTGCCTATTATTTATATCCTTCTGTTTTTATTTCGAATCACAACACGTATGTGGTTAGGCGATGACGAAGGAGTCAAAATTAAAGCCTTTACAGCCGCCTTAAGTATGGCGCTGTATGGACTGTTAACCTGCATTATCGATGGCGTTTCTGTTCCAATACTCATCACAGCCGGCATCAGCGTGCTGGCCGCAGGCCTTGGCAGTATATGTTTTGATGCGCTGCAAAATATAGAGATACGCTATTCGCCGCTTTGGGAAACAGGCGTTTTTCTCTTTATATACGCCATTTCCTGCGCTTTAAAAGACATTACGTTTTTTTCTATTTCTCTTTCTTATATAATCGGCTTTCTTGTCACTGTTTATATCGCAGCTGAAGGCGGTCCCTTTCGCGGCAGCGCAGCTGGCTTACTTTGGGGACTTGGCTGCAAGAGTTTATATGCACCCGCCTTTGCACTAGCGGGGCTCATCGCGGGCAAAATCCAGTCTATGCTATTAGGAGTTGGCGGCGGCGCGATTTTATGTATGGTTTACGCCTCTTGGGCCGGTGGTTATCATGCTATACGAGAATTTCTGCCGGATATTAGCATTGCGGCCGTATTATATGCACCTTTATTTAAATATGGTATTATTCCAAAAACCAAATTATTCGGTGAGATCTATGAAAAAGATGAGGAATTAGAAAAAACGGCCTATGAGGCCGCCGCTGGTGAAGAAACCGAATCGAGACTCTCCTCTATGTCAGAAGCGCTGCATTCTCTCTCAGCCATTTTTTACGGCATGTCTGACCGCATTAAAAATACAGACAGCTATGAAGCAAGCGCCGACATGACAGAGGTATTTGCGTCCGATTATGCATCGATGGCTGATCTCATTAAAAATGCTTTAGCCAAAAAAGAATCTTCTATTCCTGACGAAGAATTAACCCAAAAGGTAAAAAATGCGCTTTCACTAACCAATTTTAAATGCAGAACCGTCACGGTGTGTGGCACAAGGCGTAAAACCGTCACGGCACGCGGCGTCTCTAAAACAAGCGCCGCGATTGATCCGGAAGCGCTTCGCATGCGACTTTCCAATATATGCGGACTTTGTTTCACCTGCCCCACCTTTGAGATCAATGCCGAATCAACCACGATGACCTGCCGCACCGCCCCCCGTTTGCAGGTCGAATTTGCCCACGCAGGTCTGCGAAAAAAGGGCGAGAGTGTAAGTGGTGACTGCGTTACCTGCTTTTACTCGAAAGATGATTATTTTTATGCCTTGCTATGTGATGGCATGGGAAGTGGAAAAGACGCGGCCGTCGCTGCCAGAACTTGTTGTGTTTTTTTGCAGAAGATGTTAGAAGGCGGCAACGACCCTGATATTTCCATCGAAATGCTCAATGCATTTTTGCGTGGTAAGGGCTATGAATGTTTCGCCACCATTGACCTTTTCTGTATTGATTTATTTAACGGCACCGCCTGCTTTATTAAAGGGGGCAGCGCCCCATCTTACTTAGTACGCGCTGAGCATCAATATAAAATCACAAGTACCTCCACACCCGTTGGTATCATTAAGGAAGTACGCGCCGAACGCATCTCATTTCAAATCCAAGAGGATGACTGCATTATCATGTTCAGCGACGGCGTAGAAGACGTTGATTCCCCCTTAATAGCCGATCAAGAGCAACCGTCTTTGTCCGGCAATTGTCAGCATATCGCCGATAATGTGCTCGCGCTTGCCAAAAAGAAGCATGGCAACCGAGATGATGCCACCGTCTGCGTTTGCAAAATTAATCGCGTATCTTAAAAAAGCTTACGGCGTCGAATCGCACTTATTTCGACGCTGTAAGCTTTTGTTTTTCTTTTTTGGAAGGATGACAATAATGCCGTTCGGGTCTTGGCGACACGGGATAGACTTGTATTCCCCGTGCCACATCCAGCTTTTTACACACTAAAGAGGTGTGATAAGCATCTGAAAAAGCATCATGGCCAGGCATAGACTGTTTAATACCCAAAAATTCACAGGCTGCCGCCAAAGACCATTGCCTGTTTTCACCATTCGTTTGCGCATTATAAATATGCTGCAAATTATAGCAATCTGGAATGAATGATGTATCCATCTTATGCGCCAGCAAATTATCACATAACATAGGCATATCATCGGGTCCCCACGTGATGAATACAAAATCTTGCCCGCACCAAGCTAAAAAATCAGCAACGACCGCTTCAAACGGCAGTGCGTCCTCGATTGTTTTTTCACTGATTCCGGTGATTTTTTTTACATAAGGCTGCATGCGACGATAAAAAACAGGCTTAATATACTGTTTAAAACGACCACACTCATGTAAAGACTCGTCCAGCTTAACTGCGCCAATCTCAATAATCTCACCCACTAAAGGAAAAGGAACCATACTCGGTTTTTTATTAATTGGCGGTTGATTCCACTCCATATCCAAAACAATATAGTTCATTTAACTCTCCATTAGTACGAAAATTAGACTACAACATGCTGCAAAGTCATTAAAATCCACGCACACCATTTTTTCATAGTCACATCGCGTGTTAAATTTCCAGCGTCAGAACATCCTGATTTGTTTCGGCGATAGCAAAAAGCTCATCCATGGGCACTTTAGAAGAAACCTTCACGGTGATACGAACAGTTTCTGTTTCGCCCTCTCGCTTAAAACGATATCCCTCTATCATCGCATGATAGTGAACAAGCTGTTCTTTTAGACGTTCCAAAGCGCCTTCTTCATGCCGAATCGTAATCGTCAGCTCACTATAAAATGAGGTATCCAGACTTTTAAGACAAAGATGTAATAGAATCTGTAAAGCCAGCATAACGCCTGTGGTAAAAATGCCCACTGTATAAAGGCCAGCACCAATGGCCATAGCCACCCCAGAGGTAGCCCACAGGCCCGCCGCTGTCGTTAAGCCTTTAATCGATGTATTTTTGACAAAGATCACACCGGCGCCAATAAAACCCATACCCGTCATAATGTTTGAAGCAATTCGAGAAGGATCCGCCGATAAACCGTCTTTCAACACATCATAAAACCCATATTTAGATACAATCATCATCACCGCAGCGCCAAGCGCAATAATAATATGAGTGCGAATACCAGCCCCTTTTTGCCGGTGGCTCCGTTCAATACCAATGACGCCTCCACAAACAACAGCCAGCAAAATACGTATCACACAGGTGAGAAAGAACCAATTTTGCCCTGGTGCTGAAAAAAACAGCTGCTCTACATTCATTCTATCATAATCCTTTCTACCATAAACAAGGCAGCTTATGACAGTTCTTCAGCCAATCTTGTCTCAATTCGATAGACAATCGCCGCGCATTCAGCCCGTGTAGCGGTATCCATCGGGCTAAACTTGCCATGCCCTGTTCCAAATAAAATACCGGCTCCGCTCATCGCTTTGACACTATCAAGCGCCCAGTCGGAAATTTCTTCTTCATCTACAAAGTTGTTTTCATATTCTCCGGTAAAGGTAATGCCCTGATAAGCCGCATAATTACTAATCATTAAGCACATTTGTTCTCGCGTCAGGCTCTCATCGGGTGCAAAAAACTCGTCCGACATACCCGCCACTACATGATTCTCATACGCCCACATGACATATGGTCCATAATATTCCTCCATATCAACGTCAAGAAAGTTGCTTTCAACTTGATATTCGTTTATATCCACCTTGTTCATACGCCCTAAAATGGAGACAAACATCGCTCTTGTCACCGGCACATCCGGCGAAAACTCCGTCTTTGACGTGCCGGCAATCAGCTTGTTCTCATATGTATATTTGGCACTTGGATAAAACCAATCTTTTAACTTTACATCGGTAAACGGCAAATCCGGATCATACTCAAGCGCTTTAAAACCATTGAGTCCGTTCTTTTCAATATATGCAGGATAGTCCACATAACATACATCACGATCGACATTCCCATAAATCCCATCGACTTTGCCCGTAGATGTATACTGCCACATACCGTAAGAATCGCTGTGATCCCCCGAATCGGTTCCATCTTTTGTCCAAAGAGCCAGCCACAGCGGATATTGCTTTAAGCGAGAGGAATCTAAATAATTGCGAAACCAGTTTAAATTCGCATAAACGCCGGCATAATAATCGTCTTTTTTCATTTCATCAAGAAATGCAAGCGCCCAGTTTGTACGCTGTTCCGTGGTATAAGCAATCTTCTCGCCATCTTCATTTTCATATTCTAACAGGCACTTATCCTCCATATCGTAATAGACAGGATATTCAAACACTTTGCCCTTAATCCACTGTTTTAAATCTTTTGCGTCCTGCACAGCCTCGGCCGTGCTTTCCGCATAGGAATACATATAACAACCGACGGACAAACCAGCCTCTTTCGCCGCCTTATAATAATCCTCAAACAAAATATCTTTGCCACCTGTATAGCCCGCACGCAAAATGACAAATCCGATACCATCGTTTTTGATTTTGTGAAAATCAACATCCTTGCCTTGCCAGCGCGAAATATCAATACCATATATTTTATCATAAGCCCGAGGGCAATGCAAGAGCAATGGATTTAGCAACATGCCAAACGCTAAAACAAATAAAATCCACTTTATTCTATAGTTCTTTTTCATTCTTCATCTCCTCTTCGCCCATTGGTGGAAACGCATCCACTTCCTTCAAAGCAAGTATACGCGCAAAACCAGCTGTGGCCGCATATTCAAAACACCATTCGTATCAATACAATCTAAATTTCGCATGGTTTCCTATTTCATTATAGTATAAATTCCGACAAAAATCAATTATGGAATTTATGGCAGTTTGACTCTATATTGCAAGCAAAATAAGAACACTGTCTCTAAAAAGAGACAGTGTTCACTATTCGTTTTTAGCAGCCTCTTTTTTCTTAGACTGTTCCTTCATGCGTAAACTGTTATCCAAAATTTTCTTGCGCAGCCGAATACTTTTGGGCGTTACCTCAATCATCTCGTCGTCTGCAATAAATTCAATCGCTTCCTCTAATGAAAAAACAACAGGCGGCGTAAGCAACAGCTTTTCATCAGCGCCAGAAGAACGAATCGAAGTCAAATGCTTTTTCTTGCAAACATTGACCGCAATGTCACCAAGTTTTGGTGAACGGCCGACAATCATGCCCTCATAAACAGGCGTTTGCGGACCAATAAACATCTCGCCCCGTTCTTGGGTATTATATAAACCATAAGTCGTAGCCTCACCCGATTCAGAAGCAATCAACGACCCGGTGTAACGCCGCACAATATCGCCTTTATACGGTTCATAGCCGTCAAAAATAGAGTTCATAATGCCCTCGCCTCGGGTATCGGTTAAAAACTCAGCGCGATAACCAATTAAACAGCGGGCTGGAATCTTATATTCAATTCTGGTTCGGCCATTATGAGCGGCCATATCCAAAAACTCGCCTTTTCGCGAACCTAATTTTTCCATTACACTGCCCACGGCTCCATCCGGCACATCAATCAGCACCCGTTCCATAGGCTCTTGCTTCACACCGTCAATTTCATGTAAAATAACTCTGGGCGTACCAACTGCTAACTCATAGCCCTCTCGCCGCATATTTTCAATCAAAATGGAAAGATGCATCTCACCCCGTCCACATACCCGGAAAGACTCGGTTGTCTGCCCTTCTTCCACCCGCAAGGACACGTCTTTTAAAAGTTCTCCAAACAACCTGGAGCGCAGCTGCCGTGATGTAACAAATTTGCCCTCGCGTCCGGCCAGCGGCGAATCATTCACCGAAAATGTCATTTCGAGCGTCGGCTCGCTAATCTTGACAAACGGCAGCGGATCTAATTGCTCTTTATCACAGATTGTATCGCCAATCGTAATATCCTCTGCCCCTGAAAAAGAGACAATATCACCCGGCATAGCAAACTCTGCCTGTACTTTATTTAATCCTTCAAACTGATAAAGAGAGACGATTTTTGTATTTTTCTTTTTATCGGGTTCATGATAGTTGACAATCGCTACCTCACGCCCTACCTGAAGCCGTCCATTTTCCACCCGGCCAATGCCAATACGTCCGACATACTCGTTATAATCAATCGAGGATACCAACATCTGCAAAGGCGCTTCTTCATCGCCATGTGGCGGCTCAATATACTCAACAATCGTATCAAAAAGAGGCCTTAAGTCTTGTCCCGCTTCAAAAGGCGAAAGCGACGCGGTGCCTGCTTTGCCCGAACAGAATATCATGGGAGAATCTAACTGTTCATCGGTTGCTTCTAATTCCATAAGCAACTCTAAAACCTCTTCTTCCACCTCTTCCAAACGCGCATCCGGCCGGTCAATTTTGTTAATCACCACAATTACTCTGTGATTTAACTCTAATGCCTTCTGCAATACAAAACGGGTCTGGGGCATAGGACCTTCGGCCGCGTCCACTAACAGCAGCACGCCGTTTACCATCTTCAAAATACGCTCTACCTCGCCGCCAAAATCCGCATGGCCAGGTGTATCAATAATATTGATTTTATGCTCGCCATACCGCACCGCTGTATTTTTAGCTAATATAGTAATGCCGCGCTCCCGCTCTATATCATTTGAGTCCATTACCCTCTCGGTAGCCGTTTGATTGTCCCTGTAAACGCCGCATTGTTTCAGCATTTCATCAATCAAAGTCGTTTTACCATGGTCGACGTGTGCAATAATCGCAATATTTCTTAAATCTTCTCTAACCAATTTGTTACCTCTATCCTACAAAAAATCTTCCAATAGGTCGCCCTTTCGGGGGCGTACCAGTATGCCGTGCCTTGTCCTATTCTTTAAGATAAAAAAACTCACGACAGTATAGTATACCATATATTTAACAAAATGGAAAGACCCCCTGCCATATAATTCGCCGCATTTCCCGTTTTTTTATAGAAAAACCTTTTTCTTGACGAAAACACTTTTTCTTGACGAAAAAGGAAACAAATGCTACACTATGCATGATCTATTCGCATAAACAAAACGGCGCCGGATTAAAAATCCGACGCACGAATATACAACCCTATATAATCAGTGCATAAATAAGCAGATTATATAGGATTGATCCTATATGCTCCAATCGAGGTTTATAAACCCATAACGAACAGAAGCGCAAGCATAATAATCAGATCAATATCTGCCTTTGAATTCATCAGCATAACAATTAAGCCAATCAGTAAAAGGTCTTCCATATCGATTTTATGCGAAAAAAGATGACCTAAAATCCCATCTAAAAATCCGCCCTGTTTCTCTTGATGATCACAACACGTCTCAATGGGTGGCTCCGGGTCAGGCACAGACGGACTGCACGGGGCAGACAGCATGACCTCTTCTGACTCTTCACGTGATTCCTCAGGTGGCTCAGATGAATACGCCACTCCGTTATATCCAGGCGGCAGGCCGCCCGAATCAGGATATCTGCCCAGATACATGATTATAACCTTCCCTTCTGTAATGAATCCGAGAGAAACACCAACCCATTTTTAGGCACACCCAAGAACGCGTATACCCGTTTGGTAAATAGGCTGCATGCAAATTTATTTCCCCCAGTCAAGCAAATTCGTCGTACCAAATAACTGCATAGTACGCATCAGCATAAGCACTGTATCCACTTTATCGCTTCTCTTTGGCGATAAAAAAGGCTTTAATGCTTTTAAGAGTTTCGTTTTTTCATCCTCTTTCCCTAAGGCCGCGCCTGAAAGAGACGCGAGCGCTGAAGCGGCGGACGAAACCGCCGGCACCGACTCTGCCTTTATTTCGCCGGCCGATGTCTCTTGCTTATCGGCCTCCGACACAGCCGCAGAAGTCGCCGGTGTACTCAACAAGGCGGAAAGAGGGTTTCCGCCGGCGCCGGAAGAACCCATAAAGGTTTTAGCCATTTCCAGCGCCGCCGAAAGAGCCTCCGGATTAGAAAGGAGTGCAGACAGAGCATCCTGTGGATTATCCATGGCCGCTGCCTTTCAGCAAATCCATAATACGCGCGGCATTTTCTTCGCCAAGCACCGCCGCCGCATTTTGCAAATCGCGCTGGCTCATGGTTTTTAACTTGGCTTTAATCAAATCACTGTTTTGTGCAACCGCCAGCGCTTTTTCCTCTGGCAGGCCTAACATCTTTGCAATTTCCTTCGCCAGCGACTCTATGCGTCTGGGATCGGCTGAAAGAGCTTGATTCAATACATTCTTATCGATTTCCATATGCAACATCTCCTTTTACATACTATGAACAAGGAGAAAAAAGGTTCCATCAACGAAAAAAATTGTTTTTTATATTAAATTCTCATCAAAGGAGCTTGCGCACATGTCCTACTCACCCGAACAACATAAAAAAAATGCCTATATCCTCTCCCTGCTCTTTTTCATAGCCGCTTTTACCGCTTTGTTCACTGCCTCGCTTACCCCCGCGCGGGCACTTATGCAGCTCATCGCCGTGGGATGCATCACAGGCGGCATCTTCATTCTTGCCCGCTATGCCCTGCAAACCTTTGTCTACCGTTTAGATGATGCGGACAGTGAAACCAACGATCTCACTGTTCATCGTATACAAGGCAAACGCAGCACGGCGGTTTGCCGGCTTTCACTCGCTGGTTTAATAGGTCTCGAAAAGAAAACCGATACAACTGATTTGACAAAACACGGCAAAATCACATCACGCCATCATTACACCGTGAATCTATCCCCCGCTTCTACCTATCTTTTATATTTTAAGGAGCAAGACTCTCTTTTGCTGATTCAGTTAGAATGTAATGATGCATTTGCCGATGCGATTCGCCGGCGGGCCACAGGCCTATAAAAAGCAAAGGAAAGGCAAATGCCTTTCCTTTTTTGCATTAATGCACAATATCCTCCATCAATCCCTCTTTGATGAGCATACGGCGCAGGCGCAGCATAAAGAGCGCCATTTCGGCGCGGTTTACGTTCTCTTTCGGGGACAGCGTTTCTTTGGAGGTGCCTGAGGTCATCTTGGTCGCAAGCGCCCACTTCATCGCCGGTAACGCATAGCTTGATACCTGAGCTGCATCGGTATACACCGATAAATCCACATCATAGTCGTCTTGCAGTTTCACCCCCTGCGACTTGACAAAACGATAGAGCAGCACCAATAAATCCTGCCGGATAATCGGCGCATCAGGACTAAACTGCTGCAGAGTGCTGTTCGTGCCCGACAAAATGTTCCAGTCCTTCGTCCAAGTTACCGCCTTGCTGATCGCCTGAAGGTAATTTGAACCGCTTGTCGGCACATCGTAAAACCAGTTGTTGCCCACCGCCGGCATTTTTATCATCCGGCTGAGCATCAGCGCCGCATCCCCCCGTTTGATCATACCCGAGGGATTATATTGATAATTCGTCTCGCCTGATATATAACCAAAACGATAACACTTTGCAATCGCTTCTTTGGCATAGTCATAATCGTCAAGGTCATAAAATGGTGCCGGCCCAACCCATTTTGCCGTCAGCGTATGATCCTCTCCTAATGTCACGATCTCGTCCCCATGGATAATACGGCCGTTCCCATCGGCATAACCCATGAAATAACCGCGGAAGGGGTCTATCTTGTTAGCTTCGGTTGTAAACGTGCGGGCGACAGGATTCGTATCGCTGTTGCTGTAGTCCCATTTATATGCCGCACCCTGCTTGACACGGTACTGGCCATCTAAATTCGAGCCGTTGTATGGATCATGCAGCGACACGGTCATATATACCTCAGGCTCCTTGTTCCATACCGCATGCAAACGAACATTAGCGCGCTCTGTATACAAATCGCCTGGATAGTAATAGACAATGCCATCCGCCGTGGAAGCAAGCCATTTATCAAAACAACACCCTTCTCGCTTGGGCGTCTCTTCGCTCAGTTTGATGCCGCCATAGCCTGCTATATCCGCGCTGTTGAAAGTCTGGTTCATAGGACCGTCATATTCAGTATCCTCTAATACGTATTGAACGCAAAACTCATTGTTGCGATACACCGCATACAGCGTAACGTCCCGATTCACATTGTACACCTGCCCCGGCAGATATTCCGGTTCGCCAGAACAATTCGGATCTTCCGACCAGCCTACAAAATGATCGTATTTTTGCTTATAAGGCATAGCGCGGCTCAAAATAATGGGCTTGCCGCTTTCTTTTGTCTGGAATGGCGGTGTATAGTCGCCGCCATTTGCGTCATATACCACACTGAAATATTTTTTTGAGAAAGCGGCCTTTAAATCATAGTTCTTAAACCCGGGCAAGTCGGCATGCATGACTCCATCCGGCTCTTTGGCGTTTTTAATCAGCCAGCCCGCAAATATCCCATCGGTCGGCTGCGGTACTAACGAGGCAGGAATCAAGTCCATGCTTCCACCCTTGTCCACTACCTGGCTGTAGGTCAAGGTTTTGGGCGGGATAGGCTCGTGCCCGTCGGTGTCGAAATTAAGGCACACGGTCAGCTCCTCCCACTGGGCGGTCAGGGTCAGATCACTCGTCACATGCGCAATCGCCTGGCCGGGCCGATAAACTTTGTCGCCACATGCCCAGCCGGCAAACTTATATCCGGTACGAACCGCCACGTAACCCGCCACATAGTTGGACTCATGCCCCACTTTGTCGGTTGGCTTATCAGCTAACTTGCCATCCCGGTTATATAGTTTAGCATCTTCGCCCACGACATGGGTGATGGTGTGTTCAATCACCTTCCATTCGGCGTTTAGGGTGACATTGCCCGTCACCGGCATGCTCTCGCCCACGGTATACAAAACGCCCGTGCTCTGATTGCGCCAGCCGATAAATCTGTATCCGGTGCGGCTGGGCGCCTGTGTGATGGCCAGCTTGCCTTCGCCAATGCCAAAGTCCACGTTGACGCTGCTGTTGCTGGTGCCGTTGTCGGGCTGAAAGGTCACCTTGGCCCGCCAGTGGGCAAACAGGTTATGATCGTAAGCCGGCACCTCAGTTGCGGTGGTTCTGGCTGTTTGCTTCCCCTCTCGAATGCCTTCGGGATACCAGCCCAAAAACGTACAGCCACTCCGGCTGGGGGTGGGCAGTGAGCCATAGGGCTTACCCGGCGTATATGATTTTACTTCGCTCTTTCCCTCAGTGCTGTGAAACGTTACCCGCACCGTATGCGGCGAGTCAATGATGCTGCTTTCCGGGTGTTTTACGATGTACTTGGTCATACCTGAATTTTTAATAGCAGACACCGTAGAAAATTCATCGTGTGTATTCATGGTACCCCAATGGAGCTGACAGCCTTGGCCGCCCCAAACCTCAACTACTTCTACAATATCTCCAATCACTTCCCAGATGACAAAAGTGTGTTCATAAACGAAACCATTTTTTTATACTCGACTCGTATAAAGTCTCCTGGTTCAAGAGTCACGTTATCATAGTTTCCTTGGTACACATACCAACCATCGTTTAACGATCGACTTCCACTATTATCTCCCATCGTAATCTTAGGATAGGAGCCAAAAATGAGGTAGGATATAAACTTAGCAAAGCCATGGCATTGTCTGCCCCCTCCAAAGCGATTGGAAGTGCAATCTTTATATACATTACTCCCTTGACACTTGGTATCTGTTAAGCCCCAATTTCTACTATTAATTTCACTCTCTTCCGAATCCGAACACGGATATTTATTCCAGTACTTTCCTTCACGACCTTCTCTAAATCCAGTAATCTTTTCGGTTATTTCTGCATTTGTTAATTTTGTTGACATAATCTTTTTTCCTTTCTTTTTCTGTTTGGACGTCCGATTATGTTATATCATGGTTTTAGTTAGCTCACAATATATTCTGGTTAGCTCGCTCGCCTTTTTTCGTTACTCGCTGGTATATTTTTATCTCGTTAGAAAAAACAGGTTTCCAAAAAAGGAAACCTGTTTTTATTTTAGTTTCTATAAATCTCAATCGAAGCAATTTCTAAATCTGCTATTTCATCCATATGACCGTCTTCTAACCAATTTTGTATATCCTTAGGTTCTATAAACAAATTATTATGAAACGCCTCGTCCTGCGTTATATTATATCCTAAATATTTTTCTACGATTTCCCATGGTAAATAAGAGCCTATTCTAATTCTTATCTTACAGTTTTCTACCTGTATATCCTCATACACTTTAAAAGCGGTCAACTCTTCGCCGCAATAAACATTAAGTTGACAATTTTCTATACTCCTAAAATCAAATTCACCATGTTTCATGCCCGTTTTTATACCTGGATAAACATTTCCCCAAACATGCAAACATTCTGGTATTAAATCAGACGTAATCAGATACTTATTATTTGGATCACTCAGTTTATCATCATCAATATGAATATCAAAAACTAACCATATATCCTCATATCCCTCTAATGAACACTCTGCCGTTCCCTGAGAAGGACCTTCATAAATTACCTTGCCATATTTTTGTTCAATCTCACCCACCGTCATATTGAGTAAAGGAAACGGATAGTAAGCTATGTCGTTCTTGTAGTCCTCGGTCGGGTCGGTTGCCGGTGGGGTTGTTTCGCCTGGTTCGGTTGACTCTTGGGTGGGCTCGCTGGTCGACGGCTCGGTCTCCTCCCCTGTTTTCTTACAGCCAATCAGGCTCATCATACTCACTGCTAACACGAGCGTCAGCAATAAGGCTATTTTTTGTTTCATCGATTAAGTCCTCTCTTTGTTATTTTTTACCAGTTATTTTAGTATATACTCTTTTTTCTATTTTTGCAATACTTTTTTATTAAAACCCCACGCCGTTTGTTTCTTATGAGAAACTTTTTCTCACAATACGTTTTCGTTAGCTCGCTCGCCTTTTTTCGTTACTCGCTGGTATATTTTTTATCTCGTTAGAAAAACCAGGTTTCTAAAATAGGAAACCTGGTTTTATTTTAGTTTCTATAAATCTCAATCGAAGTAATTTCTAAATCTGCAATTTCATTCATATGGCCGTTTTGTAACCAATTTTGTATATCCTCAGGCTGAATAACTTTGCTTTTATCCTTTATTGCCTGTTCAAATAATTCTTGATGTGATATTTTATATCCTAAATATTTTTCTACAATTTCCCATGGCATAGTTACCATTTTACCAGAAGATCCCATATTTACATACATGATATAGTTATCTACCTGAATTTTTTCATATATAATAAAACTGTTCAAATCTTGATAGCTACCAACATTTAATTCATGATTTGGAAGAGCATCAAAATCAATTTCTCCATGTTTCATCCCTACCTGCACACCGGGATACACGTTTTCTGTTACCTCTATATTACAAGGCAGCAAATCCCATAATATTGGATTTTCTATTTCATCATATTCTTTGCCTAAACTAAATATCACTTCTATGCCCGGTATTTGCGCACATGTTAATATTGCTGTCCCCTGAATTCCACCTTCAACCACCGCATCAGGGTATTTTTTCATAATCTCCTCATAAGTCATGTTGAGTAAAGGAAACGGATAGTAAGCTATATCATTCTTATAGTCCTCGGTCGGGTCGGTTGCCGGCGGGGTTGTTTCGCTTGGCTCGGTTGGCGCTTGGGTGGGCTCGCTTGTCGACGGTTCAATCTCCTCCCCTGTTTTCTTACAGCCAATCAGGCTCATCATACTCACCGCCAACACGAGCGTCAGCAATAAGGCTATTTTTTGTTTCATAGTAACATTCCTTCTTTCTATGTTTGCATATGCTTCTTCATGGCAAAATAATTTGTCAAAATCTATGGATACAAACACATCACACTGCTTATAGTATACAAAGTTGTTATCTCATTTTCAATCATTTATCCTCTTATTTTTTCTTAAAAAATCTTATTTTTCATATAATGATTTATTTCTCTATTCTTTTTTCTGCATAATCATCCGTATGCATAAAAAAGCCGTCTAAAACATTAGACGGCTTTCAGTTCGATCGCGTTATGCTTTGCAAAAACGAGAAATCTGTGAATAGATATCCTCATCAGATACACAATAAAGAGTATTCCATTCTACGGTAGCCATCGCTCCCAGCAAGCTTTTGCCATTAACGCAAAAGCCTGACTCATCTACCAACTTAACAGAACCTTCAATACCGGTTACCGCATTTACAAAATCCATAATGTCTTTTGTTGTTACCAACTCGATTTGGTACTTGTGCATTTTGTTTACCTCTCTGACTTACATTTTAATTATCCTGCTCATAAAATAACCTTTCTTACAAGCAGTTATTTCAGAATATGAAAATAATGCCATTTTTATTATAAATGCTTCCTACTAAAAATGCAAGTATTTTTTAGCCAAAACATTGAGTTACTATCTAAGGTCGCAGGAAAAAATAAAAATACCGTTAAAAACGGTATTTTTATTTACGAAACACATCTTATTCTGCAGTCTCTTCTGCAGCCTTCTCGGGAGCAGCTTCCACTGTTTCTTCAGCAGCCGGAGCTTTTTCCTTCGTCTCTTTTGAAGACTTAGTTGCTTTCGGTGCTGTTTTCTTAGTCGTCGACTTTGCAGCCGATTTCTTAGCGGGTTTCTTCTTGCCCTTATCTTCTGCTTTTTCCTCTTCATTAGGAATCAACTCAATAAGCGCCATCTCAGCAGCGTCTCCTCTGCGAGGACCCAATTTGTAAATTCGTGTATAACCACCATTTCTGTCTGCATATTCAGGTGCAATCGTAGTAAATAACTTGCTGACTACATCTTCTTTTGTGATATAAGACAATGCCTTACGGCGGGATGCAAGATCATTGGTCTTGCCAATGGTTATCATTTTCTCAGTCAGTGCAGCTACTTCTTTTGCACGAGTATAGGTAGTTTCAATTTTACCGTTTTCCAGTAAATAGGTTACCATGCCGCGAAGCATCAGATTTCTATGTGCTGTTTTTCTTCCGAGCTTTCTTGTTCCTGGCATTTATTCCACCTCCTTGGTTAATCTTCATCATGCTTGAGGTCAAGCCCAAGCGAATGTAATTTTTCTATAACCTCTTCAAGGCTCTTTTTACCCAAATTACGGACTTTAATCATGTCCTCTTCTGAGCGATTTGTTAAATCTTCTACGGTATCAATGCCTGCACGTTTCAAACAATTGAAACTGCGCACAGACATGTCAAGCTCCTCAATGGTCATCTCAAGGACCTTCTCCTTGATCGTTTCTTCTCTCTCAATCATAATTTCCGCCCTTTTGGCCTCATCACTGAGTTCAACAAAAAGGTTGAGATGTTCGTTGAGAATCTTGGCGCCAAGAGAAACCGCTTCTTTAGCTGATATTGTTCCATTCGTTAGAACATTCAGCGTTAGTTTATCATATCCCATATTGTTGCCGACGCGAGTGTTTTCTACGCTGTAGCTGACATTATATACAGGAGTATAGATACTGTCTGTATAAATCACACCGACAACAGGTTGATTGAGCTGTTTGTTTTTTTCTTGTGAAACATATCCTCTGCCGTGATCGAATGTCAATTCTATGTACAGTCTTGTTCCTTCAGTCACCGTAGCAATATGCAGATCTGGATTGAGGATTTCTATATCTGCATCGCCCTTTATATCGCCCGCTGTCACTTCACACTCGCCAGTAGCGTCAATCACCACTGTTTTGGGCCCCTCAGAGTGAAGCTTCGCTACGATACCTTTTACATTGAGCACGATTTCTGTAACATCCTCTTTGACGCCATCCACCGTGGAAATCTCATGCAACACACCGTCAATTTTTATACTCGTAACTGCTACCCCTGGAAGAGAACTAAGCAGTACTCTGCGTAAAGAATTGCCAAGTGTTGTACCAAAACCTCTTTCGAGAGGCTCTACAACAAAGGTACCAGCCTTGCCGTTGTCGCTGACATCGACAATCGA
This sequence comes from Clostridiales bacterium, assembly GCA_022793655.1. Taxonomy (GTDB): domain Bacteria; phylum Bacillota; class Clostridia; order Oscillospirales; family CAG-272; genus CAKSEI01. The sequence continues at coordinate 33,955 of JAAWDG010000002.1, forward strand.
TATATTGGGCTTTTCAATCTCTATCATATTCTTATTATCCTCCTATAGTATTTTAAATTGAAACTTTTGTGCCTAGCGGCCCTAACGGCCGCAGGCAGGAGGTCTTTTTTACTTGGAGTACAATTCGACAATCAGCTGTTCATCTACCTCAAAGTCGATATCTTCTCTCTTTGGAATCGCAGTCACTTTTGCTGTGCCATTTGCTCTGTCAATGTCCAGCCAAGGAGCGCCTGCGCCCTTTGTATCGGTAAATACTTCAAGCAATTCTTTTATTTTTTTGTTGTCCCGGCTCTCTTCCCGAATGGAAATGGTATCGCCCACTTTTAAAATAATAGAGGGGATGTTTGCCTTCTTGCCATTTAAGCGGAAATGGGCGTGAAGCACAAGCTGTCTTGCCTCTCTGCGGCTGGATGCCATGCCCATACGATATACGACATTATCAAAACGACGCTCTAACAAGCTTAACAATGTCTCGCCGGTTACACCGTTCTGTCTTTCAGCCTCAGAGTAGTAGCCCTTAAACTGTTTTTCAAGAACACCATAGTATCTTCTGGCCTTTTGCTTCTCACGAAGCTGCATTCCATATTCTTTGAGCTTCTTTTGCTGTGCGCCATGCTGTCCCGGTGCCGTGCCCCGTCTGTCAATGGCACATTTGCCTGATGTGCAACGATCACCCTTCAAAAAAAGCTTTTGATTTTCTCTGCGGCACAATTTGCACGCAGGTCCTGTATATCTTGCCATTCTTGATTATCCTCCTTATTTCATCAGACGCGTCTTCTCTTAGGCGGTCTGCATCCATTGTGAGGGATCGGTGTTACGTCTTTGATAAGCGTAATCTCAAGTCCCTGCGTAGAAAGGGCTCTGATCGCAGATTCTCTTCCTGAGCCTGGACCCTTCACATACACCTCAACAGACTTCATTCCGTGATCTGCCGCCAGCTTTGCTGCATGATCTGCTGCCATCTGAGCTGCGTACGGTGTCGATTTTCTAGAGCCTTTAAAGCCCATCTCACCGGCAGAGGCCCAAGAAACTGCATTTCCCTTCGTATCGGTTATAGTAATAATAGTATTGTTGAACGTCGAACGAATGTGGGCAACGCCTTTTTCAATATTTTTCCGGTCACGGCGTCTTTTAACAACCTTTTTCGCTGTCTTAGCCATATGCTTTTCCCCCCTTATTTCTTCTTGTTTGCAATTGTTTTTGCAGGGCCCTTGCGGGTTCTTGCATTGGTTTTAGTTCTCTGGCCTCTAACGGGAAGCCCTTTGCGATGGCGGATACCGCGGTAGCAGTTAATCTCGATCATATTTTTAATATCCATCGCTACATCGCGGCGGAGATCACCTTCAACCTTATAGTTTTCCTCAATCTCATCACGAAGCTTTGCTACATCCTCTTCGCTCAAATCTTTTGCACGGGTATCCGGATTAATACCGGTTGCCGCCAAAATATCCTGAGCACTTTTTCTTCCTATACCGTAAATATAGGTCAGCGCTATTTCCACTCTTTTAGCGTTCGGAATATCTACACCAGCTATACGAGCCATTCTTTATCTCCTTCTATCGTGAAAATTATATCAAATGACAGTGCTAACACTTAACCCTGTTTTTGTTTGTGCTTCGGGTTTTCGCAAATGACCATAACAACGCCTTTGCGTTTAATGATCTTGCACTTTTCACATCTTTTTTTTACGGATGGTTTCACTTTCATTTCAAATACCAGCCTTTCTTATTTCGCCCGCCAGGTTATACGGCCTTTGGTGAGGTCATAAACAGATACCTCAACTGTCACCTTATCGCCCGGCAAGATCCAAATATAATTCATTCTAAGCTTGCCCGATATAATTGCATTAATAATATGTCCATTTGGCAATTTGACTTTGAAGGTAGCGTTTGGCAACGCCTCAAGTACGACTCCTTCAAATTCCATTATGTCGTTCTTAGGCAGAATAATCACTCCTTATGCAACTCTTGTGTGTTTGTGTTTTTTTCATCTAAAGCATCCTCAACTGCCTTACACGCCTTCGCTAACTCCTCATTGGTCAGCGCGCCGCGGTGTCTAAGAGAGTTGAGC
>JAAWDG010000009.1 GCA_022793655.1 Clostridiales bacterium
AGCCATTTTGCAGAGGTTCCGAAATCAGTTTCGGAAGGAATTATATCCTTACGTAATAAAAAAGAAAATTAATTCGATAAATTTAGGAGGAATTAATAATGGCAAAGGCAAAATTTGAAAGAACAAAGCCCCACGTTAATATCGGTACAATTGGTCACGTTGACCACGGCAAGACAACCTTGACGGCCGCTATTACCAAGACTCTGTCTTTAAAGGATGGCAACATCGAATTTATGGCATATGACCAGATCGATAATGCACCGGAAGAGAGAGAAAGAGGTATTACGATTAATACCAGACACGTTGAGTATGAAACCGACAACCGTCACTATGCGCATGTTGACTGCCCTGGCCACGCTGACTATGTAAAGAACATGATCACCGGTGCTGCTCAGATGGACGGTGCTATTCTGGTTGTAGCTGGTACGGACGGTCCTTTACAGCAGACCAGAGAGCACGTACTGCTTGCACGTCAGGTTGGCGTTCCTGCTATCGTTGTTTTCATGAACAAGACTGACCTTGTTGATGATGAAGAGTTGCTTGAACTGGTTGAAATGGAAATTAGAGATCTTCTTTCTCAATACGATTTCCCAGGCGATGATCTGCCAATTATCAGAGGTTCTGCAAGAGAAGCACTGCTGTCTGACTCTACTGATCCTTCAGATGCTGTTTATGCGCCTATCTTTGAACTGATGGCTGCTGTTGACAGTTATGTTCCGACTCCTGAAAGAAAGAGTGACCTTGACTTCCTTATGCCTGTTGAGGACGTATTCTCGATTTCTGGTCGTGGTACAGTTGCTACCGGACGTGTTGAGCGTGGTACACTGAAACTGAATGACACTGTTGAAATTGTTGGTCTTTCTGATGAGAAGAGAAATACTGTTATTACCGGTATTGAAATGTTCCACAAACTCATGGACGAGGCTGAAGCAGGTGATAATATCGGTGCATTGCTTCGTGGTATTCAGAAGAACGAGATTGAAAGAGGTCAGGTTTTATGTAAACCCGGCTCCATTCATCCTCACACCAAATTCACAGGCCAAGTTTACGTGTTGACTGAAAAAGAGGGTGGTCGTCAGAAACCATTCTTCGCAGGCTATCGTCCACAGTTCTACTTCAGAACAACTGACGTTACTGGCGTAATCGGCTTGCCTGAGAACGTTGACATGTGCCGTCCTGGCGATAACGTTGATATGAACGTTGAATTGATCACACCGATCGCAATTGAAAAAGGACTGCGTTTCGCTATTCGTGAAGGCGGCCGTACAGTTGGTTCGGGCGTTGTTATCGAGATCAACGACTAATTAATTTAAACCGAATGGTGATTGTTGATCATAACAATCACCATTTGCATAGAATGAAATATGATTCTTCAAGGGTTGGTGCAATTCCACACCGGCGGTATAGTCCGCAACCCTCTTTATAAGAGGCTGATCAGGCGTAATTCCTGAACCGACGGGAAAGTTTCGCTGCGCGAAACTTATGAGATTAAAATGGCGGCAAAGAAAACAAGCCATTTTGATCTTGATAAAGTCCGGATGAGAGAAGAAAAGGCAACGAAACGAAAAGAGCAATGTATTGATCTTTTGGTGCGCTTGTTGTTTTCCCCTTGCATGAATCCATGCAAGGGGATTTTTTTCTCTGATAATCAATTTTGTAATGATAAGAGCAAATATGTATTTTGCTCTTCAAAAAGATTTTATGAGAAAGGTAACACAAATAGATAATCTGTGTTAAGGTGAAAATAATGAATGATAAAGTCAAAAAATTGACAATTATAGGGGTGTTCTCGGCCATTGCATTTATACTGATGATTTTAGATTTTTCGGTACCGATTGTTCCTTCTTTTTTGAAATTTGATGTTTCAGACTTACCTGAGCTATTAATAACATTTATGTATGGGCCCGTATCGGGTATTGTTGTTTGTTTAATTAAATGCGTACTTCATTTGACTGTAACGACCAGTGCAGGAGTAGGCGAATTTTCTAATTTTTTATTGGGTGTCGTGCTTTGTGTGAGTGCAGGCCTTATTTATCAATTAAAAAGAACTCGTACGATGGCTTTAATTTCTATGTTATGTGCCTCCGTGTTGATGGGGCTTGCGAGCTATCTGACTAATTATTTCATTATTTATCCTTTTTATTATAATTTAATGTCTAAAGAAGCAATTCTTTCAATTTGTCAAAAGATTTTGCCTTGGATAGGCAGTATTGAGACATCGATCTGGGTATTTAATGTTCCGTTTACCATTGTCAAAGGGCTTGTGTGCAGTTTGGTTACTTTTCTTGTTTATAAAAAACTAAAGCACCTTTTGCAACTGGATCAGCCGGCAAAACCGGGAAAAAATTGACAAAGCGAATAAAATATAGTAGAATATAAAAAATTATTATATCATAAATTTTTAGCTAACTTAAAGTTCATCGTTTCCCGCTTGGCTGGAATGCAGCCCGATAGGCTGCAAGATGAACTTTCTAAGAATCACCCATAAGGATTATTCTTATCGTATCATAAAGTGAATTGACGATAGGCCCTCTGCCTTAATGGTAGGGGGTAATTAAAAGATGGTTCTATATTGTATGGCCTGTGGCAGAGAATGATTTGGTAAACTGAGTCTATGGATCTTGCAGAAAGGGTAAATTCGCTTAGTTTTGTTATGTGAGTGATTCAAAGCGCTGCAGATAAATGTGGGTACAATGTTTGCCGCGTCACGGCAGAACGGAGAATAGAATGCTGGAAGCATTTCGTGCGTTTATATTTGATTCGATTCTACATGCCGATTGGTATGGCATAAAAGAGATATTGCAGGTTTTCTTTACCTCTATGGTTCCGGTGTTAGAACTTAGGGCGGCCATTGCTTTTGGCCCTTTACATCAGATACCTTGGCTGTTGACATATTTTGTCGCTGTCATTGGTAATTTGATACCAGTTCCATTTATTATTTTATTTATTCGAAAAATATTCTCGTTCATGAAGAAAAATAAGATATTAGATGGATTGGTCGAACGATTAGAGGCGAAGGCTGACCGTAAAAAGACGCAGGTTTTGAAATATGCAAGCTGGGGTTTATTTTTATTTGTGGCCGTACCATTACCGGGAACAGGCGCTTGGACAGGTTCTTTGATTGCCGCTATGTTAGATTTAAGACTGAAAAAAGCCTTTCCCGCGATTGCGTTAGGTGTTTTGACAGCTGGCGCTGTTATGACCTTTTTCTATTATTTTTTGGCGTATGCTTTTCCGAATGTGCATTATGCAACGATTGTAGCAATTATTGCCGCTATTGTTGTTGTGGCGGTGGCACTTGCCTTTATGATTCGCAAAATACGAAAAAAAGGAAAATAAGATGTTTCTTATTTTCCTTTTTTAGTATATGATATTGACAAATGCCTGTTTCAGTGTATAATAAAATTGAGAATAATTCTAAGTTTTGCAAAAAGTCAACTTATCTTTATCACTTTGTCGATTTATATTTTTCCGAATTTGATTCATTTTCGAGTTGTAAGCTCATTTGGGATCGAATGATTACTGCTCAAGAAAGGCGTGTTCCTTTTATGCTATATAATACAGAACAGAAAAAACAGATACTTAGTTTTTTGAGAGAAAACAGCCAATATCAATATACTATTGATGAAATAGCGAATGCTCTTAGCGGGTGTGTTGGTAAAAGCACAGTATATCGCCAAATTCCATTTTTGGTGAAAGAGGGTTCGGTAAAGCGCTTTGCCGCAGAGAATAATCGAAAATCGGTTTATCAGGCGGTAGTTGGATTTCATTGTGACGCGCATCTGCATATGAAGTGCATGAAATGCGGTAAGTTATTGCATATGCCTGAAGTGCTTTCAGACCAACTTGTAGGCTTGGTTCGTGAGCAAAGCGCATTTGCGATTGATGAAGAAGAGACCGTTTTGTTTGGTCAATGTGCTGGCTGCAAGATAACTCAATCAGATCAGGAAAGTGAGGTATAATAGGGATGGCGCTGATTACGTGTGAGCATGTTTCGCTTGGCTATGAAGGACGTGCCGTTGTTTCTGACGTGCAGTTTTCGGTGGCGCAAAGTGATTATTTGTGTATTGTAGGCGAAAATGGTTCGGGCAAATCGACACTAATGCGTGCTATGTTAGGCCTGCAAAAGTCGTTAAAGGGAAAAATTTATTTGGGTGATGGACTCAAAAAAAACGAAATTGGCTATTTGCCGCAGCGATCGGCACATCAAACTGATTTCCCGGCTTCTGTGAGTGAAGTGGTCCTTTCGGGCTGTTTAAACCGGAAAAGATTATTTTATAGTAAAGAAGATAAACGCCTTGCGGCTCAAAATATGGAACGTATGGAGGTTTCCGATTTAGCAAAACGATGTTTTCGAGAACTTTCTGGGGGGCAGCAGCAGCGTGTTTTGTTGGCAAGAGCATTATGTTCCGCCAAAAAGATGCTGCTTTTGGATGAGCCAACGGCTGGTTTGGATCCTAAGGTGACTGTGGAATTATATGAGGTGATTCAAAATCTGCACAAGCAGGGGTTGGCTGTGGTGATGATATCGCACGATATTCCTTCGGTTGTGCGGGAGGCTACCCATATATTGCATGTTGACAGTGAGCCGCCTTTTTGGGGATCGGTTCAGGACTATATGGAAACAGGACTGCAAAATCGATAAAATGAAAGGCAATATGAATGCTTTGCGTTAGTTGATAGTAACATTTTTTATTGGTTTAAGAGTGATCTTACATAACATAGTTTAGGAAGGGGAAATAAGCGCCATGACAAAATTAATTGAATATTTTTCATATCCTTTTGTTCGCTATGCTATGATTGTTGGCGTTCTCGTTGCGTTGTGTGCGGCTTTGTTGGGTGTTTCGTTAGTATTAAAGCGTTTTTCTATGATTGGTGACGGCCTTTCACATGTTGCTTTTGGCGCTATGGCTATTGGTACGATTTTATCGGTCAACAGTGATTTAGTGGTGACGCTGCCGGTGACAGCTTGCGCAGCTGTTTTCATTCTGCGTTCGAAAAAAATGAGAGGCGATGCTTCGATTGCAATTTTATCTGTTGCGGCCTTGTCGCTTGGCTATTTGCTGCTGCATATTTTTTCGCCGTCGGCTAATATAAGCGGCGATGTGTGCACTTCTTTGTTTGGTTCAACATCTATTTTAACCTTGAACCAACAAGATGTTTATTTGTGTATTTCGCTGTCTGTTTTTGTGCTTTGTCTTTTTATTGTATTTTATCATCGCGTTTTTGCTATTACTTTTGATGAAAACTTTGCTAAAGCAACCGGGATGAAAACAGAAATTTATAATCTTGCTATCGCGATTGTTACGGCTGTTGTGATTGTTATAGCCATGCGGTTAGTAGGGGCGCTGTTAATTTCTGCATTAATTATATTTCCGGCTTTGTCAGCGATGGCGTTGTTTAAAAGCTTTCGTGCGGTGATGATATTTTCGGCTATCATGAGCGTTGTTTGTGCGGCGGTTGGCATTCTTATTTCCGTTTTATGTGGTACACCTGTTGGTTCTACGATTGTAGCGGCGGATCTTGTGGTCTTTATTTTTTGCAAGCTGGCAGGAGGTGTATGCAGAAGATGAGAAAGATAGGATGGGTTGTTCTTTTATGCTGCAGCTTGTTATTGTGTGCTTGCTCGGCCAGCATGACGTCTAAGAAAAAAGAAATTCCTGAATCATCTCGCATGGCCGAAATTACAGACCAACGAGAATATATTGCCTATCAAGATATTTTTTATCATCAAAACGCAGATAGTTTTGTAGGGAAAGAAGTAGCCAAGGAAGGGATTTTTACGACGCTGCAGGATCATAATGCTCAAATCAATCGATATTATATTTGGGGTTATGCGGATAGTTTGAAAAGCAGCGATTGGCAGTGGGAGATTGATCCTGGCGATGGTGCAGAGCTGCCAAGCAATGGCTCGCGCGTGAAGGTAAGCGGTGTATTTCAGTTTAATCAAGAAAAAGCGTTGGATGAATATTGGATTGAAAATGCCACCATCGAATTAGTGCAGAAATATACGCCTGCTTATAACAGTGATTTGGATTTAACGACTATGAGCAGTACACTTGCCAGTGTGCAGCTTCTTCATCTCAAAGCAGACGCTGCCTGGTATCATGGGAAAATCGTGAGGCTTTATGGTCGGGTTTTCAATGAAACAACGCTCCAACATCCTTATTTAGATCAGACATGGTTTATGCAGATCGAGACGAATGAACCAATGCCTGAGGCAGGTACATTCGTCACTGTACAAGGCGAATTAAAAGCAGAGGATCAAAGAGAACGAATCATTGTGTCTTTTTTGAAATAGTTGATTTTTGATGATTTTTGTTTCTTCTTCTTTACATATAGCAGGAAATGTGCTATAATAAACAAGCTTTACCGAGATACTTCTCGCCTTATCTGTCCGTGGCACAGCTGGATAGCGCGTCAGACTCCGACTCTGAAGGTCAGCGGTTCGAATCCGCTCGGACAGGCCAAAAAAGCCGATTATTTATAATCGGCTTTTTGCTTTTGCATAGGAAAAGAAGTTGGTGAAGAGGAATTGCAAAAGACAGTGTGATGTGATAAAATAAGAATAGGCCTTGCGGCTTATTCTTAGAAAGATTGACTTGTCACCCAAAAGGGGTGACATTCCGGCGATGCCGGAAACGCCAATCTTTATGGTGGTTAAAAACTTTATGTTATAATAAGAACAAGCCATATGGCTTGTTCTTACGAAATTTAACTGGCCGTGCGGGTGCACGACCTGCCGTAAACCGGCATCGTTAAATTTCAAGGCAGATGAAATTTTATTAAACACTAAGAACGAGCCGTGCGGCTTGCTCTTAGTAAAGCATAGAATTTATTAATAGAAGTATATAGAAAAAATAACTTGGGAGTGTTTTTATGAAACAGTTGACCGATATTGAAATTGCCAATCAAGCGGACATGAAACCGATTGTACAGATTGCGGCTGAACTTGGTATTAAAGAAGAGGAACTTGAACCCTATGGACGTTTTAAAGCGAAACTGAATGATGCCCTGGCCAATCGACTGGCAGATAGAACGGATGGCAAGCTGATTTTAGTGACAGCGATTAACCCGACGCCATCGGGCGAAGGCAAAACAACCACCACGGTTGGCCTTGGCCAGGCGATGGCCAAAATGGGGAAAAAAGCGATTATTGCTTTGCGTGAACCGTCGCTTGGTCCGGTATTTGGTATTAAGGGTGGTGCTGCGGGCGGCGGTTGGTCGCAGGTTGTACCTATGGAGGATATTAATCTGCACTTTACTGGTGATTTTCATGCTATCACGGCAGCGAACAATTTGCTGTGCGCCGTGCTGGATAATCATATGCAGCAGGGAAATGAGCTTGATATTGATCCCAGACGCATCTTGATCAATCGGGTGCTGGATATGAATGACCGCGCACTTCGTGGTGTTGTGGTAGGCTTAGGCGGCCGTCTGAACGGTGTGCCAAGAGAAGATCATTTTTCTATTACGGTTGCCAGTGAAGTCATGGCTATTTTGTGTCTTGCCGCTGATTTAAAGGATTTGAAAGAACGCTTAGGCGATATGTTGGTTGCCTATACCAGACAAGGCACACCTGTATATTGCCGTGATTTACAGGTACATGGCGCTATGGCGGCTTTGCTGAAAGACGCCCTGAAGCCTAATTTGGTACAGACCATCGAGAATACGCCGGCGTTGATTCATGGCGGTCCGTTTGCCAATATAGCGCATGGCTGCAATTCGGTGCGGGCTACCAAATTAGCGATGAAATTAGCCGATTATGCTATTACAGAGGCCGGTTTTGGCGCTGATCTCGGCGCGGAAAAGTTTTTGGATATTAAGTGCAGAACGGCCGGATTAAAACCGGATTGCGTCGTTTTAGTGGCTACTCTTCGTGCTCTTAAATATAATGGCGGTGTGCACAAAGAAAATGTGAAAGAAGAAAATATTGCCGCATTAAATAAGGGAATTGGCAATCTTGAAAAACATATTGAGAATATGATGGCCTATGGCCTGCCTGTTGTCGTTGCATTAAATCGATTTGACACCGATACTGAGGCAGAGATCGCTGTCGTACGTACGCTTTGTGAAGCAAAAGGCGTAGCATTTGCCCTTTCTGATGTATTTGCAAAAGGTGGCGAAGGAGGCGTTGAATTAGCCGAACAGGTAATTAAGGCATGTGAGCAGGCCTCAGATCTGACCTTTGCTTATGCGGATGAAGCGTCGATTGCCGATAAGATTAGAGCCATAGCAACAAAGATTTACGGTGCGGCCGAAGTCGTTTTCACAGCCGAGGCAGAGCGCCAGCTTGCTGCTATCGAATCACTTGACAAAGGCTATGAGCGGTATCCTGTTTGCATTGCCAAGACCCAGTATTCATTGTCTGACAATCCGGCTTTATTGGGCCGTCCGCAGGGCTTTACTTTGACAGTTCGAGAGGTGCGGCTTTCGGCCGGTGCGCATTTTGTAGTTGCTTTAACGGGCGATATTATGACGATGCCTGGTCTTTCTAAAGCGCCCGCTGCACAAAAAATTGATATTGATGATGCTGGCCATATTACCGGATTATTTTAAATGATTATTTTAGATATTATTTCGAATAGTGAACAAGAAACCGAGAAAATAGCTTATCAATTTGCTAAGACTTTACAGGGCGGAGAATGCATTGCGTTATATGGAGGCCTTGGCGTCGGCAAGACGGCTTTTGTGCGAGGCCTTGCCGCTTGTCTTGCGCCTGATAGTGCGGTGTGCAGTCCCAGTTATGCCATCGTGAATGAATATGGCGGCCCTTTGCAGTTGTGTCACTTTGATATGTATCGAATCACAGATGAAGATGATTTGTATTCGATTGGCTTTTATGATTACGAAGGGGCTGTATTGGCCATTGAATGGAGCGAGCGCATTCCTTATGCGCTGCCTGCGCATCGCTATGAGGTTTGTCTGCAAAAAATAGATGGTGAAAAAGAAGAGGAAAAATCCAAACGAAGGATTACAATTACAAAACAATGAAAATACTTGCTGTTGACGCTAGCACCGATCATGGTGCTGTCGCTATTTGCGAAAATCGGGTTTTGTTAGCCGAGCATACGACCCAAGGAAAAAAGAATCATAGCGAGACGCTGCTGCCGCTTATACAGCAAGTGCTTAAAGAGGGACAGACAACGATTGAACAAGTTGATTTGTTTGCTTGTTCAGTGGGTCCCGGTTCATTTACCGGCGTTCGTATGGCTGTTTCGTTAGTCAAAGGTTTGGCTTTTGGCAGTGGTAAACCCTGCGTGGGTGTTTCCAGTTTGGCAGCTTTAGCATATCCATATGCCAATCAAAATGCTCTGGTATGCGCTCTTTTGGATGCACGTCGCGGCAATGTGTATAATGCATTGTTTCGACAAGGCGAACAAATTATTGGCGATCGCTTTATTGATTTGGCTTCTTTGGAAAAAGAGATGACGCTTTTGATACAAAAAGACACGCCTGTGTATTTAGTGGGGGATGGAGCCGCTGCTGCGCAAGCCGCTTGGACGCTGCACACAGAGTCAATGGTCGTGCAGCCCGACCCTATTGCTGGTTATAGTGTAGCGATGAGTGCGTGGGAGCACTATCAATCGTGCGGTAACAAAGGAAAGTGGGAAGAAGCAAATATGCAACCTGCCTATTTGCGTCCGTCACAAGCTGAACGAGAACGGCTAGCAGCAGAAGAGCAGGTGCGGCAAGATAAAGAGAAAGGAAAAGAAATATGAGTACATTAATTGCAATTGGATCAGATCACGGCGGGTTTGACTTAAAAGAGATTATCAAAGCCCATTTGATTGAGCGCGGTTTAAAATTTATTGATGTGGGGACCGTGAGCACAAAATCGGTTGATTATCCTGAATTTGCGCATAAATTGTGCCAAAAGATACAGGCTGGAGAGTGCAGCAGGGGTATTTTGTGCTGCGGTACCGGCATCGGCATGAGTATGGCTGCGAATAAGCATAAAGGCATTCGAGCGGCTTGCTGTTCGGACACCTACTCAGCTAAGCTGACACGCATGCATAATGACGCTAATGTATTATGCTTGGGTGCAAGAGTAGTCGGTGCTGGGTTGGCGCTGGATATGGTTGATTTGTTTTTGGATACAGCGTTTGAAGGTGGCCGGCATGTGGGGCGTGTAAGAGCAGTCGATGCTTTTGATGAAGAAATCGGCAAATGAACATGGAAAAAAGACTGATGGCTCGTATCCATCAGTCTTTTTGATTATTGTAATGGTATGTGTTTATATTCTCGTTTGGCAAATGAGGCAAAATCAACGCTGGCAGCACCGGCCCCATACAGCAGGCGGGCGCAGGCAAGGGCCGTAGCGCCTGAGGCAACGAGATCATCATACAGTATAATATGTTTTCCGCAAATCGTGTCGATATATTTTGTACGAATTTGGAAAGCTTCTTTTGCATTCATGGCTCTTTGTTCCTGATTCAGTGTTTTTTGTAATGTGCGGCCCTTGTGTCGTAAGGCTGGCACAAAATCAATATACAAAGAAGCGGCTATTCGTTTGGCTATTTGTTCCGTTTGATCAAATCCATAATTGCGTTTGGCGTGCCCCGATCTTGGCACGTTGACAAGTATGGTTTGCGGATTTAGCGAAAAGCGGTTCTTCATCTCCTCTGTGATAGTGCGGGCTATAAAATCAAAAAGAACGGCATTTTTAACCTTTTTGCTGCCTAAAACCAATTTTCGTGTTATGCCATTATCTCGATAAGGTGCTATATGAAAGGCATGCGTAAACAGTTGATTGTCAGCCGAGCAGGAACAACGTTTATGTGGTTGGCCGCAAGCAGAACAGGGCAGCATGGTTTCGTTTTTAAATTGGTGCAGGCAACGTTCACATAAAGTGCTTTCATACCCAAGCACTTCACCGCAGCCAGTACAGGTGTAAACGGTAAAATGTTTTATTAGATTCATAAAAGTTCACCATATTTTTTGAGAATATATCGTAGGCCGGTGTACCGGTTTGCTCTTAAATTATTATTGACCATGCCTGCTACTACATCGGGCCGTCCTACTAAAATAACCATCTGCTGTGCTCTTGTGACCGCCGTATAGAGTAAATTTCGCGTCAAAAGACGAGGGGTGTAATCAAAAATGGGAATAATGACCGTTGGATATTCACTGCCCTGACTTTTGTGTACGGTGATGGCATAGGCGTGTTCTAATTCATCTAACTGGGTGAAATCATAGACAGCGACACGGCCGTCAAAATCGACAGTGACTTGTTCTGCGTTGCTATTAATTGTTTGCAGAACACCGATATCGCCATTATAGATGCCGACGCCTTCGACAGTTCCTTTTTTCCATTGGATATCATAATTATTGCGGATCTGCATCACCTTGTCACCTTCCCGCAGGGTGATGCCGCCCGCCTTTTTCTCACGTTTCTGTGAAGCACCTGGGTTTAATACACTTTGCAAAAGCTGGTTTAGCATAGCGGTACCAGCAGGTCCTTTTTTAGAAGGCGAAATGACTTGCAGCCCCTTTATAATGCCAGGACCATAGGATTTAGGCAGCCGGTTGGCACAAAGAGAGGCAATGGTTTTGGCAATATCATTATCGTTTGGACGGGTAAGAAAAAAGAAATCACTGTTTTTGCATTCTAATTCAGGCAGCTCTCCGCTGTTGATCAAGTGTGCGTTGGTAACAATCATACTTTCCGAGGCTTGTCTAAATACTTCTGTCAACCGGATTGTTTCAAATAGATCAGCATTAATGATATCGTTTAGGACTTGTCCAGGACCAACCGAAGGCAGCTGATCGCAGTCGCCGATCAAAAGAAGTCTTGCACCTGGTTTGATGGCCTTCAAAAGAGCGCACATGATTTCAGTGTCAATCATCGAAGTTTCATCGATGATGAACACATTTTCGTCTAAATAATTGTTTTCATTGCGCCGGAAAGATGCGTTATTCTCAGTAGAAAAGTCAATTTCAAGCAACCGATGAATGGTTTTTGCTTCCATTTGCGTGGCTTCGGACATTCGTTTAGCGGCTCGCCCAGTCGGCGCTGCTAACGCAATATTCATGCCAATGGAATCAAAGACACGAATGAGCGCTCGGATAATCGTGGTTTTACCGGTTCCCGGTCCGCCGGTTAAAATCATGACGCCGTTTTTGAGCATCGATGTAATCGCCTTTTTTTGCATGGGTGCGTAAGCGATGCCGTTTTCCGCCTCAATGCGTGTGATAAAGTGTTCAATATTGCCCATGTCATAGGCCGGACAATTTTTTTGAAGCCGACAAAGTTTTTCAGCGATAAACATTTCTGCGTCATATAGCTGTCTTAAGTAAACACAGGCGGTTTTATTAATGCGTACTTCTTTCAACATATTTTCTTCTGCCTGTGTATCGCATGTTCGACTGATTTGCTCTTCGCTGACGTCTAACAAACCACAAGCCGCCTGGAGCAGCGTTTCACGCGGCAGATAAACATGGCCGCCTGAGAGGGCGTTTTGTTTTAATACATGGATAAGGCCTGCTTTGATACGTTCCTCACTGTCATGTGCTAAACCAAGCGCCTTTGCGATTTGATCGGCTTTTTCAAAACCGATTCCTGTGATGGAATCACATAAGATATATGGATTTTGTTTGATGATGTCAATGGCGGCCGAACCGTATTTTTTATAGACTTTAATGGCCGAAGCCGGCCCCATAAAATCAGAGCAGAAAGCCATCACATTCCGCATGCCGAATTGTCTTTTAAAATCTTCTGAAATCTCTTTTGCTTTTGATTCGGAAATACCGGGCAATTCGGCCAGCCATTCGGGGTGATTTTCAATAATCTCAAACGAGTCGGTGCCAAATCGGTCCACAATGCGCCTGGCTGTGACTGGTCCAATGCCTTTGACAGAACGAGAGGAAAGGTATTTGAAGATGGTAGATGCCGAGGCAGGCAGACTTTTTTCAAAATATTCTACTTTGAATTGTCGGCCAAAGGTCGGGTGCATTTCCCATGTCCCCATTGCTTTGAGGGTTTCTCCTTCTTGTATGTAGGGCATAATGCCGGTGAGCGTGATAAACTCAGCCTCTGAGATTGCTAAATCCAGCACGCTGTACCCGTTTTGGCTGTTTTGATAGACAATATTTTCGATAATTCCTTCGATTGTGAGGAGTTCTTTGGCGGATTCTTCAATCATCTTTTCTTCGTTTCTCAAGTACCTCAAATACAAATTTTCGCAGGTCTCGCAGTACGGTGTATCCCCCGTATACGGCGAGTATCGATATAACGATTTCGCATAAAGTTTTTAACATAATAACAACGCCTTTCTGTGCCTTCTGCAGCGAAGACACAGAAAGGCACTTTGCAGGCAATCAAACTGTTTCAAAACAATTCTGTTACCTTGTTAGCATTTTATGCCAAATGTCTCATTCTGTTTCAAAAAGAGATGTTAATGCTGTTATAAGATCTGTTTGCTCCCATGGCACATTTAAGTCTTCTCGTCCCATATGGCCATAAGAGGCCAACGCCTTATAAAGTGGGCGGCGCAGACCAAAACGCTGGATAATAGCGGCCGGTCTTAAATCAATTAATTGAATGATCGCTTCTGCAATTTTTTCATCTGAAATACGTCCAGTGCCGAACGTATCAATCAGCAAAGAAACGGGTTTTGCAACGCCGATGGCATAAGCTAATTGTACCTCGCATTGTTTAGCAAGGCCGGCCGCTACAATATTTTTCGCTATATAGCGGGCTGCATAAGCGCCTGAACGGTCGACTTTTGTTGGGTCTTTGCCCGAAAAAGCGCCGCCGCCGTGTCTGGCATATCCGCCGTAGGTATCAACAATAATCTTTCGGCCGGTTAAACCGGTATCGCCAGCGGGTCCACCTACCACAAAGCGTCCGGTAGGATTCACAAAATATTTGGTGTTTCCATCGAGCAAAGAGGCTGGAATGATAGGTTTGATTACTTTTTCAATGATATCTTTTTTTAAGGTATCCAGATCTATCGAACTGTCATGCTGTGTAGATATCACGACCGTATCTACCCGCGTTGGTATACCGTCTTGATATTCTATCGTTACCTGGCTTTTTCCATCGGGACGTAAGTAGGAAAGCAGGTTATTTTTTCTTACCTCGGTGAGTTTCTTGGCTAACGCATGCGCCAGCGAAATAGGCAGAGGCATATACTCAGGTGTTTCATCACAAGCGTAGCCAAACATCATGCCTTGGTCGCCAGCGCCTGTTTCAAACCCGTCGCTGATCTTTCCTTCCTTGGCTTCTAATGATTGGTTTACGCCTAAAGCGATATCGGGCGATTGCTCGTGGATAGAGTTCATAACGGCACAGCTTTGCGCGTCAAAGCCGTAGGCGGCATTGTCGTAACCGATTTCACGTATGGCCTCTCTCGCGATGCTGGGAATATCTACATAGGCTTTGGTGGTAATTTCGCCCATGATGGTAATAATACCAGTTGTAGCTGTCGTTTCACAAGCAACGCGGGATTCAGGATCAAGCCGCAATAACTCATCTAAAATAGCGTCTGAAATAATGTCGCAGATTTTATCGGGATGGCCTTCTGTGACCGATTCACTGGTGAAAAATTTTTTCATAAAAATACCTCTTTTTTATTTAACGAATCAATAGATTGAAATAATTGTTTATTTGTTTTACACGTATGGGGAACCTCTTGCTTTATCTTTTGGGTATGGGCTACTCAGAAATGTATTTGTTTTACACGCACAACGTTGAATTTTACCATGTTTTCTTAGCTGCCGGAAAGTTTATCGGTTCCGGTCTCGCTGGAATTTCGCTTGGAAAAGCAAAAAGATAAATAACTCATTAGAGTTATTCTTATTTTACCATAACTCGATGTTATTTTCAATAAAATACAGAATAATCATGAAATTCGATGGTGGTGATGTTTTGATTTGAAACGAATGTTTTGTCGAAAAACAATACTTGCATTTATGGTCAATCAATGATAAAATACACATGATATAAATCGAGAAAAATTTCCTATTTTTATTATAATTGCTTGAAAGAAAAAGCTTTTAAAATTGGAAAAGGTTCTTTGACTTCGTTATTGTTTGAAATATTAATGGCGACTTTAGTAATGAAAAAGGCATAATGTGTGCTGTTCCATTATGTTTTTATAGCAACAAGAGCAAAATGCAAAAGTGCAAATCAAGGAATTTTAGGAGGTTAAGAGATGAAAAAGCGAATTTGTGCTGTACTGAGCGTGGCTATGCTTTTGACAATGACCAACATCGTGTTCGGCTTAGGGGCGGCCGATACGCTGGTGGATCAAGTGGACGCAGGGGTGATTGAAAGCTATACGGAATCGACCGAAACGATCAATCAACCGGATGCGGGTTATTCCAGTGGTGTTTGGATGGCGATGAAGCCTGGTCAAGTGGTTTCGTATAATCCAACCACATTCTCGGTTCTTTTTGTGATGATGGGCTATTATTCGGATGGTTATCGTTCACAAGTGGGGCTTAGTAATGAAACATTACCGTT
The DNA here is from genome assembly GCA_022793655.1 of Clostridiales bacterium. Taxonomy (GTDB): domain Bacteria; phylum Bacillota; class Clostridia; order Oscillospirales; family CAG-272; genus CAKSEI01. Next base: position 15,470 of record JAAWDG010000009.1, read on the forward strand.
AGATGAATCCTTTTTTGAAGGCCTTGAAAAGACACTGCAGAACGCCAAACAAAACGGTGTGATGGTTGGCCTTCGTTTCCGATACGATGATGCCGGCAAAAAGAATCCAGAGCCTGCTACTTGGGAGCAGCTAATGGGCCATTTAAAACAGATTCACGATTCTGGTTTGCTGGAAAAGTACAAAGATGTTTTGTCTTATGTTGAAACTGGTACAGTCGGGGCCTGGGGTGAACAGCACAGCGGCCGCTATACGACGAATGCATATGTAGCGAAACTGACCGATGCATATCTTGATATGGTGCCAGATTCCATTCAGGTTTCAGTTCGGAAACCGGCTTATTTTTTGGCGTGGCTTCAGCTTGTGACTGGAAAGAATATAACGAAATTAAAAATGTATAATGACGGTCAAGTTGCTTTAACCGCCGAACAGCAGGCCAAAGCAGACCGTGTAGGCTTGTATAATGACGGTTATATGGGTTCAGACAGTGATTTGGGTACGTTTCTTGGTTTAGGTGAAAGTACGACGGCGGCCAATCGGCAAGAAGGTTTGCGTTGGCTTTTTGGCAATCATAGAGCGGCCTATGGCGGTGAGTATTCAGGGGATTATAAATTAACGCTTCAATATCCTACTTGGCAGCCGATCAACGCGATTCCTGAAATGTATTATTCGCATGTATGGAATATTAACCGCAATGTGTATGTCAATAAAAACGAGACAGAGCTATTTGATACGCTTGAGGAAGCCGAGGCAAAAAAAGCTGAGGTGGAAGGCTGGTATACAAAGGGCGGACTGTCTGCTTCTGACGCTGCGGCGCAGATTGTTCAGCAAGACGGTAAATATCAGTTGACGTATCAATTTATTGGTTATGATTATTATACATTTACCGAGGAATTAGCCAAAGCAGCGAATGAAAAGATTGGTGGAAATGCAGATCTTTCTGCCTATTACGGTCAAAATTGTTATAAGTTTATTCGTGATCACATTGGCTATCGTTTGGTGGTGAGAGACAGTAAAATGACAGGCGGCACGGTGCAGCCTGGCGAAACCGTGTTTATGAAACTTGCCATTGAAAACACCGGTTTTTCTAATATCATTAAAGAAAAACAGGTGGAAATATTATTAGTCAACGGAAACCGGGTTTACTCGATTGAAGCGGATGATATTGACCCCAGGACGTGGTTGTCCGGTCAAACGGCCAATGTGCAGAAAACCATTACTTTGCCAGAGAATATCTCAGGTGGTACATGGCAAGTGTATATGCGCATAACGCCGTATAATGACTTGGCGGGCGATGATGCGAAATGCGGTTCGATTTTTGCGAATGACGGTATATTTGATAATGCATTAGGCGGTAACTTGATTGGTTCGATTACCGTTGATGCACCGGCAGAAGAACAGGGTGGTTTTGTGGATGTAAGACCCGCCGGTTTGTATTATGACAAACCCACTACCTATGCGGCAGATGCGGATAATATTCAGTTCGTTGACCGCAATTATGTCTTTAAAAACTCCGGCCTTTATGGATTTACCATTATGTTTAAGGTTGATGGCATCGCACCAGGCAGTGAAATTAATTTGACCCGCTGGAGCACGAACGGAACGAGCGTTTCAGGCTTTCAAACCCATTCGTTCAACTATTTCTTTAAAAACAATGCAACCTATGGTTACGGATTAACCATCAAGGAAAACGGCTATTATTTGCTGTATTGTCCGTTTTATTCGGTTGGCGCTTACAGCAAAGCGTCTGAGGCGGGTAAGACGAACGTATCTTCCTTTAAGATTAATGACACGTCAACTCAGCGTGAGGATAAAAACACACTTACATCGCTGAATGGCAATGAGGCTACCATTACGCCGCTTGGTATTATTGAGGGCGCGGTAACTTCCTATGATATTACATTTGGTCAAGACGGTGGCTCCCGTTACCGGGGCACGTATGCTTTCAATAATACTGACAAAAGTGTGACAGAAAATGTGCAGCTGCGCAAAGCCAAATCAGTTTTAGAGTTGTATACAGGCACTGATCCTTCGTCTTATACCGAAAATGAGATTGCTTATGACTTCAAGGGCTGGACAACACAAGAGAATTTTGAGGCCGGCGTGGTGGGCGAACAGCAAATCGCTGTTGGCACGATGAAGCTTTCTGCTTATTATCAGGTCAACTTAGCAAATTCAGCCTTAAATGCATATACGGCTACCTTGACAGACGGTAAAGATGAGCACGGTGTTGTTTATACGTTGGATCCTGTAACGCAAACAGCTGTCGTTGGTAATGGCAGTTCTTGGGCTAATAATGCCGGTTTTACTGGTGCTAAGGCAGATGCTTATATCATACCTGCTTATGTCATAGCAGACGGAAAATATTATGATGTAGTGGGTATCGGTGAAAATGCATTCCGATCCAATCAAGCCCTTAAAAAGCTCTATATACCGAGCACTGTGCAAACTTTTGCAGAAAACGGCTTGGGTGGATTGTCAGGTGCAACGACGCTCTATTGCTATCAAGAGAGTGAAACGGAAAATTTCGCACAAGAAAATAGCTTTGTGTATGAAGTACCATCCAGTCGGACAGTATATGCAGCCGCCTTTAAAGATGGTGACGGCCGTACGCTGGATGTAAAATCAGTACAGAGCGGACAAGTGGTTTCTTATGCGGGGCAAACACCTGGTAAAACAGTTGCATCAGCAGATGCGACAACCGTTTGCCAATATCGATTTACTGATTGGATGCCAACGTTGACCACGACGGTGACCAAGGATACGATTTTTAGAGCACAGTTCTTTACAGAACTTCATGATATGAGTTGGGAAATCATAAAACCGGCCACCGAAACAACAGCAGGCGAGAAAAAGGGTGTATGTTCGCAGTGTGGTTATGAAACAACCGTTGTGATCGAGCCACTCAAGGTTGGCGATGCGAACGGTGATGGCTTTGTTAATGTGGCAGATGTCATTATTTTCAGACGTTACTTAGCACAAGGCGCTCAAGAAGGCACTTGGGATCTGACCGGGTATAATCTTAACGCGCTTGATGTTAATAACGATGGAAAGCTTACCCAAGCAGATTTAACCTTGTTGACAAGATATGTACAAGGTTGGTCTGGCATCATCCTCAAATAAAATAGCAAGAATCAAAAAACACGGCAGCGTAGCTGCTGTGTTTTTTTGATAAAAATATCATCGATTCAACAGAAGCAATTTTTGTTTTGAGCGATGCGTTCATCAAATTTCTCTTGCATATTCTTTCATAAATCTTTATAATAAAAAACAATGATAAAAGGTAAGGGGAGCCATATGAAAGAGCAGGAAATTGCGCGCATTATAACGGCACAGCGTCAATTTTTTAACAAGGGAATCACACGAACTGTCGATTATCGCAAGAAAAGCCTGAAAAGGCTTCAGCGAACGATCGTGCAATATGAGCGCGAAATATTCAATGCATTATACGCAGATCTTGGAAAAGGCGATTATGAGGCTTATATGTGTGAAGTGGCGCTTGTTCTTAGTGAAATTTCGTTTATGCTAAAGCACGTCAACGGTTTGGCTAAGGATCAACGAGTGAAAACACCGCTTGCTCATATGGCATCGCGCAGTTTTGTAAGACCGTCTCCTTATGGCGCGGTGTTAATTATGAGTCCATGGAATTATCCTTTTTTATTGTCTCTGACACCGTTAATTGATGCATTGGCTGCCGGCAATACAGTCGTTTTAAAGCCAAGCGCTTACGCACCGAATACCAGTTTGGTTATACAGAAAATTATCCGTGACTGTTTTGATGCGGATTATGTGGAGGTGGTTTTGGGCGGCCGAGAGGAAAATGTTTCTCTGTTGCAGATGCGGTTTGATTCAATCTTTTTTACTGGCAGTAAATCGGTGGGACAAGAAGTTTTGCGACACGCTGCCCAGTATCTAACGCCTGTTACGTTAGAATTGGGTGGAAAAAGCCCTTGCATTGTGGAGAAAAGCGCTAAGCTTTCGCTGGCTGCCAAAAGAATTGTTTTTGGAAAGTTTTTGAATGCCGGCCAAACCTGTGTTGCGCCTGATTACATCTTGTGTGATGAATGCATGAAAGAGGATTTGATGCAGGCCTTGATTCGTGAGATAAAGCTGCAATTCGGCACTGATCCGTTAACCAACACGATGTATGGAAAAATAGTCAACCAAAAACATTTTGACCGCCTTGTTGAATTGATAGACCATTCCAAGGTGGTAATTGGCGGGGGTGCAGACCAACAGGGGCTAAAAATCGAGCCTACGGTCCTTCGTGATGTTGCTTGGGAAGACAAAATCATGCAGGAAGAAATCTTCGGGCCCTTGCTGCCCATACTGACTTATCGTACCTATGATGAGATATTTGAGCGCTTTTATACGATGCCATCGCCGCTGGCATTCTATATTTTTTCAGAGAATCGTGAAAAAATTGGCCAGGCATTAACGCGTTGCCAGTTTGGCGGCGGATGTGTGAATGATACGGTTGTTCATTTGGCCACGTCTGAAATGGGCTTTGGCGGTGTGGGAGAGAGCGGTATGGGCGCTTATCATGGTGAAGTCGGTTTTTCTGCTTTTACCCATTATAAAAGTATTTTAGACAAAAAAACATGGTTAGATCTGTCTATACGCTATCAGCCATACCAAAAGAAAAACTTTACTTTTCTGAAAAAATAATAAAGTAGAAGCTTGAAATTTGAAATCTAAATTCATTGGATATAAGCTGCTTCTAAAACATCGCAGTATGGAGGCTAAACATGAAAAAGGAAAAATCAGTGATCAGAATTCCAACCTATTCGCTGCACGAGGAATTGATGAACGCGATCTCGCATGGTGTCGGCGCTTTATTTGCAATCGGTGCACTGGTGCTTTGCGTCGTGAAAAGTGCTGTGCATGCGGACCCATGGGCGGTTGTGTCCAGCGCAGTATATGGAGCTACACTTGTACTCATGTTTACGCTGTCTACAATTTATCATGCGTTAAAAATCAATAAAGCCAAGCGTGTTTTTCGTGTGCTTGACCATTGTGGTGTCTTTTTGGTAGTAGCCGGCAGCTATACACCATATACCTTAGTGAGCCTACGCGGTCCGCTTGGTTGGACTATTTTTGGTATTATTTGGGGGTTCACAATTGTGGGCATTGTGTTTAATGCTATCAATGTGGATCGATACAGTATTGTATCTGCGATTATCAATTTAGTCACTGGCTGGGGCATTTTATTAGCGGTGGTGCCTTTGGCGCGTGTGCTGCCGCCTTTGGGACTTAGTTTGCTTTTTACAGGAGGCTTTTGTTATACGATTGGTGCTGTACTTTATGCTCTCGGCGCTAAGAAGAAGTTTTTTCATTCGATTTTTCATGTTTTTGTATTGATTGGGGCTATTCTTCATTTTTTCTCTATTTTTCTGTATGTTATATAAAAATAAATTCGAATACAGTCGCATCTTGCCAAATATAAATGAAATATGTTACAATAAGCACAAGCCATATGGCTTGTGCTTAGAAAGTTTTACTTTACGCTTTCCCAAGCGTAATTCCAGCGGAGCTGGAACCGTTAAACTTTTTGGTCGCTGAAACTTTCTGATACAATAAGAATAATCCGTAAGGATTATTCTTAGAAAGATTGACTTGTCACCCAACAGGAGTGACAAGTCAATCTTTCCGGTAGCTGAAAAATTTATTGATACAATAAGAACAGTTTAGCGATTTATTGGTGGAACTTATCGTCTAAACAGGCGCTGTTTCAGCAGAAATGGAACTTCTAAACTTGAAGATAAATGATAATCTAAGGGTTTGGATAGTTTTTTCTTAAAAGCATATTTTATTGTAACGAGAGGCGGCTGGCATGCTGGAAATTTGTTTTTATTTTTATATATATGCATTTTTGGGTTGGTGTATCGAGGTTGTTTATGCAGCACTTGCAACAGGAAATTTTGTAAACAGAGGTTTTTTGGCGGGGCCTGTGTGTCCTGTATATGGCTTTGGCATGGTGGCTGTCATTCTCGCGCTGCGTCCTATTACTGAGTTTACACTTACATTATTTTTGAGTTCTTGTTTACTAACAAGTGCCATTGAATTTGTAACGGGTTTTATATTAGAACGTTTTTTTCATGAGAAATGGTGGGACTATTCAGATGAGCATTTCAATATAAAAGGCTATGTATGTCTTAAATTCACCATTTTGTGGGGGCTCGCTTGCACGTTTGTTATGAAGATTGTCCATCCTGCATTTGCACATCTTGCCCGGCAAATGCCAGAGAGACTGTTATTTGGCTTACTTATTCTTTTTAGCGTGATTATGCTGGTTGATTTTATTTTTACGCTGTCTGTGATATTGCATATGAAACAAAGAATTAAATTGATTGCTCAGGTTTCAGGTGAGCTCAAAAAACTATCTGATAAAATCGGCGTCGGTTTATATGATAGTGTTATGCTTGGTGAAAAGGGGACAGAAAAAGTCATGCAAATAGGCGCTGACCATCTGGAGAAAATGAAAAATTATACAAAAGAACAGCAGGAAAAAGTAGAGAAGCTAAAAGAAAAATTAGCTGAGTTAAAACAAAAACCGCTATCAGGGGCTGTTCGTATCAAAAAGGCTTTCCCGCGGCTTCGTATGAATTTTTTTGAAATTGGTAAAACAGAGCAAGAAAATCAAAATGAAACAAAAACTGATTAAAAAAGAACAAGCTGCCCAGCTTGTTCTTTTTGATTTTGTTATATGTTTATTATCTGCGGGCGAGAGATAGCCTCGTTTCGTTGCAAAATACAGCGTTTTCGACTTTTTTCATCAGTTGTTTGCTTCCATTTCCATTGCTTCTTCAAAAGTAAGATCAGACGAATATTGTAAATCCTCGGGCGGTTTGTCCTGAAGACATTCGGGACAAACATAATGGCCGAATTTATTGCGTATACAAAGTCTTTCATAGGTTTGCAGCTTGGTGGCATGGCAATATTCACAGTGAAAATACAATGTTTTAGGTTTTCTGGCGATGGAATATCGATTATAATAATTGATAAGACACTGTCCGTTTATTTCATAATCCGAAAGAGCGGCTTTTACTTTATCATGGGCGCGGGTTAAAGCGGCTGTCCGCTTTACCGAGCAATGGATTTCATCGATTAAATACAAAAGTGCTTCGGCACTTTCTAAAAAGAGTTTATCTGAAAGCAAAGAACCTTCAAAAAGCATCGAAGAGGGTCTAGTGCCGTCAAATAAAGCTTCGCCGCCGTTAAAGGATAAATGCGACGTTTTAATATCTAATGTTTGCAAATTAGTAATTTGTGCAATGAGCTTAATGCGGCTTCTAATAAATTTTTTATCGCCGGTTGCGTCATAATAATCTTTGGCGCATAAAGCAGCAAATGCGGGTGTGACAGCGTTTGACAGCGCGCCTTTTTTGATAGGTTCATAGTCAACTGAAGCGCTGTAGGGCATAAATCCATTTACTTGATAAAGCTTTAGCAGATAATCAATGATGCCTTTGGCTCGGTCGATCTGTTTTGCGGCTAAGAGTGTTTGCAAATATTCTCTTTGTTTGCTAATCACACATTCACCAAGATAGGTTGAGGAGATTACCCCGCCGGTTTTGCTTTGTTTGTTCAGAATATCTTGTATTTTTTTGTGGCTTGACAATCGATCGGATTTTTCCGCAACCCGCTGATAGAGCGTATTATAAGATGGGATTTCATTATCTAATTTATAAAATTCAGCGGGGTCACCGCTGATAAAGTAAATAAAGCTGTTTCCAGTCTGTATATCGATGATACCGTTTTCTCTGATAATACAGTTCCCGCAGGCAGCAATCAAAAGAAAACTTTCTTCTTTGGTTGACAAGCCAGTAGAAAAAGCAGATCCTTTCGGCAGTGAGATAATGGCTCGATGCATTTTGCTGGTGTGCTTGTAGACGGTAAATGAAGCGTTAGGCGGTACACAGATTTTAAACGAAGCACGGTCATAGGTATCAATTTTTCGCACAAAAATACAATCTTCAGGATCAATGAGATCTGTACAGCGAAATTGTAAATGATCATTATGATTCATGTGCATAAAAATGTCAACATCATCGGCATGCTGTATTCTTGTTTTGACAATTTCTTTGCACACTAAAGAGCACAAAGCAGGCGCACTGATAGAGGGTGCGTGAATACTCATGATATTGGGGCCGTCTAATGCGGCGATCATTTTGCCATTCCCTATATATTTCATAATTATCTCCGTATTTGCAATGTTTTCCATCAACTTGATTGGTGGATGGAAATCTTTGTTCGGCGCCTATGTGGACATGTATCAATCAAATCGTAAAAATTTTTAAATAGATGAATCCGACCACTTATAGCGCGTTAATTCGCCAATGCTTTTCATATTTTGAAATGATTGCTGCCGCAGTACTTCGTAAACACCAATTGCGACTGAATTAGAAAGATTTAATGATCGACGCTGATCTAACATGGGAATGCGTATGCATTGTTCTGGATTGTTAAAAAGCAATTCTTCCGGCAGTCCCTTTGTTTCTTTGCCAAATACGAGAAACGGTTCTTCCGGATAGATAGGATCGGTATAAGAATGGGTGGCCTTTGTAGTAAAAAAATAAAGGGCTTTGTCTTGATATTCAGACAGAAATGCCTGAAGTGAATCATGATAATAAATTTGAAGCTGGTGCCAGTAATCTAATCCAGCGCGCTTCAGTTTCTTATCATCAATTGAAAAACCAAGCGGTTTTACCAAATGGAGGGCAGCGCCGGTGGCTGCACATGTACGAGCAATATTACCGGTGTTTTGTGGAATTTCTGGCTCGATAAGTACAATATGAATCATTTTTTGTTGCGTATCCTTGTCAAAAATTGTCATGACTATTCCCAATCATTATAGAACAATTACCTGTGTTTTTCAAGAAGTTTACAAAAAATATTTTATTGATATCGCTTTTGTGGTATAATGGAACAAATCAAAGATTTGTTCCTAAAGTTTATCTTGTCACCCGTAAGGGGTGACATTCCGGCTTTGCTGGAACTGATAAACTTTGTGGTAGCTAAGACTTTGTGGTATAATCCACAAATTTTCTTGCGGCTTTTCAAGCCATGGCGAAGGGGGCACCATTAAAGACTAAGGGTGTCAAGGCTTTGTATTATGGTGGACAAACAAAAGCTTTGTATGCTCAATTTATTTTGCTAAATGACAAAGCAGCCTATCGGCGGTTATTCATGTTATATAAAGAATGGAGAAGGACAATATGGGATTAATCAACACGCTTTTTGGTACATATTCGGCAAGGCAGGTCAAAAAACTTTTGCCGATTGTGGATGCAATCGAAGCTCTTTCCTCTAAATATGCTTCGATGAGCGATGAGGAACTAAAAGAACAAACTACGATTCTTAAACAACGGTTGGGGCAGGGCGAAACATTAGATGATATTTTGCCGGACGCCTTTGCGGTGGCGAGAGAGGCGGATGATCGCGTGCTGGGCAAACGTCCTTTCCGTGTGCAGCTGCTCGGCGGTATTGTGCTGCACCAGGGCCGTATTGCAGAGATGAAGACAGGTGAAGGCAAGACATTGGTTGCGACCCTACCTGCTTACTTAAATGCGCTGACAGGACAAGGCGTTCATATTGTTACGGTTAATGAATATTTGGCGCGCGTTGGTTCAGAAGAAATGGGACGGGTGTATAATTTTCTTGGCCTTAGCTGTGGACTCATTTGTCACGGGCAGACGCCGGCTGAAAAACAGGCGGCTTATGGGGCGGACATTACCTATGGAACCAATAATGAATATGGCTTTGATTATTTAAGAGATAATATGGTTATTTATAAGGAGCGGATGGTGCAGCGGGGCCACGCTTTTGCTATTGTGGACGAGGTAGACTCGATCCTGATTGACGAGGCCAGAACGCCGCTCATCATTTCGGGTGAAGGCGAGAAATCGACTGCTGAGTATGACAGAGCGGCCCATTTTGTCGCTAAACTCAAAGAATTTCGTATTAAAGAATTAGAGAATAAAGAGTATACGGAGGATGTCGTTGATACCGGCGACGCCGATTATATTGTAGATGAAAAAGCCAGAACGGCGGTATTAACAGCAAATGGTATCGCAAAGGCAGAAGACTATTATCATGTAGAGAATTTTACAGATGATGAAAACTCTACACTGTATCATCATGTAACGCAGGCAATCAAGGCCCGCGGTGTTATGAAGCGGGATGTTGACTATGTTCTTAAAGACGGTCAAATTTTAATTGTGGATTCTTTTACAGGACGCATCATGCCGGGTCGTCGGTATAATGAGGGACTGCATCAGGCTATTGAAGCAAAAGAGGGCGTCAAGGTACAAAAAGAGTCCCGTACGTTAGCCTCCATTACGTTTCAGAATTTCTTTAGATTGTATCACAAATTGTCAGGTATGACTGGTACGGCCCTGACCGAGGAAACCGAGTTCAGAGAGATATATCGGTTGGATGTGGTGGAAATACCGACTAACATGCCGATGATTCGTAAAGATCATAATGATGTGGTCTATAAATCGATAGCGGCGAAGTATGATGCGATCGTGGAGCAGGTGAAAGCGTGTCACGAAAAGGGACAGCCGGTGTTAGTAGGTACTGTTTCGGTTGAAAAATCAGAAGAGTTATCGAGAAAATTAACGAAAAACGGTATCAAGCATACAGTTCTGAATGCAAAGCACCACGAAAAGGAAGCTGAAATTGTCGCTATGGCTGGTAAAGTTGGAACGGTTACAATTGCAACGAATATGGCTGGGCGCGGAACCGATATCATGTTAGGCGGCAACCCTGAATTTTTGGCTAAACAGGAAATGCGCCGTTTGGCTTATGAAGAGGAGCTTATTGGCGCCGCTATGGGTACGGCTGATACAAATGATGAAGAAGTTTTGGCGGCACGCGCTGTATTCAAGGAGTTATATGACCGATATAAACAAGAAATTGAGCCCGAATACAAAAAAGTAGTTGAGGCAGGCGGTCTATTTATTATTGGTACCGAGCGTCATGAATCCAGACGAATTGATAACCAGTTAAGAGGACGTTCAGGCCGGCAGGGAGATCCGGGTGAGTCGCGTTTTTATCTTTCATTAGAAGATGATTTAATGCGTTTGTTTGGCAGCGAAAGAATTTTAGCGATGGTGAATCGACTTGGCTTGCCGGACGAACAGCCCATTGACGCTAAAATTTTATCCAATTCCATTGAATCGGCCCAAAAGCGGTTAGAGGATCAGAACTTTACCCGCCGCAAACACGTACTTGAGTATGACGATGTCATGAATCAGCAGCGTGGTATTATCTATGCCCAGCGCAAAGAGGTGTTGGATGGTGCCGATCTGCATGATAAAATACTGACAATGATGAAGAGCACCGTGGATGAATTGGTCAATGTTAGCACCGCCTCTGAATTGCCGGAGGAATGGAATTTTGAACAGATTCGCCAGGATCTTCGGCCTTTATGTATGCCGGACGATTTCCATTACACCAATGATGATTTGAATACGCTTACGGCCGAATCAATTAAAGAATTGTTAAACCAACGTGCGTTAGACTTGTATGCTCAAAAAGAAGCCATGTTCGCCGAGGAGGGCATGGACATGCGTGAAATTGAGCGAGTGATTCTTTTGCAGGCAGTTGATATGCATTGGATGGCTCACTTAGACAACATGGATGCACTCAAGGGAGGGGTAGGTCTTAATGCCTATGCTCAGCGTAATCCGATTACCGAATATCGAATTGCCGGAGCCGATATGTTTGATGCGATGGTCAATGAAATTCGTGAGGATACCGTTCGGGCGATTTGGGCGATCATGCCTAAAAAAGCACCTATGGAACGCAAAGCAGTGGCCAAAGTGACTTCCGAAGGTTTTGAAGGAGCGGGTGGTGAAAAGAAAAAACAAACGCCTGTTAAAGCAGAGCAGAAGGTAGGTCGCAATGATCCTTGTCCTTGTGGAAGCGGTAAAAAATACAAAAAATGCTGCGGTCAGTGATGAATGCCGACCGCGTTCGATTGATTATTGACGAAAAAATCCCCCAACGATTGTATATAATCGTTGGGGAATTTTATTATAGCATATCAAATTCAGTTTCATATGTGTAATATAAATGGTCCATTATTGGTTTAAGAGATTTCGTAAGTGGGATCCAGCGCTTTTAATTCGCGGAAGGTATCGATTTCGATGATATCATCGAAAGAGCATTTACGAGCTGTGATTTTATAATCATCTGCAAAATATTCTAAAGGAATTTGATCCCAATATCGTTCTTTACCGCCAGGCGCGTTGTAGATTTCGGCAATGTGAGAGGCTAATTTAGCGCCATCATTTTCTGACCAATAAGAAATGCCAATCATATGATGACAATTAGTGCCGCCCACCATGATTTTGGTTATGACATCATTTTTTGTTTTGAAACACCAGTCGTCTGTGACATCAACAGGAATGCCTAAATAGTTGGATTCATATTGATATTTGGTAATGATTGACTCATTATACAACAATAAGTCAGCTTCCATTACGTAGGCATTTTGCAAAAGGGAACGTACGCACATTAAAGAAGAAATATTGTTTGCCTCGTTAAAGGCTGAATTCTCAATAAATTTAATGTTTGGGTATTTGTATAAAAGCTGATCGAATTGTTCACCCAAATAGCCTCTGACAATGTAAATTTCTTCGATACCGGCATGAACGACGGCGTCTAACAGGGAATCAATAATTCGGCGCCCTTTCACGCGAACCAATGGTTTGGGTGTGTTCAGCGTAATGGGCACCATGCGGGAACCAAATCCAGCGGCAATGAAGATGGCCCGTTTTACCCGATATGGCTCCAGTGCGTCTAAACCTTTTTGGGTAATTCCTTTATTGGAGATTAAGCCATTTTCTGTCAGGGAGGCGAGCGTTTTGTTTACAATGCCGAGGGACATGTCCGTTGCCTCGGCTAATTCTCGCTGGGTGTTAAAATTTGTTGATTTTTCAATTTGTGTTAAAATATCAAACTGTTTTTTTGTTAACATAATAAGTATTCTCTTTTCTAAGGATGATATGTCGTAATATGAGTGCCAAACCTTTGATAATAAGGTTGACGGCAAGAATTAAAATCGAAACGAAAGCCGAAGCCTCAAGCAGCATAAGGTGCTGGAACTGCGTAATCAAGAGTGACAGCGGTTTGGTTAGCGTTACGGCTAAGAAAGACACCGCGGAAATCGTGATCATGGAGTTGACAAAGAAATAAGTAAACATTTCAATCAGCGTCAGCTTGGACTGGGGAATAATCACGTCTTTAATAATATGTAATCGACGAATACCCAGCGTGAGTCCCACATCTTCTAAATTTGCGTTGAGTTTACCAAGAGAATTGTAAATCATCAAATACGGCGACGCAAAGAAGTGAATGGTATTCACTACAATTAAAATAATGAGTGTGTCAGCCATAAAACTCTTTTTAAAGAATAGGACATAGGATAGGCCAAGCACTAAACCTGGAATCGCCAAAGAGAGAATGGACATCAGATGTAAGAGTTTGGCTGATAGTCCACCGATTCTGGCGGTAAAATAAGCACAAGCAAAGGCAATGCAGACACCGAGAATAGAAACGGCAAAGGCGATGATAATCGAATTGATTAAGTAATGTCCAGCGCCTTTCTCCATCGTATTCAGCACGTGTTTCAGTGTGAAGGAAAGATCAGACGGATATTTTGTGTTAAAGGCCAGCCCCGCAAATGTGATGATGGGATAGATGAGGGTAATGGAAGTTATGATTAAAATAAAATAAGACAAAGCATCTCTTACGATTGATTTTTTTAGTGCAAAGGGTTTCGGAACAAAGCTTGCAGAATGAGTATCCCGGCTGATAAAATCAAAAATGAAAGCGATGACCGCTGGTACTAATAGTACCATACCAATTACCGATCCGTTGGCAAAATTAAGCCGTCCAATCACTTCATTATACATCATAAGCGGAAGCGTGTTGTATTTACCGCCTACCATGACTGGTACACCATAGTCAGTGATAATGAGTGTGAAAGTGGCAAATAACACGCTGATCATGGGTTTACGTATATAAGGAAACGTAATGGAACACAGTCGGTTAATTTTTGGTACCCCTAATACAGAGGCAGCTTCATAGGGAGTGCTGTCCTCATACCGAAGAATATCGGAAATCATTAGATAGGCCACCGGCAAAGAATACATCACGCTGCCAATTACAATGCCCCAGAAGCCGTAGATAGAGCTGTTCAGTCCAAACAAATTGGTGAGTTGTCCGTTTTGACCGAACAGGATGATCAATCCCATGCCATGAGAAATAGAAGGAATCAACATGGGCAGTAGAATGATAGCGCCAAAAAGGCCCTTTCCTTTTATGTTTGTCCGCGTCATACACCAAGCTAATAGAAACGCTAATGTAATCGAAATCAGGGTTGCGGTGGCAGATACTTTTAATGAATGTAAAGCGGCAATACCGAACTGTTTGTCCGTGATGATTTTTCCGATATCGGCCGAAACAAGGTTCGAGAACATTGTGAGCACTGGCAATATGACGGTCACTAAAAAGAAGAGCGCTAAAAATAGCTGCGTTGCCGAAAATTTTCGTTTTTTCATTGGATAAGACCCTTTCATATCAATTCTGAGGCTTTACCCAAGGTTAAACCGGGCAAGACTGGCTGTTTTTTCGGCTAAGTTGTGAATCACAAATTCGCGCACAAATTCATCTACCGGATTTTGAATAATATTTTCCGGCGTATCAAGCTGGTGGATCACTGATTCGTTCATCACCATAATTCGATCAGACATGGCAAAGGCTTCTTCTTGGTCGTGTGTGATATAGATCATCGTGGTTCCGGTGGTCGCTTGGATTCGTTTGAGTTCTTTGCGCAGAGTTAGGCGGGTGGCTACATCTAGTGCGCTCATGGGTTCGTCAAACAAAATGATTTCGGGTGAGAGGGCCAGCGTTCTGGCAATGGCCACTCGCTGCATTTGCCCGCCTGAAAGTTGGGCCGGTTTTTTGTTGATATGCTCTTTTAAGCCCACGATGTCAATCATGCGCAGCGCTGTTTCCCTTGCGCTTGCTTTGGTTTCTTTTTTTAGTTTAAGCGCATATTCAACATTGCGCAATACCGTCATGTTTTCAAAAAGCGCATAGTTCTGAAAGACGATACCCATGCCGCGCTTATCAGGCGCAGCATGGGTGATATTTTTGCCATCCATATAAAGTTCACCGGAAGAGGGGGCAAGAAGCCCGATAAGGATACGCAGCAATGTGGTTTTGCCACAGCCGGAGGGCCCCAAAATAGAAAGGAACTCGCCAGGCTTCACCTCAAAGGACA
Source organism: Clostridiales bacterium (assembly GCA_022793655.1). Taxonomy (GTDB): domain Bacteria; phylum Bacillota; class Clostridia; order Oscillospirales; family CAG-272; genus CAKSEI01. The sequence continues at coordinate 30,766 of JAAWDG010000009.1, forward strand.
CTTTGTTTAGTGCATATTTTTCGCCGAATTTTTTTGAAATATCTATTACTTTTAATGAGTCCATCGATCTTGCAGTTTCTCCTTTAATTCGATATCAAAGATACCGGTCATGTTTGCATACTTAATGTTTTCTGGAAAGTTTTTCATTTCAAAGGTTTTGTCTTTGTAAATGGTTTCAGGCACATAAAGTTCTTTGTCAAGCGGTGAAATTTCGTTCGTGATGTACTGAAAAACCTCTTTTACTTTATCATTGTTTTGACGGCCTTCAACAATTGCGCTGGAATAGGTGGTATAGGGTGCGCCTTCTTCAAAGAAGAGAATTTCAATATCTGCGCCTTTTCCAATTTCTTGTGCGGCCTGGAAAGTCATGCCAAGAGCAATTTGTGCTTCACCTGATGTGATTGCCTGCATAGGGCCAGAGCCAGAAGAGGTAAATTGAATAACATTCTCTGCTAATTTATCAAAATAGTCAAATGCGGCGTCTTCTCCCCGCTCATTCACTAAGTTAAGCAAAAAGATATAACCGGTTCCTGAAGATTTTGGACTGGGCATAGAAATTAAATTCTTATATTCAGGCTTGGTTAAATCATCATAAGAGGTAGGAATAGGAAGGTTCTTGTCTTCTAATCCTTTGCGGTTGATGATAATGCATCCGCTCATTTTGGTCCATGGAATGTAACGATGGTTTTCAGGCACAAGGTTGTCCTCGAAAATGGAAAAATCAACAATGCCATCTAATTGGCAGGCGGTTTCGCCTAGCATGTCCAAATAAGAGGATTCAAGCTCAAGGATAATATCACACTCGGTGTCTGTCCCCTCTGCTTTAAGCCTGGCGGCTAAATCGCCGGTTGAGTAATATTCAAGACGAATATCGTAGGATGGAAATTTCTCTTTTAATTTTTTGAGGATAAATTCGTTTCTGAAATCTTCCGAAGAAGAGTAGAGAATGATCGTATCATCATTATTTTTATTGTCTTTGTTTGTTTGTGACTTGCAGGCGGTAAATGCAGTAAGCATTCCGATTGCGATAGCAAACGATAATATGCGGAAAACAATTTTTTTCATTACTAAGTTCCTTTCTCTTGTAAATCTTGCGTTAATTTGAACGAGTTTGAAGTGATAAAACGCGAAATAGCCTTTTAACTTGTTCACGTTTTGAAAATTATAATACAAATTTGAACAGAAGTCAAGCGCTGATTTTATTTTCTGATGATTATAGAGTGAATGTGCAAAGTTTGTGAAGTTAGGGAATAAGGTGGGGTTTGTATTTACTTTCGGCACAGAGTGTGGTAAAATAAAAAACAATGTTTGTAATTGATGTCTTTTTTCAAAGATATCATGAATCAAAACAAGACAAGCATAGAAATCAAGGACGAGTAAGGAGGAGCATAATTAATTTGGAAAACGAAGAAATGAAAAATAATGTAAACAATGAAATGAATGAAGATAAAATAATAGAGGATGCTAAGCCGTCTGTTACGACAAACAACAGGCAGGCGGAACTATCAATAGAACCTCCGGCAGGTGAAACGAAAAAAACGAAGGGCAGAAAAAAGAAAACAGTCAAAGAGAAGCTGAAAGCATTGACCCGTGAGAAAAGATCCTTTAAATTACGTTTGTTAATTGCTTTTATGGTTTCTTTTGCCTTTGCATATACATTGCTAATTTTTGGACCCTTTGAGTTGTATTTGCCGAATATCAGTTATTATACTTTTTCTTTTGATGATTTAGTGATGCCGATGGTGTTGATCGGCCTTGGTACAACCATTGTGCTGACCTTTCTTTTAATGCTTTTTAGAGGCAAGCTTTTCAATTATGTCGTGTCTGCCCTTTTTGCACTAACGGTTGGTGCTTATGTGCAGGGCAATGTGCTGAACACAAATCTTGGTACGTTAGATGGTACCGCCATTCCATGGGAAAGCATGACGCTGGTCATGTTAGGCGGTTTGGCCGTTTGGGCGCTCATCTTTTTGATTCCGTATATTGTAGCCTATTTAAAACCGAAAATGTGGCGAACACTGGTCATATTTGTTTCTATCTTGCTGGTTGGCATGCAGACGGTTGGCTTAGTGACGCTGCTTGTACACAATGACCACATTGGTCCTGTTGGCAATGGTTATCTCTCGAATAAGACTATTTATGAAGTGTCGCCTAAAAACAATGTTGTTATGTTTTTGTTAGACCGCTTGGATGAGGATTATGCGAAAGAGACGTTTGAACGGTATCCGGATATCAAAGAATCTTTAACTGATTTTACTTACTATGATAATGTTTGCGGTTCTTATTCAAGAACATTTCCTTCGGTTGCCTATTTGCTGACCGGTGTGAAAACCGATTATACTTTGCCAATTGATCAGTATTTTAAAAAGGCATGGGAAGAAGGCGCCTTTTTACAGAAGATCAAAGATGCGGGTTATGAATCTAAAATTTATACAGATGTAAATTATGTGATTCAGAATACGGACTATGCAGCAGGCAAGATTGATAATATAGGGCAAAGCCAGAAAAAATCCGATAAGAAAAAGATGGCTCGGGCGATGATTAATTTGTCTGCGTTTCGCTATGCGCCCCTGACAATGAAACCTTTCTTTTGGATGTATACCGGCGAGCTTGCGGATATTACCACGCTCGAGGCCGAGGTTTCGGACATGCATATGACAAACGACGCGGCTTTTTGGGCAGGGTTACGAGAGAAAAAGCTGAGTGTGAAAGAAGACAGCAAAGGCTCTTTCATTTTCTATCACATGCAGGGTTCACACGAGCCATACTTGATGGATGTGGATGGCAGCACGCCCGAGGGCGGAACCGGCGGGCCGCAGAAATGGGAGCCGTGGCGTCAAATTGCAGGCGATTTTAATATGATTCTCGATTATATTAAATATTTGAAAGAAATGAATTTGTATGATGATACCACTATCATTATCACAGCCGATCATGGCGGTACTGGTACGATTGAAGAGTTAGATCATGAGCGTTCGATTGCGCTTATGGTGAAACCAAGGGGCGAGAATGCGGGCGAAGCCATGAAAAATAGTGCGGCTCCCTTGACGGTTGAAAACATACAGGCAACTGTTTTAAAAGATCTCGGTATTGATTATACAGATTACGGCTTGGCTATTGATGAGGTGGCAGAAGATGCAGAAGTAACTCGCTATTTCTATATGAGTGCTTCGGATCCTTTGCATGTCAAGCGGGACTATAATTTGATTACTTATGAAATCACAGGACATATTAAAGATTTCAACAATTGGAAAATCAAATCAAAAGAGAGAATTAAATATCCATACTATGACGCGTGAAGCAGAAAAACGGCTGAATTGCTGATTGATGACGCTTTAGCTAATTATTTTATATTAAATTTTTGGAATTATTACGTGAGAGAAGAAAGGAATTTGTTATGAAAAAGGTATTATCGTTTTTATTCTTTTTTGCATTATCAATGGTCATGTGCATGACGTATGCGTTTGCTTATATTGATCCTTCGGCTATGACCTATATCATTCAGATTATTGCCGGTGTTGTGATTGCGGCGGGCGCAGCGTTTGGGTTTTATTGGCGTAGAATTAAAAGAGCAGTACGCGGCAGAAAAAATAAAGGAAAAGAATATGACGAAGAGGATGACGAAGACGACGAGATATAAATTCGTTAACTGTGTCCATGCAGTCATGTTTGATAACATTTATGCTTATAGAACGAGTTGATAAGTTCAGCCGTGAGAGACGGGCTGGGTTTCGTTGGCTGTTAATTCCAATCACGGCGCTAATTTGCGCAGTAGCGTTGAATTTGTTCGTACTAATTTGCGCGTTTGTGCCGTCAGCATCTATGGAAAATACAATCAGGGCGGGGTCCCTGATTGTTGCTTTTCGGCTTGCTTATTTGAATCATGAGCCAGCCAGGGGCGATGTTGTTCTTTTTCGACAGGAAGAACTGGGCAGTTCATTCATTGTGAAACGCATTATAGGACTGCCAGGTGAAATATTTGAAATACGTGATGGTTCGGTATATATCAATGGCGAACAGGCGCTGTTGGAAGAGCCATATGCCGTTGGCGAAATGACTGACGATTTTGGGCCGCTTGAAATTCCGGCCGAACATTATATCGTACTTGGCGATAATCGGTCGGCCTCTCACGATTCACGGTATTGGCAGAATCCCTTTGTGGAGCGGCGGCAGATTAAGGCGAAAGCAGAATGGATTCTATGGCCGTCACCGCAAAAAATTCGATAAAAGGTAGTTGAAAATACTCTTTGGAGAGTCTAATGGAATTTATAAATACAATAGTTGGAACCCCTTTGGGTTATCTTATGTGGCTTTGCTACAAGCTGTTTCATGATTATGGCATCGCCATTATCTTCTTTACCTTGTTAACCAAGGTAATTATGTTTCCAATCTCTTTGCTGGTGCAGAAAAATTCCATCAAGATGGTAAAAATGAAACCAGAACTTGATGCGCTGAAATATCAGTATATTGATGATCAAGATGCATTTATCGATGCACAGACCGCTCTATATAAGCGGGAAAAATACAGTCCTATGGCGGGCGTATGGCCCTTGTTGCTTCAGTTGCCGATTATTTTTGGACTGATTGATGTGGTTTATAAACCTTTAAAACATCTTTTGCATATGCCATCTGATGTGATTAACGCATTTACGCAAAAGGCCAGTGAGATATTGGGGGTAACCGATTTAGGTTCTTCACCCCAACTGCGTGTGGTTGAACTGTTAGCGCAGAATGAAAACGTGCCTAAATTTATGGAACTGCAAGGCACGCTTGATGGCGTCGACGTCAACAGCGCAATTGAGACAATCAAAAGCGTCAATATGAACTTTTTGGGTATTAATTTGGCCGCAACACCCAGCGTGACTGTGCTTAACCTCTTGTTCTTAGTACCGGTGTTAGCAGGACTCAGCGCGCTTGTTATGTGTGTGATCCAAAACCATATCAATGTGTTGCAGATTGAGCAGAACAAGCTTTCCCAGTGGGGCATGACCTTATTCATGATTGCTTTTTCTACTTATTTTGCGTTTATTGTGCCGGCTGGTGTTGGTCTTTATTGGATGTGGGGCAACCTCTTCTCCATCGGCGTGATGTATCTTGTGAATCTGATTTATAATCCAAAGAAATATATTGATTATGAAGCGCTGAACGAATTGAAAAAGCAGACCGCTGCCAACAAGGAAAAAACAAAGCGCAATAAGAAAATGGCGAAAAAATATTATAAAGCCTTTTGCCGTCCAGAAAATATAGAAAATATGAAGCTGATGTTTTATGCAGAGGGCGGCGGCTATTATAAATATTTTCAGAATATTATTGAGGCGCTTTTACAGAAAACGACTAAGCTGAAAATTCATTACGTTACCAGTGATCCGGAAGATCCTATTTTAAAGACCACCGAAGAGCGAATTGTTCCTTATTATGTCGATGAAAACAGACTTATTTCTCTCATGATGAAGGTTGAGGCTAAGATGGTGGTGATGACTACGCCGGATTTAGAGAAATATCATATTAAGCGTTCCAGAGTTAGAAAAGACGTGGAATATATCTATGTGGATCATGGTTGTTCGAGTATAAATTTAACCTATCGAACAGGTGCTTTTGATTATTTTGATACTATTTTCGCAGTGAGCGACTTGCAGGTAGCCGAAACCAGAGCCATTGAAAAACTGCGGAACAGACCGGCGAAGACAATTGTAGAATGCGGCTATGGCCTGCTCGATAATATGATTGCGGCGTATCAGTCGTTAGAAAAAACGGAGAATGAAAAGAAAACCATTCTCATTGCACCCTCTTGGCAATATGATAATTTGATGGACAGTTGTCTTGATGATTTGGTCGAGGGATTAGCAGGTACTGATTATCGGGTTGTCATTCGGCCTCATCCACAGTATATCCGTCGATTCCCGTTAAAAATGAAAGAAATTTTGAATCGATATGCGGATCGCTTTAATGACGATTTTATGATTGAGACAGACTTTTCTTCGAATGTAACGGTTTATACAGCCGATCTTTTGATTACCGACTGGTCCGCGATATCGTTTGAATTCAGTTTTACTACCAATAAACCAACCTTGTTTATCAATACGAAAATGAAGGTTGTCAACAAGGCGTATAAAAAAATTGATATTGAACCTTTTGATATTACAGCCAGAGATTTGGTGGGCCGCTCGATTGAAAAAGACGAGGTCAAAAACATCGCGGCTGTGGTTGGCGATTTGCTAGCACGACAGGGAGAATATGCGTCCGGTATTGACCAGTTGAAAAATGAATATTTTTACAACTTGGGACACAGCGGAGAAGTGGGCGCTGACTATATTATCAGCCGGCTTACAAAAAAGAAGCATGCGGATTCAGCTGGTGAACAGTCTATAGCGGAACAAAATACTGAGAATTTGGCTCATTAATTAAGACAGAAATTCCATACCATTACAATAAGCGGGGAATCGAAAGATTCCCCGCTTATTGTAATGAAATGAATTTGCGTTGTTTGTCTTTCGTTGACAAAAAAGATGCAGCTACAAGTTTACGGCAAAGCCAAATTGGAACCCAGCGCATTCAAAATAGACGAAATTATTGAGATGTGGTATAATTCATTAAAAATGTATTGTTCAATATTTTTAAAAATGTGCAAAAGAGAGTTCGATTATGACAGTATACGAGGCGTTAAATCAAATAGAAACTAAGCCGTTTGTACTATTTGGGACTGATGCTTTCCAGTGTGATATGGCAGCATTAGATACTGAAAATGATAGATGTATCTATAACCTGATAAAAGATGTGTGTAGTTTGCATGCAAAAATATCTGCTAAGAATATAGAGTTTCAACCGTCTATCGTGTTAATGGGTAAGCGTTCTTTTAGCCTCCAGGATATGACCGAAAAAGATTTCTTATTATTAGAATCCTTAGATATTTCCCTGTTACCGCTAAGCATTCGGGCAAGAGTTGCAGATTTGTTGTGGACAGAAAAGGGCATTTATACTGATGCACTTATAGCAATAGATACCTATGTAGCTTTATTCAACTTACTGTTTTCGGATGGTACTGGGTTAGAAACCTTGGACATAATCCGTAGAGCCTTGTCTATAGCAACACAGGTCAATCAAAAGGAAAAACATGATACCGTTTGTAAAATGCTTTATAATCACATTCTTAGAATTGACGGGGGAGATGATTCATTTCTGTCACTTCAATTAATCGAAATGATGATTAGTGAAAAATATGGTGCCTCAAACGCATTGATTGCTATTTTAAATAAGATAGTTCCACATTTCGATTCTAATATACCAAAAGTAGAAATGGCATATAAATTGCTAAATGAATGTTTCAAATGGAAAAAGGACGATTTGGGGATCTATAATACGAATATTGCTATGGCGCAATACTATGAAAAGAAGTCTTCTGAATTAACAGATGATGAGTTCCGTTCTCTTATCATTGCAGAGGGCTATTTGAAGAAGGCTGTTTTTCTTTATAGGCAGAATGGAGAGGCCAAACAAGCGGAAAGATTACAAAAGGAAATTGTTCAGCTCCAAAGCAAGATACCTCAAACTATAGGTTTCGTTCAGAGAGGTTATGATGTGAGTAACCTATATGAGTATATGGTAGAGTGTTTTGATGGATTGTCATTTCAAGAAGCTCTTTTGAGGCTTATTCGATTTACTACTTTTCACAAAAAGGAAGATGTAAAGAAAGATGTACTTGATGAATTGAAAGAGCATTCGCTTTCACACTTGTTTAAGAAAGTTTTTACCAATTCCACAGGGCAAACCGTATTTACCCTAGATCCATTAGATATGCACGATCCTGGAAAGGATCAGAAATTGTTAGCAGCGCATATCCATCAACAGCTCTTTAGATATGAAAATATAGCAGGCGATTTATGTTTAAGACGTGCATTGGAAATTATACGAGATAAATATGACGTTCATCCCCATGACTTGGACTTCTTAGTTTTAGATAACCCAATTATTCCACAAGGACGAGAAAGGATATTTAGAAGTGCTATTTATATGGCGCTAAAGGGACAAGAATATGAAGCCATTCATATTTTATCGTCTCAAATGGAAAATTTGTTCCGAAATTTGGCGAGAGAATTGGGCGCACTTACCGTTACATTAGAGAATGACGGAACTTCAAAAGAAAAGTTACTTACTTCTGTATTTGATTTACCAGAACTCGTAGATGCTTATGATAATGACATTCTATTTTTGTTTGAAGGATTGCTTAATGAACAAGTGGGTGCAAATATACGGGATAATGCTGCACACGGACTATTGACAGAGTCATCAGCGAGATCAGGCGCTTGCGTTTATTTTATTTGTGCGGCTATTCGTTTACTTTCATACACTTCTTCCGGGTGTATGAATCTTTTGATTAATAGCTCAAAGGTAAGGGATTTGAAACCACCCATCCAAGATATAACTCCCATTTTATCTTCTGAATCTAATCTTGAGTAGAGATGCAGAACTTGTGAGAAAACTTGCGACTAAGGCATTTAATTGCCAGCGTTTATATCGTACATTGAGGAGTCTAATGTTATGTAGATGAGAAAGCTATGAATTGTAGGATCTAAGCCTAATGTAGATGGTGTCAGTAAGGATTCGAATCCCTTCATTTACACTATTTTGCTCTCTGCCTTTGGAGTGTTTGTTTCCAGCCAGTGACACAAGGTGTTCTAAGTCAAAAAACTGTAATCTTTGAAATGCAAGGAGTATAGGCAGAGAACGCCCCTATCTAATCCGAACAACTAACAACAATTTGTTCAGATTAGATGGGGGCGTTTTTTTGTGCAAGTATTTATAAGGAGCATAAAAAATCGAGTACCCATATGGGTACTCGAAGTGGTGCGAGAGACGGGACTTGAACCCGTACGAATTGCTTCACACGCCCCTCAAACGTGCGCGTCTGCCAGTTCCGCCACTCTCGCATAAGAATATGATAACAATATAATTATACAGATATTTAGCAAAAAGTCAATATCAATTTTGAATTTTAGCAGGGATTAAGTATAATTTTTATCATATATTGTTTTTATAGAGTGGATTAAGGGCATGCAATCTTACAAAAGCGCATGTTTTAAGGTTGTCAATCAGTTTGCTTTATGTTACAATAAGAGCAAGCCATATGGCTTGCTCTTTGTAGTTGAAAAAAGATCCTGCACAAGGGACAAACGCCCTATTAATAGGATGAAAAAATATGAATCGAATAGCAGACACATCGTTTATATGATTTGAATTTATAGAGGGGAATTGATGGCAGAAATGAAAAAAATTATACCCTGGCTGCTTGTCTTGGCAATTGGATTGACCGCTTGCGCTAATGCCAATTACGGAGTGGAAACGCCTGATGCGCATGTTTCTCTTTGCGCTGAAATGACAGCTGAAGTGTATTACGCAGGCGCTTTTCGTAAAGAGGATCTCACGCTGGCTGCGGCGATCGACGAAGCACTGGCTGCTATGATGCAAGATAGTACGGCAAGACGAATCAGTGAAAATTGGCTTGGGAAAGATTTGGTTGTATATCAAGATAGTGCTGCTTTGCAGCCGGCAGATGATGATTCGCTAAGAACGGTTCATGAAGCGGGCACATTGAAAGTAGGTTATATACCCGATTATTATCCCATGATGTTTGAAGATGCCAATGCTAATGTGCAGGGATTCGACGTGGATTTGATTGAAGAGGCGGCCAGACGCCTTGGTGTGACGGTAACTTATGAAAAAGTGAGTGCAGAAAACCAAGAAGCAAAATTGGCCAATGGCGATATTGACGCTGTTTTTGGAGGATTTGCTGTAACAGAGCAGAGAGCAGAAACATTGACATTGACAAGAAGTTATTTAAAAACATCCTTTTCATTGTTAGCGCTGTCAGGTCAGGCGGAGAAATCGCGTACGCTGGCTGATTTTGCGGGGCAGAAAATTGGGGTTTGCAAAGATTCGGCGGCCTATGATTTTTTGCTTTCACAGGGAATTGCCGCTGAACAAATTGTTACTTATTCGAGCGGCGCCTATGGATATTATCGACTGCGGGAAAAAAAGGTAGCGGCTTTGTTGGTTGATACACCTTTTGCCGATTGGGTGCAGCGTGGTAAAATGAATGAGTGAAATATAAAACAAACTGACTTTTGCGAACGCTTGATAAGCAAGCAAAGAGGAAGTGTTTGCCATTTGATATCATATGGACTTTTCTGGACAGAAAGACGTTCAAAGGCGGGCGCTTTGATTTGAAGGGTTTCCGGAATTTAGCCGTGAAGCCCTTTCTGCTTTTTAATTAAAAAATAAAATAATCAATTTATAAAATACTCTCAAAAAAGGAAGAATGATTTACCTTTTTTTGGGGGTATTTTGTCAAAATAAACAAACTATTGACTTTATGAAACAAGGAAGGTATACTTAAGGATACAATACTTATTTTGCGTAATAAAATCAATGAATTATTACAAAAAATACTTGTCGATTCGTGCAGTTTTTGGTGAATCGCAGTACAAAGCAGCAAAAAATTGCTTGGCTGATGTTTGAAATTTGAAGGCAGACAATTTTATTTATAGAAGAAGAGAGATGATAGGAGCGGTAACATAGAAAGCGGAAATGTTTTGCTCTATGTTATGTATGATGAGTACAAATAGTATTTATATAACGAAAAAATGTTTTATCGATAGCGAAAGGAAGGAGAAACAAAACGATATGAAACGGAATGTTTCAAGAATGCTCGTAAGCGTTTTGCTGACTTTTAGTATTTTGGCAAACGTGATGCCTTTTTTAGGGGCAGCAGGAGCAATCGATGTGAACGCGGGTTCCGATTCGGATGACCCAGTGGTGGATACAGAAGATAAGGTGGTAATTCCTAAGGCGAATGAGGTGGAGCATGTACATAACTCAGTCGGCTGGGAATGCTCTTTCGGGTGCATCATTCCAGAACATGTACACACGATAGAAGAGTGTTATGTAAAAGGCGATGAGCTCGTTTGCGATTATCACGAACACACCGCAGACTGTTATGAGGATGGGGTGTTAACATGTGGCAAGAAATCGGTAACAGCGCATACCCATACAATAGAAGATTGCTATAACCTCATTTGTATCCAAGAAGAGGGTGAGGATCATACGCACACAATAGAGGACTGCTATGAACTTACCTGTACACAAGAAGAGGGTGAAGGTCATGAGCACAGCGATATGTGTTATTGCGTTCTCCAGTGTGATAAAACGGAGCATACGCATGACGATGAGAGCTGTGAAAAAGAATATGGATGCGAGACCGAGTATGTTTTGCTGACTGTAGAATATTATATTACGGTAAATGACCAGAAGGTTCGTGCAGCTTCCACATTTCAGGCTTTACTCATGAATGGTGACGAATATAACGCGCCGATTGTTGATCTTCGGCCGGACGGTTATAAACTCGGTACGATCAAACGATATACCGCCGGTAATGAGGACGCGCCTGAAACACTTACGGCTGTAGAGGGAAATGGGAAATATACCGTTTCGGGAACGATAACCAAAGATTCTAAAATTATTGTCAATTATGTATATGAAAAAGAGTATGCACCATATCGGGTGGACTACTGGGGTTATAATGCCGCAGGCCAAGATCAGGTATTGCTTTACTCTTATATAGGCATGGGTAAAAAGGATTCACAGATCAGCGCTTCACAAGATGCGATCAGCACAGACACCATCTCGATCAGCGTGAACGACTTGATGAAAAATCTGTATGATATCTTAGGCGATCAAGGTCCGTCGGGGGATGCGAGCGGAGCCGGTTTTATCAAAAATCTGACCCAGGCTGTAAATGATAATTATCTTTCCGGCGATGAGCAGGAAGAAGATATGCTTTATCATGATATTATGCCGCTGTTAGAGACAATCGCAGGGGTTGATGCCAATGATGACGCAAGTACCCGAACAGAGAAGGTAAATAAGCTGACTCGTAAGCAGATCAAGCAATACATTGCAGAAAAGATCGTCAGAGTTTATGGATTTGACCAGGACAGCCAACAGGTTTGGGATGCCAAGCTGACGGTGACTGCGGACGAGTTGGCTGTGCGAAATCTGTACTATGTGCCGCAAAAACCGCAGACAGTTCTTTTCGTGACCGGCCTTCCGAATGCAGAGGTGACTGGCATTCCGCAGACTGTCGTTCCGCCGACACCTGATGCGGATGGTATTGAACTGAATTATGATATCAAGCTAAGCAAGAATTATATTACTACTTTGCCCACGGTAGATATTTCTGCGTATACAAAAAATATCTATGCCAAACACCAAAGTTATGTCTTTGTAGGCTGGGTGACCGGCGAAGATGCACAGGCTATCACAGACTATACACCGGCCAATGCAGCAGGCAAATATAAAGATATAACTATCTATACGGCAACCGGCGATCCGACGGATCCCAATAAACCCAATATTCCGGCGGGGACCACGACGAAACCTTTGGCAGCAGAACTGCAGAAGATGTCTGATGGTGGTGTTACTTACTATGGCGTATGGCAGCCTTATGCAGCCCCTTATACGGTTCAGCTCTGGTTTGAAAGCGAGCAGGGCGACAATACGTATGTGGAGAGTCATACCTTAGATATTCAGCGCTACAGCGGCATTGGCATGCCGGTGACGTTTAACCAGTTTGACGTAGAACGTGCAAAGGAACAAGACGTAATCGACGCGGCCAATACGGCAACCAATGTGATTTTTGATACGTCGATAAAATTTGAAGATCCTGACAGCGATACAGCGGATATATATAATAGCTATACAGATTATAAAAACAGTCCGTTTTATGGTTTTGACTTTTTAGAGTGCTCGGTTTGCGAAGCAAATCCCAATAACTGCGGTACAGGCGGTTGTACCTGCGGCAAACAAAGAAAGACGAACGGCGATGGCTCCGAGGGCGCGACAACGAGTGTGCCAGCTTGTAACTATCAGAAGATAACCGTTGGCGAGGACGGCACAACCGTTTTAAATCTTTATTATACGCGTGAGATATGGGAAATTGCTATCAACGCGGGTGTTCAGCTTTGGACTGTTCAGGCGCTGGTTCGCCCCACCGAATTTAATATATATACCTATTGGACCGGCGGTGAGCAGCAGAACGATGTTAAAGCTGCCCTTGAGGCCAATAAAGATAATTACAACATCATAACCGGAAAATACGGAACAAAGGTAGCAGCAGAATATCAGAGTGGTATTGGTTGGGATAAACTCGGCAGCTATTGGCAGAATGAAATTGGCGCTGCCAATCAGACCCGCACGATTCCAGCAGGCACCGAAATTTTGGTGGCAAATGGTTCGTCTGCATTTTTTGACGCAAGTGATGCTGACGGCGACGGATATCCTGATAATGATGGATTTTATGTTTATCCGCAGGATACGCTGAAATATATAAATGCGTCCGCAGGAACTATTCCGCCAGCAGCTGACTGGATTTTACCTTTCCATGGACTGTCCACCATAGAGCCGGAAATGTTTACCAACCGTACCGGCAGACACGTGGATAGAGACGACCTGAGCTCTCCCTATATTACCATTCAGAATCGGGTGTCTATGTGGGAAAATCAGCGCTTTGGTGATGAAAGCAGTTATAACCTTGCTGATGAAACAACTACCTACGGTACACACAGGCTGAATGTATATCCTTATTATCATTCTGTCAGTGATAATGCTGCCGGCCTCGATGAACATGAGTTCCATGTAAATTATTATTTAGAGGCATTGCCTCACGAAGCGGGCGCTACGCCATATGTATATAAAACAGAAAATAATGATGAAATCAAATTCGTTAAGGATTTGAAGGATGGAGAAGATTATACCGTCACTTTAACGACACCGGCATCCTTGCTGTTTTACAACGCAGATACACCGCACGGATTTATTCCTCTGATGTGGCGGACGAGTCCGCTTGGTTTTGATGGAATTGGAACTGGTGCGTATAACCGTGGCGGTTTCCAGGGCAAAGGTGTGATAGACGCAGCATACAGATATGCTCGTCCACAGATTGTTACAACTGGAGCGAATAAATATCAAGTACCAGGGGCATATGTTTCTATTGATTATATATTAAACGCTACATTGGGCGAGCATAACGCAAGCTTTAACCAATATAATTACAAGACTCTGAACGGCAACAGCGTATATATGTCGGACTGGAGACAGTTGTATACAGAGGGCCGCTATACACAGGACACTGCTTCTGCCGGCAGTATGGATCCAGGTAATTACTGGATTACTGACTGGATACGTACCGAGCAATCAAAGGTAACAAATGGTACATGGAGCGGAAGATATTGGATTCAAGGTAAATGGAACCAGGGCATTCGTTTAGATGGCTCCCTGACCGGAGAAAACGGATTATATGCTCTTATTACAAAAGCCAATCAGGGTGATGCAGAGGCAATGCTTCTGTTAGATCAGCTTGAATCTTCTTTCAGTGCAGGTGCATTCTACCCGTCAGGGGCTACTGAATCAATTTATTATCACAGACAAAATGCTAATTCGTATCGGTATTCGGCGGCTGGAGCGTTTAGCACAGAGCAGGAGTTGACAAATTCTGAAAACGCCGTTGCATTTGCCAGAAAACAGTATTCTATCACTTATAATACCTGTTTCTTAAATGAAGACGGTGAAGTACTGCGGGATGAGAACGGCATCGTCATGGTTCCGATTCATACGACGCAGTATGAAACCGATGACAGCGGTGTGATTACCGGCAAGGATGATATGATATATTACGCCCAGCCTTTGGGTTATGACCCGGAAAAAACGCCGGAAATTACAAATTTTGATGATTTTTACAATAACTATTACGACGCATATTTTACTCTGAATGGCACAGGCCTGCCAACAGATCCAGACTCTTTCTCGTTTGCGGGCTATGGCAATAACGCCGAAACAGTAAAGGATCAAACAACGCTTGGCGGCTATGGCAGGTGGTATTTGGATCCAGACGGTACGATTCCTTTCAATGAAGAAAATATGAAGAAAATGCCGGCTGGTAATGTGGATGTCTATTACCGCTATAATGACTTCCGCTATAACATTTACTTTGTTGATGAGGAAGTTACCGGAAAAGATAAAGATCCTATGGACGTTGTGATAAACGGCGAGGATAAGACGCTGAAAGGGGTTATCAACCATCAGATTATCGTGCCGAATACAACGGCAGAGAGTTTTGATAATCCATCCGACCCCAGCCTTTATTTTGCCGGTTGGTTCTATGACGAGGCAGGAACGCATCCCTATGATTTTAATATGGAAATCAATGAGGATACGGTTGTATACGCTGTCTGGAAACCCAAGGTACCAACCCATTATCAAATCCGGCATGTGCTGGTCGATGCTGATGGAAAAGAAATCCGCGAGATTATCGAACCCGAGTGGATCGAGAGTTATGTGGGTAATACAATAGACGCGAATGCATTAGGCTCTGAATACTATGCGGACGGCATGTATTTTAAGGTGGATGATTACAGCCAGTCTATGGTATTAAAGGCGGACCAAGATGAAAACGTCCTAACCTTCTATTACACCTATGCGGGTTTACGGTATACAATTGAATATAAAGATATCCATTCTAAAGTGAATATTTTACCGCCGGAAAATTTTGCGACTAAACTTTCCACTGTGACGGTGGGTATGACAGAGATTTCAGGCTGGGAATATCAGGGCTACTCGGTCGATGACGGCAGCTTAGTTGCTGCAGAACGCTATGCAACAGTCAGAGTGACCGAAGAGGGCGTTGTTGTGACTTTCTGGTATGAGCGAATACCGGCTGACGATGAAATCGTGGCAATGAAAGCCATTGATGGCGTGCTGTGCAAAGGCACATGGTTCCACTTTGAACTGGTGGATGAAGACGGTAATGTTGTACGTTCGGCACAGTCGATAGACGGTATGATTCGTTTAGACAGCCTGGGGCTAACTGAGGTTGGCACTTATCGCTATACGCTGCGTGAGGTCAACGAAAGAGACAAATATCGAATCGACTATGATGATACTGTCTATGGTATTGTGGTTGAAATCACACAACCGGATATAACCAAACCGTTGGAATGCAGTGTGACCTATTATAAAGATGGTGAGAAACTTGAAACAGAAGATGGACTGCCAATCTTTAACAACCATCGTATTCCGGCAGAAGTCAAGCTGGAAGCAGAAAAATATCTGGATGACAAACTGATGGCAGGAAATGGGTTTGAATTCTTGCTGCAGGGCGGTGCAGGTATTCTTGACTGCGGTTATCATATTCATGATGACGGCTGCTATGACTTGCAGCTGACCTGTGGTCAGGATGAAGGTGATACCGGCGACACAGGAGATACCGGTGACGAAGGTGACACAGGTGAAACTGATGCCGCAGGCGATACCGGCGACGAAGGTGACACAGGTGAAACTGGCGCCGCAGGCGATACCGGCGCCGAAGGTGACACGGGTGACATAGGTGACACTGGCGATATTGGTGATGCTGGTGATGAAGGTAATCCAGATGTTCCTCAAGAAGGACACAAACATTCAGATGCATGCTATGAAAAGGTGCTGGTTTGTGGCGAAGAAGAGAATGCAGAACATACAAAGCATGACCAAAGCTGCTATATGGCACCGACTACGCTGATTGAGAAACAGTCCGCGTTGGATGGAAAAATTTCATTTACTCCTTTGTCTTTTGAACAATTGGGAATCTACGTTTATACCATTCAGGAAGTGAATGATGGCAATTCATTGTATGAATATGATAACTCTCAGTATCGTGTAGCGGTTGAGGTGTTTATCAATGACCGTAATGAGCTGGATACAAAGGTAACGGTTACATGTGACGGTGAGCCGGTAGAGAATATCCGATTTGATAACGCTACCATTCAAGAACCGACCGATCCCGATCCAACTGATCCGGACCCAACTGATCCAGAACCGACCGATCCAGACCCAACGGATCCAGACCCAACGGATCCAGAACCGACTGATCCGGAACCAACCGATCCGGAACCGACCGATCCGGAACCAACCGATCCGGAACCGACCGATCCGGATAATCCGAAAACGGGAGACGATTTCAGATTGAAGCTATGGCTATCGCTGATGGGCTTATCTGGTATGGGTGTTGCTGCTATCATGACAGCATCTCAAAAATCCAAACGGAGATACAAATTAAAACGATCTAAACGATAAAATAAGACGTCGTTTATGCGTAATATGAAAGAACGGTGAAACCTCTTTTCGAGATTTCACCGTTTTTTATATTTTATTTCGGATTATATTCTTATAGGAATAACACACGATTCGTTTTACATGGAGGGAGGTTCGTCATCAGAAGCAATTCTAAATTCTACCCAAAATTCACTGCCTGTTCCAGGGGTGCTGATGACACCGTAGCGCCCGCCGTGTTCTTCCATAATTTCTCTGACGATAGACAGGCCGAGCCCAGAGCCAATGGCGTATCGTTTGTGCATTTGATCAACTTTGTAATACCGTTCCCAAATATCATTTAATTTGTCTTGCGGAATGCCATCGCCTGTGTCTATAACCGAAAGTCTGGCAAATTCTCCTCGGCGTTCTTCTATAAGAGTGACCTTTTTGTCATCGCCCGTATAGGTGACAGCATTATTCACTAAATTGTAAATCACTTGCAGTACGCGGGTTTCGTCTCCCATGATTAGCAGATTTTCACCATGCGAAAAGGAGATTTGATAGCCGCCGGCAATTAGTTTGGCATATCGCTGCATGGCTTTTTCGGTGATGGTTGTGAGGCAAAGCTGTTTCATTTCAAAACGCTGTGCGCCCGAATGCAGCTTGGAAATATCCAACACGTCGTTGACGAGCGAGGTTAATCGTTCAGTTTCATCAATAATGATTTGCAGATTTTCCGGTGTGTTTTCACCGGGTAAATCTTTCATAATCTGACTGTAACCCGAAATCATGGTGAGCGGAGTTCTAAGATCGTGTGAAATATTGGCGATTAATTCTTTTTGCAGCTGATCTACTTTAGAGAGCTCGGCTTCTGCGTAATTTAGCGTATATGCTAATTGATCGGCTTCGGCATAACCGCTGCCTTTAAATTCAATATTATAATTGCCTTTTGCTAATTGTGCGGCGCTGTTGTTGATCGAGACAATCGGCTTTGCGATCATATGTGAAATGATAAACGATAAAAGCACGGAAAGCAGTATTAATACAATAGTTACGTAAAGCAAAATGGTGTTGAGCGTTTTTACTGTCGCGCCGACAGGCGAAATCACCATGTTTAAGAATAAAATGGCTTGTCCCTCCTGATAGGGCGCTGTGCTGACTAACACAATGCTTTGTTCGCCTTTTTCATTCTTTTGCGTTTGAACATAGCGGTTTGCATTTTCGTCTTTTACGTAATATAAAATACCATTTTGTGATTTTATTGCTTGGTTATATAAAATCATATAGCCCATCGTGTCAATTTGATGGAGTACGCATTCACCGGTGGTGTGTAGCGAAACAGAGGTGAATTGGTTGTTTTCCGATAAGATGACAACACATAACTCATATTCGTTTGCAAGATCCTGTGCGGCGGTTTCTAATTCGCCGGCGGCGATGCGGCGGGTGATTTTTTCTTTTGCTTCTTTTAATTCAGACGTTTTAATCGACTTATAAATATCATTTAAAAAAAGATTTTGGCAAAGCCAAAGAATCAAGATTGTAATAGCGCATAATAGAAACAAGCTGATTACAAGGGTCCGGCGGATACTGGGCCGTTTTTTTTGTTTATTCATGTTCAAATCGATAGCCTACCCCTCTTACGGTGACAATCAATTGACTATAAGGACCAAGCGATTTGCGAAGCAGCTTGATGTGTGTATCTAATGTTCGGTCGTCACCATAGAAATCATAGCCCCACACTTCGGTAATCAGTTTTTCGCGGGAAAGCGCAATGTTTCGATTTTGCAGCAGATAGAAAAAAAGATCGTATTCTTTTGGAGAAAGATTTATTTTTTGTCCATCAATGGTGACAGTACGCGCGGTAATATCGGCGCGCATGCCATCAATTTCAACAATTTGGTTTTTCTTTTGAAGACCGCTCACTCTTTTCATGACTGCTTCAATACGCAGCATCAGTTCCTTGGGCGAAAAGGGTTTAACCACATAATCGTCTACACCCATTTCAAAACCGCTGATTTTATCATATTCTTCGCCTCGGGCAGAAAGCATGATTACAGGAATATCCGAAAACTCTTTAATTTTTCGGCAGGCAGAAAAACCATCCAACAAGGGCATCATAATGTCCATAATGACAATATCGAAAGTGTTTTTTCGACACAGCTCAACGGCCTCCATTCCATTGGCGGCTTCTTGCGTGCTATGTCCTTCAAATGCAGCATATTTGCGAATGAGCGTGCGGATGTTTTCTTCATCGTCCACAATTAAAATAGAATAGGCCATGTTTAACTCCTCATACTTTTTACATCATTTTGGTAGGGGGATACGTAATAATTGGCGGCTAAATACAGCGCAAGGGCCCGAAGGCCCTTGGCAATTTAACATATTAAGAAGCATTTTTTTCAATCAATGTGACTTCAGCAGTCATTTTCATGCGGCCGCGTGAGAAAGTTACTGTGACTGTGTCGCCAATGGCGTGCCCGGACAAGATATCTGAAATACCGCTCATGCTAGAGACAGTGGTATCATCAATTGCCATAATTTTGTCGCCCATTTGAAAATTATTTTGGCTGTCTTCATATACATATACGCCATAACCGTCGAGATAACGGCCGATTTCAGAATAAGAATAACGCAGCATGTCGGATTCGGACTGAATATCGATGGCTGATATACCCAGTGCAGGACGGCCCGAGACATGTCCGTTTTCGATCAATTCTTTAGCTACTTCATAGGCGCTGTCAATCGGAATCGCAAAGCCTAACCCTTCAATGGCATCGCCGGCTGATTTTGCATTGACAATACCGATGAGTTCTCCGCTTGCATTGAAAAGTCCACCACCCGAGTTGCCCGGATTAATGGCAGCATCGGTTTGCAGCAACCGCATGGTTTGGCCGCTAATGGTAATCTCACGATCAAGTGCAGAGATAATGCCCTTGGAGACCGAGCCGCCTAATTCACCTAAAGGATTCCCAAGTGCGATGGCTGTTTCTCCGACCACTAAATTAGCGCTGGAGCCAATTGTGGCGGCGTTTAATCCTGAAGCTTCTACTTTGACAACGGCGATATCGGTTTGTGAATCAGTAGCAATCAGCTGGGCGGTATATTCGGTGCCGTCTTTGAGGTGAACGACAATTGAATCAGCGCCGCTGATCACATGATTATTTGTAATGATATAGCCGTCTGCAGAGATAATAACACCGCTGCCGGCGCCTTCAGAGACATAATTTTGGAAAAAAGAGCCGGTAACTACTTTTTCGGTGCGAATTTCAACGACTGTGTTGGCGATTCGCGCAATAACGCCAGCTAAGCTGTCTTCATTGATTTCAGTCTTTTGTCCGGCATCTACCTGGTTGACAACCACTTGACGAGAGGGGGCTATCGCTGGCCAAACGGCGTTGAATACAAAAGCGCCGCCAATACCTGAGCCAAGGCCCAGCGCTATACAAAGGACAAGAAGCAGTGCCAATGTCCCTGCGCCAAATTTTTTCTTTTCTTTTTGCTTTTTAGCGGGTGCTTGTTGGCTTTGTCCTTGCGCCCATGTTTGTTGTGTCTGTTCTTTCGTTGTCGATTGATTGGTATAGGCACTTGTATGAATTTCTGGCTGACTTTCTAACTTGTATTTTTCGCCGATACCAGCACCAGCGTATTCACCTGAACGGTAAGAGGTTTGTTCATTAGAAACCGAAGCGGTATGGGAATTGTTGACATCAACTTTTTCCTGTATCGGTTCGTTCGGCGTTTCATGAACCACGCCGGTTGTTTCTATACTTTCGTCTTGTCTGCGTTCATTTTCATCCATCGTTGATTCCTCCTAAGAAAGCACTTCTTGGTTTGTTTACGCTTATAGTATAGCCACGCAATGTGATCGTTTTATGACGATTCACGTAAAAATGATTGAAAATTTTTATTTTTCGTTTTATGAGTAGGTAAACGTGAAAGCAGTACGGCTAAGAGTAGTCTTTCCGGTTTTGAGCGTGCAATCGGGAAAGTCTTGTCGGTTTGGGGAATCGGGAAAAAGTTGTGTTTCTAAACAAACTGCTTCGCGCGGTGTTTGTTTACGGCCCCCTTTAACGAGCGGTTTTTCGTTGTTCGTTGCGTTGGCTGTGTAAAGCTGCAAACCGGGCCTGTCTGTATGGACATCCATACGGATGCCGCTTTGTGCCGAAAACAAAGAAGCACATTTTCGATAGCCGTTTCCATTTAATATATAATTATGGTCATAGCCGCCGCCAATGATTAATTGCGAGTGCGGTTCATCAATTCGTTTGCCGATTGGTGTTTCGGTGCGAAAATCAAAAGGGGTGTTGGCCACGTGCATCGGATTTGATAAAGGAATCAGTCTGCTGTCCACCGGTGTAATGTAGTCAGCGTCAATTTTAAGTTGATGCTCCATAACCGTGCCCGAGCCATTTAAATTGAAATAGGCATGATTTGTGAAATTGCATACGGTGTCTGCGTCGGTGCGCGCTTGGTATTCAATGATGAGAGAAGTATCTTGCAAGATATATCGTACCATAAAGTGCAGCTGACCTGGGAATCCTCCCTCTCCCTGAGGTGAGAGATATTGCAGGGTAAGTGTATTTCCCTCAAGTTTGCCGTCAAAGTAACAAAAAGCAAATCCGCTTTGTCCGCCATGCAGACAGTTGGTACCGTTGTTGACCGACAACTGGTAGGTAATTCCGTTTAAAGTGAAGCGGCCGTTTGCTATACGGTTAGCGAAGCGGCCGATTGCGGCGCCGAAATAGGCATGTTGATCGGACAGAAAATCTTCATTCGATTCACAGCCATAAATAATGTCGATTCCTTTTTCTTTGAGGACCAGATTTTTGATGCGCGCACCATAATTGATAAATTCCGCCTTGATCCATTGGTTTTCAAGAGTGTAACTTTGTATTTTCATCAATATTCCTTTTGTGTATCGTTATATGAAATCGTAAGATGATTATCGCTTTTTAGGTTTGACCAAAAGAATGCCAAATATTAATAACACTGGAAAAACAACGGCGGCAAGCAAGCCATATTTTAAATTGTTTGATGCGATATCTGAAACAAAACCCGCTAAAGCAGGACCGCTGATGCATCCTACATCACCTGCTAATGCCAGCAAGGCAAACATAGCCGTGCCGCCGGTTTTATAAAGAGCGGCAGCTTTGCTGAGCGTTCCCGGCCACATAATGGCGACCGAAAGACCGCAAAGCGCACAGCCAATGAGGGCAAGCGGCGGCCAGGGTGAGAGGGAGATGCATAAATAAGATATAACACAAAGAACAGCACTGCTTAATATAAAACGATCTAAATTGATTTTATCGCCTGATTTGCCGTAAAAGAGACGCACGCTGCCCATCAGGAAAGCAAAGGCCATGGGGCCGGCTAAATCACCAACGGTTTTGCTAACTCCCAATTCTTTTTCGGCAAAGGTGGACGCCCATTGACTGACCGATGCTTCACTGGCGCCGGCACATATCATCATCAGCATGAACAGAAGAAATGTTTTGTCTTTTAACAGTGAAACGATAGAGGAACTTGCCGTGCCTTCATCGCAAGGAGATAGAATGGGCACCTTTGTAAATACAAATGCATTGACCAAGGGGATAATAGCCCAGATGCAGGCCATGATTTTCCAGTTCTCAATCCCAACTAGTTTGAAAAACAAGGTGGACAGCAGTACCACGCCCATTTGCCCCCAGCTATAAAAAGAGTGTAGCAGGCTCATCGTTTTTTCTTTATTTTCAGTAGGACAGCTTTCAACGATTGGGCTGATTAACACTTCAATGAGCCCGCCGCCAAGCGCATAAATAATAACAGCTACAAGGAGTCCATGGAAAGGGTGGGGCATCCACTCAGGCAAAAAGACAAGACCCAATAAGCCGGTTGCCGCACATACATGAGCCATCACAATAGCTGCGCGATAGCCAATTTTGTCAATGAAAGGGGCTGAAAATAAATCCATCATTAACTGAATGGCAAAATTAATCATAATAAGCAGCGTTATTTGACTGATTGGTATGTTATACGAGCTCTCAAATGTTAAAAAGAGCAGGGGGGCAAAATTAATAACAATCGCTTGTACAATACAGCCCGTAAAACTAGCATACAGCGTTTTTTGATAGGAATTTTTCATGATATATCTCCGATTGATAAAATAAACAAAGGAGCGATGAATCGTATCATCGCCCCTTTGTTTTCCTATATGGTGACCCGAGGGGGAATCGAACCCCCGTTACCGCCGTGAAAGGGCGGTGTCTTAGCCGCTTGACCATCGGGCCTGGTAGCGGAAGTTGGACTTGAACCAACGACCTTCCGGGTATGAACCGGGCGCTCTCGCCAACTGAGCTATTCCGCCATGAACTGCGCCAGCCGCATACCACGAAATAACGCCTCTATATAATAGCATATACTAAAATGATTTGTCAAGTCTTTTTTTCGAAAATAAAGAACTTTTATGCATTGATTTTTTGTTTCCTATATAGTATAATAAAATCATGATCGAAATTTGGTTTTTTATCGGACAAGTTTACACTTATTTTGATTGTCAGAAAGAGCAGTTTATCTCTAAAAAATAAGTGGTTTTCGGCGATAAAAACTAATTTAATTATACGCACGGAATTTGAATAAAAAAGGAATTTTGACGTATAGTCATACGATTTTTATAACTGAAGAAACGGGTTTAGATGAACTTTGTTTCTTCAAACCGGTCCGAAAAACAGCCGGATTTTTAAATCCAAGATAGGATTTAGAGTCTGACTTGTTTTTTATTGTTCAGATTCAATAGAGAAAAAGAGAAAACAGGGGTGATAGGATTGCCATATACATTTAGAGGCGGTATTCATGTGGATGAACACAAGAATACAAAAAAATCGCAAATTCGTAGAATGCCCGCGCCCGCCGAGGTTTTTATTCCCATGAATCAGCATATCGGCGTGCCATGCAAACCGGTTGTATCTGTGGGGGATCTGGTTGCGCGCGGTCAGGTAATTGGTGTGGTGGAAGCGGGTCTTGGCTGCCCGGTGCACGCGAGTGTTTCGGGTGTGGTAAAAGAAATTTTAGTGAAGCATGACGCGCAGGGAAGAGATCTGCAAACGATTGTGATTGAGAATGATGGTTTAAATACCATTTGTCCAGATATAAAGCCATTTGAAAAGGCATTAACCGAGACAGACGCCGAAGAAATTGTCGAGGTTATTCGCAGTGCAGGATTGTGCGGCATGGGCGGCGCCGGCTTTCCCTCCTATGCAAAACTGCAGGGCGCTATTGGCAAAGCGGATAAGCTGATTATCAACGGGGCGGAGTGTGAGCCGTTTTTAAGCGCCGACCATCGGCTGCTGTTAGAAAATCCGGCTGCGGTGATTAACGGAGCCAAAATTTTGCTTAAAGCATTAGCCATTACCGACGCAGTGATTGCTGTGGAAGATAATAAGTTAGATGCAGCCAATAAATTGGAAGAACTGTTGGTTGATGATGAGATGATCAAAGTGCGGGTGTTGAAAACGAAGTATCCGCAAGGAGATGAACGTCAGCTTATTTATGTGCTGACCGGCAAACAGCTGCAGGCTGGACAATTGCCGGCCGAAGCAGGCTGTGTTATTTTTAATGTGGAGACTTGCGCTGCTGTTTACAATGCTTTTTCGCATGGCATGCCGGTCATTGAGCGCACCGTCACCGTGGATGGAGATGCGGTGTCCATGCCTAAAAATGTGTTGGTGCCGATTGGTACGCCATTGGCGGATGTAATTGAGTTTTGCGGCGGTTTTAAAAAAGACCCAGCGAAAATTATCAACGGCGGTCCTATGATGGGACGGGCTGTGCATGATTTAAGCGCACCGGTAACCAAAACAACAGCCGGTATATTAGCTTTTTCAGCCAAATTCGCAAAAACAAGAAGTGGGCATTACCAATGTATTCGCTGCGGCAAATGTGTAGAGGCATGCCCCATGCATTTAATGCCGTTGTATTTAGCTGCGTTTGGCCGAAAAGATGATTTGGACAAATGCATGGATTATGATATTATGAGTTGTGTAGAGTGTGGCTGCTGTACATACACCTGTCCAGGGCAAGTGCCCATTGTGCAGCAGATACAGATAGCAAAAGGAAAAATCAGAGAGAAACAAGCGGCAGAAAAGGCCGCTAAGAAGGAGGCGGAAAAATGACAAACAAACAATCTTTGCTCACCGTTTCCGCATCACCTCATCTTCATTCACCTGTGACAACAACCACAATTATGGGTGATGTGCTCATTGCACTGATGCCGGCTTTAATTTGGGCTTGCTATGTATTTGGTATGCGTTCTTTATACATTACGCTGGTTTGCGTTGTGTCTTGTGTAGGTTTTGAGTGGCTGTATCAATTGATATTAAAAAAGCCGTTTACAATTACTGATTTATCGGCGGCGGTCACTGGTGTGTTATTGGCTTTTAATTTGCCGGTGACGATTCCAATTTGGATGCCTATCGTTGGTTCGTTCTTTGCCATTGTGATTGTAAAGCAGCTTTTTGGCGGCATTGGACGCAATGTGCTGAATCCGGCCTTGGCAGCCCGGGTATTTATGTTTTCCTGGCCGGCGGATATGAATCATTTTGTTGCGCCGGTGAAGAATCGTTTTCATAGTTTTTTCCTTCCCAAAGCAGAGGAGGGGATAGACGCTGTAGCGGCAGCTACTCCGCTTTCGTACTTAAAGGAAGGGCGGATTCCTTCTGATGTTGAACATGGATATACCACGCTGGATTTGTTTATTGGCAATGTGCCTGGTGTTATTGGTGAAGTATCGGCGCTGCTGCTTACGATCGGATTTATCTATTTATTAATTCGTAAGGTCACCACATGGCACATTCCAGTAGCGTTTATTGGAACCGTGGCTTTGATTACATTAGTATTTCCGAAAGGAACCGCGGCAGTGCCCTTTATGTGGAATCAGCTGTTTGCAGGCGGTTTGTTTTTAGGAGCCATGTTTATGGCAAATGATTATGCCACCAGTCCCGTAACAGGGGCCGGCAAGCTGCTGTATGGCGTAGGTTGTGGTTTAATTACGGTTTTGATTCGTTATTTTGGTTCAGGTGCAGAGGGTGTTTCTTACGCTATTTTAGTGATGAATCTGTTAGTATTTTATATTGATCGGCTGACAAAGCCTATGCGGTTTGGAGGAAAAAAGCATGCAAAACAGTAAAGGAGCGTTCTTTTTTCTGCGTATTGGCGGTATGCTTTTGTTAATTACCGCTATCATTGCCGGACTGTTGGCCGGTGTCAATTTGATTACTCAAGATAAAATTGAAGAGAATCAGCAAAATCAGATTAACGATCTCATTAGCGCGTTATACGAAGGGCAAGTGGAGAAAGAGACAGTTGAGGGAACTTTTGGCGATACAGTGAAAACGGTTTATCGTGTGTTTACCGATGGAAATGCCGCTGGCTATTGTTTTCATGTTGAGTCGATTGGTTATGGCGGCGTGATGGGCCTGATGGTTGGTTTTGATACGCAGGGCAAAGTTTGCGGCGTGAAAATATTAGAAATTCATGAAACGGCTGGTCTTGGCAGCCGGGTTGACGATGAGGCATATCTAACCCAGTATACAGGCATGGCACAGACAAAATCCAGCGAGGAGATTGACGTGCTGACAGGGGCGACTATATCCTCAAAAGCTGTTTTACAGGGAATGAATGATGCCATAGAGGGATATGCCAAACTGGGAGGTGAAGCCGATGAATAAGCTTGCTTCGATTGTAAAAGAAGGCCTGATTACAAAGAATCCAACCTTTTTTCAGCTGCTTGGTATGTGTCCGACTTTAGCGGTAACGACTACCATTTTTAATTCGGTTGGTATGGGTCTTGCCACAACGGCGGTTTTATGTTGTTCGAATGTGATGATTTCTCTTTTGCGGAAATTTATTCCTAACGAAGTTCGCATTGCTTCTTATATCGTTATTATTTCGGGTTTTGTTACGGCGGTTGATCTCTTAATGAAAGCGTATTTTGTTGAACTTTCTCATACGCTTGGTTTATTTATTCCGCTGATTGTTGTAAACTGTATTATATTAGCGCGTGCAGAGGCATTTGCTTCTAAAAACAAAGTGATTCCTTCGCTTGTCGATGGACTTAGTATGGGACTTGGTTTCACTTTTGCACTCAGTATTTTAGGTGCTGTACGTGAGGGACTTGGATCAGGCACGCTGTTTAGTGGTACACCGTTTATGATTCAAATTCCAGGGCTGCATGACTATCCGGTGCTCTTTATGGTTTCTTCTGCGGGCGCGTTTATCACCCTTGGCTGCCTTGTGGCTTTTGTGCAGTTTATCGCTGCCAAAGTGGCTAATGGAAAAGCCGGAAAGGATGAAGAGCCTTTGCGGGCACATTCTGAGGAGGTAGAGAAAATTGATTAAAGATTTAGCGCTGATCATGTTCACAGCCGTCTTGCTTGAAAACTTTATTTTCTATCGTTTTTACGGCTGTTGCCCGTTTCTCGGTGTTTCTGAAAAGCCGGATACTGCGTTAGGTATGGGGTGTGCGGTTATGTTTGTCATGACGCTGGCCAGCGCGGTTACATATGGGGTTTACTATCTGCTTTTGGTGCCGTTTCATTTGGAATATCTCCAAACCATTGCTTTTATTCTTATCATTGCCAGTTTAGTGCAGTTTATTGAGATGTTTATGAAAAAGTTTATTCCAGCTCTTTACAGTGCGCTTGGAATTTATCTGCCCTTAATTACAACAAACTGTGCGGTTATGGGTGCTTGTCTTTTAAACATTCAATCGGGTTATGGATTTATTGAATCGGTTGTCTTTGGTTTTTCGGCGGCGCTTGGTTTTACCATGGCAATTGTTATTTTTGCTGGTGTTCGTGCGCGCATGGCTTTTTGCGAACCGCCTAAAGCGTTTCGGGGTATGCCAATTGTGTTAGTGGCCGCTGGCTTGCTGGCGCTTGCTTTTTCCGGATTTTCCGGCATTAGCTTTTAGAGAGAAAGCACAGGAAAGGATGGTCCATTGAGATGAATCAAATCGTATTGGCGGTAGTGAGTTTTGCCGTGCTTGGCGGCGTATTGGGTTTGCTTTTAGCCATAGCGTCAAAAATATTTCATGTTAAAACCGATGAGCGAGTACCCGCCATTATCGAAGCGTTACCAGGTGCCAACTGCGGCGGTTGCGGCTATGCGGGGTGTGCTGCATTAGCAGAGGCCATTGTGAAAGGCGAAGCCAAAGTCACGGCATGTACGGTAGGCGGTGCTGATTCGGCTGCGAAAATCGGTGAAATCATGGGGGAAGCCCCTGGACAAATGAATCGCGTGCGTGCGCAGGTTATGTGCAGCGGTACGACGGCATGCGCAAAGCACAAATATGTGTATGAAGGGGTCCATGACTGTATTGCGGCGTCGAAGTTAGATGGCGGAGACAAAACTTGTCCGAATGGATGTTTAGGGCTTGGTACTTGTGTAAATATATGTCCGTTCGATGCAATCAGCGTGCGGGATGGTGTAGCCTATGTCGATTATCATAAATGCACGGGCTGCGGTCGCTGCGCTACCGCTTGCCCTAAGCATATTATCAAAATGATTCCATTTGATGCGAAACATTGGGTGGGATGTATGTCGGTTGATAATGGAAAGACAACAAGAAGCTATTGTGATGTAGGTTGTATTTCTTGTAAGCGCTGTGAAAAAGCATGTGCTTATGGTGCGATAAAAGTAAACGATTTTGTGGCCGCGATTGATTATGATAAATGTACCGGCTGCGATGCTTGTGTAGAAGCTTGTCCGCGCAAAATTATTTGGACAGATGAAAGACAAATGAAGGCCGTCACAATTGACAAAGAGCATTTAACAGAAGATGCAAGAGGCACGGGAGAATGATTCGTTTGTTTTTGAGCGAGTATTCAAATTATAAGCAGCAAAGTCAAGCAGGCAGAGCCCTGCTTGACTTTGTTTTAAAAACGAATTATCAAACGAGTGTTCGCGAACGAGAAATTTTATATGGTGGGCAGGGCAAGCCCTATTTTTCTGATTTTCCACTCCACTTTAATATATCGCATTCAGGCGGCTTGGTAGCGTTGGCTATATCAGATCAAACGATTGGTCTTGATATTGAGGTGATTCGACCGATAAAAAGAGAGATAGGTGTTCGCTTTTTGGGCATTGATACGGATGATAAAAAGGAATTGATTCGTGTGTGGACCAAGCGTGAAAGCTATGGCAAAATGACGGGAGAAGGATTTCATTTTAAATCGTTGTGTGAGCCATATTATTTTCATGAATATAGTATCTCAGGAAGTCATGATGATTATCTGCTGATGGTATGTTCACCACAGGATGTATTTCCAGATGAAGTTGAGCGCGTCTCTTTGCAGCTTGAGCGGTTGGACTGATTAGATAATATATTGCTATTAGCAATATATTATCTATATTATATATAATAAAAACGACAAAAAGCAATTTATAAATTGCTTTTTGTCGTTTTTATATTGCTGTCGAGTTAAGAATGAACCCACACTCTGTTTTACGAATTATAACAGTTGTGCAGCGAATTTGATGAATAGCAAATATGTTAAAATGATTGCTTTTATTAAGAGTAACTGCCTTGAATTTTAACGATGCCGGTTTATCCGGCGGGTGGTAAGACATACTTGCACGGCCAGTTAAAATTCAAGTTTAAAAACAAAAAAGCCTTTGATTCTATTAATCAAAGGCTTTTTTAATATTATTTTTAAATATCTCTTCGCGTAAATGAATCAAAGGCAATATAACCAAGACAGAGGGTTAATACGAACAGATAAATGAGGGAGAACCCTAAAGAGGGGGCGGTGGTAAATCCAACTGCATCAAGCAGCGAGGATACCGTTGAATAAGGGAAAAACGCGGTGGTTAAATCCATATGCTGGAAGGGTAAGAATTTTACCCATTCCCCTTTTACAATGCCCAGGTTAATAAACGATAAAGCGCTACTGCACACAAAATAAACGGCGATTGAAACGCCAATTGAGATGGCCGTACTGCGAGTCACAGCGGATAGCATAACGGCAAACGTCATGACTAACAGAACAGGCAGCAGCCATACAAACATTTGGGCAATCAGATAAAGCACAGGTGATAATTTATGGGCGGTTCCGCCTGAAGCAAAGATATAAGGCGGAATGGAAGAATAGCCAAAGAAAAGACATTGCGAGGCCAAGCTGATAAGAGCGCAAACCAAAGTACCGATCACGCCAACAGTCAATAGAGAAAGTATTTTAGCAAAAAAGATTTTAGATCTTTTCACAGGTGCTATGATTAATCCTTTGACAGCGCCCGATTGAATATCCGACGAAATGCATCCGCCGGCCAAAATAATGAGAACAAATAATAAAAATGAACGGCAAAGGCCGCTTGTGGCGCTTAATGCTAATTCAACTGGGAAATTTTCGTTACTTGTATTTTGCAATAGGCCTTTACCCATTTTATATTCATATACAGCAATATTGTTTTCCAGTTCTTTCGTTAGTGATTCTGTTAGCGGTACATATACGCCATCGCTGTAGTATTGCTTGTGCAGCAGGGAAAGCTTGTCGTTTTTCCATTGTTCTGCTTCTCCAACGATTGAAAGGATTCCTTCTGGATTGCAGGTATATTGATAGTCCAGTGCTTGTTCGTAAATTGCTTTTTCTTCTTCACTGTAATTTTGCTCTTTTAGCAAGTCTTTCTGCAGATCAATATATTCTTTGTAGCTTTGTTTTTTTAGAATTGATTGATAGCGGGAGATTTGGTTTTCAAAGCGCGAAATCTCTTGTTCATTTAGCTGATAATAATCGCTGTATTTAAGATTAGTTTGGGCGCTTGCTAATGAATAAGCCGTTTCATCTAAGAAACTTTTTTCGATCGTATAATAGGGCAGCTCATACTCTTTCAGTGTTTGGTAATAGACTTGCTCATTATAAGCGGAAACAAGATCTGACATGATATTTTCGTATTCGACCGTGCCAGATGTACTTTGCGTCAGCGCTTGCTCTAAGGCAGTGATTTCGTTTTGATAGTGGTTGATTTCATCGTCTATGATTGACTCATCATTATACCAATTGTTGTAGTCCATTTGGTCAAGTGTATTTACGAATTTGAATAAGCCTGTGAATCCTAAGCAAA
Source organism: Clostridiales bacterium (assembly GCA_022793655.1). GTDB lineage: Bacteria > Bacillota > Clostridia > Oscillospirales > CAG-272 > CAKSEI01. Next base: position 61,975 of record JAAWDG010000009.1, read on the forward strand.
GCGCAGTCATAATAATCGTGACCACAAATAAGAAGGGCCGTCTTATGATGCGGGCTAATTCGTTACGCCATAGGGAAAGAACTTTACTCAATGCTTCCACCTCCTGTTATATTCATAAAGGCATCCTCTAACGATTGTTCAATCTTTTCAATGCCAAAAATGGGAACGCCATGGTTCGCAAGAAGGGCGGTGATGACAGGCACTTCATTTTCTTTGGTTTGCATAATGATCAAACGCTCGGTCATTTCAACGATTTGTTCTTGGTATTCATGTAAAAGCGTTTTTGCTTTGTCGGTGTCGCCTACACGGAAGCGATAACGCTCGCCTTGCGATGATGTTGTGAGTTCATGTACACTTTTTACGCCTAAAAACTGTCCATGATTAATAATGCCTACACGGTCGCACATAAGCTGCATTTCAGAAAGCTGATGGCTGGAGACCAGTACGGCTATGCCTTTTTCATGAGCCAGTTTTTTTAATATTTCTCTTAATTCTTTGATGCCGGCCGGGTCTAATCCATTCGTAGGTTCATCTAAAATTAATACTTTAGGGCCGTGCACTAACGATTGCGCCAAACAGATTCGCTGTTTCATACCGAGCGAATATTTTTTGATCTTTTCGTTGGCTCGATTTGACATGCCTACTAATTCAATGACTTCATCAATGCGCTCTTTTTTGATGTTGCCATGAATGCGGGCATACATTTCAATATTTTTACGTCCTGAAAATTCTTTGAACATTTCAGGGTTCTCGACAATGCCGCCAATATGTGCCATCGCTTTTTCATATTTTTGCTTTAGGCTGTATCCACAAATTGATATATCGCCCGAATCAGGAAACAAAAAGCCCATCACCATTTTGATGGTTGTGGTTTTACCAGCGCCGTTTGGGCCCAAAAAGCCAAATACTTCACCCGATTGAACGATGAATGAAACGTCGTCAACAACGCGGCGTTTTCCAAATGTTTTGATTAAATGATTAATTGTGAGCAATTCTTCCATAATGGTTATCGCTAAACCTTTTTAGTAAAGGATTTCCTTTCTTTCAACATTTGCTTTGTGTTTATATCAAACAGAGATATACTGGGCGATTACTCTATGTTTACCTGGTTGGTCAACATAGCGCTTTCGTTGTTTGTTCCTGCTATATAGCCGCTAAAATAGAAAATTTTCCACTCGTTATCGATTTTCTCAAAAACAAATTGAGCAGTTGCTTGACTTTGACTGTCGTTTGATGAAAGAGAAGGAATGATCTGATCAGGTCCTTGATAAGAGACAATCGTGTTGACGATAACTTTGGCTGTTTTGCCATTAAATTCGATAGGCTCAAAATTATGGATATGTACTTCATAGTTTTGAATCGTGCCGAACTTGCTTTGTGCATGTAACATGTTTTGGGCAACTGATTGCATAGAGGCAAAATGATCGTTTGAGACAAAATAAGAAATCTCGTTGTTCTTTATCTTTTCAAGCGCGTTTTCAGGTGTTTGATCACCCAAAATGATATCTTTTTGATAAACAGATAGATATTCGCTGACAGAGTTTTGGAGTTTTTGCTGATCGTCCAATCTTAAAAAGCGCAGGACAAGCAAATAGCCGATTACAATCAGTATTAGCGCTATAAAAACAATAAAACCGCGATTTATTTTCCGCATAAAAGTCATCTATATGAAACTCCTTTCTATTGGGCCATATGGCCTACTAAGCAGAACGCAGAGAGCAGTGGCTCTCTGCGTTTTGTTAAAGTATAAATGAACCATTTTGCTGCACAATAATGTGTATGCATATTCATCTAAGATAATTTATATTATATTTGCTAAACGATAGTAATTTTTATAAAGATAATTATTTGTTTGCAATTGCTTCTTTCGCTTTGGCCGCAATATGAGCCGGCGTTAGCTTGTAAGCGGTTAGCAATTCGACAACACCGCCGCTTTGGCCGAATTGATCTTCAATACCCACACGAAAAACAGGAACTGGATGGTTTTCACAGACACATTCGGCTACCGCAGAGCCTAACCCGCCGATAATGCTGTGCTCCTCGGCGGTGACAATCGCGCCGGTTTTGTGTGCAGAGGCGAGAATTAATTCACGGTCTAACGGTTTGATGGTATGTATGTTGATGACTTCCGCTTTGATGCCTTCGGCTTTTAGCAGTTCGGCCGCTTCCAGCGCGATTGAAACCATAATGCCTGTGGCGACGAGCGTCACATCGGTGCCATCTGTCATTTTGACGCCCTTGCCAATTTCAAAAGAATATTGCTCGTCAAATAAAACAGGAACCGGATAACGGCCAAAGCGCATATAAACAGGACCGTTTATTGCATAGGCCGCTTCTACGGCTTTTTTGGCTTCGATTGCATCGGCCGGATTGATCACCGTCATGCCGGGCAGGGTTCTCATCAGGGCTAAATCCTCTAAGCATTGATGAGTAGCGCCGTCTTCGCCAACCGTAATACCGCCATGAGTAGCGCCGATCTTGACATTTAGTTTGGGATACGCCACACTGTTTCTGATTTGTTCAAAGGCGCGCCCTGCTGCAAACATAGCAAATGTGCTGGCATAGGCAACATGCCCTGCGGCGGCAAGGCCGGCCGCGACTGAAATCATATTGGCTTCCGCAATGCCGCAATCTATATGGCGGTCTGGATAGGCATTCTTAAATTTAACGGTTTTGGTTGCTTCTGCTAAGTCAGCATCTAACACAAAGAAAGAGTGGTCCTTTCCCAGTTCTACCAAAGCGTCTCCATATGCCTCTCTGGTGGCTATTTTATTACTCATGGCAATTTCCCTCCAGTCTTTGTGTGATTTCAAGAACAGCCGTTTGATAATCGGCTTCTTTCGGGCTGGCGCCGTGCCAATTTACTTTGCCTTCCATAAAAGAGACGCCTTTGCCTTTAATCGTGTTCATCACAATGGCGGTCGGCTTGTCTTTACAGTTGGCAAATGAATCGAGCGCGTTTTCTATTTCTTCAAAATTGTGTCCGTCAATACAAAGAGTATTCCAACCAAAGGCTTTGAATTTTTGATCAATCGGTGCTGTGTTCATTACTTCGGCGGTAGTGCCATCGATTTGCAGCCCATTTACGTCAATGAAAGCGCAAAGATTATCGAGCTTAAAGTGAGAAGCAAACATGGCGGCTTCCCAAACTTGTCCTTCATTTAATTCACCATCTCCCAAAATGGCAAATACACGGTAGGTCTGGTTTGTTTTTTTTGCGCCCAAAGCCATGCCGCAGGCGGCTGAAATGCCTTGACCAAGACTGCCTGTCGTCATATCAACGCCGGGCGTATTTTTCATATCCGGATGGCCCTGTAAACGGCTGCCTATTTTGCGCAGGGTATCAATTTCTTCTTTGGCGAAATAACCCCGTTCAGCCAATACACCGTAAAGAGCAGGGGCTGCGTGGCCTTTCGAGAGCACCAGTCTGTCCCGCTCTGGATCGCGTGGATTGGCTGGGTCGATTTTCATTTCTTTAAAATAAAGGTAGGCTAAAAGGTCGGCAATGGAAAGAGAGCCGCCTGGATGTCCGCTGCCTGCTAAGTAAGTGCCGCGCAGAACGGACAGTCTGATGTTGTCAGCCGTTTTCATAAGACATTCTATTTGTGCCTTTTTCATAACTGTGACGTTTCCTTTCTTTTTTATCATAGAATACTTCTTTATTGTACTCTTATTTTTATGATTTGTAAATAGCAGAACGAACGATTTATCATGATCATTCGCTTTTAGACAGATAGGGAAGCATGTCTGTTTTTTTGACAGATGTTTCCTGTGTGTATTGTTTTAAGTCATTTTCTATGAGCTGTCTATTGCCTTTTGCCCAAAATAAAAGTATATTGTGGTTATGTATTATGTGATAAAATGATTTTACAATTGTTTATGCAATATAAAATATATAATTGTAATATATATTTAACTTAACATTGTTTTAATATATATTAAGACAAATAAATATTACAAATAAATAATATAATAATAATTATGTAATTTATAAATTGCAATTAGATATTCTAAATTGTAATGATAAATGAAGAAAAAACAATTGATTTTGTAAAAGTTGACAAAAATCCTCTTGTAAAAACAAAACAAAAGTGGTAAAATTATCAATAAATTGAGTAAATAAGGAGGTTTGCGCAATATGGCCAGTGAAACGGTGCTAAAAATTAAGGAAGCGGAAGAAAAAGCGCTGCTGATGAAATCGCAGACGGCCGAAAAAATTAAAGCGGCCACCCAAGCTGCTAAAGCGGAAGGCGAAAAACTAATGGCCGAAGCGTCTGAAAAAGCAAGCGAGCTGCGAATAAGTGCGCTTCGACAAGCGGAAGAGCAGGCTGTTGGGCTAACCGATCAAAAACGTTCGGGTGCGAGAGTGGAATCAGAGGTATTAATGAAAGAAGCAAACGCGCATATGGATCAGGCAATTGATATCATTGTAGAGGGAGTAAAAAGTTTATGGCAGTAAGCAATATGAAAAAGCTGTCTCTCTTTGCCCTATCCGACGAAGCCGATGTATTGATTCATAAACTGACATGGCTTTCCAGTGTAGAGTTTACCAAGGCAGAGGAAGGGAACGAATGGTTTGTGGAAGAGGGAACAAGCCAGCTTTCTCTCTTAAAAAGCCGTCTTGCTTATATAACCGAGGCACTTGGTGTTTTAAAACCATATGAACGTGTTAAAAAAGGTCTTTTTGCCAAGCGGATGGTTGTGCATAAAAATGATTTTGATGAGGTGAATGAAACGCTGCTCCATGCTAAAACCATGGCGGAAAAGATTATGGAGGCGAAAGACCGTCTGCTAACCGCGAAAGCGGAAAAAGCAAAAGCGCAGACTAAACAAGAGGCTCTTTTTCCTTATCAAAGTTATGATCTGCCGCTTGGTTATATGGGTACGAAAGAGAGCAGGGTTCTTTTAGGTACATTGCCGCAAAGCGCTGACTTGGATGAGATTCAAACGGCGGTATATGCGCAAACGGATCGAGTTGTTTTTGAAAAAATATCGGCCGATGCGACAGCACAATATTACAGCGTTATTTGTCATGCAGCTGATGTAGATGTTGTTGCCCGCATCCTAAGTGGTTATGGATTTTTACGAGCCGATTTTACGGGCATTACCGGTACCGCTTACGAGGCGATGCAGCAGACAACGCAGATTATCAAGGAAACTGAACGGTTCATCGAGGAGGCCGAACAGTCTTTATCGGCCTTTGTGCAGTATCAAGATGAACTGCAAAGAGCGGCTGATATCCTTTCGATTGAAATCACCAAGGCAGAGGCCAAGGAAAAGCTCGTTTATTCCAAGCGGACGGTATATATAACCGGCTGGGTACCAGAGCAGGCGGAAGAAAAGGTAAAGCGTGTGCTGGACAAGCACTGTTGTGCCTATGAGTTGACTGCGCCTGCGCCGGAGGATGAACCGCCGGTGTTATTAAAAAATAATAAATGGGCAAGCCCCTTTACCTTTATTGTTAATTTATATTCACTGCCCAAATATGGAACATTTGACCCAACCTTTGTGATGAGTCTATTTTATTTTCTCATTTTTGGTATGATGCTGGCAGATGTTGTCTACGGACTGCTTTTGTTGGCCGTGGGCTTGGTGATTTATAAATGCTTAGATGTGGGGAAAGGCGTTAAGAATTTAGCGTTAGTGTTTGCCTATTGCGGACTTTCGTGCGTGTTGTTCGGCGTATTATTCGGCGGCTATTTTGGCGATTTGCCGATTAAGATCATGCAAAACATGCTTGGCGTTGATTCAGTGAAGAATCTGGCGGTTTTATTTGACCCTGCTACGGGCAATGGACCTATTTTATTCTTAGGTCTTTCATTGGGGGCGGGTGCTGTTCACCTTGCTTTTGGCATGGGCATACAGGCTTGGCTCTATATAAAGGAAGGCAAAGTCTTTGCCGCCATATTTGATATTGGCTCATGGTATATATTGTTTGCCGGTATTGGTCTTTTGTTTGTTAACACCATGGTGGGCGGCATAATAGCCGGCGTTGGGGTGCTTATGTTAATTTTGACGCAAGGACGGGATGCAAAAAATCCAGTGATGCGCCTCTTAAAAGGAGTGATGAGTTTATATGATATTGTCAACTATGTCGCTGATTTACTCTCATATTCCAGAATTATGGCGTTGGGCTTAGCTTCGGCGATTATCGCCAGCGTGGTGAATACATTGGCTACACTAAATGGCGGCAGCGTCATTGGCTGGATTCTTATGACGGTCATTGTGCTGTTTGGCCATACGGTGAATTTGGTGATTAACTTATTGGGGACTTTCGTGCATACCAGCCGATTGCAGTATATTGAGTTCTTTGGCAAGTTTTATGTAGATGGAGGCCGCGAATTCAAACCAGCTGCGCCTGAGACAACGTATACACGAATTGTCAATACAGATGAAACGTTATAAAATTTAATTGCAGATATATGCAAAAGGCGTGCTAATTAAAATGCATGTCAATAGAAAGGATGGAATTTACAATGACAATAGCAGAATTTTTATCAATGGTTTTTAGCGGACAGAACTTGGCGCTTTTAGGAGCCTTTCTGGCCGCAGGTCTTGCAGGTGCCGGCTCGGCAATTGGTGTAGGCATTGTGGGTCGGGCAGGCGCTGGCCTTTTAACCGAACAGCCTAATATGTTTGGTAAAGCGCTGCTGCTTCAGGCGCTGCCGGCTACACAAGGTATCTATGGTTTGATTACGGCATTTATGATTATGATTACTTCGGGCATTATGAGTGGAACAGGTGCGGAACTGACGATTGCACAGGGCGGCTATTTCTTGATGGCTTCTTTGCCGGTTGGTGTTGTTGGACTGATTTCAGCGAAACATCAGGCAAAGGTATCGGCTGCCGGCGTTTCGTTGATTGCCAAGCAAAAAAATGAGGTAGGTAAGGCGATTACTTCTTCTGCTTTGGTTGAGACCTATGCTATTTTCGCTCTTTTGGTGTCACTTCTTTTGATTATTTTCTATAAGGGTTAATTCATGGAAGGACTTGAAAAAATTACAGATCGCATTTTGCAGGATGCAAGGGCAGAGTGTGACGCAAAGTTAAACGAAGCGAAAGAGGAAATTAGCCAAATCAAATCAAAATACAGCGCTCAGGCAGATAAGCTGCTGCGCGACGCGCAAGAAGCTGTGCAAAAAGAAGTGGACGTCATTTTAGAAAGTGGCAAAGCGGGCGCTTCTATGTGGCGGCGCAACGCATTATTAGAAGCAAAAAGCGCGATGGTAGATGAAGTATATGATAAGGCGGTCCGCTTTATAGCGCGCATGGATGAAAATGCGTATTATGCGCTATTGCTAAATATGTTAAAAAAGGCAGTGGCTGAATCGATACAGGCAGACAGTGCCTTGTTAGCTGATGAGCAGAGCGAATATGTCAAACCAGAAGCGTTTGTGGTATCGCTAAGTGAGAGAGACCAAGAAAAATACGCACAGCGCTTGTGCGATGATATGGCTAAGATAGATTCGTCGGTGTCTATTCAGATGACACAACAGCCAGCCGATATAGCAGGCGGTGTGATGATACAATATGGCGATATTTCAATGGATTGTTCGATTGAAAAATCAGTTCAGTTAGTGAAAAGCCAAACAGAAGCAGCCGTATGCACCGTTCTGTTTGGTATTCATGCAAGCAGGAGAGAGCAAAGTGAAGGATAAAAAAGTCAGCGATCAAGATTTTTTATACAGTACGGCGCGCATTCGCGCTCTGGAGAATGAAATTTGCTCGAATGAACAAGCGGGGCTGTTGGCAGAGGCAAAGGGCGAAGCTGAATTAAGACGAATGCTTAGCGAGATTGGTCTTGAGGGAGATAACCTGTTTTGCGCGATTGATGAAAGATTGCAGGCGGCTTATGATTTAGTAACTGAGCTTGCGGGCAGCGATGTTTTTGACGTGCTGCGCTATCCATATGATGCCCATAATTTAAAAAGCATGATCAAGGCTGATATCCGAAATACAGTGCCAGATCATTTGTTTATTCATTTTGGTACAGTGTCAGTTGCTTGCCTGCAGGAACTTTGGCAAAATCAAGACTTCACGCCTTTTCCTTTACACATGGCAGAGGCTATCCAAGCCGCGATTGATGCCTATGCAAGAACAAAAGATCCGCAGCTAATTGATATAGTTTTAGATCAGGCTTGCTATCAAGATATGTTGGCCAAGGCTGAAAACGCCCAAATTCCTTTTTTGGTGGATGCGATAAAGACTAAAATTGATTTGACCAATTTGCTGACCGTGCTTCGGTTGTTGCGAATGAAGAATGAGCAAATAAATGCTGCCTATGTAAAAGAACACCTGCTCGTTGGGGGAATGCTTTCAAAAGAACAGTTGGTACTGCTTTTTGATGGAGGAAAAGAGGCCTTATTTGGTTTTCTTGCCATTGGTGAATATCCGATTCTTTCTCAAATCAATCAAGAGGCATCACTTGCTGTCTTTGAGCGGGCTGTTGATGATGAGTATATGCGTTATATTCGTGACCATACAAAATATGTGGCGTTCGGCGCGCCTGTTTTGTATGCGTATTTGGTGGCCAGAGAAACAGAGGCGAAGAATTTTAGAATATTGATTGCCTCTGTTAAAAATGGAATTTCTCCAGCAGAAATTAAGGAAAGGCTTCGATGCAGTTATGTATAAGATTGGTGTGATTGGCGATTGGGATAGCGTTTTGGGCTTTATAGCAGTTGGCTTTACGGTACATGCGGCAAAGGACGCTCATCAGGCGGCTGGTCTGTTAAAACAGATGGCGGGTGAGAATTACGCGATTATTTATATTACAGAAAATTTAGCAGTCGATATGCAGGAAGAAATTGATCGATATAAAGAGAAAACGGTTCCTGCTGTGATTGTGATTCCTGGTAAAGAAGGCAGCACTGGTTTTGGCATGATGAATTTGAAAAAATCAGTTGAACGGGCGGTCGGCGCGGATATCCTTTTTAAGGAATAAATGGTGATTGAAGCATATAGGACCATATGCGAATCAGAAAGGAATGGTCATTTAAGTGATAGAAGGAAAAATCGTAAAAGTATCAGGCCCATTGGTCATTGCTGAGGGTATGCGAGAGGCCAACATGTTTGACGTGGTGCATGTAGGCGATGCAAAACTGATTGGTGAAATTATTGAAATGCATGGCGGCCGGGCGTCGATTCAGGTTTATGAGGAGACAGCCGGGCTTGGCAAGGGCGATAAGGTGGTGTCATCAGGCGCTCCTCTTTCGGTCGAATTAGGGCCGGGATTGATCGGCAATATTTATGATGGCATTCAGCGCCCTCTTGAAAAAATCGTAGAAATTGCGGGTGCGAATTTGATCAAAGGGATTGATGTGCCCGCTTTGGATCGAGAAAAAACATGGCATTTTGAAGCGCTCGTAAAACCAGGTGATAAGGTAACGGGCGGCGATATTTGCGGAACTGTGCAAGAAACCGAGTCGGTGGTTCATAAGATTATGGTTCCGGTTGGCGTTAGCGGTACTGTTGAAACCATTGAAAGCGGTGACTATAAGATTACCGATCAAGTAGGTGCGGTGAAAACCGAGGATGGTAAGAGCATAGCGCTTATGTTAAGCCAGAAATGGCCTGTGCGGCGGGCCCGTCCTTATGCCGAAAAATTGGCGCCGATTGTCCCCATGATTACAGGACAACGGAATATTGATTCTATGTTTCCTATCGCAAAAGGCGGAACCGCCTGTGTACCGGGACCATTTGGCAGCGGCAAAACCGTCGTGCAGCATCAGCTCGCTAAATGGAGCGATGTTGATATTGTTGTATATGTGGGCTGCGGCGAACGAGGAAATGAAATGACCGATGTATTAAGAGAGTTTCCTGAACTGCAAGACCCAAGAACCGGGTATTCACTGATGAAACGGACGGTTCTAATTGCCAATACATCCGATATGCCGGTGGCTGCCAGAGAAGCCTCAATTTACACAGGTATTACAATTGCAGAGTATTTTCGCGATATGGGCTATTCAGTGGCGGTGATTGCCGATTCTTCCTCAAGATGGGCCGAGGCGCTGCGTGAAATGTCTGGCCGTTTGGAGGAGATGCCGGGCGAAGAGGGATATCCCGCTTATCTGACTTCTCGTTTAGCACAGTTTTATGAGCGGGCCGGCAGTGTTATTTGTTTGGGCAGCGATGGTAGAGAAGGCGCTCTTTCCGCAATTGGCGCGGTATCGCCCCCTGGCGGAGACCTGTCAGAACCGGTTACCCAGGCAACCCTGCGTATTGTGAAGGTGTTCTGGGGATTAGACGCAAATTTGGCATATAAAAGACATTTTCCAGCTATTAACTGGCTGAATTCCTATTCTCTTTATAAGGAACGGTTGGCGCCGTGGTATCGAGAAAATGTTTCGCCTACTTGGGGCGAATACACAGCAGAAGCAATGAAAATTCTGCAAAAAGAGGCCGAGTTAGATGAAATTGTTAAACTGGTTGGCGAGGATTCGCTTTCTCCCAATGACAGACTCACCCTGGAAGTAGCGCGCAGTGTGCGGGAAGATTTCTTGCAGCAGGACGCGATGGATAGCGATGATTCTTATACTTCCTTGGATAAACAAAATGGGTTGCTTGGTCTGATTTTATATTTTTATAGGCAAGCAAATTCGGCCATTGCCGAAGGGGCGGAAATTGATAAAATTGCGGTGATGCCGTCTCGCGAATTGATTGGCAGAGCCAAGGTGGTGGCTCCTGACGCTTACCAAGCGGAATTTGAGCGCATCAAAGAACGAGTTGACACCGAACTAAATGACTTGATCAAAGAAGCAAAGGAGGGATAAACGTGGTTCGTGAATATAAAACCATCGAAGAAGTCGCCGGACCTCTGATGCTGGTGAAAAATGTTGAGAATGTAAAATATGATGAGTTAGGTGAAATTGAGCTGCCCACCGGTGAAATACGCAAATGCCGTGTACTTGAAGTGGATGGTTCAAATGTGTTAGTTCAGCTGTTTGAATCAGCCGCAGGCTTGAATCTGGCCGAAAGCAAAGTACGCTTTAAAGGCCATGGTACTCAGCTTGGTGTTAGCGAAGATATGCTGGGCCGCGTGTTTAACGGGATGGGCGAGCCAATTGATAATGGACCGAAGCTGATTCCTGAAAAATATGTCGATGTCAACGGAACGCCGATTAATCCGGCTGCACGCATTTATCCTTCAGAATTTATTCAGACTGGGATTTCGACAATTGATGGTTTGAATACGCTGGTTCGTGGGCAAAAACTGCCGATTTTCTCTATGTCGGGATTGCCGCATGCGGATTTTGCTGCTCAAATTGCAAGACAAGCTAAGGTGCGGGGTTCAGACGCTAAATTTGCCGTTGTGTTTGCTGCCATTGGCATTACGTTTGAAGAGGCTGATTTCTTTATCTCAGATTTCAAAAAAACAGGCGCTATTTACCGGACGGTGCTTTTTACTAATTTGGCTTCTGACCCGGCGATTGAGCGAATTTCTACACCCTTGATGGCTCTTTCGGCTGCCGAGTATTTGGCTTTTGAAAAGGGCATGCATGTGCTGGTTATCATGACAGACTTGACTAACTATGCAGAAGCATTACGAGAGGTTTCGGCCGCGCGTAAAGAAGTGCCTGGACGAAGGGGATATCCAGGTTATTTGTATACGAATTTGGCCACATTGTATGAGCGAGCAGGCCGTAAGATGGGCAGCGATGGCTCGATTACGATGATTCCGATTTTAACTATGCCCGAGGATGATAAAACTCATCCGATTCCAGACCTTACTGGTTATATTACCGAAGGGCAGATTATTTTATCTCGCGATCTGTACCGCAAGGGGATTCTGCCACCAGTGGATGTTTTGCCTTCACTTTCCCGCCTGAAGGACAAAGGCATAGGCGAGGGAAAGACAAGAGAAGATCATAAAAACGTAATGAATCAGCTTTTTGCGAATTATGCCAGAGGCAAAGAAGCAAAAGAGTTAATGGTTGTGTTGGGCGAAGCAGCCTTGACGCCGATTGATCGCTTGTATGCACAGTTTGCGGATGCGTTTGAGGAGCGATATATCAATCAGGGATTTAATGAAAACCGATCGATTGAAGAGACGCTGGATATTGGCTGGGAGCTTTTATCCATGTTCCCGCGCACCGAACTCAAGCGAATTAAAACGGATATTCTTGACCGCTATTTACCAAAGAAGGAAACGGAAAATGGCTAATACAAACGTCAATCCCACCAGAATGGAGCTGAAACGCCTGAAAGGAAGACTGGCTACTGCCAGAAGAGGCCATAAGCTCCTCAAAGACAAGCGGGATGAGATTATGCGGCAGTTTCTTGATATTGTCAGAGAGAATAAAGAGCTAAGAGAAAAGGTAGAGGAAAGCTTAGCCAAGGTGCATAATGGCTTTTCGGTAGCGGCGGCGGTTTCTTCTCCCACTATATTAGAGCAGGCTCTCATGGTGCCGCGCAGAGAAGGCGAAATTTCGGTATCCAACCGGAATATTATGAGCGTCAATGTGCCCGAGTTTGCTTTTCAATTAAAGGATGGCGCCTCAGCCGGCTTGAATTATGGTTATGCCTTTACATCGGGCGAATTAGATGCAGCCGTTGAAGCCCTTTCGGATCTGCTGCCTACCTTGGTGCTATTAGCGCAAAAAGAGAAAACGGCGCAGATGCTGGCAGAAGAGATTGAAAAAACCAGGCGACGGGTAAACGCGTTAGAGTATATTATGATACCGGATTTGGAAGAAGGTATTAAATCAATTTCGATGAAGCTTGATGAAAATGAGCGTGGCAATACAACCAGACTGATGAAAGTCAAGGACTTAATGCTTGCTAAAACACTTGCGAATGCAAGAGAAAGTCACATGCATGAAGCGTAAACAAAAAATCCAGCTGTTATGGCTGGATTTTTTTAGATGAAGAAAAGTAGTGTAAGGCATTCTTTCATTATGAAATACCTAATACATTATCGACAGGTATAGAAAGGACAACGGTATGTGCTTCTTTTGTAATGCCGTGTCTGTCTACCAAATGCTGCATAATGGATTCTTTGTTATTTTTAGGAACAATCATGGCGATGATTTCTTTTTTTTCTTGCACAGAAACACCCCAAAAAGTCATTGCTTTTTGTAGTTCGGGTTGTCTTGCTGTGATAATGGTGCCACCCATGGCGCCTTTCTCGCGGGCTGTATGCATGATTTCTTCACCGAATCCCTGATTGGCGATGACGAGAATCAGTTCATTCATATTAACGTCTGACATATCTTTTTCACCTTCACTTTTTTGGTTTATAGATTGATTATGCATCATAGCGGATTGTGGGTTTAATTGCTCTTGTCGTTGGCCGATTTCCTTTGATGCCATCTTGAAAATTTTGTCGGTAGAGCCGTTAATAGGAATGGTAAAAGCAATACCGTGGCCTGGTTTGTGCAACTGCAACGAGTGGTTAAGCGAATATATGATTTTATTAGCGTTTATATCGGAAGTAATACAGGTGAAAATGATTTTTTCAGTACCGTCTAATCCCAAATAATCAATGATATCATGGCCGGCGGTTCCTCTGCCCAACAGGCAATAGTGCATAAAAATTCCGAGCTGACTAAGAATTTCTTCGGCTTTAGAGGCTCTTTTGTGATCCATGATGACGATCAGCAGACGCAAATGTATGTTTATATATGGTTCAGTCATTTTTCACTTCTCCTTTTGTAATCGGGCTGTCTGTTCTTTGATATATCAGTTGTTTATTTTCCTCATCCATGATAATTTCATCTTGGTCTTGTTCGTCAGTGATAAAGGGATCGGCTCTGTGATTTTGTTTGATTTTATAAACGAGTCCCATAAGTTGTACAGCAATAAGCGGTGTCATGGCAACTAAAGCGACAATACCGAATGCATCTGACATAACATTACCGCCAATGGCTTCACAGGCGCCCATGGCAAGGGGCAGCAAAAAGGTGGTAGTCATCGGTCCACTGGCTACGCCGCCTGCATCAAAGGCGATACCTACAAAAATCTGCGGCACCATGCGCGAAAGAATAAGGGCGATGACATAACCGGGCAAAATGACCCAATAAAGAGAAAGACCAGTCAACACACGTAAAATTGATAGTCCGACACTGATTGATATACCAATGGATAAACACCGATTCATCGCCGCAGCCGTGATTGTGCCGCCTGTTACCTCTTCTACTTGGCGGTTGAGCACATGAACCGCTGGTTCGGCTTTTACAATGTAATATCCGATTAGCATGCCGATGGGAATCAGAAACCATTTGAACGAAGAAGATGCTATGCCTGCGCCTAAGATGCTTCCTACGGGCGCAAAGCCAACATTGACGCCGCATAAAAAGAGCGCCAGCCCTAAATATGTATACAAAAAGCCAATAGACATGCGAATAAGCTGGCGTTTATTATAGGAATGAGCCAGTAATTGAAAGATAAAAAAGACTGCGAGAATGGGAAACAATGAAACAAGTACTTCGATTAAATATTGGGGCAGAGTACCGGCTAATTCTTTTGTCACATCGCGCATTGTTTCAATATTTGGTATTTCGGTGGGTGTATAAAAAGCGTTTTCAGGATGATAGAAAATGCCTAAAATGACAACAGCCAAAATAGGGCCTGTACTGCAAATGGAGACGAGGCCAAAGCTATCATCGCCGGCATTTTGATCGCTTCGCATCGAAGAGAGTCCCACGCCGATTGCCATAATAAATGGTACGGTAATAGGGCCTGTTGTAACACCACCTGCATCGAATGCTACTGAAAGAAATGATGCTGGTGCTGCAATAGAGACCAAAATGAGGAGAAGATAAAGAAATAATAAAATGTTAGATAGACGAATATGAAACAAAATGCGGGCCATAGCGGTTGCTAGCATGAGTCCGACACCGATTGATACAGTAATAATTAAAGTTGAATTAGGAATGGATGGCACTTGATTGGCTAACACTTGTAAATCAGGCTCGGCAATTGTAGCGACGGCGCCCAAAACAAAGCTAATGATAAGAATGATCATCAATTTTGATGTTTTAGATAAATGCTCGCCCATTCGCTCGCCAAGCGGAGACATAGCCATTTCTGCGCCCAATTGAAACATGCCCATACCAATGACCAGAAGAAGCGCACCTGCTAAAAAAAGGGTGATAGTGCTGGCACTGATTGGTACAATAAAGGTAGCAAGCAAGAGAACAATCGCTGTGATCGGTAAAACTGAGGAGATGGACTCTTGTATTTTTTCTTTTAGCTTTGGATTCATATAAAAATTTCCTTTCATAGCGATTCTCTTGTTTTTTTCATAGGTATATGCCCCCCTCCAGATAAGATAAAAAAATGGGTTTTGCCAGTGTTTGCCCTTGAAAATAGAGAGTTTATCATGATATAATAAGAACAATCCTAACGGATTATTCTTATTGTATCATATCAGAAAAATAGTAATTGGTGCATAAAGGCGTCCATTTTGTTAAGTATGTTGTATATGCAGCTACATATTTACTATACATTATTTTCATTATATTAATAGAAAGGCCGGATGACAAGCAGGCAGTGGTACTGTTTACATAGAATCTACAATCATTGGTCAGTTTTTTGTTACGGTGTAACAGTAAGCCAGTGAATCGATTGCTAATCGGTTATTAAAACATAAGGATTTCATCATGATAAAGATAAAAGATTTACATAAGTGCAGCAGCTGCATGGCGTGCATGATGAGCTGCCCGCAGAATGCAATTGCAAAGGCGGAGGGAACGGGAGGAATCGTCTTTCCGGTAGCTGATCGCAGCAAGTGCATTGACTGCGGCCGTTGTGAAGCGGTTTGCCCCTATATAGCTGGCTATAATAAAACCAGAATAAAGGGTGGCATAGTTGGTTTTACGAAAGAAGAGTCGATACGGGCGCTCTCGACGGCGGGTGGTCTATTTGCCGTATTAGCTGCTCATGTGTTAGCCCGCGGCGGTCTGGTTTGGGGGGCAGCCTATACGGCGGAATATAACGTTGTTCACATTTGCATCGAAGATATTGCCGAATTGCCGCTTGTTTTGGGGAAAAAATATGCGCTTTCTCAGCTGGGCGATTCTTTTTTACGCGTAAAAGAAGCGCTTTTGCAGGATCGTTTGGTTCTTTTTTCAGGTACACCGTGTCAGGTGGCTGGACTGCGGAATTATTTGGGAGAAGTATATGAGAATTTATTGTGTGTAGAAGTTCATTGCGGGGGTGCTGTGCCGGCTTATGTATGGCAAAGCTATTTGCAAAGCGAGGGATGTCCAGAATATATTGAGTTTGTAAATCGTGTAGATGGATGTAATAAAGCAGGTATCCGCTTTATTTATGATGAGAATACAGAAAAAGTATTAGCGCGTGATGAAATTGCCATGCACAAGGCCATTCGCCTGGGCCTTGGTATTAGTCCTTCGTGTGAGAATTGTATATTTGTGAAATCAGGTAGCGCAGCCGATATTACACTTGCTCGTTATAACCCGGCGAAAGGCGAACAAACAGAAGAAACAGAGGAGTGGGATCCGCATCGGCAGCCAGTGAGTCTCGCGGTATATAATACGCCGGCTGGACAAAGGGTTATCGAATCCATTCTTGACATGCTTGTCTATCGGACTATTTCAATTAAAGAAATTCAAAAGCAAATGCGGGGGCATGCCAAGGGAAGACAGCAGGGTGAAAATGCTGCGGAGTTTATGAAAGCGATAGAAAATATAGATTTTAACCAAGCTTTGGATAAGTATAGCAAAACACGCACGGCCAACAAAATCCATAAAATGCTCAAAAATTTATTTTTTAATTAGCCAGGATTTTTATATGAATTTTGCGATGTGTGTGAACACATCGTGACGAAATGGCGTGGGCTATTTAAAGAAGGTTTCAAAATGGTGGCATTTGAGAAGAATTGGTTGATACTTGTTTTATTGGCACCAGGGTGAGGATCTCGCCATGTTTTCGAAAATGTGGTACTATATTTTCTATGTTTGCAAGCATACTTATCAAAAATGATTTGTGTTATGTTTATTGCACGTCAGGCCCTGAAACTATGATTGGTAAAGGAGATTATTTATGTGGAATGTGGCTTTGTATAATAAATTCAGCAAAGAACGGATTCAACCCTCTAAAGACTTAGCAGAACGGCTCATGGTGGAAAACTGTAAGAGGGTTATTGATATAGGCTGCGGTTCAGGAATGAGCACCTATTGCATTAGAAATCGATTTCCCAATGCAGAGATTGTTGGTGTAGATTTATCGGCGTCTATGCTGAAAAAGGCAAAGGAACTTGTCGAGGGTGTCGCGTGGATTCAAAGAGATTGTCGGGAATCGCTGGAAGATTTAGGAACATTTGATGTTGTATTTGCCAATGCTTTTTTGCAATGGCTTGATGACCAAGAGAAATTTATTAAAAACGCTGGCAAATTACTTAACAAAAAAGGTGTGCTTGCTATACAGGTACCCAATTTCAGAGAAATGAAAATCGCAGAAATTCTTGACAAAGTAGTTGAGCGATATGATAGCAAGCACACTTTGTTTTCAGAGTTGCCGGAAAAGCGGTTTAACTATACGGCAGAAGAATATTATGATATGTTTTCTAAATACTATTCTGATGTTGAAATGTGGCAGACTTATTATTATCATCCAATGGCGGACAGTGATGCAATTGTTGAATTTATTCAAGGTACTACCTTAAGACCATATCTTGCATGCTTGAGTGCGGAACAGGGAAAAGAGTTTTTGGACTTATTAAGGCAAGAAACCGCTATCGGTTACAAGAGCAGCAAAAATGGAAAGGTTTTGTTTCCTTTCCATCGATTGTTTTTTCTTGCTAAATTGTAAAGTTGTATTCATTTTAATTTGTCTATGTGAGTGTATTGCAGAAAGAAAAGGGAGACAACGCAGCAGCGTTGTCTCCCGTATTTTGTTTTTTATTAATCAATAATTCTTTTTTTGTGTTTTGATACGGCAAGACCGATAATGAGTGCGATGAGCGCAATTGCAATGACACCGCAGACGATATATAAAGTGGTGCCTAAGCCATTTCCTTCTGTCTTTAATGTTTCCCAGGATTGGTTCAGATAATTATTTGTCTCTGTATCGAGATTTTTAAATATCTGCGTAGGAATAGAGGCAAGTGCTTCTTCGCCATATAATAACTCATATGCGTCCGGGTGCAGTTCCTCTCTTAAAAAGTCAAGATATTCTTCGTCTTGCATAACGGCCGTGTTAGGACATTCGTAGCAAATGGTCATAGCGTTTTGTTTGCAAACCTCAGGATCTAACAAGAAATTGATATAGAGTTCAGCCGCTTCTTTATTTTTACTGTCTTTGGGAATGCACATCGCATCGACAAATTTGTTGGTTCCTTCTTTAGGATAGTAAAAAGCTAAATCTTCATTTTCTGTATACATGGTGAAAAAGTCACCTGCATAATAAGAGGAGATTGCGGCCTCGCCTGCTTCCATCTTATTGAAAATCTCATCCATAACGTAGCTGTTTAACAGGGGTTTCTGTTCTTTTAGTTTGTCGAGTGCCTGATCCCACTTTGCCGTATCGGTGGTGTTTACATCCATACCAAGATAGAATTGAGCCGTGGCCATAGCGTCTCTGGGATTGTTAAATTGCAAAATTTTACCCTTGTACTTTTCGTTGAAAAGCAACGACCAACTTTGCTCTAAGACATCTTCTGGTGATACCATTGTGGTATTATAAATGATGCCGACTCGGCCGCCGGTATAGGGAACGGTGTATTCGTTTGAGGGGTCGTAAGATAAATTAAGATATTCCTCTGGAATGTATTTATAATTCGGGATATTCGAGTAATCTATTTTTTGCAGCAAATCTTCAGCGATCATTTTTTCGATCATATAATCCGATGGGACGATGACATCATAAGGAACGCCACCGGCTTTAATAATGGCGTACATGGCTTCATTCGTATCAAACATCTCATAATTCACACGAATGCCGGTAAGTTTGTAAAATTCTTCATTGACATTATAGCTGCCTTCGGTGCCATCGGCGATATATTCGCCCCAGTTATAGACATTTAGTGTAGTGCCTGCGTATTTTGAATAGTCAATGTTGGTGGTTGTTTCTTCAAAAGAAAAAACAGGCAGACAAGCGGTGAAGGCCAATACAAGGCCAAGGAGGAATCCGAAACATTTTTTCATTCTTTTTTATCCTTTCTTTTGCAATGCTTTTCGTGTTCTTTTTTTCTCTTTGCCTTGCTTGGCAAGTTTGTGCCGATCGGCAAAAGAGGGCAGATTGGAAAGAAGCATTAAAAGTAAAATAGTAACAAATATAAGTGTTGAGAGTGCGTACATATCAGGTGTGACTGTTTTTTTCGTCATGGAGTAAATGAGCAGAGGCAGTGTTTGAAAGCCAGAGCTCGTGAAATGACTAATGACAAAGTCATCAATCGATAAAGTCACGGCCATGACAAACCCAGTAAAGATCCCCGGCATAATTTGAGGCACCTCAATTTTGAAAAAAGCCCTAAGCGGGGTACAGCCTAAATCGAGTGCAGCTTCGGGCAGGTTTTTGTCCATCTGTTTGAATTTAGGAAGTACCGAAACAATAACATACGGTAAATTGAAGGTCACATGGGCGATAAGCAGTGTGACGAAATTAAGGCTGTTGGAAGCGCCTATGGCCCGGCCGATAAACACAAACAGCAGCATCATGGAAACGCCGGTGACAATATCAGGATTCATCATGGGTACATTGGTTACATTCATGACGGCCGCTTTTGTATATTTGCCGCGAAATTTATGTAATCCCGCAGCGGCGGCTGTGCCTAAGATAGTGGCAATTCCCGCAGAGGAGAGCGCTAAGATAAGCGAATTTAACAGCGCATTCATAGCCGCTCGATTTTGAAAGATCTCTTTATACCAATAGAGCGAAAAACCGCTGAAAACCCCAGTGCTTCGGCCCGCATTGAAAGAAAACAAAATGAGCACGGCAATGGGCGCATACAAAAAGAAAAAGACCAAAAACATACACAGCTTAGAAAGAATTTTCATATGATCATCCCTCCTGTTTTGGCTTCTTCCTCTTCATCAGAGAAGCGATTCATGACGGCCATGCAAAGCAAAATGAGTATCATGAGGACAAAAGACATCGCGGCACCTAAATTATAGTTATAATTGCTCATGAATTGCCGTTCAATCGCATCGCCAATCATATCATAGTTGCCGCCGCCAAGCTTTTGCGAGATATAAAAGGTAGAAATCGAGGGCACAAACACCATCGTAATGCCCGAAATAATGCCGGAAATACTAAGAGGCAGGGTGATTTTAGTCAGCACTTGTGAAGTGCTGGCGCCTAAATCTCTTGCGGCTTCAATCAGACGGTGGTCAATTTTGACGATGACCGAATAGATAGGCAGAATCATATACGGCAGATAATTATAGACCATGCCCAAGATAACAGCGCCTGGCGTGTTGATAATATGAATTTTGTTAAGACCGACCGCGCTTAGAATTTCATTGAGAAAACCAGTGTCTTGAATAATGGCCATCCAAGAATAAGTGCGAATTAATAGGTTCATCCACATGGGCAGCATAATGAGCATGATCAGTGTGCCTTGTATATGCTTGCGGGAGCGTGCAATGATGTAAGCAACCGGATAGGCGATCATCAGACAGATAACCGTGGCGATGAGCGAATAGCTGATTGAACGCAAAAAGGTCATTCGGTAATTCTCGGCGGTCAGCGCCGCGATGTTGGAGAGGGTGAATGCGCCCGTACTGTCGGTAAACGCGTAATAAGCGACAAAAAGCAAAGGGGCTACAATGAATAGTACTGACCAGACAAGATGCGGTGCGGCCGCTAATTTGCGAAAAGAGAAGGCCCGCTTCATGCTTCTTCACCCGCTTTAGCGTCAGACAGGGTGTCTATTTCGTCTGAGAAAGAACTGTAGTCGCCAAATGTACCCGAATAAATACTTTTGCGCATGACTTGAATTTCGTAGGGATCGATCGAAATACCAATGGTTGCTCCTACCGTTTGCCGGTCTGTTGTTTCAATCATCCATTTAAAACCTTCAATATCGACGATAATTTCATAATAATCACCCTTAAAGGTGACTGATTCGACATCACCAGTCAACATACTGTCGGCGACCGAAACAATGTCAATATCCTCCGGCCGTACAACGACATCTACCGGTTCATTTTTGCCAAACCCTTTGTCTTCGCACTTAAAGGTTTGACCGGCAAAAGAAACAAGATAATCCTCTAACATGACGCCGTCTACAATATTGGATTCGCCGATGAAATTAGCCACAAATGCATTTTCGGGCTCATTATAAATATCTTCTGGCCGGCCAATTTGCTGGATTTTGCCGTCTGCCATGACGACAATCGTGTCGGACATAGAAAGGGCCTCTTCCTGGTCATGCGTGACATAAATAAAGGTAATGCCTGTGTTTTTCTGCATCTCTTTTAATTCACGCTGCATATCTTTACGAAGTTTTAGATCCAGCGCGCCGAGCGGCTCATCGAGTAAAAGCACACGGGGCTGGTTGACCAGCGCGCGCGCAATGGCCACCCGTTGCTGCTGGCCCCCTGACAGCGAATCAACATGGCGTCTTTCAAAGCCAGATAAATTAACTTTGGCGAGCATATTTTTAACCGCGCTGCGAATTTCAGCTTCTGTTTTTTTTGAAATGCGTAGACCAAAGGCAATATTTTCATATACGTTTAAATGGGGAAAGAGGGCATAGCGCTGAAAAACGGTATTAACGCTTCGCTTATGGGGCGGAAGGTTGTTTATTTTTTTGCCGTCAAAGAAAACGTCCCCACTATCCGCAGTTTCAAAACCGCCAATGATACGAAGGGTCGTTGTTTTACCGCATCCGGACGGGCCAAGAAGTGTAATGAATTCGTCGTCATGTATGTCAAGCGAGATACCATCTAATACACGTTCGCCGCCAAATGCTTTCGATATGTTTTTTAATTCGACGATCTTGCCGCCGCCAGGCTTATTTTCAACCGTTTTTTTCAATTTATCGATCCATGCCTCCTGCTTAAAATATGTATAAAAAAAGAATTAGTATTATTCTATCAAACAACCCTCAAAATTGCAAGAGTTTTGTCTAAAATAATCTATTATTTTTCGGCAGAAAGATAGCTGCAGAAAATAACACAGCAAAGCAGCAGCAACGTGATGTTCCATTCCGTGTAGAGAAACAGAATAACAGCAAATAAATAGACGATGAAAAGAAAGCATAAAGCAATCATTCGGCTGATTTGATCTGCTTTGTCGTAATCAATTTTGGCAAGCAGCAAATAGCGCAGTGCAAGACCCCCGTCAAGTGGAAGAATGGGCAGAAGATTCAGGAGCGTACAACACAAATTGACGGCAGAAAATTCATAAAAGCCAAGCAGGTAAGAGAGAAGCGCCGTGACTAAACCGGCCAAAGGTCCTGCGGCACAGATGAGTGCATCGCTCATATAAGAGCAGGGACCATAGCGTTTAATGTCAAGGCCGGCCGGCGTAATGCTAAGAGATTCTACCGTTAGTTTTTTTGCTTTAATGGCGAGCAAATGACCTATTTCATGCAGTGTACATGCACCTAAAATATAGGCAAAGACGCGAGGTCCGCAGAAAAGAAAAAGGGCAGGATAGGAAATAAATGATAAAGGAGCAATTCTAAACTTTTTCATATTCACAGAATTATGCTTAGCGCCCCTTTTTTATGTCTTTTTGTTTTGTATAGTTAAGATTGGCATATCGTTAATTTTTAAGCTATTTTCTCGTGCGGTTTTATTGCATTTCACAAAATGCTGTGGTAAAATGAAGCAAGTCAAAGCGATGCGCTTAGATTTTACACAAAAAGTATTGCATAAAAGGATTAAAGGTGATAAAAATGGCAAAGCAAATGAAGATTTTGGTGGCCGGTCTTGGCTCCAGGTGGGGCTTGTATGCCGAGTACGTACGAAAGCATCCGGATGACATCAAAATAGTGGGTTTGGCCGACGCAAATGAGAGCCGTCTTCAGGCCTATGCAGAAGAATTTGGCGTGCCTGAAAGTGCTTGCTTTACCGACGCAAATACGATGTTTGAAGCGGGTATTGAGGCAGATGGCGCGGTAATTTGCACCATGGATCAGCTGCATTATACCAATGCGATGACGGCTATGAAACAGGGCTATCATTTGATGCTTGAAAAACCGGTGGCTCTGCGTGCGGAAGAGTGTGTAGCGATACGCGATTATGCCAATGAACATGGTTTAAATGTAGTGGTGTGTCATGTGCTGCGGTATACACCGTTTTATCAAAAGATTAAAGAAATTATTGATTCAGGCATGATTGGCGAGGTTTGTACCATTCAGGCAATGGAGCGTGTTGAATATTGGCATATGGCTCATTCATATGTCAGAGGCAATTGGCGCTGCTCTGAGCAGAGCAGTCCTATGATCTTAGCGAAAGCGTGCCATGATACAGATATTTTGCTGTGGCTTTGCGGCAAAAAATGTAAATCAGTATCCAGCTTTGGCAGTTTGAAATATTTTGGTAAGAAAGATCAGCCAGAGGGGGCTGCCGACCGTTGCTTAGCCTGCCGTTATGTAGACGATTGTCCATATAGTGCGAAACTGCATTATATCGAGGAAGCAAAAAAAGGACGCCGCGATTGGCCATTGGATGTAGTGGCGAAGAATCCTACGCCTGAAGCGTTGGAAGAAGCGCTCAAGACCAGCCCTTATGGAAAATGCGTCTATTTGTGTGATAACAATGTGGTGGATCACCAAATTTTGAATCTTTGGATGGAAGATGACGTTGCCATTAGTTTCACCATGAGTTCGTTTAATACAAAGAGCGGCCGCATGATTAATATCATGGCGACGCATGGTAATATTTACGCAGATATGGGTGACAATGTCATTACCTTAGATGTTTTTGGCAAAACGCATGAGGTGATTGATGTGAACAAGCTGGCAACTGAATTTAATGGACATGGCGGCGGCGACGACCGTTTGTTCGAGGATTTTATTACTCTGCTTCGAGAGGGACGTTCACAGGCCAAGACGCTGACCGATATTAACCGGTCGGTAGAAAGCCATTTCATTTGTTTGGCGGCTGAACAATCTCGTGTTCATGGCGGCGAGGTCGTTACCTTGTCGTAACTTTGGTGAAGCATTTCTTGGCAGATGAAGTACGTCAAAACGCAGCATTATAGCAGAATTATATAAGAACGAAAACAACTCCGCGGGTGTTACCTGCGGAGTTGTTATATGTTTTGCTATTGTGAATCAGTTTATGCCATCCTGTTAGCCTATATAGGCGGGGCAATCTATATCTTTTCTTCCCGGCTTTCCATGCTTTATTTCAAGCTCTCTATCCACGCTTTTATATCATCGTTTGACGCGTTGGAAGAAAATCGATGTCCTGCTTGCCAATTGCCTTTTCTCGCCGTCTCGGATAAAAGTTTGTCGCTGTTGCCAATTCCCGATGATGCCGATGTGCAGAATGGAATGACAGTTTTGTCTTGAAAATCATTATTTTTAACAAAGCTGTCTGTTGGCCATGCGGCAACACCCCACCAAATGGGATAGCCAATGAAAACGGTGTCGTAGTCCTCCCAATGCGCGGCTTGTGAAACGGTTAGTGGTACATCTCTCAATGTTTCGTCATTATGTTCTTTTGATACACGCGAGTTTTCGTTGTTCCAATTCAAATCGTCTGCGGTATAAATATTTTCCGGTACAATTTCAAAGATATCTGCGTTTAAATTTGCCGCAATTTGTTCGGCCACTTTTCGGGTAGAGCCTGTTGCTGAATAGTAGACGACCAATGTTTTGTTATGAGATGTTAGGTCCAAATCCGTTGGCTCCGTTTCAGTGTTGTTTTGGCCGGTTTCATTGGTTGTTTCTTCATTTGATTGCTTTTGATTCATAGAAGCATTCTCGTTGTCTGCTGTTCGGTTGGGTTTATTGAGAATAAAATATGCGCTAACACCGGCTGCTGTTATAACAACGGCTATGATTCCTATGATTATTTTCTGTTTCATGTCTTTCCTCCTTACCAGGTTTTGTTGTCCTTGCGGCAATCTTCATTTGTTCTTCTTTCTTTTACAATACGATCAAACCATTCGACCATGGCGGGGTCTTGGTGATTGAAGAATAAACTCTCATTTGTATTCATTTTTTCAATTTCTTCCATATCTTCATGAGTTAAAGCAAAATCAAATACAGCAAAGTTTTCTTTCATTCTTTCAACATGAGTGGATTTGCATACAACAATTACCCCTCTTTGTATTAACCAGCGAAGCATCACCTGTGCAGCGCTTTTATCATATTTTTGACCGATATGGGTGAGTGTGTTATTTTCAAACAAACCGTTTCGCCCTTCGCCAAAGGGGGCCCATGCTTCCATATGAACGCTGTATTTTTCCATGTTGGCTTGTGCTTTGAATTGGGCGTTGAAAGGGTTGACTTCTACCTGGTTTACCGCCGGTATAATTTTTCGTTCAAACAGACATAGATCGCTTAATCGATCCGGATAAAAATTCGATACGCCGATGGCTTTGATTTTTCCTTCTTCATACAAATCTTCAAGCGCTCTGTATGCACCATAGTAGTCAGAAAAGGGTTGATGAAGTAATACCAGATCAATATAATCTGTTTTTAATTTTCTTAAAGATTCTTCCATTGACTTTCTGCATTTTTCATAGCCATAATTGTCAATCCACACCTTGGTGGTGATAAAGAACTCATGGCGGGGAATTTGGCATGATACGAGAGCTTCTCCTACTTCTGCTTCGTTAAAATAGCTTTGCGCCGTATCAATACTTCTATATCCAGCCTGAATTGCATCGCATACACAGCGCTTTGTTTCTTCTTTGGGGATTTGATAAACGCCAAAGCCCAGTATAGGCATTTTTATGCCATTGTTTAAGGTAACGTATTCCATGGTTTCATCCTTTCTTGATTGACTAAAATTGTGGTTTATGCTATTATTATAAATGTCGTGTGTTACACCCGGTCAATACCTTTTTAGAAAATTTATGATAAAAATAACTGTATTTTTGTGAAAATGAGGTGATCAAATTGACACGACAGAAATCTTATACCATGAAAGAAACATGCGAAAGGACAGGCTTGACCTATGACACGCTGAAATTTTATTGCAATGAAGGATTAATTCCAAATGTAAAAAGAGACAAGAATAACTATCGAATGTTCAGCGACAGAGAGATTGAATGGATTAAAAGTTTGTCTTGCCTTAAGAATTGCGGCATGAGTATTGTGGAAATGAAGCAATATTTGGCGCTTTGTTTACAAGGGGAACAGTCAATTCCTGAACGGAAAATTATTTTGGATCGAAAGCTGGAAGAATTAGAAAATAAAATACAAGAGGTGCAGACGAGTATTCATTATATCCACTCAAAACATCAATTCTATGATGATGTTTTGAGTGGAAAGGTTCAATATTTTAGTTATGTTATGCCGCTTGAACCCAAAGATGAATGATGGTTGTTATTTGTATATCTAAAAGAGCGCGTCGTCTGACGCGCTCTTTTTAATGTTCTTTATTATACAGGCCTTCAAAAACGAAGGAATCAAATATTTTTTGTGCTTGGTCTAATTCTTTTTCTGAGCGCACGGTCCAGCCTATGGTGGGCGTGCCCATGTATTTTACCAGACGAAAGCCAAGCGGTTTTGTATTGTAGGTGCCATAAGCAATAAAATCAGGCCGTCCTAAAAAGTTGATTAGCAAATGCTTCATGATGAAGGTGTGCTTATCTGGTTTGGTGAAAGCTTCTGATAACTGCCCACGAATCACCTCCGGTTGGTTTTTCATAAACCAGCGCAGTGCAAAGGGGGAAAAGGATTCGATGCAGTAAGGTCCCTTGTATTGTTTTAAAATAGCATCCGTTTTGCGGCATAGTTCATCCATATTTTTGTAGCTGTCATCGATTTTTAGTTCGCAAAGAATCGGTACGCCGTCAAGCACCTCAAGCGCTTCGGCGAGCAGCGGAATTTTTTCGGTGGTATTGTCGAGCGGTAAGGTGCGCAGTGTTTCGTAGTCTGTTTGCCTTACGGTTTGCTTTTTGCCGCAAAGGCGTTCTAATGTATTGTCATGAAAAACGACGACTTGGCCGTCTTTGGTTAAACGGACGTCTAATTCAACCGCAAAGTCTTGTTCTTTTGCCTGCCGGAAGGCGGATAGCGAATTTTCGGGAATGCCGGCTTCACGGTTATATAGTCCTCGGTGCGCAAACAGACGGTGGGTAAAAGGCGCCATCCCGGTTCTTGTTTTCGCCGGTGAAATCAGAAAAAAGAATAGAAGGCCAAGAACGAAAAAGAGAAGCAAGAGAATGGCAATAAGTGACATAGAAACCTTCCTTCCTGCCGCATGAGAAGTACTTATATGATTGATTTAGGCGGCATGCTATGTTTAATAAGAAATATTTACATTTATTATAATATGAAGGGGTTATAAAAGCAACTCGAATAAGGCCGATTTTACCGTTATTAAAATATATCTTTAAAGCCTTCGCCATAGGTTTCAGAACAATCGGCTATCATCATAAAGGCTGCGGTGTCTGCTTGCATAACCGCTGTTTTAGCGGTATAAAGCTGCATGTTTTTTACCACGCTGATTAAAATTCCCTTTGTTCGGTCGGTGTGATAGCCATAGCCCTTAATCACGGTAACCCCTCGTTCTAACTGGGTTAAAGCCTCGGCAACTGCATCAGTTTGCTCGGTAACAATGATAAACAACTTGGTTTTATCGGCCCCTGAAAGAAATAAGTCTACCACTGAGGTTTGAATATAGATGGTCAGGGCCGAATAAAAAATGCCCATATATGATTTTAGCAAGAGAGCGGCGCCTAAAATGACAAATACATCGACCATAAAAATTAATTTGCCAGTGGATATCTTTTTCCATTTCTTTTTGCAGAGGAATGCGAGCAGATCACTGCCGCCGGTAGTATAGCCCCGCGTGAAGAGCAGGCCGCAGCCACAGCCCATGACGCCCCCGCCGATCCGCGCGCATAGAAAAGGATCAGTCACCGTGACGGGAAAAAAGGTAAGTGTGTCGACAAAAACAGAGGTAATGATAACCCCGATGGCCGATTTTAAAATAAACCGCCAGCCATTAACAAACACGTTGGCGAAGATGAGGGGAATATTAATTAAAAGGATTAAAAGACCAACGTCGAAACCGAACCGGATGTTGAGTGCGGCCGCGATACCGGTTACGCCGCCTTGCACAACGTCGGCCGGAAGTAAAAACATGTTTAATGAGGCGGCAAATAATACAGCGCCAATGATGACAATCATCGTTTCATTTAAAATCGAATAAATCTTTTTTTTCATTGGTTCATCCTAACTGTAATAGGTTTGAAGGGAACTTTTAAAGATAGTATCGCCTTAAATGACTTGATTTTTACATATTCATATAATATAATTAAAGAAAAATATTGATTTTTTGCGGCCTGTCGGTGAAATCAAAGATTGAAGCAATCGCAGATTGTTTTTGATAGCAGATAAAATTTGTTTATGAAATAAAAAGAAGGGAAACACATGTCGGAAAAACAAAAAAAGATTATCGCACAGAATAAAAAAGCCCGGCATGATTATTTTGTAGAGAATACTATTGAGGCGGGTATCGTACTTTCAGGAACAGAGGTTAAGAGCCTGCGGGCTGGCGGCTGTAATTTGAAAGATGGTTATTGTCATGTTGACCAGGGTGAAATGTGGGTCGAGGGCATGCATATTAGTCCCTATGACCATGGCAATATTTTTAATCTTGATCCGCGGCGGCGGCGCAAATTGCTGTTACATAAAAAAGAGATTATGAAGCTTCTTGGTTTGGTGGGCCGACAGGGCTATACGTTGGTTCCTCTCTCGCTCTATTTTAAAAATGCAAAAGTCAAAGTGGAAGTGGGGCTTTGCAAAGGTAAAAAACTATATGACAAGCGGGAGGCCGACGCCAAGCGTCAGGCTGGCCGCGAAATGGAACGATACGAAAAAAACAGAATCAAATAAATAGAATCAATTGTTGCAGATACCTGATAAGGAAATCATTTAGAAAGCATTAAACATATTGCATTGTCGGGCATCGCAAAGGAAATCATAAAAGATGAATACCGAGAAAAACGGTTAGTTTTTCTCGGTATTTTTATGAATGCTCAATACAGCGCTTACATCGCCGTCGCCTAGAATGGATTTAAGGGTATCTTGTGAGATGTTCTTTATTTTGCCAAGTCTTGTAAAATTCCAAGAATTTGTATCGTAGTAAATAACGAATTGATTTCCTTGATACAAAATGAGGTCGCCCGCTTCGGTTGTAATTTGTTCATCATTTGTTACAAGCGAAGTGCCAAGTTCGCCGACCTTTTCAAAATTGCCGTAATCGCTCATCTCGATTGTCAGGTCGTTTTCTCGAAGCAGCGCTAAAAGCGCTTTTGCGCTGGTATTATCTGCAAGCTCGGCTTCCAAAACAGAATTTCCGATTTTAATATAGAGTATCCGTTCTGTGTTCAAATCATTTTCCGTATGGCTTTCGGCGTATTCCTTTTGCTCGATTTTCGGTGTGCTTGAAGAATTTTCAGTTTGTATTTTATTGTCTGTTGGGGCATTTGAGGCACACCCCGGTAAGACAATAAAGATAAATAGTAATAAAAGTGATAATAATTTTTTCATAACCATCAAAACTATAAACACATTTTGTAAATTGCTTCGACATCGGCAGGAGCAAGTTCTTTGGGACCCGATATGACAGAGCCTGCGCAAGCGTGATTGGCCATAGCTTTAAAGTGCTTTTCATCAATGCCTAAATCAGAAAGATTTGCTGTTAACCCAAGTGTATTAAAGCAGAAATTCGCAACGGCTTCAATCGCTTTTTTTGCTCCATTCATGGCAGAGAGATTTTGGGGAATGTCAAACACTCTTACGCCGAGACGGTAAATAGCGGGGGCTGTTGTTTCGTTCAAAATATACGCAAGCCAGCGAGGTGTGACGATAGCAAGACCATGACCATGTGTGATGTCATAGTATGCGGAAAGCTCATGTTCCATAGCGTGGCAAGCGCAGCCATGGACCGTTCCTGCGTCAAGAACGGTGTTGAGCGCCATCGAAGAAGCCCACATGAGATTTGCTCTTGCTTCGTAATGATCAGGTTCTTTCATAGCAATAGGCGCCCATTTTACAACGGCACGCATAACAGCTTCCTGAAACTCCAAAATCATATCAAAGGTTGCGTCGCCCGCAAGATAGTAGTTGTCTAAAACGTGGTTGAAAATATCAAATGCTCCACAAGCGGTCTGATAGGTCGGAAGTGAAAAGCTAAGCTCGGGATTCTCAAAAGCAACTTTCGGAATCAGAGCGCTGCCGCCAAGACCGATTTTTTCGTTTGTGTCCATATTTGAAATGACTGCCCAAGCGTCCATTTCAGAGCCGGTTGCAGCGTTTGTGAGAATGGCCACAATCGGTAAAGCTTTTGTTACCCAAACCTGATTTGATACAAGAGGCCAAACATCTCCGCTTTCGGTTACCGCCGCCGCTGCAACCCCCTTTGCACAATCAATTGTAGAGCCGCCGCCAACAGCTAAGATAACATCAATATTTTCATTTTTGCAGATTTGGGCACCCTTGTTCGCCGTTGTATGGCGCGGGTTCGGTTCTACCCCGGCAAGTTCAAATACGGTTAAGTCGTTTGCTTTTAGCAATTCGGTAATGGTGTTATAGAGGCCGTTCTTTTTAATAGAGCCGCCGCCGTAAACAAGAAGAACCTTTTTGCCGAATTTTAAAAGTTCTTCAGGCAAGTGTTCAAGCTGATTTTTACCGAAATATACTTTATCGGGATTGTGAAAAATAAAATCGTTTATCATTATTTTCTCCTTATAAATTAATTCCTGTTTCATAGGCTTCTTTTAAAGCGGTATGACCATTTATATCGCCTGCGTCACTCACGCCGCCTGCAAAAATTGTTTTTTTAAACTCTGCTTTCTCGAAGCAGTCAACCCAACCCTGCACCGTTGTTTTTGTCCCGTGAACCGTTTCGGGTGCATCCTCGGCGGCGGTTGCAAGCAGATAAACAGCACGGAATTGATAGTCTGAAGAAAAAAGCGGATTGGCCCGGTCAAGCAGGGTCTTGAGCTGGCCGCAAACACTGTAATAATAAACGGGGGTGGCAAATACGAGTACATCGGCGTTCAGCATTTTTTCGACAATCTCTCGGCTGTCATCATCCATAACGCATATCAGCGTCTTATTACAGGCGAGGCACCCTTTGCAAAAGTTGATGGTTTTTCCCGCGAGGCTTATTTTCTCTGCATGGTGTCCTGCTTCCTTGGCGCCTTTCAAAAATTCATCGGCGAGTGCTTCAGAATTACTACCCTTACGCAGACTTGATGAGATAATCAGTATATTTTTGTTCATGATTCTCTGACTCCTTTATTAGTACCAATCATGTTTTTCGTTTCTGTCTAATGCGGCGATATCTTTCATTTCTTTTTCGGTTAATTCAAAATCAAAAACAGAAATGTTTTCAAGAATATGGTCGGAATTGCTTGACCCGGGGATGGCCACAACCCCTCTTTGCAGATGCCAGCGTATCATAACCTGTGCTGAGGAAACGCCATGTGCATCGGCTATCGTTTTGATGGTTTCATCTCCTATCAGTTCTTCCGTATGGCCTCTGCCGCCAAGAGGATACCACGCTTGCATAACAATGCCGAGACCATGCATATATTCAACGACTTCTTTTTCCTGATAGTAGGGATGAATCTCATTTTGCACAAGCGCAGGTTTGATATTGACTTGTGATAAAAAATCGTCAATTTCCTCTATATACCAGTTGGAAAGACCGAGAGATCGAATTTTGCCCTCTGTCACGAATTTCTCCATAGCAATATAGGCTTTTACATCATTTTCTCCTGGATGGTGCAGAAGCATCATATCTATATAATCAATGCCAAGTTTGTCGAGTGCGTCCTGAATGGCTTTTTCGGGATTTTGAAATTGCTCGCCGGGATAGATTTTTGTAATAACAAAAATTTCTTCCCTCGGCACATCGGATGCACGAATCGCTTCACCAATTTCTTTTTCATTGCCGTACATATATGCCGTGTCAATCAGACGAACGCCGTGATTTAATGCGGCCGTAACGGCGTTTTTTACAGTATCACCTTTCAAAGAATAGGTGCCAAGCCCCAAAATTGGCATTTCATAGCCGCTGTTCAGCATAACCGTTGGTGCTTTGCCATTTTCGCCTGAGGCAAGAGCAAAGGAAGAGACATCTTTTGCTGCAGTTGCTTGATTTATCGTATCTAAATGCAGGCTTGTGAGCCATTCAGCAATTTCGGATTTCGCCGCGTTTCTCGAAAACCGATGTCCATCTTTCCAATCAGCAGAATCTGAAACAAGCGTGTGCAAATCACGGTCGCTTGAACCGATTCCACTACTGTGAGATGTGCAAAACGGTACAATGGTTTTTCCTGAAAAATCGTAGCTTTCAAGAAAGGTACTGATGATTCTTGGTGCTTGACCGTGCCAAATTGGATAGCCAAGCAGAATTGTATCATATTGCTCGAAATTCTCAATGCTGCCTGAAATAGCCGGTCGTACCGTAGAATCGTTCTGCTCACGATCAGCCCGACCGTTTGTATAATAAGTCAAATCTTCTTCCGAATAAGGAATTTCTGGCACAATCTCATAAATATCTGCGCTTAGAATATCGGCTGCATATGTAGCAACTTGTTCGGTTGTACCTGTACAGGAAAAATAGACAACTAACATTTTGTTTTCTTGTTTTGTTTTTTCGGTTGATGTTGTGGCTTCTGTTGGCTTGTCGGAACTTTCAGAAGGTATATTGGATTCTGATTTGCAAGCACTTAACGACAATAATGTTATCATTGCCAAAAACAATGAAATCAGTTTTTTCATCATAATGCTCCTTCTTTCTTTATTGAAAACTTAATTATCTGCATTCGTATTGATATTTTTTATCTTTATGGCAGGGATACCGCCCGCGACAACATTGGCAGGAACATCTTTGGTAACAACAGCACCTGCTGCTATTACGGCATTATCGCCTATGATAACACCCGAAAGAATTGTTGCATTGGCACCAATCCAAACATTTTTTCCTATGATTATTGGGGCAGGAATAACTGTTTTACGATTTTCGGGTGTTAAATCGTGATTAAGCGTTGCAAGTACAACATTGTGTCCAATCTGTGTGCTGTCGCCGATCATAATGCCGCCTTGGTCTTGAAAGTGACAGCCGGCGTTAATAAATACATTTTTGCCGATATGAATGTTCTTGCCGCAGTCTGTATAAAACGGTGGAAACAGAGTAAAGGTTTCATCAACCTGTTTGCCAATCAGTTCCGAAAATAAACTGCGAATTTCGGCTTGTTCGTGATAGGAAGCGTTTAACTTGGCTGTAATTTTACGTGCTTCATCGCTGAGTTTAGACATCATATCTCGGATCGCTGTGCCGACAGGAGCAGGCGTCCCTTGGTTCATATAAGATACAAATTCTTGTGTGTTCATCATATCCTCCGCTTCTTTTCTCATCTATCATTTTAATCGAATAACATTTGGAAAGCAAATACTTATATCAAATACCCTGATATGCTTTACGAGCATAATAAAAGATGATATAATGAAGACATCCAAGCGAGAGGAACAGAACCAGATGCGTTCCCACATTTTATTGATATAGTGACGCGGCAAAGGAGCATTGTATATGGAGTTAAGAGTGCTGCAGTATTTTTTGGCAGTTGCCAGAGAACAAAGTATTTTAAAAGCATCGGAAGCGCTGCATTTATCGCAGCCTACCTTATCAAGGCAATTAAGAGATTTAGAGGCGGAACTGGGAAAGCAGTTGTTTATCCGCGGAAATCGAAAAATTACTTTGACAGAAGAAGGTGTGCTGTTCAGAAAAAGAGCCGAAGAAATTATTGATTTGGTCAAAAAAACCGAAAATGAAATCATGCTTTCTGAAGATAGCATAGCAGGCGATATATATATTGGGGCGGGGGAGACAGATGCCATTCGTCTTATTGCACGAACAGCAGCCAAATTGCAAGCGGAACATCCGTTGCTTCATTATCATATTTTCAGCGGAGACTCACAGGATGTGCTTGAACGATTAGACAAAGGCCTGCTTGATTTCGGCATTGTATTTAATCCGACAGATTTGTCAAGCTACCATCACATCAGCATTCCTAAAATAGACAGATGGGGCGTGCTGATGCGCCAAGATGCTCCGCTTGCGAAGAAAGATTCGATTCGTCCTGAAGATTTATGGGATAAACCGTTGATTCTTTCGCGTCAGCAGAAAGAAGGAAGCGAGCTTTCTCTTTGGCTAAAAAAAAGTTTTTCAGAGCTTAATATTGCTGCAACTTACAATCTTTTATTTAACGGTTCTTTAATGGTTGATGAAGGACTTGGATATGCTTTATGCTTGGATGGTATTATCAATACAAGCGGTCATAGTCATCTTTGCTTTAAACCATTGGAACCAGCTTTAACACTCAGTATGAATTTAGTGTGGAAAAAGTATCAGGTCTTTTCAAAGGCTGTCCAGCAGTTTCTTGAGCAGTTAAAATCGGAGATTGAAAGATTTTGGCTTTAGGATAGTCATATAAAATAAAAGACATTGTCTATCCTTATTGGCTCCCTAAAAGAATGCAGATGCTGGCAAGTCTGCATTTCAAACAAGCGGTGCTAAGCGTAAAAATATTTGAGGCATTGTGTGAACTGTATGAAATTTATGGGGTAAACTCTGCAGGAATGCCGTTTCGCGACATAAAAAAACGGTGCCCTGTTTTGAGGTTGCACCGTAATTTACATAGGATTTTTTGATGGAATTTGCCCAGTATTTAGATTTTTTTAATGCACTTGAATCAGCGAAATGAGTTTTTCAAAATTCGCCTTTAAGTCATGCAGTGTTTTGCCGCCTTTGTCGCCATGGCGACTGCCGATTTCATAGTTATAATAGCCTTGATACCCCGTATCATGGAGCGCATTCATAATTTTGACCCAGTCGTTGTCTCCATCGAACGGGAAAAGATGCCGCTCATCCACGAAATCATAATCGCTGATATGTAATGTGATGAGGCGGTCACCTACTTCTTGCTTAAGATGATAGATGTGTGCGGCGTTGTCTGGCTTGGTTCCTTTCCACGGCAGAAAATGGTTGAGGTCAAAACAAGTTTTGAGCGAGGGCACTTTTTGCAGCATGCGGATCATTTCTTCACTGGTATTGCAAAGACAGGTGCGGGGCAGATTTTCTGCCGCTAAAGAAAGTCCGACTTCACCCGCAAATTCACATAAAATATGTAAGCTTTCTTCACTGCGGCTCAAATAATCGCTCCTATCCTTATCCTCAATCGGTTCGCTGGAGGGATGGATCACGCACAGAATAACGCCTAATTTGGCGGCTCTTTCCATGATCTGTTTATCAATGTCAATAGAATGCATGCGGAGCGCTTTGTCGGGGTGGGATATATTTTGTTCTGCGCCAAACGGCAGATGCAAAGAACGAAGTTCTACTCCTTCTTTGGTGCATTCTTCCTTTATTCCTTCTAAATCATATTGCTCTAAATGCGCCGGATTCATACCAGCGATTTCCATGGCATCAATGCCTGCCTCTGCATAAAAATGAACGATATCCGGCACTGTTCTTCCAAAAAATGCGGTTGAAGCACTCACTTTGTAAGCATTTTTGTTCATGCTATACTCCATTCTACCGTCATCAGGTGCGGTTGTTTTTATATTATTTTGTGTATTGTTTCCTTGTTCATCGATTGTATAATGCTTTATGCAATCTGTCAAGCTTTTATTCGGAATCTTCCAAAATTTTCACCCATTCTTCACAAACATCATGTATAATAAAAAAGATTTGTTTTGTGTTCTTAGTAAATGCACTATATTTGTATAGCAGGATAGGATGCTTTTGCTATTACCGATATGAAAAGGAGGAATCTCTGTTGATTTGTGTACAAAATTTAACGAAGATCTATGGCAATAATACGGCGGTAAAGGATATTTCTTTTGAGATAGAAGAGGGAAAGGTGTATGGTTTTTTGGGACCTAACGGTGCAGGAAAATCCACCACGATGAATATGATTACCGGATGTCTTGCCGCAACAAAGGGAAAGGTGAGCATCGATGGGCTTGATCATTTTGATGAGGCAAAAAAGGCAAAAGCACACATTGGCTATCTGCCTGAACAGCCACCGCTTTATTATGATTTGACTCCCTATGAGTACCTTATGTTTGTAGGCGAAGCCAAAGGATTAAAAGCAGAGGCGTTATCCCGTCAGGTCAATGAAGTAATGGCTGAAACACAGATTACCGATGTGTCCGGGCGGCTGATTAAAAATTTATCTAAAGGATATAAACAGCGTGTCGGCATTGCGCAGGCGATGCTTGGCAACCCCAAATATATTATTTTGGACGAGCCTACGGTAGGGTTAGATCCTTTGCAGATTATTGAAATTCGCAAATTGATTCGTTCTTTGGCGAAAGAACGTACGGTTATTCTTTCCAGCCATATTTTAGCCGAGGTGCAGGAAGTGTGCGATGAGCTGATTGTGATTGTTGGCGGCCGGATTGCGGCGAAAGGCACCATGGAAGAGATCAAGAAAAACTTATCAGGGCCCAGCACCGTTACTGTAGCGGCAAAAAGCGAACCGGGCGTCGATGAAAGCTTGTTTGCTGGTATAGATGGAGTTGACTCATTGCAATGTAGTCTGGGAAAGGGCGAACAACAAAATGAGACGCATTTCCACATCACGGTGGCAGACGGGGCGGATATTCGTGAAGCGGTGTTTAAACGGTTCTGTGAAAAAGGGTTTGTGTTATTAGAAATGACCGCTTATGTGCCAAGCTTGGAGGATATATTTATTCGTTTGACTGAAAGCTGCGACGAGGATCCGGAACCAGCGACAGAAATTTTGCTTTCGCCCGCGGCGCAAGAGGCCGCTGATTTGCTGATACAAACAGGCGAAGAAGAGAAAGAGCTTACATATGAAGAAGAAGCGTTAGGAGGAGATAAAGAATGATTGCTATTTTCAAAAAAGAGCTTAAGACCTATTTTGCTTCTATGACAGGTTATATTTTTATTGGCATTTTGCTGCTTTTAGCAGGTATTATGTGTTTAGCGATTAACCTGTTTAACGGGCCTACGAATTATGAGTTATCTCTTTCCATGGTTAGCTATATCTTCTTGTTAATCGTGCCGATCTTGACTATGAGCGTTATGGCTGATGAGCGGAAGAACAAAACTGACCAGCTTTTGTATGCTTTGCCTGTTAATGCTTCCGAAATTGTGATTGGTAAATTTGGCGCGATTGCGGCCGTTTTCGCGGTGCCGGTTATCATCATGTGTTTATACCCTTTTATTCTTTCGTTATATGGTCAGGTCAATTTTTTGTCAGCGTATAGTGGTATTCTTGGCTTCTATTTGCTGGGGTGTGCACTGCTTGCTTTTGGTCTGTTTATTTCCTCTTTGACTGAAAGCCCAGTCATTGCGGCGGTGATTTGTTTCTTTTCACTTTTGTTTATGTATTTATTAAGTTCTTTCGCTTCGCTGATTCCTGCTGGCGCTTTTGCTTCTTATCTGTGCTTTATTGCGCTGATCGCAATCATAGCATTTCTGGCTTATGTGCTTACCAATCATTCACTGTTTTCAATGGTTCTTTTTGTAGTGGGCTGCGGCGGGCTAACGATTTTATACTTTGTTAATTCGGCTCTTTTTGAAGGCGCGTTCCCCGCATTTTTAAACTGGCTATGCGTGTATGACCGATATATTGCTTTTGTCAGCGGTATGTTTGATATAACAAGCATCGTATATTATCTTTCAATTATATTCCTCTGTTTGTTTTTCAGTGTGCAAGCGCTTGAAAAACGTCGGTGGCAATAAAAAAGGAGGAATCAATGATGAATCAATTAAAATCTTCTTTTACCAAGAGAAATTTCAAAGCCGGTGCGATGAGCGTGACCTTGATGGCCGTTGCGGTGGCCGTTGTTATTTTTATCAATTTGTTGGTTAATGCTCTTCCAGCGTCGTTTACGAAGTTAGATGTAACCAGTGCCAAACTCTATAAGTTATCAAAAGAAGGCGAAGAACTAATTGCTTCTTTTGATGAAGAAATCACCATTCGCTATTTGGTTTCAGATGAGAGCAAAGACGATTATGTGGATGAACTGTTACATCGTGCCGCGGCAGCGAATGCCAAGATTAAATTAGTCACGATTGATCCGGTTCTGCATCCCGAGCAGGTAACGAATTACACCTCTTTGGGTCAGAACAGTTTTGTGGTGGTTAGCGGCAAGCGGGAACGAGCCGTCAATTATAACGATCTTTATCAGACAAAATATTATTATGAAGGACAAGAGATTTCAGCTGAAACCTATTCGCAGTATGCGGCTTATTATCAATATGGCATGACGCAAACCGCACCGCAGAGCGAGCGCAGCTTTGCGGGCGAAACGGCGCTGGCTTCGGCGCTGGCCTATGTAACCACTGATCAAGTACCGGTGGTATATACGCTGAGCGGTCATGGCGAAATTGCGATGGACAGCAAACTTTCAGAATATTTATCCAACGATAATGTGGATGTGAAAACGCTCCAGTTAGCGACAGCTGATGAGGTGCCGGCCGATGCTAACGCGGTTTTAGTGATGGCGCCAAATAGCGATCTTTCTGAGAGCGAACGTGACCGGTTAAACGCTTATATACAGAGCGGCGGTCATGTGATTGTGTATACCTATTATAATTATGGGGTGGGCGATCATCTAAAGGAACTGCTGCGTACGTATGGTATGGAGAGCGTTGATGGCTTAGTGATGGAAACGGATGCCACCATGTATAATGGCATGTATTATTCGCTTTATCCGCGTATTTTAAATCATGAATTTACCAAGGAGCTTTCGGGCAAATATTTGTTTGCGCCGATTGCGCACGGTATAAAAGAGACTGAGCAGGTGCCTGAGCACGTAACGGTTGAACCGCTGCTTGAGACCAGTGATGACTCTTTTGCGCGGGTTGGCTTTGGCGAGGACGATGATATAACAAGTGTTGAAAAGACGGATGCGGATGCCGCAGGACCTTTTATGATCGGCGCTTCGGCCATATACGCGCCGGAAGAAGGGGAGGCAGGCCGTGTTACCTGGTATGCTACGCCATATTTGACGAATACCCTTTATGATGATAACGGTGCGATTTCAGAGTTGTTTCTTGCTACCGTAGAATCAACATGTGAGATTGAAACCTCTGTATCCTTGGCAACAAAGAAAATAACGGCTGAGCAGGTAGTAGCCGCGACTTCTGACCGTATTATCTGGGGCTTGATTTTAGTGGGTGCGATTCCGCTTGCCATATTTGCGCTGGGTCTTTGCATTTGGATGAAGAGGAGGAAAAAATAATGAAAAAAGGCGGGTTGCTGCTGGCGCTTTTGATCATTCTTGTCGTTTGTGCTTCTCTCTATGCATTGACTCTGTCGATGAATCGACAGGATGCAGCGGAGGAGGAAAGCGCTCCGGTATTAACGGTGGTAAAATCGATTGATATAGAAAATATTACGGGATTTACACTCACGAATACGAAAGGCACGCATATTTTTGAAAGACAACAAAATGGTTGGGTATACAATAACGATTCGCATTTTCCTATGAATACTGATTTTGTCAATACCACGTTAGAGGCACTCTCGTCTATTTCGGCTATTGAAGTGCTTGATAGGGAGGGAGAGGATCTGTCTGCCTATGGTCTTGTGGAACCGCAGATGACCCTATCCATTACGGAAAGCGTGACCGATGGTAAGCAAATTACTCGGTTCTTGATTGGCAATTATAATTCATTTAACGGCTATTATTATATGATGGTGGAGGGAAACGAGGATATCTTTATCATTGATAATAAATTAGTCGACTTGTGCGGGAAAGAAGAAAAGGATTTAATTCAGCTCGATACGCTGCCCGAAAACTTTGCTGCCGATAAAATAACAGCTATTACGGTAAGTTATATGGAAACTGAACGTACATTTACAGATGAAAGCGAGGGATTCACTGAGCTTGTGCAAGCGGCGGGTGCTCTTTCGCTGGCACAATACGAAAAATATTATTTTGATAAAAAAGAATTTATAACGCCGATTGAAATTGTTATTTCTTATTCAGATACGGTGAGCAGCAATGCTGAGGGTTCTTCTTCGGTAACGTCGGCTGTTGATTATGAATATAAGATTACGGCATCCAGCCATGCGGAGGATGGCAAGGTCTTGTTTACGGTCGAAGATTCTGAAATTTTGTATCGTATGGACAAAGAAAAGTTCATTAGCTTAGAAACGCTTTTAGCAAATTGGGATACATCGTCAAAATAAAATAATGTAAAAAGAAAAGGACTGTTTCGTACAGTCCTTTTTTGCAAGCAGGAGCTGTGAGCCGTGATATAACAGGGTATTCTATTTTGCGTAGAGTCTAATTCTCATCGAGGTAGCGCGCCGGATCTTGTTTGTAGGTTGCATTTTTGGCCATGATTGCCTATACTAAATTTCGTAAAATATAACCGAGTTTGGCGGGTGCGCCTGACTTTGATTTTATGGAAGGGTGAGAGCATGAGCGAAAAGAAATTAGCCATTTTGACAGATTCGGCCTCTAATCTGACGGACGATCTGTTAGATCAATATGATATTGATATGATTTCCTTTAAGGCCAAATTGGATAAGGAGGATTTTGCCTGCTGGCAGCGGGGACGCAATTATGCACAGGCGGCAAAAAAATTTTATGATTCCATGCGGGCGGGTCTTATGCCCAAAACATCGCTGATTAATACACAAGCATTTATCGACTTTTTCACACCGTTTCTGGCGGCAGGACAGGATGTATTGTATATTGGTATGTCGCGTGGTCTTACAGGGACGGTAAGCGCCGCGAATCAAGCGGCAGAAGAATTAGCAAATCTTTATCCGCAAAGGCAGTGTGTCGTGGTCGATTCGGTTGGCGCTTCGCTGGGAGAAGGGCTGTTAGTGATTCAAGCGGCGCAAATGCGTAATGAAGGGATGAATTTAGCAGATATTCAAAAGGCGATTGCGAATACAATTCCTCATATGAATCATTTATTTACGGTGGATGATTTGGTATATTTGCATCGGGGCGGCCGAATATCCACGTTTGTGAAATTGGCGGGCGCTCTTATGGGCATTAAACCTTTATTAAAAGCAACTGACCAAGGCACGATTGAACTTTATAGTAAATGTCGGGGCCGCCGCCGGTCACTCGAAATCTTGGCAGAGCAGTTTGCTAAAACGGCGTTACAGCCGTTTAAGCAGATTGTGGGCATTGCTCACGCTGATTGTGAAGATGACGCGCATTTATTAAAGCATTTAATTGAAGAAATGACGCAGGTAAAGCAAGTTATTGTCCGCCCTTATGATTTATGCTCTGGTTCACATGTTGGCCCTGGTGCGATTGCTTTGTTTTTTGAAGCGGAATGCAGATAGTTTTATGCAGCGGTCATGGTGCTCTGATTTTTTAAATATTACAACAAGGCAAAGCTTTATGCTTTGCCTTGTTGTATCTTTATGAATTTTATGATATTATAAGAATGCTCCGCAAGGATCATTCTTATAAAGATTGACTTGTCACCCCGAAAAAGGGGTGACATTCCAGCTTTGCCGGAACTGCCAATCTTTATGGTGGTTAAAAAATTCATGATATCATAAGAACAAGCCGTATGGCTTGTTCTTAGAAAGTTTATCTTTTCGCTTTAACAAGCGAAATTCCAGCGAAGCTGAAAACGATAAACTTCAAGATAGCTAAAAAGATATGATATTATATAAAAATGTGGGGTTTTTAGAAGTTTTAGATGCCACGGAAGAAGCAACTGTTTTCGATTGAAGATAGATAAGGATAGAATATGAAGATAAAAATGATGCGAAACAATAAAAAGAGCTTTTTGCTGAAAATTGCTATCATGGTACTTTGTATTATGCTACTTTTAGCGCTTGTTTATGGGATTGCTATGGCTGTAAATCAGCAGTTGCAAGAAAAACGCAATGAGTCAGATGAAATAAATACCGACAATTTTGTCTATTATTTTCCCGATTGGGAGGAAAATATTTGGCAAGATGAAGATTATATAGAAAAAGATCGTACCATCTATTTTCAGAATGGCGCTGAAACATATCCGTTATCTGATATTGGCAGTGAGGGACGAGGTGCATCGTTTTTTATGAGTTATGTCGATGCTTTGATCGAGGGTGATTATGAGGCCCTGAATCATATGTATACCAGTGAATACACCGACAAAAATGGATTATTCGAACCTTTTACTAAGCAGAAAGTCTATAATGTTTTAGTGTCGTATAAAGGTACTGCGGAGGGAATTGATGGGTATGGCAAGGCAGAAGTGTTTGATCTTTCTTACTATATTATGAAAAATAATGGCACTTTTAGGCGGGATATAGAAAGCAACCGCTCCCGTACGCAGATTATTTATTTGGTGCAGACAAATGAGGGCTATAAAATTTATGAGGTGTGTTATTATAAAAACAGGTCGACGGAGTGAAAAATTGTATTGACATTATGCTGTATTTGTGATAAAATCAATTCCAGCGATTTGATTTTATATCGTTTAGCGGGGTGTGGCTCAGCTTGGTAGAGCGCTTGGTTCGGGACCAAGAGGCCGCTGGTTCGAATCCAGTCACTCCGACCACAAACGAAACAGAGTTTCGTTGAAAAAAGCCTTGGTTTTCGAGGCTTTTTTCTTTTGCTTACACGGTTTTTACTGTGATTATCGTGTAATTTCGTTCAAAAATTTAATAGCTCTTTCCTCTTCGCGGGAATATAGATGAGAATAGGTGGCTATCGATCTTTTTATAGCCGCTTAAGGTAGTTTACTTCTTTTGTTCAGTTAGAAAAATAGGTTATTCTACACAAAAAATTTATTTGGAATTATTTACAATGTTGGCGAAATATGGTACGATGATTTGTAATAATAAAGGGGAATAAGATGAGCAAAAAAGAGTTTGAAAGAAAGCCGAAGAGCGAAAAGCCAGTTTTGGCGATTTGCTATGATTTTGATAAAACATTGTCTCCTGACGATATGCAGGCGCAGGGGTATATTCAGTCTGTGGGCTATGATATTGCAGATTTTTGGAGTGAATCAAATGCTCTTGCCGAGCAAAATGATATGGATCAAAATTTAGCCTATATGTACAAAATGGTGAAAGAAGCAGAAGGGAATATTATTTTTAATAAAAAAGCGTTAGCGGATTATGGCGCCAAAGTCAGCCTGTTTCCGGGGGTGGAGTCTTGGTTTGAAAGAATTCGGGAATATGGTGCTTTGCAAGGTGTGATT
This sequence comes from Clostridiales bacterium, assembly GCA_022793655.1. Classification (GTDB taxonomy): domain Bacteria; phylum Bacillota; class Clostridia; order Oscillospirales; family CAG-272; genus CAKSEI01. Next base: position 105,243 of record JAAWDG010000009.1, read on the forward strand.
GTAGAGCATTATATTATTTCTTCTGGATTAAAGGAAATGATTGAGGGCACGAAAGTAGCAAAAGAGGGTGCATTTGAAAGGATATTTGCCAGTTCGTTTTATTATAATGAACGAGGTGTGGCTGTATGGCCGGCACAGGTGATTAACTACACTAACAAAACGCAGTTTTTGTTTCGGATTGAAAAGGGGACTTTAGATGTTAACGATACGCATGTGAATGATTTTTTTGCGCCGGAAGATATCAGGGTGCCTTTTCGCAATATGGTTTATATAGGAGACAGTGATACAGATATCCCGTGCATGAAGCTGGTTAATTCTTATGGCGGCCATTCGATTGGCGTTTATAATGCGAACACGGAGGATAAAACCAAAGTGTATAAAATGATGCGGGACAGCCGCATTAAATATTATGTGCCGGCAGATTATTCAGAGGGAACCGAATTAGATGCTTTAGTCAAGGCGATTATTGACCGAACTGCTACCAATGAAATATTGGAAAATAAATATTATGCGTGTAAAAAAGAGACGATAGAGGCGGATTATCTAAGCAGCAAAGAGGAGCAAAAGAAACGCGACTTGATTATAGCGCTTGAAAACAGCGGAAATTTTGCTGCAACACATTCGATTATTGGAGAGTTGTGTCGATATCAATCCTGGTCGGATACCGAACAAGAGACGTTGTTTGATATAGCGATCCAAAATAGTCAAGTTTTTTGCATTTTAGGCGACAGTGATGTCAAGCAGTTTTATAAACAGCTTTTAGACACTTTTGATGGGGTTAGCTATGCGGCCGATTTGGTCAAAGAAGAAATTGAAAAATCACTCAAGAAAGGTTAGCATAAAAGCATTTGTAAACATAGAAAAAGCATACCTAAGGGAGAGGCTGCATAAGGAAGCGGCTTCTCCCTTATGCTTTGTAATCAGCCGGTATGAGTGGGATTGTAGGAAAATCAAATGCTTTGGGTACAGTGTATAGAATCGTATTCGAAACAGAGCAATCGAAATTATAAATACAAAATTGATATTCACATAACGGCAAACGGGTGATGGTACTACAAAGTATCATGACTCATTTTTTATTGTGTAACAACAAGGTTTCGGGGTACCCAACCGTAATCTTTGATTGCGTTGTCGGGTTCTTATTTTACACTGATTTCACACGGATTAGATTACGGATTTTACACCGATATCGTAGAATGTAACCGTAGTCAAAAGAAAAATCTACAATACGATAAATGTCAAAAGGAGACACAGAAATGAAGAAAGTTATTGGTATATTAACGGTAGTAGTGGTATTTACCTGTATATTGGCAGGCTGCGATGCAAACGAGAATAAAAAAAAGGTTGCAACAGACGGTTCTACCTCTATGGAAAAGGTTATCGGTGCATTGGGCGAAGCTTTTGAAAATGAAAATAGCGGAGTCACTTTTACATATAACCCTACCGGCTCGGGTACGGGAATTACAGCGGTTGCAGAAGGCAGATGCGATATCGGCCTTTCCAGCCGTAACCTTAAAGATGAGGAAACAGCAAAAGGACTTGAAGCGACTATTCTTGCTTATGATGGTATTGCAGTTATTGTGAACCCGAGTAATCCTGTGGCAGATATGGATATGGAAACAATCGCTAAAATTTATAGAGGTGAAATTACGAACTGGAAAGACGTAGACGGCAACGATGGAGAAATTGTTTTAATCGGCAGAGAAGCAAACAGCGGAACCCGTGACGGCTTTGAATCTATCACCGATACAGAGAATGCTTGTAAATACCGTCAGGAGCTTCCTTCAACCGGTGATGTAATCACGGCCGTTGCCAATAACCCTAACGCTGTCGGGTACGCTTCTGTGGCGTCTGTAAAAGAAAGTGTAAAAGCCATTGCCGTAAACGGTGTTGCGCCTACCGAAAGTACTATCAAGGATGGCAGTTACAAAATTCAAAGACCGTTCGTTCTCGTAACAAAACAAGGTGCAGACCTTTCAAAAACCGCAAGCGAATTTTTTGAATTCTGCTTATCTGAAGAGGCTAAGGCGATCATTTCAGAAGCCGGTGTTGTACCTGCTAATTAAAAAAACTAAGCGGCGGGGAAACTCGTCGCTTATCGGCATTTGGAGATAATATATGAAAAATGAAGCAAAAGTAATTGAAAATGCAGTACACGGCGTCTTTCTGATTCTTGGGCTTATAACCGTTGGCGCTGTACTGTTAATCAGTATATATTTAATTATTTCAGGCATCCCAGCTATTAAAGAAATTGGTCTTTTGGATTTTATATTCGGTAAGAAATGGACCCCCACCCAAGCAGAAGCAAAATTCGGGATATTGCCGTTTATTCTTACCAGTATTTACGGCACAGCAGGGGCTGTTTTAATCGGTATGCCTGTGGGTTTTCTTACCGCTGTGTATCTTGCCAAAATAGCTCCTCCAAAAGTAAAGAGAATTGTCAGCTCGGCAGTCAGCTTACTCGCCGGTATTCCTTCGGTTGTTTACGGACTTGTAGGTATGCTTGTGCTTGTTCCTGCTATTCGTAATATTTTCAATGTTGCTGACGGGGCAAGCCTTCTTGCGGCAATTATTGTACTAAGCGTTATGGTGCTGCCCTCTATCATTAAAGTGTCACTGACGTCACTTGAAGCCGTGCCGAAAGAATATGAAGAAGGCGCTTTGGCGCTTGGTTCTACCCCTATAGAAACTTATTTTAAGGTGTCCGTTCCGGCGGCCAAAAGCGGTATCGCAACGGCAATCGTGCTGGGAGTAGGCAGAGCAATCGGAGAAGCAATGGCAGTAATCATGGTTTCAGGCAATGTAGCAAATATGCCGCATATTTTTGGAAGCGTTCGTTTTTTAACTACCGCAGTATCAAGTGAAATGTCTTATGTAACAACGGGAAGCCTGCATCAACAGGCGCTGTTTTCTATTGCGCTTGTCCTATTTCTATTTATCATGCTGATAAATGCAACGCTTAATTTCTTTTTAAAGAAAGGGAAGGAAAGGTAAAAGTGATAGAAAAAATATCTAAAAAAAGAAAAGCATATATCGTTGTTATGAAGACTTTAATGTATATATCGGCAGCCGTTACCTGTGCGCTTGTAGTATTTCTTATCAGCTATGTTTTAGCGAAAGGAATCCCTAATATTTCGTGGAAACTGGTTTCCACGAAACCAAGCTATCTATCAGGGGATATCGGCATTCTGCCGGATATTCTTAATACATTATATATTATCCTTGCAACGCTCCTTGTTGTTTTACCTCTCGGCGTTGGGGCGGCGGTGTACCTCACGGAATATGCAAAAAATAAAAAGGTTGTCGGCGCTATCGAATATGCGGCGGAAACGCTTTCGGGTATACCATCGATTATTTACGGGCTTGTCGGCATGCTATTTTTTTGTCAGCTTTTGAATATGAAAACATCACTGCTTGCCGGCGCTATGACGCTTGTGATTATGAATTTGCCTACCGTTATGAGAACAGCACAAGAAAGTCTTAAAACCGTACCGGGGAGTTATCGTGAGGGTGCTTTCGGATTAGGTGCTGGAAAATGGCGGGTAATTCGCACCGTCGTTCTTCCTGAATGTGTTGACGGAGTAGTAACAGGATGTATTTTATCGGTAGGCAGAATTTTAGGCGAATCAGCAGCCTTATTATTCACCGCAGGATTTGCTCACGCATTGAACGGCGTTTGGGAGGGGCTTACAAGTTCAGGCGCTACGCTCACCGTTGCGCTCTATGTTTATGCGAAAGAACAGGGTGAATTCGAGGTTGCTTTTGCTATTGCCGCAATACTGATGATTCTAACGCTTATTATCAACTTGCTTGCTGATTTTGCAGGTTGGTATTTCAAAAGGAGAAAAATAAATGAGTATCATTACAGTAAATAATCTGAATCTATGGTATAATACTGTACAGCAGGCGCTAAAAAATATCAATATTGAAATTGAAGAAAACACCATTGCTGCTCTTATTGGCCCTTCTGGATGCGGAAAATCCACCTTTTTAAAAACGCTCAATCGTATGAATGACTTGGTTGCAGATGTGAAAATTGAGGGGGAAGTTTACTACGAAAATGTCAATATTTTTGATAAAAGCGTAGATGTAAACGAGCTTCGCCGCAATATTGGAATGGTATTTCAAAAACCCAATCCTTTTCCGATGAGTATTTACGATAACATAGCTTACGGCCCTCGTACACACGGGATAAAAAACAAAGTTCAGCTTGATGAAATCGTCGAAGGATCTCTCCGCGATGCCGCTATATGGGACGAAGTAAAAGACCGTCTTAAAAAGAGCTCTCTCGGCCTTTCGGGCGGTCAACAGCAAAGACTTTGTATTGCGCGGGCTTTGGCGGTAAAACCAAAAGTGCTTTTGATGGATGAACCGACATCCGCTCTTGATCCTATTTCTACATCAAAAATTGAAGATCTTGCAGCTGAACTAAAAAAGAAATATACGATCATTATTGTTACTCATAATATGCAGCAAGCTGTACGAATTTCCGATAAAACAGCCTTCTTTTTGCTCGGAGAGCTTGTAGAATTCGGAAATACCGAGGAGATGTTCTCAAAGCCGAGAGATAAGAGAACTGAAGACTATATTACAGGAAGGTTTGGATAAAAATATGAGAAACAGATTTGATGAACAGCTATTAACATTGAATAAAAAAATGATTGAAATGGGGGCGCTTTGTGAAAATATTATTTCTATATCTGCTAATGCGCTTTTAGACGGTAATACAAAAAGCGCGGATGAAGTTAAAAAACACGGCCACGAGATAGACCAAATGGAACGAGAAATTGAATCCATCTGTTTAAAACTGTTTCTTCAGCAACAACCGGTTGCCCGTGATTTGCGTCAAATTTCTGCTGCGCTTAAAATGGTGACGGATATGGAACGTATCGGTGATCAAGCTGAAGATATTGCTGAAATTATTCCTTTTCTTGGCGGCAGAACCGGTGCAGAACTGGCAGATTTCAAGCCGATGGCAGAAGCCACCTGTAAAATGGTAACCGACAGTATCGACGCTTATGTTAAGCAAGACGTAGAGCTTGCAAAAAATGTTATCATTCACGATGATGTGGTGGACGAATGCTTCAGCCGAGTGAAAAAAACGCTTATTAAAATGATTGGCGATAATGCCGCTGACGGAGAATATGCTATTGACCTTTTAATGATTGCGAAATATTTTGAGCGTATTGGAGACCACGCAACCAATATAGCGGAATGGGTTGAATTTTCTGTTACCGGCGTACATAAAGGAGATTAGTGTGAAAAATATTTTTCACACCTATATTTGTTCCTTTTGTTCAAATAGCGAACAAAACATCGTATATGCGATGACGTAACAAATAAAATAAGGAATCGTGATAAAAATGATGATTTGGTGTGTTGATGACGACAGTACTATAAGAGAAATTGAAGTATATACTTTAATGCAGACCGGCTTTCAGGCTCGTGGTTTTGTAAATGGAAAAGAAATGCTGGAAGCGTTGGAAACCGAAACGCCGGAATTGATTATACTTGATATTATGATGCCCGAAACAGATGGTATTGAAGCGCTTAGTGTAATCTGTTCTAATCCGAAGTACAAAAATATTCCTGTGATTATGGCAACGGCAAAAGGTACCGAAATGGATAAAATCAGCGGTCTCAACCTCGGCGCTGACGATTATCTTGTAAAGCCGTTCGGCGTTATGGAAATGGTTGCACGGGTCAAAGCAGTGCTGCGCAGAGTGGGCAAAGAGAAAGTTTCAGATGAAATCACAGTTGGCCATATACTTTTAAAGGAAAAAGAACACAATGTTCATGTTGATGGAAAAAGGGTTGAGCTGACACACAAGGAATTTGACCTTTTATCTCTGTTGATGAAAAACGCAAATATTGTTTTCAGTCGTGATAAGCTGATGAATGATATATGGGGTATGGATTATATGGGTGAAACTCGTACCGTAGATGCACATATCAAAACGCTCAGGCAAAAGCTTGGCGGTGCTGGCAGTCAGATTAAAACTGTTGTAGGCGTTGGATACCGCTTGGAGGCAGACAAATGAAAAAGAAAATATTTTGTTCTGTTATGCTTGCAGTTATGACAGTATTGGTAGTTGATATTGCGGTTACAACCGGATTTTTGTATAACTATTTCAGCAAAGCGCAAATAGAACAGTTAAGGAGTCAGCTGCATTATACTGCGACAATCATGAATGCGTACGAAGGAAATTATATTAAAGTACTTGATAATTCTACATATCGTTTTACCTTAATTGCAAGTGACGGCACTGTACTTCACGATACGAAGATAAACAGCGCCGAAATGGACAATCACCTTGACAGAGAAGAAATCGAGGAAGCGCTTGCGACAGGCGAAGGCGGCAGTACGCGTTATTCTTCCACCCTGACTGAAAAAACAATATATGCTTCTCTGAAACTGGATAACGGAGCAATTCTCAGGGCGTCGATTAGTCAAAAAACCGTTATATCTCTCGGACTTTCAATGCTGCCGTATATTATCGGAATTGCTTTATTGGCGGCAGTAATCTCGTTTGTTTTGGCAAAACGAACGGCAAAAAACATCACCGAACCATTAAGCCGGCTTGATTTGAATAACCCTGCCGAAAATAATACTTATGACGAGTTAGTTCCGATTCTCTCTAAACTGAATAAACAGCACAAGCAAATAAAATCTCAACGGGATGCCTTGCAACAAAAGCAAGATGAATTTGAGCAAATTGTTTCCTCAATGAATGAAGGCCTTGTTTTACTTGATGAACATGGTATTATACTGAGTATGAATACTGCCGCAAAAAAAATGTTTGTCGCAGATGAAACAATTATCGGGAAAAACTTTTTGACAGTTGACAGAACGCCTGAGATAAATAAGGTTGTAAACGATGCGCTTGCAGGTCATCATAGGGAGCTTAGAATTCAAAGAAACGGCTGTGAATACCAATTGAATATAAGCTCTATTGTGTCTGAAACAAAAAAACTCGGTACGGTTATTCTTGCTTTTGATATTACAGACAAGGCTTTTGCCGAGCGTAATCGTCGGGAATTTACGACAAACATAACGCACGAGCTGAAAACGCCGCTTCAGTCTATCATTGGCAGCGCAGAACTTCTTGAAACCGGGCTTGCAAAACCGGAGGATATAAATAAATTTATCGGTAACATTCATAAAGAAGCAACCCATCTTGCCAATTTAATCAATGATATTATTCATCTTTCTCAGCTTGACGAAAATACGGAACCTGCAACTGAGACCGTCGATCTTAGCGAGGTAGTAAATGAAGTTGCCGACGTTCTTTCGGATTCTGCTGATAAAAAAGGCGTATCACTGTTGATCGACTGTGAACCGCTTTGCATAAAAGGCGTGCGCAGATATATTTATGAAATCATTTATAATCTTTGCGATAATGCTATCCGATACAATATCGATGGCGGCAAAGTTATCGTTCGCATTTACAATGACAAAGCGAATACAGTGATTGAGGTAAGCGATACCGGCATCGGTATTTCGCCCGAACATCACGCCCGAATTTTTGAACGCTTTTACCGTGTAGATAAGAGCCATTCAAAGAAAACAGGGGGTACCGGTTTGGGGCTTTCCATTGTAAAACACGCCGTGCAGTTTCACAGCGGCAAACTTGAGCTTGAAAGCAAGCTTGGTAAAGGTACTACAATCAAAGTAATACTTTAAAAAATATTCGCCGATGACTTGTGATATATTGACAAGCCGTTGGCTTTTTATTAAACTTAATAGTATTATCTGATTTATTAGGAAATATGCATCTGCTGTGAATGAGCAGTACTCATGTTGCCTTCGCTTGTTTTCACGGCGAGATGTCGGAGTTGTTCAGTCAGAGCAAAATTGATCATGCAAAAAGAGACGAATTATTCCGTCTCTTTTTGCATGATTGACAGTGGCAAATAATATAAATTCATGGTATAATGAAGACACCGTAAAGTGAGTGCGAACATAACAAGGTGTCTTCCCGAAAATCCACCGCAAAGCGGTGGATTTTCCAACGCTTTGTGGTATAATGAAACAAATCAAAGATTTGTTTAGGCAGTGGAACCCGTTATGGTATAATGTGGAAAGTGCTAAGGGTTTAAAAAATTGATCGGCTGGTGTATTCGTCACATTTTCTTTCGTGAGTGAATGAATAATTTGCTATTTCTTACCATCGGACTCTGCGAAAGGGAATGTGCGGTTTACAAAATCAAAAAGATGTTATAAAAATGGATGCTAGCCAAGTGTTGGCGGCTTACATTATTGTTTTTTGATAGGAGAGTTATACTATGGAAAAAAGATTAGAAATTATTGTTGAAAATTGCCCGCAAAATCACAAATGCCCTGCTGTAAAGGTTTGTCCGGTTGGGGCATTAACACAAGAGGAGTTCGAAGCGCCGAAGATTAATTATGATAAGTGTATTAAATGCGGCAAATGCGCTAAGCTTTGTCCGAAAAAAGCATTGGTTTTGTGAACATCATATAAGTTTCTATAATAATATACATAACAGTTGGGTGTCAATATAGAAAACCTTATGAAAGGTAATATTGAAAAGAAAAGGGATTAAGTAACGTGTTTGAAAAATCAATTTCGTGGATAAAAGAATCGGTGGAAAAGGGAATAACACCTTCTGCGGCTATTGCTATAGGGGTGAAGGATCGTTTGCTGGTTAAGCAAACTTTTGGTTTTACATCGATTACCGATGAGCGTACGCCGGTAAACAATTTGACTTTGTATGATATGGCATCTGTTTCAAAAATGATGTCGACTTCCATGATTACGCTTCGTATGCTGGCGGCCGGAGAGCTCGATTTAAAGGATCCGATTTCACGTTTTTTAGGAGAAAAGGTTCCGCCAGATAAGCAAGGCATTACGATTCAGCATTTGCTAACACACACAAGCGGTTTGCCGCCTTATGTGATGCTTTGCGAGCAAATGGACGATGCCTGGGAAGCGCTGCCCTTTCTATTGTCTATTCCTTTACAATGCGCACCGGGCACAAAAACCATTTATAGTTGTATGGGATTCATTCTTTTGGGCAAGGTGTTAGAGGCAGCAACGCATCAATCGCTTGATGTGTTAGCGAAAGAGCAGGTTTTTGCCCCTTTGTCTATGAGCTATACCGGATATTGTCCGTTACAATCAAGTAAGACAGATAAAACAAACATTGCTTTTACCGAACAGCGTGCAGGGAAATGGCTGAGAGGGAACGTGCATGACGAAAATGCCGATTTTTTAGGCGGTGTTTCAGGAAATGCAGGCGTGTTTTCCAACTTAGATGATTGTATTCGATTTGCATCTATGTTGGCTGGGTTTGGTGAAATTGAAGGAAAAACGTATCTGCCGCATGATTTATTTATCTCAGCGCTGCAAACGGTTCCTTGTGAAAAAGGTCTCTATTATGGGTTGGGTTTCAAGGTGAACACGATGGATCATTTTGAAGGAGGACTTTTTCCGAATACAGGTTTTGGCCATTTTGGATTTACTGGGACGGAAATTATAGTGGACGCGGCAAATGGTCTTTATATTGTTTTGTTGCAAAATAGGGTGCATCCAACAAGGGAAAATACCGCGGCGCTTCAAATGCGTGAGACTTTTAATATATTGGCGGCAGATGAGTTTGCCGCGTTTCAGAGAAACCAATAAAGGTGTTCTATATTCAGCGTCTTTAAACGATTCGGCCGTTTGGGTTTTGGCTAAGGGGATTTCACTTTGGTATTATGTAGAATTTAACCAATGGCAATATCTAAGCGGCTGAGTTTTTCAACCAAGATATCATCTTCTGTAGGCACGTCGGCCATGTCTTCTATTTGATGACGCAGGTTTTGCATAGTGATGTCTGTTTGATGAATAACATCTGCGCAATGTTTAAGTTTGTCGGTTATTTCTTGTTGGTTGGGCACGTTTTGTTTGTATTTTAGCTGATGATCTAAACTGGCCCAAAAATCCATAGCGATGGTGCGTATTTGCACTTCAACTTCCATATTTCTCTTTTGATCAGAAAAGAATACGGGCACACTCACGATCAAATGAAGGCTTCGATATCCGTTGGGTTTGGGAGAAAGAATATAATCTTTCTTTTCGATGAGGGTGATGTCGTCTTGCCCGATTAGAGCGTCGGCCAACGTATAAATATCATCAATATACGAACAGACAACGCGAATGCCGGCCACATCGTGAATATGTTGCCGAATGCCTTCTAATGAAAAAGGGGCGTTTTTCTTAGCTAATTTTTCAGCAATGCTGGCGGTTTTCTTGAGTCTGGTTGACACAGAATTGATGGGATTTCGTTGATAGCGGGCTTTAAATTCAGTGTTGAGTACATCAAATTTTGTGTTGATTTCTTTCATGGCGCAGGCGTACATCATCATGAGTTCTTTGTAATCGACTATGGTTTCCATAAGTTGCTTGGTTTTATCATAGATGCGACTAACCGCTACACTGGCCGGTACGATTAAATCGCTTGACTGTGCATTATTGATGGTGTTTTGAATCCATTGATCGATTTGCACTGTATCATTCATATCAAATTGGTTATTGTTCAAAATTGTTCTCCTTATGATTCTCATTATTCTCAAATGTGAAATGTTTTGGCTTGTCCAGCAGATAGGCAAACGTGGAAAGCAAGCATGCTGCTTGCTTATATTATAAGATAAAGTTGTTTTTGAATTAATGAGATTTTATGAGCGAACTATAAAAATCCTCTGACGCTTTCATAGAAGAAAAAAATGAAAAGTTTGGGTGTTGTTCATAATTCATTCGATAAAGAAAAGTTGTTTTGGCTGATAGTATCTTTTGTTTCGGCGTCGGTGGTAAACAGTGAGAAAGCGGCAAATAAAGTCATCAGTGTTAGACAAAGAATGAAACTGATCACATGTGCAAAGGTACTGACTATTTGCACTTTTGTTTTATAAAAAAATGAAAACGAGAAAAAAAGAAATACGCCGCCAACGTCAGTCAAGAGGCTTGCAGCTGTTTGCCACTTATCTGGCAAAAAGGCACATAGCGAAAGAATTGTGAACAAAAGCAGCAGAAAGGGAACAAAGAATATCATATGGTTTTCAAAAAATAAGTGTCGGAAAAAAAGCCGATCGGCTATAATCCAAACCCCAAGCGGCCAAAAAAGAATTTTCAGGTAATCAAAGGCGGTAGATGCTGTAAGTGAAAATATCGAAAGAAGCGTGCCGCCAAAAATCCCGTGGGCATAATATAAAAAGGTGCTGCCGGCCAGCACAAATAAAATCGAAAAAAGATAGTATCGGATGTATCGATCTGAAATCATAATGTTCACCTACATTTATTGTATGCTAAAAAGCATTCTTTATTAAAGAACTTAGTAAAGTATTGACATTGTGTGTGCAAAATGATAAAATCTTATGCATAGACGTTGACGAGCAAGAAGTAGCAGAAATCCTTGGCTGAAGAGAGCTGTCGGTTGGTGAAAGACGGTGTGGGGAACTGCGAAATACATGCTAAGAGTCCCGTGCTGCAAATTCACGGCGTATGAACGCGTTAAGTTCTGGACAGTTTTAGCTGTTCGCGAGGCTCTTGTTCGAGAGGACAGAGTGAATTGAGGTGGTACCGCGCTTTGGCGCCCTCTGTAAATTTTATTTTACAGGGGCGTTTTTATTTTACCCTGTAAAAATCAGTGGAGGTTTTTGAATGGCAACTACATCTATGTTTTTAACCTTGTTGCTGCTTGTCTGCTTTTTTGCCTTGATGGTCGGGGTTGGTTTTTACAGCAGAAAGCATGCAAATAGCGTGGACAGCTTTGTTTTGGGTTCGCGAAGCGTCGGCCCTTGGCTGACGGCGTTTGCGTTTGGCACATCCTATTTTTCGGCGGTGATTTTTGTCGGTTATGCCGGTCAGTTTGGCTGGAATTTTGGGCTTGCGTCTACTTGGATTGGCTTGGGCAATGCGTTTATTGGCTCGCTGCTGGCATGGAGTGTGCTGGGACGCAGAACACGCGTGATGACACAGCACTTATCATCGCATACCATGCCGGATTATTTTGGTAAGCGTTTTTGTTCAGGCGGTATTAAAATTGCAGCTTCGGTGATTGTGTTTGTGTTTTTAATTCCCTATACGGCTTCGCTGTATAATGGGCTTTCCAGCTTATTTGGCATTGCTTTTGATATCCCATACATTGCAATTATATTGGTTATGGCTGCCCTGACTGCCGTTTATGTGATTTTTGGCGGCTATATGGCTACAGCGATTAACGATTTTATTCAGGGCATTATTATGCTCGGCGGGATTGTGGCCGTCATAGCTGCCGTGTTGGTGGACAATGGCGGGCTTTCAACGGCAATTGGCACTTTGTCGCGTCTTGATTCGCCTTATGCAGAAACCGCTGGGCATGCGGGGGCATTTACATCGTTTTTCGGTACCCAGCCGTTATATCTTTTGATCGTTATTATTTTAACTTCGCTTGGCACTTGGGGTTTACCCCAAATGGTGGGTAAATTTTACTCGATCAAAGACGAGGACGCGATTAAGAGAGGCACGATCATTTCGACCATATTTGCAATTGTCGTAGCAGGCGGCTGTTACTTTTTGGGTGGATTCGGCCGGCTATATGCCGATAAAATCACAAATGATGCGGGGGCGTTTAAGCAATTTGACAAGATTATTCCTACTATGCTGTCAGGTCTGCCAGATCTTGTAATTGCCGTTGTGATTGTTTTGGTGCTTTCGGCATCCATGTCTACTTTATCAAGTTTGGTGCTTACGTCCAGTTCCACGTTGACGCTAGATGTAATCTTTGGCCGTAAGAAGCAGGTTTCAGAAAAGAAAAAGATTTTTGTTCTTCGCCTTTTTATTGTATTCTTTGTGGTTGTGTCGGCTGTTTTGGCGATTTTAAAGGACACCTATAATTTTTCGATGATTGCGCAGATGATGGGCATTTCGTGGGGGGCATTGGCTGGTGCCTTTTTAGCGCCTTTCTTGTATGGTTTGTATTACAAAAAAACTACCAAGGCGGCTGTGATTGTTTGCTTTATCTATGGCGTGGGCATTGAAGTGGTGCAGCTTCTCATTTCGTTAAATGTGCTTTCTGTATCAGGGCCTGTTTGGGAATTTGTATTTAGAAACTCTTTGTATTCGGGGGCTATTGCTATGATTGGCGGACTTGTTTTGGTGCCGTTAGTCAGTTTGTTTACGCCTAAATTAAACGCTAAAAAAGTGGATGAGATGTTCAGCTGTTATGACAATACCGTGAATGTAAATGTGAAAAAGTCGTTAGGAAATGGCTGAAGGTCCCTTAAAGTAGTTGAAAATTAAATGATGACATGCACTTTTTTGAGACAAAAGAATGCAAGATAGCCTGGCGAACTGTCAGTATTTTACAGATACAAAACATATTTTTCATTGATATGGGCAGTGTATTGTTGTATAATATAGAATATAAATTTTGGGGAGATGATAAAAATGAAAGAACCGACTTTTTATATTTGTAAGCATTGCGGCAATTTAGTGGCTATGATTCAGGATGCCGGTGTTCCCATGAGTTGCTGCGGCGAAAAGATGGCGGCGTTAATTCCGAACACGGTTGAAGCATCCGAAGAAAAGCACGTTCCGGTGGCGTCACTTGCGGCGAAACAAGTGACTGTAACGGTGGGCAGTGTGCTTCATCCTATGCAGGAAGAACATTCGATCCAGTGGATTTATCTAAAGACAGAGCAGGGAATGCAGTGTAAAAGTTTAAAACCTGGTGATGCACCCGAAGCTGTGTTTGCTTTAGCTGAGGGCGATGCACCAGTTGCTGTTTATGCATACTGCAATTTGCATGGCTTGTGGAAGAGTGAAATAGGTAAATAAATATGGAAGAATAGGAAAGATTAGAATGTTAAATCGCATTCTAATCTTTTTTATAGCAGTGGTAATTGTATTGAGATGGGAGTATGGGGCTTTATAACAACGACAATTTTCTTTTTGTTTTGCAGTTGCACATATAAATGGGATGTGGTAAAATGAAAGCAAACGAAAAATGGCAAAACGATAAGGCCGATTTGCTGTATATTGGAGAGAGTATGCAAAAATACGCGATCAGTCGGCTTCATTGTATTACGTAGATATAATTTAAGGAAGAAAAATGAAAAACCAAACACTTAAAGAGCGTTTTTTGGCTATCAAACGCGCCTTATTTGAAAAAAAATATGAATTTTTGAATCGAGAACAAAAGCGTGCTGTTTTTACGGTGAACGGACCGCTTTTGGTGTTAGCCGGCGCAGGCAGCGGAAAGACGACAGTGTTAGTCAACCGTGTGGCCGCTATGATTCAATATGGAAATGCTTATATGACTGACGAAACACCGGCTGACTTGTCCGAAGAAACAGTTGCGTCTTTAGAGGGTATGTGCTCGTTGCCGGCCGAGGCAATTGACGGTATTCTTGATGGCTTCAAAAGCGAGCCCTGCATGCCTTGGGCGATTCTTACCTTTACCTTTACAAATAAAGCGGCAAATGAGATGAAAGAACGCTTGGCCACTGTTCTTGGCGAGCAGACGGCTCGCGAAATTTGGGCGGGTACGTTTCATTCAATTTGTGTGCGGATTTTGCGTCGTGATGGCCATTTAATTGGTTATGCGCCTGGTTTCACGATTTATGACACTGATGATTCCAAACGCCAGATTCGCGATTGCATGAAAACATTAAATATTGATGAAAAAATTATGCAGCCGAAGGCTGTCATGAATATGATTAGCAAGGCTAAAGAAAAATTAATGAGTCCGGAGGCGTTCGAGGCAGAAGCGGGAAGCGACTATAAGCTGCAAATTATCTCAAAAATTTATACCGAATATCAAAAAAACTTAGAAGAAAATAACGCGCTTGATTTTGATGATATTATCATGAAAACGGTGGTGTTGTTAGAAAAAGAACAAGAGGTGCGTGAATATTACCAGCGGCGCTTTAAATATGTGTGCGTTGATGAGTATCAGGACACCAATCATGCGCAGTTTCGCTTAATTGGTTTGTTGTCCGGTTATTATCGAAATATTATGGTGGTTGGTGATGATGATCAAAGCATTTACGCATTCCGCGGCGCAACCATTGAAAATATTTTGAATTTTGATAAAGTCTTTCCCGATGCGACTGTGATTAAATTAGAGCAAAATTATCGAAGTACCGGTAATATATTAGCGGCTGCGAATGCTGTGATTCAAAATAACCGTGGCCGCCATGCGAAAGTATTATGGACGAAGCAGGGTGATGGCGAAAAAATTACGCTGCGGAAGTTAGATAATCAAAACGAAGAGGCGCGCTTTATCGTGGACCAAATTATGCGGTTGACCTATGACAAACGAGAACTGAAAGATATTGCGGTTTTGTATCGGGTGAATGCTCAGGCGCAGGCGTTAGAAGCGGCATTTGCCAGAAGCGGTTTGTCTTATAAGGTGTTAGGCGGCACGCGTTTCTATGACCGTAAAGAAATTAAAGATATCATGGCGTATCTTTGCCTGGTTAATAACACGAACGATAATTTGCGTCTTAAACGAATCGTGAATGTTCCGAAGAGAAGTATTGGCAATGCTACGATCGATGCGGTGGAACAAATTGCTTCTTATGAGGGAATAAGCATGTTTGCGGTGATGGAAAATGCATCGCAGTACACAGCGCTGGCAAAATCGGCCGTTAAATTGAAAACATTTACCGATTTAATTCACAAATTCATACATATTAAAGAGGAAAATTCACTGCCTGTTTTGTTTCAGCAGGTCATTGAGCTCAGCGGATACCGCGCTATGTTGGAAGCGGGCGGCGAAGCAGAGCGAGACCGACTGGAAAATGTCGAAGAATTAATATCGAGCGCGGTTGAATATGATATGGAGAATGAGGAGGCTTCTCTTTCTGGATTCCTGGAGGATGTGGCTCTGATTTCAGATACAGATCAATATGATCAAGAGGGAAATGCCGTGGTTTTGATGACGATTCATTCGGCCAAGGGGCTAGAGTTTCCTGTTGTGTTTTTACCTGGCTTAGAAGATGGTGTGTTTCCTGGTTTCCGCTCACAAGGCAGTACGGCTGAAATGGAAGAGGAACGTCGGTTAGCATATGTGGCTATTACAAGAGCAAAAGAAAACTTGTATATTACGCATACGAAGTCGCGGCTGCTATATGGTTCTACGTCTTATAATCCTTTGTCTTGTTTTATTAAAGAGATTCCAGATCAGTATTTAGATCAAGAACGCGAGCCGGAACGTGAGAAACCTTCGACCATTGGGTTTAAAGAAATGACACGGATAGCTGAAACAGTGTATAAGCCCAAAGCGGCAGTACGCCTTTCAAGCGGCGATCGTGTGGTGCATATGGCGTTTGGCGAGGGCACTGTTCTTTCTGTTAAAGATATGGGCGGCGATATGTTATATGAAGTGGCTTTTGATACGGCCGGCACAAAGAAGATGATGGGGTCTTATGCAAAGCTGAAAAAGGTGTAATTGTAGAAAAAAAGCGAATTCTTTAAAAAAAGCAAAAAAAGGTATTGACAAAGGGGAAGAAAGGTGATATAATACAAAAGCTGTCCCCGAGAGGGACGGAAATGGTCATTGAAAATTGAACAACGAAGAGTATAAGGACTATGCAGAACTGAGGGACTAA
>JAAWDG010000022.1 GCA_022793655.1 Clostridiales bacterium
GTAGCAAGAGAACTCAGGGACAACGATTTCCTGAAAATTATGTCTTTGGCTCCGGAAGTGCTGTAAGGAGGGAACGGGAATGGCAAATCTTAAGATTAAAAAAGGCGATACCGTTGTCGTTCTTTCAGGCGATGATAAAGGTAAAAAAGGTAAGGTTATAGCAACCTCTCCGAAAGAGCGCAAGGTCATTGTTGAAGGAATCAATATCGTGAAAAAGCACGTTAAACCCCGCAGACAGGGTGAAAACGGCGGTATTATTGATGTAGAAGGCGCGCTTTACGCAGATAAAGTAGCACTTTTCTGTGACAAATGCGGCAAGGCTACCAGAGTCTCTTATAAAGTAGAAGACGACAAAAAAATTAGAGTATGCGCCAAGTGCGGCGAAAATCTGTAAGGAGGGATTAAGGAACAATGTCAAGATTAAAAGATATGTATACAAAAGACATCGCACCGGCCCTCATGAAGAAGTTTGAGTATTCTTCGGTTATGCAGATTCCGAAATTAGACAAAGTTGTCATTAACGTAGGCGCTGGTGATGCAAAAGATAACTCTAAAGTGATTGAAAATATCATTGAAGATATTACAACCATTACCGGCCAGAAGGCTGTACCGACTTATGCGAGAAAGTCGATTGCAAACTTCAAGCTTAGAGAAGGTATGAAGATTGGTGTAAAGGTTACCCTTCGCGGTGAGAAAATGTATGAGTTTGTTGACAAACTTTTCAGTTTTGCTCTTCCGAGAGTTCGTGACTTTAAGGGAATCAATCCGGATGCTTTTGACGGCAGAGGCAACTATTCTCTTGGCCTTAAAGAACAGCTTATTTTCCCAGAGATTGTCTATGACAAGATCGAAAAAATAAGAGGTATGGATATTGTATTCGTAACAACAGCGAAAACAGATGAAGAATCGAAAGAGTTGCTCACATTAATGGGCGCTCCGTTCGCAGGCTAAGGGGGAGAATTATGGCAAAGAAATCTATGATTTTAAAGCAGCAGAAGCAGCAGAAATATTCGACAAGAGAATATAACAGATGCAAAATCTGTGGCCGTCCCCATGCATATTTGCGTAAGTACGGCATTTGCCGAATCTGTTTCCGCGAACTTGCCTATAAAGGTGAGATTCCGGGTGTAAGAAAGGCTTCTTGGTAATCGGACGGTCGGCTAACAAGAAATTTTCTTAAATCGAACGCAAACGTTTTAGTAAATGTATGGAGAGAATCTCCAGGAGAAAATGTACTCCAACCGCCGATAGGAAATAGTTTTTATTTAACCGTCGGCATGCAGCCGGAAAGACCGGCAGCAAGAAAATACACCTTGCATAAGGAGGAATAAAAATGCAGATTTCAGACGTTATTGCGGATATGCTTACCCGAATTCGGAATGCAAATAACGCAAAACATGAAACGGTAGATATCCCTGCTTCTAACATGAAAAAGTCAATTGCACAGATTCTTGTTGATGAGGGTTATATCCAGGGTTTTCAAGTCATTGAAGACGGAAAACAGGGCGTAATTCGCATTACGCTGCGGTACATTGGCAAAGAAAAAGTAATCAAAGGGTTGAAGAGAGTATCGAAACCAGGTCTTCGCATTTATGCGAGCTGTGATGAAATGCCCAAGGTATTAAATGGCCTTGGTATTGCGATTGTATCTACGTCTAAAGGTATTATGACAGATAAAAGAGCTAGAAAAGAAAATGTGGGCGGCGAAGTGCTTGCCTTTGTATGGTAATAAGGATTCGGGAGGAAAAAGACAATGTCTAGAATTGGTAGAAAACCGATCACCGTTCCCGCAGGCGTCGATATAACCATCGGAGCCGATAACCTTGTTACAGTCAAGGGACCAAAGGGAACTTTAACGCAGCAGTTTCATCAAAACATGCTGATCAGCAAAGAAGGCGATACCTTAACGGTTGTTCGCCCTGATGACGAAAAGCAAAACCGCGCGCTTCATGGTTTGACCAGAAGCCTTCTCAACAACATGGTAGTCGGCGTTACAGAGGGCTACTCGAAAACACTTGAGATTGTAGGCGTTGGTTACAGAGCCGCGAAAGAAGGCAAATCGCTAAAGTTAGGCCTTGGTTATTCGCATGGCATTACAATTGATGAAGAGGGCGGCATTACCTATGAAGTGCCGAACCAGAACACCATCATTGTACATGGCATTGATAAAGAAGCCGTTGGTCAGGCAGCTGCGATTATACGCTCTAAGAGACCGCCTGAACCATATCTTGGAAAAGGCGTTAAATATGCAGACGAGCGCATCCGCCGTAAAGCGGGTAAAGCCGGTAAATAAAGAAGGGAGAGCAAAGAGATGGTATCTAAGAAGGATTCTAATAAAGCCCGTCTTAAGAGACATAAGAGAGTCCGTGCTAAGATTTCTGGCACCGGAGCAAGACCTCGTCTGTGCGTATATCGTTCAAATAAGAACATCAGTGCGCAGGTTATTGACGATGTAACGGGCGTAACACTTGTCAGTGCGTCTACCCTTGAGGCAAGCTTTGAAGGAAACGGCGGTAACAAAGAAGCCGCTAAAAAAGTGGGCGAAACAATCGCAAAAAGAGCAATCGAGAAAGGAATCACCGAAATTGTGTTCGACCGTGGCGGTTATATTTATCACGGAAGAGTGCATGAACTTGCAGAGGGCGCCCGTGCTGGCGGTCTGAAGTTCTAAGGAGAAGGAGGATAAGCATGGAAAACAAATTCGATCCCGCAGCCGTGGAACTGAAAGAAACCCTGGTTGCGATCAACCGTGTATCCAAGACCGTTAAAGGTGGACGTATTGCTCGTTTTACGGCGATTATGATCGTAGGTGACGGTGAAGGTCACGTAGGTTATGGCCTTGGCAAAGCAGCTGAGGTGCCGGATGCGATCCGCAAGGGTATTGAGGATGCTAAGAAAAATATGATTACTGTTTCGCTGAAAGGAACAACGATTCCGCATGAGGTACTGGGTGTCTATGGCGCAGGTAAGGTTCTTTTAAAGCCGGCTGCTGAAGGTACTGGTATCATTGCTGGCGGTGCAGTACGTGCCGTGTTAGAGAGCGTTGGCATTAAGAATATCAGAAGCAAGTGCTTACGTTCCAACAACCGGATTAATGTTGTAAAAGCGACGTTTGAAGGCCTCAAGAGTCTTCGTTCGGCTGAAGAAGTTGCGGCTATGCGCGGAAAAAGCGCAGATGAAATATAAGGTTTAGGGGGACTCTCACATGAAACAAGATAAAATGCAAGTAACTCTAACCAAAAGCCTCATTGGGGCAACTCCAAAGCAAAAAGCAACCGCTGAAAGCCTTGGACTTAAAAAAGTGGGCGACAGCTGTCTGCATGCGGCAGGCCCTGTGCTTGATGGAAAAGTTAAAGTTCTTCACCACCTTGTGTGCGTGCAGAACGAGAAATAATCCGTACTGCAGTCGGATCGTAAAATAAGGAGGATAGACATGAAGCTCCATGAACTTTCACCGGCGCCAGGTTCTGCTAAAGCAGCATGGCGTAAGGGAAGAGGTCCTGGTTCCGGCAATGGTAAGACAGCCGGACGGGGGCATAAGGGTCAAAACGCCCGTTCGGGCGGCGGTGTTCGCCCGGGATTTGAAGGGGGACAAAACCCACTTTACAGAAGACTTCCTAAAAGAGGCTTCCATAACAAATTTTCAACGGTGTACTCGATTGTAAATGTAGAAAGATTAAATGCATTTGATGAGGGTGCAGTCATTGATATCAATACTCTCTTAGAGAGCGGGGTAATTAGCAAGGCAAATGACGGCCTTAAGATTCTTGGCCGCGGCGAAATTACCAAAAAGCTAACCGTAAAAGCATCGATCTTCTCTGAAACAGCAAAAGCAAAGATTGAGGCAGCAGGCGGAAAGGCAGAGGTGATTTAAGGTGTTCAAAACATTGCGCAATGCATGGGCTGTGCCTGAACTTAGAAAAAGGATTCTTTTTACCCTTTTTATCATTGTTCTATATCGCCTTGGATCGCAGATACCAGTTCCTTACGTTGATGCAGATCGATTGGCTATGATCATGCAGTCAGTCGTAAGCGATGGTTCTATCCTTGAATATTTGAATATGATAGGAGGAAATGCATTTTCCAGAGCAACATTGTTTGCGCTTTCCATTTCGCCTTATATTACTGCTTCTATTGTAATGCAGCTTCTTACGATTGCGCTTCCTCCCCTGGAAAGACTTAGTAAAGAAGGGGAAGAAGGCCGCAAGAAGATCAATCAAATTACCAGAATTGTTACCGTAGTGCTGGGCGTGATTACCGCTTATGGTTATTATACTTATTTAAGAGCATCCGTTTCCAGCGGCGGCTATGATTTACTTCTTGACACCGGATTGCCGGATTGGTTCATGATGGTAGTCATTATTGCTTGTTATTCGGCAGGTGCCGCTTTAATCATGTGGCTGGCAGAAAAAATTAATGAACATGGCATAGGCAATGGCATTTCAATTATTCTGTTTGCAAACATTATTTCGCGCGGACCAGATATGGTGATTACTCTATGGAACTGGTGTAAAGAAGGTGCTGGTGGAATCATCAAAGCAGCAGTTGCTGTTTTGTTCGTAATTTTAGCTGTCGGTTTCGTTGTATTTGTAACCAATTCGGAAAGACGGATTTCGGTTCAATATGCGAAAAAGGTTGTTGGACGCAAAATGTTTGGCGGACAAAGCACCAATTTACCGATTAAGTTAAATATGAGCGGCGTTATGCCAATCATTTTTGCCAATTCAATTGTGGCATTACCAGGAACCATTGCGATGATGTTTGGTAAAAATACATCCAATACGACTGGTTTTCTGCATGGATTTTTAAGTGTGTTCAATTATAGTTCTTGGATATATGTAATTCTATTCACTGTTTTAATTGTTGCGTTTTCTTTCTTCTATATTGCTATTTCATTCAATCCGGTGGAAGTAGCCAACAATTTGAGAAACAATGGTGGTTTTGTGCCTGGTATTCGTCCGGGCAAACCTACCTCAGATTATATTTCGAAAATTTTGAATAAAATTACACTGATGGGAGCTATTTTCCTTTCGATCGTGGCTGTGCTGCCGCTGATTGCTAATATTGTTTCGGGCAATACTGTTTCGGGCATTGCGTTCAGTGGTTCTTCGCTGCTGATTGTAGTCGGCGTAGCTCTTGAGACATTCAGAGAGTTAGAAGCACAGATGACCATGCGTCATTATAAAGGATTTTTAGAGTAAGAAGGCTGCCCCACAATGGGGCATGCCCGCTTCTAAGAAAGGCATAATTGTATGAATATCATATTCTTAGGCCCACCCGGTTCAGGCAAAGGAACCCTGGCTGATAAGGTAAGCAAGGCTGTACATATACCAGCTATTTCAACAGGCGCTCTGCTTAGAGAAGCGGTTCGCAGCCAAAGCGAGCTTGGTAAACAGATTCAGCAATATATTGACCATGGTAACCTTGTGCCTGATACCATTATGGGGAATTTGATCAAAGATCGCTTACAATTGAAAGATTGTCAAGATGGATTTATTCTTGATGGTTTTCCAAGAACCATTGAGCAGGCGCAAATGCTGGATGATTTAGGCATTTGTATTGATCATGTCATTAATTTAACCATTTCAGATGAGCAAATTGTGGCAAGATTAACTGGAAGAAGAGTATGTCCTAAGTGCGGCGCAACGTATCATATCGAAAATTTGCCTTCGGCTGATGGCAAACATTGTGATGTGGATGGCGCTGATTTGACACAGCGAGAAGATGATCATCCAGAAACCGTCAGAAGGCGTCTTGTTGTGTATCATGAATTAACTGAGCCATTGATCGCTTATTATAGCGATAAACAATTGCTGCGTTCAGTCGATTCATCAACAGATCCTGCCAATACGATGCAAGGCTTTTTAAAAGCGATTGACGGAAAGCTGGATTTGGAATGATACAGATCAAGTCAAATGATCAGATCAAAATGATGCGTAAAGCAGGCCGAATTACTGGTGAAGCTATTTTGTTGGCGGGTGAAGCGATTCGCCCGGGTGTGACAACAAAAAAGATTGATTCAATTATACGACAGTATATTGAAAAATGCGGTGCGAAACCTTCCTTTTTAGGATATGCAGGATTTCCGGGAAGCGCTTGCATTAGTATTAATCATCAAGTGATTCATGGCATTCCGTCAGATGAAACAGTTCTGCAGGAAGGCGACATTGTCAAAATTGATGTAGGTGCTTTTATAGATGGATATCATGGAGACAGTGCCAGGACCTTTGCATGCGGTCGGATTTCAGAAGCAGCGCAGCGATTGATTGATGAAACTAAAAACTCATTTTTTCAGGCGTTAGCTCAGGTGAAACCAGGAAATCGATTGGGTGATATCGGTTTTGCCGTTGAAAACCATGTGACAAGCTTTGGCTATAGCGTGGTGCGAGACTATGTGGGACATGGTGTAGGCCATGATCTGCATGAATCACCTGATGTGCCGAATTATGGCCGAAAAGGCCGTGGACTTCGTTTGTCAGAGGGTATGGTCATCGCGATTGAACCGATGATTAACGAGGGCGGTGCAGCGGTTAAATCACTTGCCGATGGCTGGACCGTGGTAACGGCAGATGGTTCACTTTCCTCTCACTATGAGCATACGGTTGCGGTAACGGAGGAGGGGCCGATTCTGTTAACTGAGGTGGACGGATGCCTATAAGATTTGTACTGCTGCTGGCAGGACGTGATCTGGGTCGAGTGGCTGTGAGCGTCGGTGTGGATAAGGATCAAAAAATTTTGATAGCTGACGGCCGACTTAGAAAGCTCGAAAAGCCAAAAAGAAAAAACATGAAGCATTTGTTATTTATTAACTGCGATAGCAGTGAGCTCAACTCTCTTAGACACCGCGGCGCGCTGACCAATGAGGAGTTAGCGAAGGCGTGTAAGGCAGTTGAGGATGCTTTAGATGAAAAAAACACAAACACACAAGAGTTGCATAAGGAGTGATTATTCTGCCTAAGAACGAC
>JAAWDG010000021.1 GCA_022793655.1 Clostridiales bacterium
ATTAACGTGGGGCTTTGTTCTTTCAAATTTTGCCTTTGCCATTATTAATTCCTCCTAAATTTATCGAATTAATTTTCTTTTTTATTACGTAAGGATATAATTCCTTCCGAAACTGATTTCGGAACCTCTGCAAAATGGCTTGGTTCCATTGAATACTGACCACGTCCCTGTGTTTTGGAACGTAAATCAGTTGCATAACCAAACATTTCAGAAAGCGGTACCATCGCTGTAATCTGCTGCCCGCCTGAGATCGGATCCATCGACTGAATCTGTCCACGACGAGAGTTAAAATCACCAATTACATCGCCCATGTAATCATCAGGCGTAATGGTAACAACCTTCATAATCGGCTCTGTTAAAACAGCGTCCGCTTTTCTCATAGCCTCTTTGAAAGCCATAGAACCAGCAATCTTAAAGGCCATCTCAGAAGAGTCAACTTCGTGATAAGAACCATCGTACAAAGTACACTTTACATCGACAACGGGATAACCAGCCAAAACACCGTTCTGCATAGCGCCTTTAATACCGGCGTCAACAGCAGGGATGTATTCTTTCGGAATCGCACCGCCGACCACTTTGTTAATGAATTCATATCCTTTGCCTTGCTCATTCGGCTCTACTGTCATCTTAACATGACCATATTGACCGGCACCACCGCTCTGCCGTTTATACTTCGTATCCACGTCAGCGCTCTTGCGAATGGTTTCTTTATAAGATACCTGCGGCTTACCTACGTTCGCTTCTACTTTAAACTCACGAAGCAGACGGTCAACAATAATTTCCAAATGCAGCTCACCCATACCAGCGATAATGGTTTGTCCTGTATCTTCATCGGTATAGGTACGGAATGTTGGGTCTTCTTCGGCCAACTTAGCCAGCGCAATACCCATTTTTTCCTGTCCTGCTTTGGTTTTTGGTTCAATAGCAACCTTAATAACCGGTTCCGGAAATTCCATTGATTCCAGGATAATCGGTTTACTTTCATCACAAAGTGTATCACCAGTTGTCGTGTTTTTAACGCCAACAACAGCGGCGATATCACCTGAGTAGCATACAGAAATATCTTGTCTTTCATTGGAATGCATTTGCAGAATGCGCCCAAATCTTTCTTTGCTATTCTTGGACGAATTGTATACGGCTGTGCCTGCCTCTACTTTACCTGAATATACGCGGAAGAAGCAAAGCTTGCCCACATAAGGGTCTGTCATAATCTTAAAGGCGAGAGCAGCGAACGGACCTTCATCATCCGCTGGACGATCCTCTTCCTCTTCGGTATCAGGATTAACACCTTTAATAGCAGGTACATCAATCGGTGATGGCATGTAGTCAATTACAGCATCTAATAATTTTTGTACCCCTTTGTTTTTATACGAAGTACCGCAAACCATTGGCACCATTTTATTATCGATGGTTGCTTTGCGGATTGCAGCTTTGATCTCGTCTACCGAAAGTTCTTCGCCGTCACAATATTTAAGGAAAAGTTCCTCATCGGTTTCGGCTACACTCTCTAACAAATTATTGCGGTATTCTTTAGCTAATTCAGCCATATCCTCCGGAATTGGCTCAACTCGCATATCCTTACCGAGATCATCATAATAAATATCGGCCTCCATGTTAATCAGGTCGATAATTCCCTTGAAGTTTTCCTCTGCACCAATTGGCAATTGAATCGGCACTGCATTCGCCTTCAGTCTTTCTTTCACCATGCTTACAACACGGAAAAAGTCAGCGCCCATGATATCCATCTTATTGACGTAGATCATGCGTGGTACGCCATACTTATCTGCCTGACGCCATACAGTCTCTGACTGAGGTTCTACGCCGCCCTTGGCGCACAAAACAGTCACAGAACCATCTAACACACGCAGCGAACGCTCCACTTCCACGGTAAAATCCACGTGACCAGGTGTATCGATAATGTTGATTCTGTTATTTTTCCAGAAACACGTTGTCGCTGCAGAAGTAATCGTGATACCACGTTCCTGTTCCTGCTCCATCCAGTCCATCGTAGCGGCACCATCATGCGTTTCACCAATCTTATGTGTCTTACCAGTATAGAATAGGATACGCTCTGTGGTTGTCGTTTTTCCCGCGTCAATGTGTGCCATAATGCCAATATTACGAGTTCTTTCTAATGGGTATTCTCTTGGCATTGATGTTCATTCCTTTCTTTTCGTTGCGCTTTGCTCGATTAAGAAACAAAGCACTTGGGTATATCATTCCCAAAAATTAATAACGATAGTGTGCAAAAGCCTTATTTGCTTCAGCCATTCTATGCGTTTCATCCTTCTTCTTCACGGCGCCGCCCATATTGTTCAGCGCATCGCAAATCTCGCCAGCCAGTCTTTCAGCCATGGTACGTTCATTTCTGGAACGGCTGTAAATACGCAGCCATCTAAGACCCAAAGTCTGTCTGCGCTCGGGTCTAACCTCCATTGGAACCTGGTAGGTTGAACCGCCGAGACGGCGTGCTTTTACTTCAAGAGTAGGCATAATATTATTTAATGCTTCCTGAAAAGCTTCTAATGCATTTTTGCCAGACTTTGCTTCAACAATAGCAAATGCATCATATACAATCTTCTGTGCTACGCCTTTTTTACCGTCAATCATAATATTATTGATCAACTTGGTAACAAGCTCAGAATTATACATCGGATCAGGCAGTATTTCTCTTTTAGAAATTTGACCTCTTCTTGGCATTTCTTCTTCCCTCCTTCATAAAATATGAATCTCATAGGTACTCGTTTTTACCGTTGATACCAAATAAAACAAAATTATGTTTTTGTTTTACACCGAAAAGTCCAAATCAATATAAACTTTATATTAATAAAGAAGTTTCTATGGCAGCAATCACGTATATTGTTTGAGTTTCCCTTATTTCAGACCCATAAAATCTTATTTCTTGGGTCTCTTTGCACCGTATTTTGAACGGCTCTGCTTTCTGTCGGCAACACCCTGTGTATCCAAGGTACCGCGAATGATGTGATAACGCACACCAGGCAGGTCTCGAACCCTACCGCCTCGAATCAGAACAACTGAATGTTCCTGCAAGTTATGGCCAATACCCGGAATATAGGTAGTTGTCTCCATCCCATTCGTCAAACGAACTCTTGCAATTTTACGAAGAGCTGAGTTCGGCTTTTTCGGGGTCGTTGTCATAACCTTTGTACAAACGCCTCTTTTCTGAGGTGCGCTCTGATTCATGGCAGAATTTTTAAGTGTATTGAACCCCTTTTGCAAAACGGGTGCTTTACTCTTATACTTCTTGTCCTGTCTGCCAAATCTGACTAACTGGTTAAAAGTCGGCATACTTTTCTTCCTCCTTCTTCATTAATATAAAGTATATAGCTCACATAAATGGGCGCAAAAACCCATAACGCGACACAGTAAATTATAGCAAATGCCTATTTCTTTGTCAACAGTTTAACGCAAAAATCTGGAATTATGCCTATGAATTTGCATGCAGCAGTAAAACTTTATGCAAATGCAAAAAAACGAATACAACAAGACGGCGCTTACTGCACCGTCTTGTTTTGATTGCTTTTATGCTTCTGTACTAACTAATTCTGGTTCTTTCTCTGGTTCAAGTCTTTCCACTTCAACATCGCGGTACCGCTGCATACCAGTACCAGCTGGAATCAGCTTACCAATAATGACATTTTCTTTAAGTCCTAACAAGTGATCAACCTTACCTTTGATTGCGGCTTCGGTCAAAACCTTTGTCGTCTCCTGGAAAGAAGCGGCTGACAAGAAGGAATCGGTCATCAAAGAAGCCTTTGTAATACCAAGCAGTGAAGGCGTACCCACGGCCGGACGAAGTGTAACTTCACCCGCTTCAATCCGTTGCTGAATCTTATTGTTTTCTTCAGCAAATTCGCTCTTATCCACCATAGCGCCAATTAACAGTTCAGTATCGCCTGCATCATCAACGCGAATTTTACGGGTCATTTGTCTGGCAATAACTTCGATATGCTTATCGTTAATTTCAACCGACTGCATACGGTATACCCGCTGCACTTCACGGAGCAGATAGTCATAGGTAGCATCTAAACCATTGATTCTGGCAATATCCTGCGGATATTTGCTGCCCTCGGTCAATGCCTGCCCTTTGACCACATAATCGCCCGCTGAAACAAGAATTCTGGTCCCATACACCACCGGATAGAATTTCTGCTCTCCACCCTCTGTAGTGACCACAATATTGTTCATATGCTTGATTTCCTCAAAGCTAATTGTACCAGCAGCTTCAGCAAGAATCGCCGTCTTTTTAGGCTTGCGCGCTTCAAAGAGTTCTTCAACACGAGGCAAACCGTTTGTAATATCGGCTCCTGCCACACCGCCTGTATGGAAGGTTCTCATCGTCAGCTGTGTACCTGGCTCACCAATTGACTGGGCTGCAATAATACCAACTGATTCACCCACATTGACTTTTTTGCTTGTAGCAAGGTCGCTGCCATAGCAATGCGCACAAACACCATGTCTGGCATTGCATTCCAAAATCGTACGAATATATACCTTATCGATACCCGCCGCCAAAATAGCTTTTACCTGTGCAGCACTTAACATATCGTTATCACGGGCCAACAGCTCGCCGGTTTCAGGATGCTTCAAATCACCGATAATATACCGGCCAAGGAGTCTGTCAGCAAGTGGCTCAATGACATCGTTACCATCGGTAATCTCGCTCACCCAAATACCCTTACGGGTACCGCAGTCCTCTTCTCTGATAATTACATCCTGCGAAACATCAACCAAACGTCTAGTCAGATAACCCGAGTCTGCTGTTCGGAGCGCCGTATCCGAAAGCGCCTTACGCGATCCTCTGGCCGCCATAAAGTATTCCAAAATATTCAAACCCTCACGGAAATTCGATTTAATTGGAATTTCCATCGTACGTCCGGTAGCAGAGAACATCAGTCCGCGCATACCAGCCAGCTGACGCATCTGGGTCATATTGCCTCGCGCACCAGAATCGGACATCATTTTGATTGGATTATAACGATCAAAGCCAGATTGTAGGGCGGCCACCACGTCTTTGGTTGCCTGTTCCCAAATCTCAATGACGGCTTTATAGCGTTCTTCTTCGGTCAGTTCGCCTCGCTCAAAGTGTTTGGCGATCTTATCAACCTGCTCTTCTGCACCGCGCAAAATATCATATTTTTCCTCGGGAATCTGCACGTCATCAACCGAAATCGAAATAGCCGCTTTGGTTGAATATTTATAGCCGGTTGACTTGATATTGTCAAGCACTTTAGCAGTCACGGCTGAGCCATGCAGTTTAATGCACCGGTCAACGATTTCGCCTAAATCCTTCATTTTAACAGTGAACATGACTTCAAGATCCAAGAATTTATCCGGATCAGTACGATCTACATAACCCAGATCCTGCGGAATCAAACTGTTAAAGATCAAACGGCCGAGTGTGGCGTCTACGAGTCCAGTATGCATCACCCCGTCTTTTTCTTTCGACATTCTGATCTTAATAGGTGCATGCAGGCCAAGCTCTCCATTTTCATAGGCCATCATCGCCTCATTGAAATCGCGGAACGCATGTCCTTCGCCAATCTCACCCGCTTTATCAATCGTCAAGTAGAAAGAACCAAGCACCATATCCTGCGACGGCACAGCAACTGCACGACCGTCAGCCGGTTTTAAGAAGTTATTGGCTGAAAGCATCAAGAAACGTGCTTCGGCCTGTGCCTCGCTGGAGAGCGGTACATGCACCGGCATCTGGTCACCGTCAAAGTCTGCATTAAAGGCCGAACATACAAGCGGATGCAGCTTAATCGCCCTGCCCTCTACCAACACCGGCTCAAAAGCCTGGATAGACAAACGGTGCAGCGTAGGCGCACGGTTCAGCAGTACCGGATGTTCTTTGATCACATTTTCAAGCGCATCCCATACCTCGGGTGAAACCTTTTCCACTTTCTTTTTAGCGTCTTTAATATTAGTTGCCTTTTGTGTTTCAACTAAGCGTTTCATCACAAAGGGCTTAAACAACTCAAGTGCCATCTCTTTCGGCAGACCGCACTGATAAATTTTAAGCTCGGGGCCTACAACGATAACCGAACGTCCTGAATAGTCTACACGCTTACCGAGCAGGTTCTGTCTGAACCGCCCCTGCTTACCGCGCAACATCTCTGAAAGAGATTTTAGCGGCCGGCTGCTGGGTCCAGTCACCGGTTTGCCGCGGCGGCCATTATCAATCAAAGAATCGACAGCCTCCTGCAACATTCTTTTCTCATTACGAATAATAATATCCGGCGCATGAAGATCCATAAGTCTCTTCAAACGATTGTTTCGGTTAATCACCCGACGGTACAAATCATTCAAATCAGAGGAGGCAAACCGACCGCCGTCTAACTGAACCATTGGTCTGATTTCAGGCGGAATAACCGGGATAATATCCAAAATCATCCATTCTGGTTTATTGCCTGAAAGGCGGAACGCCTCAACAACCTCTAAGCGCTTAATAATTTTTGTTTTCTTCTGGCCCGAAGCAGTAGCAAGTTCGGCTTTTAACTGTTTCGATAATGCCTCGATATCGATTTCGGCAAGCAATTCTTTTATTGCTTCCGCACCCATACCTACGCGAAAATCGTTTTCATAGCGTTCATAATACTCGCGGTATTCGCGGTCATCAAGCTGCTGATACTTCAAAAGCGGCGTCAAACCAGGATCAATCACAATATACTGTGCAAAATAGAGCACTTTTTCTAACGCACGCGGAGAGATATCAAGCAAAAGCGCCATACGGGAGGGAATCGCCTTAAAATACCAAATATGAGAAACAGGCGCCGCCAGTTCAACATGGCCCATACGTTCTCTTCTAACTTTTTTGGTAGTGACTTCCACACCGCATTTTTCGCACACTTTGCCTTTATACCGAACCCGTTTGTACTTTCCGCACAAACACTCCCAGTCTTTCGTAGGCCCAAAAATCCGTTCACAGAAAAGACCGTCTCTTTCAGCCTTTAATGTTCTGTAATTGATCGTTTCCGGCTTTGTGACTTCACCATATGACCAACCCCGGATTACCTCGGGAGAAGCAAGACCGATTTTTATTGAATCAAATACATTTTCGTTCATTCACACGCCATTCCTTTCTTGCAAAAGCTTA
>JAAWDG010000010.1 GCA_022793655.1 Clostridiales bacterium
GTGTTCCATAATATACGGTATCGCCCACCTTGGGATATCTGTCGGCGGTGAATACATAAACCGGGCCAGTAGACCCGTTCCACAAATAATAATCGTCGGACGCCTGCTTCGATTTCGGCACATACAGCCACTTTTCATAGTTGTGCCCGTTCTCTTCGGCTCCCGACACTTTTTTTATGTACAGCTTGTTTTCTTCGCCCACCGTCGGCAGACTTGTTACTGTTGTAACTGTAAAATTCTGTCCAGGGGCACCGGCTGGCCCCGGATCGCCTTGTTCACCTTTTGGCCCTTGCGGCCCTTGTTCTCCTTGTAACCCCTGTTCGCCCTGCGGTCCTCGAATGCTGCCCGTGTTTTTCCAGCTTTTTTCTGTTTCGGACCATATATAGAGATCACTATTTACCAAATATGCATCGCCCGCTTCACCCTCACCATGTTCCGTCATAAGCGTTTCAGCATCGCTATAGCTTCCCAATATGACAAGCCCTTGTCCATCATTTCCTTTGGGTCCTTGTGGACCCATTTCACCTTGCGGGCCAATCTCACCTCGTTCTCCTTTCGGTCCCTGCTCGCCTTTTTCTCCCTTCTCGCCTTGCGGGCCGGTAAGTCCAATAGGACCCTGTGGGCCAATCTCTCCCTGCGGACCAACATTGCCCTTAAGTGAACTTGAAACATACACGCTTCCATTCCGATATGTGACGATTAATTGGCTATTTCCATTGAGTATAACTTTTTCAATCGAGGATTCATATGCTTTTTTTGCCTCTGACAGAGCGGTAAGGAGCGCTCCATATTCGTTTTCGGATTCTGCATAGGGATTTGTTAGCACATAATAAGTCTCACGCTTCCATGCCGGCGCTGTATTCGCCATACTCGTTACATTCTTTAAAAATCCATTTTCATCTTTTGTATAATAAATTTTATAGTTTTGTTCCCAGTCATCCGGTTTTTCGTTTAATAGTATATAAATCGGAAATGATTCACGCCCCGTTACATCAATAGTAAATTCGGGACTTGCTATAATTTCTCGTTCACTTTGCAACACCAACTGACAATGGACATGACCCGCGCACTGCGTCATTTGCGTAGTAAGCACTGCCTCAATTCCGTCAACCGTAATGTTACATTGATTCATCACTTTAGTACCGTCTGACTTCTCGGCATAGAGAATGGCGATATCCGCATCTGAAATATCTAATAATTCCGTCCCATTCGATAAGGTAAACAAAATAATACGCGAAGCCGTGTCCCCCTGGTATGCGTCAATCACCGCCTGGCGGCCTGAACGTGAAATATCTAAATTATATCGCGATACAGCGTTCATCTTGATAATACTCCTTTTAAAGCTGGTTTTTGCTAAGCTGTTTCCCCTATACTATATAAAAAAGAGCGGGGTTTTTCTAACCCCACCCTAATATTATTTTTCATTCTTTGCTTTTTTCCAGTCAGCAAGAGTGCCGGCTGGGCTCTTCACAACAAAGTATTTTCGGATATAGCTTAGCGCTGTTTGATCGTCAATGTCACCGGCAAGGTAAGCCTTTTTGCACTGCTCCTTCGCCTCATCACGGACATAACGCTCGGCTGCATCGCCCGTTTCATCGGTATATCGTTTGTAACGGTCCATGGCTTGCGGAATCCCTTTTCCTGTCGCAAAGGCTTCATACAGTTCTTTTGTTTGCGAAAACTCCTCTTTCGGGTGCTCTTTCTTAAAGAGCCAGTTGTCCGTTTTTTTAGCAAGTTCAGCCTGTGACCATAGCCCCGTTTGCAAGAGTTCATTAGAAAGTGCCTGCCGCTCCCTTTCCTCCGCCTTCTGGTACTTGTCTTTGTAAAATTCGCTAACTTTCGCCTTTACAGAATCGATATCAAACTGAGAAGCCAGTTCTTTGATATATTCAACCGCCTCGTCGCTGCTCATATGCTTTGTATCAATTTCAGCCACTCTGGCAGCCATAGTCTCTTCGTATTTCCTCACCTTCAGATCATCGTGTCCCATCCAGCTTACCGCATTGTTCCAAAGAGCAATCACCTCTCTTGTCGCGTTCGCAAAAGGCACTCCCGTAAGGGAAGAAATGCCGGTCAGCATATCATAAATCGCTTTGTATGGCTCGCTCTCTCCTTGAAACGCACTCATAACCGTTTGTATGCCTGTCAACATCTCTGAAATAGCGGTCATGTCGTTGATCTTGGCAGAAGCCGCCTCTCCAATGCTTTTCCCCTGAATCAAATCGCAAGCCACCGACCACAAATCTGCAATATAGGGAATTTCAGATAAAAGAGGCATGTCGTCGAGAAGAGCCTGCGGGATTTGCTCTTCCATCTTGGTCAAAAAATCCTTGTCCCTTTCGTCACGCCATCCGCCGGCCAGTGCGTCAGTCAGAGTTTCCAAAGCATAGGAAACAAACATCACAGCCAGCGCTGTGCCGGCATTCGCCCAGGCTTCTTTAACGCCTACGCCCGCTTGCTGCGCGTCATGCACCTTCACAAGCGCGTCGTGCGCCACATTATAAGAAACGGCTGCCTCGGACATATACGCAGTCATCATTTTCACGCTGTCTCTCTTGCTGCGCATCAGCTGTGACCTTGTCAAAACGGAATCGACTACCTGTGTCTTGTAAACCACCTCATCAAATCTGCGGTTTACCGCTTCATTAAACTCTTCGGTACCGCGGATAAAGCCCTGATCCTCGGCTTCAAGCCCTACAGCGGCCCATAATCTGCGCCATGTCCATTCATCCGCCTTCTCCGCCAGTGCCATGCTGCCATTCACCAGTTTTTCTCGCAAGGTTTCCTGCCCGGATATTAGATCCTGTATATTACGGCTTACCGAAGCGTCGTAAAAGCCAAAAGATTTCCAGTTAGCAATTCCCGACTTTCCCATCATGTCGCTATTCTTCTTAAATGATTGCTTATCAGTCATTGCCGCCGCCAAATACTTGGGGTTTATCACATAAGCCGCCCGTACATAGGAAAGTGGCTGTAATACCGCCACCTTCAAATTGCCAGCCACTTTCGTGGCTTTCGCGGTACTTAAAAACTTGCCGGTAAGTGATTTTGCGCCAAGATCGCCGCTATTTCCGTTCAGATCACTCATTAGGTTGCCAAAATATCCAGTCATTTCTTTTCCGAGAAATGTTTCCACCTGTCTCTTCACACTGGAATCATCAATTTTTTTACCTTCTGCTGTGTAATCAACACGTTCCCACCAGCGATTTGCATTTAATACAGCCGGTCCCAACGCATTTTGAGCGGCCATTTGATACATATGGTCGGCAAACACATCAAAGATATTACTAATAACAAGCGCATTATTCGCTCCTTTAGTTATCTTATTATTGAAAGAACGATTGAGCAGTCCGTATAAATTGCTGTGATTGCTTTCGGAGATAAAGACTTCCTCGGTCGTTTCAAGACTTCCTTTGTCCACCGTCATTGGAAAATAGTTTTCCTCCATAAAAAAGTGGATTCCCCAACGCTGCATAGAAATCTCGTTGCCCCATCTGGCTCCCACCTTAGACATATACTCCTGCAAAGCGTCAGCCATGGCTTTTTGCTCAGCGGTGAGCGTCCCGATAATCTTTTTCACATCCGCTTCACGCAGGCTCACCCTTTCCATGGTTCCGCCCAGCTGCCCGTTTTTCTTGTATTTCTGCGTTCGGATACCTCCGTTTAGTGGGTCATAGAGGTGTCCTTTTGCGCTTTCCCGTTTGGATAAAGCATATAAGCTCATTATCTGTGCTGTGGTCATTTGAACGTGCTTACCGGAAGAAATGTCGATCCAATGCTCGTCTTGATTCCATGACTTTACAGCCCGTTCTTTGCCTTT
Organism: Clostridiales bacterium; assembly: GCA_022793655.1. Taxonomy (GTDB): domain Bacteria; phylum Bacillota; class Clostridia; order Oscillospirales; family CAG-272; genus CAKSEI01. Next base: position 3,821 of record JAAWDG010000010.1, read on the forward strand.
CATCACCTCTTCGGTAAAATCCAAAATTTCTCTGGTGTGCATGGCCAGCTTGTCAGCTCCGGCAGTCAGTTCTTCAAAAATCGCCCGGCCGCCTTCTCCCAGCCGTTCAAAGAAATAGACCGGCGTCAGATTATCCACATTCAAGAAGGTATCTGCCGCATTCCGTCTCTTTCCGCTTCGCTTCTCAAGCCGCGCCAGCGTGTTCTTCGTATCTTTACGTGCATCGTCAATGTGCCGATATCTCGCCGCGTTCAATGCGTTATCATATCCCTTTGCCGCCTTGCGAATCACCTGCAACACCATATCCAGCTGTTTTAGCTGTTCCGCGCTCATCAGGTTCAGCGCATTTTCTCCCTGCTCAAGGGATTCCACATAGTAACCGGTCAGATTCTCTAAACTGTGCGCCAAATCGTCCAGCATCCCGCCATATCCTTCCGGCAAATCGATGTCCGCCATCGTGAGACGCCCCTCATTGTCATAGAGTGCTCTGCGAATTTCCTCAATTTGTTCAGAAAGTGATCGTGAAATTTTGTTAGAGCCTTCAAGCGCCATGAAAAGATTTTGCACCGCCGGCTTTAAAGCGTCTGCAATATGGTCATTTTTAGAATTGCTCACCATCGCGCCCGCAATGCTTTTCATGCATTTTTTCACACGCCTCAGCACTTGTTCGCGGTTGTATTTTTCATTTTTAGCAGAGCGAAGTTTGTCTATCCTCTGCCGGTATTCCTCTTTCAGCGCCTCTATTTGTGCGTTTTTGTCGGCTGTGCGCTGCGTTAGCCGCTGCTGGTAATGCGCGCTTTGCTCATGGGCCAGCTTTTCATACTTTAAGCGTTGCTCGTAAAGTTTATGATACTGTTTACCCGCAAAGTTTTGCATCACTGGGTCAAGCAGTCTGCGCGCCACTTCCATTTCCACATCTGCCGCCAAAAGACGGCGGCTGTCTCCTAAGTGCCATATTTCAATTCCGTCAGAGACTTCATAGAATCGATTGGCTTTAATCAAGTCAGACGCCACACGCAGCGCATAGGCCTGCGCTGTGTTGACCGCAATCGTTTCATTCGGGCTGGTACCTTCAATATTTGCCAAAATCTCATAAGCCTTTTTTAAATCGGCGCGGGCGGCAGCAAACCTTTCTTTCTTTGCAAAAATACGAAACGAACTTAAAACATCTCTCATATATTTGCTCAGCAACTCGTCGCTCGGCACTTTTATCTTTTTTAATGTTAGTCCTTGTTTTAATAACGTGTTCTGCGCCTGCAAAGTCTCGTTTTGGTTCACCAATTCCCGCATTTGCCGCTGTTCTTGGGTTTCGCTTGAACGCTGTTTCTTCACCTCGCCTTTCTTTCCCAGTGTATCATTTTTGTCTTTTTGCATATCATTACTATTGACAGACGGTGCCTTTTGTGGTACAGTATTGTTAGACTGTGTTTCATGTCTATAGTCCATTGCATTTTGCGATTGGACTGTACTGGCACGGTCTTTTTTTATTTCTAAATTTGTTTGCATAAAATCGATAACATCATAGAGAACCATCTCTTTGTTAGATGTAAAACCGACAATCACTTTGGCAGAATAGTCATTCTCGCCTACCCGAAGCAACACATCGCCTCGTGCAAACTCTTTGAAACTATCTTTACGCGCATGTTTTAAGTCCTCATTAATATAGTTAGTAGACGCAAGTACAATTTCGTCAAGCTGCCCCGCCGCTTTGAATTTGTCCTCGTAAACGGCAGACAAAACTCTCCTTGTTCTCTGTGTATATTTTGATCCCGTATATTCATTTTGTGTTTTTCGGTTGACCTTAATCAAACGTCCACTCACAGGAATACCTTGCGAAAACTTACCAGCAATGGTGTTTTTTACAGTCCGCACCCATTCAGAGTGTGGCACACCTTTTAGTATATCCTCTTCCACTATGACAACAGGCTGATTTTGAGTAGTATAGGCAATCGAATATTTTACATTGCCACTTTGTACATCCTGTTGTGTATATTCCTTCCCCTCCACGCTTTCCAATAATTTCGCAAACCGCTTGTTGATCTTATCAAGCATAGCTTGGTCTTTCAGCAGCTCGTTTACAATCGTGTCGTTCTGATGGGATACCGCATAAGACTGAATCGCCTTTTTCAGCATGTCGGACAGTTCAGTCAAGAAATCCTTGATTTTTTCAAGCACCCCTTTGTCCGCTTTGTGGCTGAAATCGTTTAAAAATTCGCCGTTTGAGAGCGCGTCAAAGCAAGCGTCCGCCGCCATTTCCTCGTGTAAATACTGTGTTTTTTTGGCCTCGGAGAGGCCTTTTGTTTCGCCCGCATACCGCTTGGCGAAATCTTTGTAAACCTTCTCATACAGCCCCTTTTCTTTGAGCCAGTCAATCACCTCTTTTTGCAAAAGTGCCGCCTGTTCAGGGTTGATGTTAGCTACATAGTGGAAAGTCTCGTGTCCCAGCGTGCGGGTTAAGGTGCCCTCGGAAATGTCAAGGGAAAGTAAAATCTTGTTGGTGCCGGTAATGTGGCAGCCGTCCACTCCCGCGGCAAGGGGAGCAAACAGCACCTCGGTCCCTGCCTTTTTCGCTACCTTGTCAATTAGGTCAATCACCTTGCCCGCATGCTTGCCAAGGCTTTTCCGGTAGGCCGCCTCGACCTGCTCCCGGCTGATTCCCTGCGCGTAAGATACGCCGGTCTTGTGCGGCCCCTTGCGGCCTGCGTCATAGGCAATTTGCTTAAAGTGTGGGGAGGCCTTCTTCATCGCACTGACAAGCGCTGCTCCGCCCTCAAAAACATCTGCCTCGCTGTCCATCGCCATTCCGCTTTGCCCTAACCGGTAGTAGGCGCTGAATACCGCCGGCATCTGATCATACCGCAGCTTGGTCTCGGTGCTGGCCGCTCCAATAAAAGCATTCGCCGCCTGTACATCGTTCATATCAGCCGCCGCTTCAAACATGGCCCCCGCAAGGCCCGAACGATCGCTGATCTCTTCTGCCGTAATAGTGCGCTCACCAGCGCTCTGCCCTTTTTTGTCTTTCACGCTCACCGTCATACTGCCGTCTTCATGCAAGGCTGTAATTTCCTGCAAGCGGACCACCTGCTGTCCCTGCTGATTAATAAGCGGGTGTGCAATCGCCTCTACTCCGCGCCCTGTTACGTGCTGGTATAGGTTCTCCGCTTCCTCTGCCGCCGCACTAAATGTTTTTTCCGATTGCTCATAAAAGAATTTCGCAAAAGAGCTGTTTGTATCCTCCCGCAGCTCTTTCACAATCGCCTGTGCCTCTTCACTTTTCTCGAAAAGCGCGCTCTCGTCCGCCGTCATCTCCTGCCCGGTTAACGCCTTGTAGGTCACACCCGTCAGCGTGTCGGCCTGATCCACACCTTGGTCAATGAGCTCCTGGCGGATCGCGTTTTTCTGCCCGGTTTTCACCGCTTCGTCCACCGCAGCAAAGCGTTGTTCGTTCACTGCCTTCATTAGCGTTCGGGTATCGCTTTTCGTCAAAGCCGGCGCATTTTCCGCCGTATACTTATGCGCAATTTGATAGGCTTTGCTGTCCTCTGGCAAAATGGACAAAGCCGTTTCTATCAAATTTTCCCCTTTGCCATTACGCAGTGCCGCCTTCGCGTCAGATCGGTTTTGCATGGCACCTGCCGCTTTACCTGTCACTTTAGAAGCACCTTGTTGTACAATCGCCGAGCCGCCAGAGATCATCATGCCCGATAATGCCCCAGCCACAAAAGCCGGCGCATCTTCGCTTACCAATTCACCCAGCGTTTGGCTAAGTGCTTCTTGCAAACTCATACCGCTTTCCTGCTTATCGGCAATTCCCTGTAATAGCTCGCTCTCACGGCCGTCCAAAGCAGCATCAAATAGCCGCATTCCCCAGTTGCTTGCCACTTCTTCGAGGCCCTCATTTTTAGCGGATTGAATCAGCATAGCCAGGATGCCCGTCTTATTACGATTTCGCACCGCGTCCATAATCTCACCTATGGAATAGGTTTCGCTCAAACTCTCAACGGTGAAAGAGGCCATGGCATAAGTCAACGCTCTTTCGTTACTCTCGCCTGCCTGCAAACGTGAATACAGTTCGTTTGCCGCCCCTGTGCTGGCCATAATTACGCCTGTCAGTTTAGAGGCAGCTAAAGCGGCTCCCGCTTTTGCTCCACTCATTGCCCCGGCCGTTCCGCCGCCAACGCCACCAACAACTGATCCTACAGCAGCCCCAGCCAGAGTAGTTCCGCCAACCACAAGAACATTTTGTATAGCCGAGTTCACCGTTCCATACGTAAAGGCTGCTATATTACCAGCCTCTTCGCCAAAACGATCGGTATAGTAATTTCGTATGTTTTCAGTTAATTGTTCAGAAGAAACCTGCGCATTTCTTATTTTTTTAAAACCATCATTATAGGTATAAGCCTTGTAGGCGTCTCCGTCAACGCCTTGCCAAAGTCCCCTGACTCCTTCAAAAATCGCCGCCGGCGTCCCTGCAATATTGTTTCCAATGTTAGCAAGGGTCTGCCCTGCTAATTCCAAGGCATTCATTTCGGCCGCTTTTTCCTTGGCCTGCATCGCCTCTTCTCTTGCCTTGTCCAGTGACTGTATATTTTTGCGCCACTGTGCCAGCTCTTTGACATAGTCATCGCTCTTTCCCGCCAGCTTGCTTCCCAAGTTCTTGCGCAGTTCTTTCAAGTTTTTGGAATCATTATAGGTATCAAGATAAGCTAAAGTCTCTTCGTCAAGCGCCTCTACCCTCGCCCGCCATTCCTGCGGAATCGCTGAATCATTTAATTGTTCAGCCGCTTCGGTATAGTATTTTTCGCGTTTTAAAATATCTTCATAGCCCATCTCGTCCATTTGGCGTTCCAAATAGGCAAGCCTTTTCTCGGCCCACTCCGTTTCTTTGCCAGAATACTTCCCTTGATAATAATTCTCATCAATTTCTGCCCATTCATTATATATCGCATTAAATTCTTTTGAGCGAACAGAAGCTGCATCCTGCTTTAAGTAATCAAGTCTTGTGCCATGATCCTCATCAGTCGCATCAATCCCCGCATAGCCCGATAATAAATCATAGTCCTCTTGCGTCAAAATGCCATCTAAATAATCTTGGTCTGCCTTTCGCATCACATCCGCATAAGATGATTCACCCACACCATATTTTTGACCGTATTTGACTGCAAGGAGTGTATTTGCCCGATCAATCTGATCTTGATAGATGTATTTGCCGGTGTCAATCTCTATATCCGCTGTAGCGGCGCCTAAAATTCTCTGATTTTCTTTCACGATCTTTTCAGTGCCCGCCGCTTTGCGTTCATCAATAAAGGCCTGTACATCCTCAATCGTCTTCAGCTTGCTGAATGTATCATATTCTTCCGCATCTTTGTACTGTCCGTAAATATCCCGCAAATTGGCGCCAATCTGGTTTAAAGAACTGGTGTTCTTTAACCGATTTTGAGAACCAGAGTATTTCTGAGCATATCCCGAATCAGCAAAGGACTGCATCTGCTGTACCTGGGACGTTAAGCTTCCCTTGTCCTGATCAGAAAGCGAAGAAAGGGGGAGCCACTTTAATAGCTGATCCCCCTGATTTAGAAATGATTTGCGCTGTTCGTCCAGCGTGTCAAACTGCCCCGCTGGCGTGTACCCTGCCTGTGCGTTGGTATAGCCGGAAAGCATGGTTTGATAGTTTTGGTCAATCGAAGAAATCTCCTTCGCCACTACCTCGTCGGCATGCTGTCTTAATACCTGTTCGATGGCTTGTCTCTGCTTTTCTTCCTGCTGCTTTCGCACCTCTGCTAAATTTGCCATAATATAAGCCCTTTCTTATCATACGTGTTCATTTAGCCAATTATAGCAAGGCGCCGCGCCCTTTTCTAACCCACAAAAATATAAATTTATGCGATTGATTCAGATCATGTCTGCCCATATTTCTCATTCATCAGCATTTTATAAATCATACAGTCCTGATAAGCCGCATTGCAATAAACACTTTGACATCCTTTCTTGTCAGCTGCTCTTAAAAATATGGTGCTAAAGGTTGCCTGTTCGCTTGGTCCTTCACAATTAATCCGTGTGCTGCCTTCGCTAATATAAAAAGGGCACTTAACGTTCGCCGCGTTCCAGTCCGTCACATGAACCTCCTTTTTAACTGCTGCAAATATTCTTTTGCCTTCATGCCCATATTCCTTTCACACCTTGACTACCGACTAAACCAATATACCGATCACAAAACCAATAACGAAAAAGATAATCGCTACAACAACCCAGGAAAGCACTACACGCTTGCCTACAGATGTTTTGCTGATTCGCCTTGCATAGCTCACTCTGTTTCTTTTCATTTTTATCCTATTTTCCATTTACGTAATCCTTACAACAATTTTCTCTGTCATTTTGCCTCAAATCCATTAACGCCCCGCAGTGCGGGCAGTATCTCGTCTTGCTGTCCCAGTGTGTTTTACATACCGAACACCGATAGAATGATTTCAATGTATTCGAGAGCGGTATGACACATCTTTCCTCTTCCCATCGGCCATACTGTTCTTTTCGATATCCGGCCGTATAAATATCCTCTGCTGTCTCTTCTTCGTGATAGTTCCCGTCATGCACGATGTCTGTCAGTTCTTTTAATTGCTGTTCTCTTGTCATTTTTTAGTCCTCCCATTTTCATTCAAATCCTTTTCCCACCATGCCGATACGGTCGAGCTTTATTGTACTCATGTTTTCGCTTTAAAATCGCTTCGATGTCGACTCCTTCCTTGCCGCACCAATCCAATATTCGTATGATGCAGTCGGCAAGCTCAACGGCGATTCCTTCCGGCTTCTCATCCGGTTTCCATTGCTCCATGTCCGTTTTGTAATATGGATCATCGTTCTGGTCAAATGCCAGCGTGTAAGCGTTCGGCCTCTTGTTCCGGTATTCTTCCAGTGCTTCGGATAATTCCGAATGGCAAAGAGCGATTACCTCGCCCAATTTCTCGCAGTACGAGTTCTTTTTCTGCTTCTTCATATGTAGTATAAAACCTGTCATATGCCATGATATTTGTACCGGAAACACCGTTTACACGCACTTCCAACATTATCTTATGTTTCTTTCCAACGGTGCGAAAGTTGACTACAGTATATTCTGTGACTTTCGGACAATTCCTATATGGATACGTGACACGGTATAACTTTGTTCCCAATTTGCATGGCAATATAATTACATCTGCAAATTTGTTTAAATTATTCATTGTTTTTCCTCCTATGTTTTATTGATTTTGCCAACTGATTATATTCCATAACCCACTCTAAGTTGATATAACGTCCAGCCTGCGCATATCTAATAATGGCTTCCCCAAGGTCTGCGAACCTCTCTCTATCATGGACATACTTTGGCTTAACGCCAATTAGCGCTTTTCCTCCTTCCATCGATTCGGTGTACACAATATCCAGTCCTTCAACAGCATATTTTCCGTATCCTTCCAATGTGACATTGCATACACCATCCCCATAAAAGGGTTCAGATTTTACCGTCCAAATTTTGCCTATATTCGCTTCACTAACGTGATATCTATTGTTCATTATCACTTTGTCACCAATTTTCATCTAAATTCCTCCACATAGCACCAACTCATCGGCGGGCGGGTCATTTTGCGCCTATTTAAGTATCTTTTGTAATCGTCTTTGGTATGGCTATGGTTCAAAGGTGTTTTTTTCACCCACTCTTCAAAACTCCAATAATCGCATTTCATAAAATCCTCAAGTTTCCTCGGCTTATCGTAGATCACAAGGTCACTGATGTGCCAGCCGTAAATTATTTTCCCCGCTGAATATCTTAGTATTTCGTTCAGAGACAGGCATGTATCACCCAAATCTGAAAAGTGATTAAACCTTATGCCCTTTTCTGTTGGCGTAAATTTATTGATTTTATCACACACAAATCGTGCTCCAACCTTACCGATAAATGGTTTATATTTTTCCTGAAACTCTTTTGGAATCCGATTAAACGAACACATATCCTTACTACAATAAAGTTCAACAATCCTATTCCAATCTGCGTTTTTCGGCACATTCTTGCCAACTTCTATCTGTTTCTTTCCCTCGCATATCAGATAAAACCAATAAGGCTTTATACTTCTTAAAACTGATTTACTCATGTTGATCTCCACCTTCTCCTGTTAGCATTGGCAGCATAGCCAGTATCTTTTCAATTTCAAGCCGAGATAACTCGGAAGAAACATTCGTATTTTTAGCGTACTGTGCCATTATTCGTCCTCCTCATACCCATAATCTTCTCTGTTGCAAGTATCTTGGTGCCGGCAAAATTCACAGTCATATTGAAATTGACATTGTATCTCGTCGCAGCCACAACCGTAATCACCATCATCACACTGATATTTTGAGCAACACTCGAATCCAACGCAATATTCATACATTATACCTCGCTCCTTTCGTTCATTCGTTCAGCGAGCTGCCGGTAAAAGTCTCTGTTTGTTACAGAAAGCCCCTGCGCGACACGCTCTTTTTCAAATTCAAAGCGAGTCTCCAGTTGAAACACACTCTTTCCCTCACCTTTGTACGGCCGGTCTGTTAGTCGTTGCTTTGCCCTCAATTCGTCCCATACCTCGGGAATATCAAAATAAATATTGCGTAGCTCTTTAAGGTTTTTAATGCGCAAAATTTACAGCTCACACGATCTAACTTTTCGTATAGTCCGTCCCAGGTAACCCCCGCTCGTAGCAACCTCTTAAGCATTCCGCTTCTGTAATGTCATTTTCAGCAAGAGGAAATCGTTTATAGAGTTTTCTCTCTTTTTGTAGCCGCGCCGTTTCATCTGCTGCTATCCCTATATAGACTATCGCATTCTGGCTCTCTATATATTTATCAAGCGCAACCAATTTTTCGCTTGTACCCCAACGGCAACCTTTCAGCCCGCACCAGGAGTATCCGAAGTGCTGGCCGCCTCCACGCTCTTTTACTGGCTTATCTGCCATTAAATAATCAAAACTGTTTTTAGGTTTTAAGACTGTGAATTTTACGCTGTGGTTTTCAAAATAGACACGCATTTTTTCGATGTGTGCGTACATTTGCGGAAATTCCCAGCCAGTGTCAAACATAACCACTTCATCGAGTGGATAGCCGTTTTCAATCAAATAAAATGCGAGATAAGTACTATCCTTTCCTCCACTGAACGATAATATATGTTTCATTGTTCCCTTTCCCCTTCCGCCTCTTCCAAAGACAGGAACACATCTTTGCCAATATCCCCGATGGGTATGTCAGCCCCCTTGGTTTGCACGAGCACTCGTATTCCGGTCACCTCATGCGGCTGTATGCCTATATCAGTGCCCGCTTTGTATGTCCGATAATACACGGTGTCACCTACTTGGCAAGGTAGATTGATGTAATGAGACTTGTCCGCAAAGAAGCCGCATTCGGCCGAAAAGCTTCGACCGTATATCGCTTCATGAAATTTGCATATTTCACTGTGAATACATTTCTTACACGTTCCCATCACGCACCCCCGAAATAATAGCCCGCCACAAACGCGGTAAGCAACGCCACCAAGCCAATCATGAGCAGCGCATAGCCTTTGTCAATCTTCATTCCGTACCTCTCTTTCCTGTACATAGACATACTTCCGCTTTGTTTCGTCAAATTCAACGAGCGGTAAATTCATCACATTTACTACATCCATCTGACTAACTTTAAAAGCATCAAAACGCTTATTAAGCTCATCCACTGTTCCGCACAAATACCCAGTCCGTCCGTGCGTGACATATGTATGCTTATTATCTGAATGCGGGGGAGATTGTGTAAAGAAATCCTCACCACCGATCGTGATTTTTTTACCTTGCTTACGGGCACGTCCATTTCCGCCGTCAATCGCTCTTACGGCAATATAATATTCTTCCTGATACTCTGGAGCATTTGAATACGTTTCAGTACTAAGACAATATCCGTCATCATCTAATTCGATCATACAAGCTGTACAGATATTGCCGTTTAGATATCTGCATTCTGTGTTTCCGCATAATATTTCAGTCATCTTCTTTCCCCCTCAATAATGCCGCTTGCCGTAGAGGGCAATCAGCAGCGCCTCGGCCATGCCGTCATGATCGGTGGTGCACCGCTCGCTGGCTTTTAGACTTACGCCCGGAAACAGCTTGCGAGCCGTCTCAATGGACTGCTTCTTGTCTCTGCCCAGGCTGTATTCCTTCTTCCATTTCTGGGGCGGTATCTCCTGATACGGAATCCCAAAAGCTTCCAATACCCCGCATATGTAGCCGTACCCCTTGCCAAATTCAAATGTACTCTTCACTCCCTGCTTGGGCATGGAGTGAACTCGCTCTAAGCAGATAAACAGCTGGCCGGTGCCGGCATATGATCGGCACAGGTCAATGAGTGCCTCGGCGCTGTACGGAAACACATCGGTTCCATCTGGATACAGCACCGCTATGCCGCCTTTTTTACCTGGGTCTATCCCGCAAATGATTCTATTCTCCATGTTCTTCCAGCCTCCTTAATCCTTTTTCCAGCGCCGCTTTAAAAAATTCATCGGTATCAAAGCTCGAATCCTTGCCATCGCTGTCCTTTGCTGAAATATTCGCATTCAAATATCCCTCAAATTTGCTGCCGAACAAGGTTTCCGGCCGTAAATACTTGGCATAGTCCGTCCCCAACCATTCGGCACACTTTTTCTGAATTACGGTCTTGAAATCGTCCACCGTGTAGCCTTCTGCCAATCGAGCGCGGATATGCTTCTTGGTTGCCTCAGCTGACGCCCGATAGTTTGTCCCGGCCGTTTGGTTCAAAAAGAGAACCACCGCTTCGATTTGCTCTTTATCTGCGCTGTCTTTTTTGTCTTTTGTCTTTATGTCTTTAGTCTTATTATTATTTAATATCTCTATAGGAGTACTATATAGTCCCCCCGCTTGCACACCAATTTGCGTACCAACTTGCACACCAACTTGCGTACTCGCTTGCACACTATCTTGCACACCAACTTGCGTACTATTTGCTATAAGCGAGTGCAAAATATATACCGTTGATTTGGTTCCGTTTGCTTTAAAATCAATATATCCCATCTGTTTCAGGGTGTTTCTCGCTTTCAGGATTCCTGAACGAGACAGGCCAGTCAAAGATTGCAATACTAAATTTGGCGCGGAAAACTCGTTCGACCAAAAGTGCCGGCTGTTTAGGTACATAAGCGCGTGCCATAAAGCAGCAACACTTGTTGACACTTGGTTTATCTCTGCCCGATTGTAGAATGCGTTAATCTCATCGATCCATCTCATTGTGTTTTCTTGCCTTTCTGCTTAAAACGGTAAATCTTCATCGTCTGCAAGCGTTTCCATGTTCGCTTCACCTATCCCGGCAAAGCTGCCTTGCGCACTCTGCTCCGCCTTGCTGTCTACAAAGTACACCTCGCTTGCCACTACATCGACAGCGCTTCGTGTCTCGCCATTTTGGTTCTGCCATTTGCGGGTTTGTATGGATCCCTCTAAGCAAATGCTACTGCCTTTGCGAAAGTATTTGCACACAAACTCGGCCGTTTTGCGCCACGCGACAATGTTGATAAAGTCGGTTGCCGGCTCTTCCTGCGATGCATATTTGCGGTTCACTGCGATGGAAAATGAGGTCACCGCCACCCCGCTGCTTGTCTTTTTTAGCACAGGATCGGCCGTCAGCCGCCCGCCCAAAATGACCTTGTTCAGATTAAAATTGGCCATATTTATCCTTTTCCTTCTTTTTTATTATATGAGTGCTTATTACAGATAACTTTTTCCGAATGTCTCTACAAACATCTCGTGTCCGTAGATTCTTTCAAAGCGCCGCTGACAGGTCTGTTTTAGCATTCGGTCAAGATCATTCCCTTTTCTGCCATGAACGCCATAGTCGGACATGTTGTGCAGGTCCGACCGGAGCCACACCCAGCAACCGTATTGCTCTGACTTCGATCGGTTAGCTGTGCCCTCAAAGATGTGGTGCTTGTGCAAGCTTTGCGTGCTGTGGGTGATATAACACCGCTTGGTCTTTTGCATGATACTGGCCGCCATTATGGCTCCTTGGGCGCTTCCCCCCACAGGGCTTTCAGCTTCGCGATCTCGTTTGGTGTTTTGGTGGGGATCCCCACCGCCTCACAGTCCTGCACGATGTTGTCAATTAACCGGCTCATTTGTTTGGTGTTGTAGGTACTGCTGCCGTAGTATAGATTCACCAGCACAAAGCCCTCATGCTGGGTGTAGTCTACCCGTTCCGCAATCCAGCCAATCCCATTCAGTCCCCAGCTGTGCTTCAGCGTGTCCTCGGCCTCTTCATTGATCTCCACCTGCCGATATACTCCTACCGCCCGGACATGATGCCGGTACACCTCTTCTTTTTCGATCCCTTGGTTCTCGGCCAGCCTGCCCATCAGCTCCCAAGCATAGGCATTAGCATTCAAGCTACGCTTTTGCCGGTGCTCCTTGATGATGATTTCATAAGCGCCCTTGCCCAGCGCCTCCACCGCTTTCAGTACCAGCGGCAGCTTGCTCAAAAAGTTCTCTTTTGTGAAGCAGATCGGTTCGCTTATGGTTGTTATTACTTTCACTCCGGCCACGCTCCCTTTTGTAAACAGTCATGAAGATGGTGCAGCTTCGGCAAAAATGTGTTTTCGATAAAATCGCCGTTGTATTCCACCACAGTCTCCCCCCGCCGGTCTGAATCCACTGGTAGAAAGTAGTTGTGATAATCTTCATCAACAAGTCCATAGTCAATGATCTTACCATACGCCCCACAAGAAAGTCCCGTCTCTCGGGCTGCAAACAGCTGCGCCCACACCTGCTGGTAATATTTCTTGGGACATCGAAAGGGCTTGTCCGCCCCGTGGGTCTTACATTCGTAAATGGTGTCAGATGTGTTCCCGTCCAGATTCACCCGTAAGGACAGATCGGGGATCAGAATCTGCCGGTCAAATTCCATCGGCAAGCCCAGGCTGTCTAACACACGATGCTCCCAGTGGGTACCCGCATTCATGGCGATGCTCTCAAAGTGGTTTTCAGCTACCCCCAGCTTAACCAGCCACCAGTCGGCAAAGCTTTTGGTTTTCCAATTACCAACGATATACCCAACGTCCGAAGCCCCGAACCACCCAGACCGGTCATGTGAGGCGATCATCCATGAACCTTCGGATCATAAGCGGCACTGTCAGCTGTTTCTTTGATTAACTGGATCATCTTTTTCTCTGTGCGATCAAGTGTTAAAAAATAGGTTTTGTACACTTTAAACTCATCCTCACTTACACCCAAAGCGGTTGTAATAGCCTCCGTTGTCATACCCCTTTGCAAAAGTGTAGTGTACTCTTCGTTAAACCTTCGTTGTATCGCTCCAAGTGAATGAAAAGACAGATCATTCTGCGGCTTTTTCAAATCCTCCCGGTCTTGCTTTTGCCACAGCTTAAGCCCTAACCCCCAGTTGGTGGCAACGCACTTGACCATCGCCCGCTGGGTTGCATTATGTACGTCTGATTGCGCGATTTTGTCCATTTGGACGTCACGTGAACCGTCTATCACCGGATAAGTAATCTCGCGGCGGTCGCCATCAATCTCTACGAACACATGCACCTCTGGCAGTTTGTCGGCCGACAAAAAGAGAGAATGCCCATCCGGCCCATAGAGATTTCCATAAATGACCTTTTCAGCGCCATTCTCATACAGCAAATACAGCGTGTCCGACCAAGCGACATAGTCGCAGCTAAACTTCTGATTTCCTTTTTGGCTGATATATGGATCAATATCCAGATTATACAGTTCTTTGAATGATTTTAATGCCATCTATCTTTCCTCCTGCCTTTTTTAGTGCTTCTACTTTGCGCTCTAAGCGGCGTATCACCTCGCTCTGCTGGTTGATGAGCTGCACCATCTCTTCTGGATCCGTTTCTTCGCAGTCCCTGCCGCAGCGGGGGCAAACGGGTATCTGGGTCTCGGTATAAATCGATACGCCGTGGCATTCCCCCAAGCGTTCTTCTATCTCTCGCACATTTACGTCCTCTTCTGCATAGGCCTGATCACAGTGGGCGCAATAATAATATTCTGTATACATAGTTACACCCTCGCTGGCACGCAGCAGGTTTTCTCGAAGCCCTTTGACTTGTACTCTTTATTATTTACGATTTGCATAACCTGATTGGTTTCTAAATCAAAATTTAGCCGCTGCTTAAGTTTTTGATTCTCTTGTTTTAACTCCCTGTTTTCCGCTTGTAGTTTCCGAATCAGTTTTCCTTGCTCATTCAGCGTCTTTTGGTTCAAATCCATTTGTATTCCCTGCTTTCTTCGTTGTTCATTTTACTGCTTCTCTTTCGCTTCCATGCATTCAAACGTCCACAGCAAAATCCGTCTTGATCAGATTTTTCTGCTTAAGCCGCTGAATTTTAATCAGACGATTTTCCAAATCACCCACGTCGATGCCCCATGCTTCAAAAGCAGTCGCCGTATCAACGCATGCAAAACCGCGACATTCTACCCCTTTTTCGTCCATCCGCTGACGTGCTATTTTTTTATACCGCGCCAGCGTCGCTGTTCCGCTCAAGCCAAACAACGCCGCAATCTCTTTGTTCCCGATCTCTGGGTAATTCCAGTAGATGTACAACGCCGTTTCCATGTTCTTCACCGGCCTGATTTTCGTTTTGACAATCGATTCCATGTCTTCTCCTTATTTCTCGTCTTTTCTTACTTTAATAGTTCTTCAAGTGGGCATTCCAGCAATCGGGCGATTTCTGCTCCGATTTGTAATGACGGATTTTTCGTTCCCCGCTCAATTTGGCACAGCATCGCTTGTGAAATGCCAGCATTTTCGGCCACATAGGCTTGTGTCATGTTCTTTTGTTCGCGAATCTTACGAATGTTTTCACCTACACTCACTTATTCCACCTCCAAAATGTTATGTATAGATAAACTTGTTTTTTCCATTTTTTGGTACCTCTTTCTTGTATTTTGTCATTTTCTATGGTATTATTAGGGTGTAATCCTTAACGCGGTTAAATTATTTCAGCTGAAAGGAAATAATTAATGAAAGACTACAGTCAATTCATCACATATTTATCAGAGCATTCGTCCGAGTTTGCATATGACATCCTCAATGATATACATGAGGTGCCAGAAGATAAGAGACATCTAAGCGCAGAAGAATGGAGGCTTATTACTGAATTTGTCGCTCATTATCAGAGTTCGCTGCTTCGCCAGTATCATAACTGGATGAAGGATGCTGAATCAGATTAATAGCAATTCTAATAAATAACAAAAATTCTATCGCATTGAAAGTGTGTACAAATGTACTATTTGTCTAAAAAGGCTCGCAAAGCCCTCAAAGTTTTAAATTCAGCTGACCATTTTGAAGAATATTCGCTTCCTAAAAAATGCGACCACTTCCGCGCTGATTCTCTGGTGAGGCAGGGTTTGGCCGAATGGTTTCAGCTTGTTCCAAAAGGCAAAGAAGATTTTCCATATGGTCTGCGCGGCTTACGAATTACGCCAGAAGGAGAAGACGCCTTGCGCAACTTCTTTGTTCAGTCTTTGCTGACCTGCATACCGATCATACTTTCTATTGCATCGTTCGGTTTCTCTGTATTTACTTTTGTGTATACGCGTTTGGGCTGAAAATCGCCGCATAATCGTCGGCCACATAGAGTAATCACATGGTTAGTCGCAACATTTAGAAACTTTGTTTCGTAATCACAATACTGGCATGCGTGGCCAAGCCATCCGCCCGATTGTAAATGTAAGATTTGTTCTTCGAGTGTTTCATTTTGCGCTTTGAGCAACTTAATTTGATGTTTAAGCTCTGTTATTTTTTCTTGCTTCATCTTTCCCCCTTCCCTTGGCGATTTGCTTGGTTATAGTATATCCTACATTTGTAAGAATGTCAATGAATAAATCTTACAAATGATAGATTTTCTGTTTTGTATAAAAAGGAGGTGATTTATTTGGTAAACATAGACAAAATCAAATCGTTAGCAAAAGAAAAAGGCATAAGTATCGCATTTATTTGCTCCAAAATTGGACAACAACGCGGTTATCTAAACGATGTAAAACAAGGCAAAACATCTATTGCGCCGGATCGCTTGCAAATCATTGCAGATATCCTGAATACTACGCCTGAATATCTCAAAGATGAAACCGACATAAAAGAAAAGCCCGTCCATGCAGAGATGGACGAGCCAGGGCAGGATTTAATTGTAGTTCATCGGAATGGACAAAGAATCGTGTATCACATTACCGATGAAAAGCTAAAAGCGTTAGAACCGCTTCTAAAAGAGTTAGAGGCTAACAGCGACGATATCGATCTTTAACCTGTTCAATAAAAGGAAGGAATTGATGGTATACTGCCCTCTCCTTTGGCGAAAGCAAAAAGCAGGACTTGCCGCGGGTGGCGATAAACTCTTTTTCCCGCGCATAGAGCAGTTCCATACGCTTAGCCCGCCATTTGGCAGATTCCAGGCTGATATCGCATAAGGACGCGATATCCTCTGCCGCATGAATATCAAGCGCCCACAAAACACAAGCTGGCGCTAAAATGCGGGAAGCGATGATGTTCGCCTGCGTTTCGATGTCGCCGTCTTTTTCGCTTGGTTCCCTGTTGCGGAAAGTCGGCGTTTCACTTACGTCACCCCGGAGAATATGGCCGTATTCATGCAGAATGGTAAAGCGGGAGCGTTGCGGCGTGCATGTTTCATCATAAAATATGTAGCATGTTTGCCCTATACGCACCGAAAAACCATCGTTATTGGCCATGCTTTGCATAAGCCCCATTTCGGTAAGCAAATCCCGCCCCTGGGCGTAGGAGCGCAAAAGAATCCCTTCCTTTTTCACTAACATACTGGCTTTCACCGGCAAAGACCGTATGTTCTGTTTGATTAGCGTTTCCCAGCCGGTGTCTCTTGATTGCTGATACTTTTTGTAATTCATCGTTTTTCAACCTCCGATCTATAAGTCAATTATAGTCGAAGAATGTCGATAAGACTATTGTAAAATACTGGTAAGTAATTCAAGCAATCATTTGGTTTACAGTCATACCAAGGCCGAACAGCACTTTAAAGCAAACTATATTTATTTTTGAGTTAAATTCAAGGAATTGTTGAAAAGGACAAAAACGCATGAATACCAAAGTCAAAAAAACAGTAGTAACCATTTTCAGAATTATTTCGGCGTTTTGTGACGCTGCATGCATCAATTATCTCTTAACTTACATATTTGATCTATGCCACCCCAGCCACAGCGGATTTTCACCAACCAACATATATTTAGCTTTTATCGTCTCACTGGCCATTGTGATTGGATTGTATAAAGAAAAATTCATACTATGGCGCTATTGTACATACGGTGCTATTTTATTTTTATATATTATTTTGGCCTCAGCAAATATATCCATTCCTGTTGCGCTTTGGTTTACAATCATGAACTGCATCTACCTTCTGCCTGGTATCGCGATAACTATTGGTATAAAGATATCAACTAAGAAAAAAATACAAGCTGAAAACAACTCTGTCAAACCGCAAATAGATATTGATTCCGTAAAAAATGATGAAAATGGTAAAGAAGAGCCACTTAGCACACCAGAGTCCTCCTTATGTGACACAATGAATGAAAAAGCTGATTTAGAAAATATAGAACAAAAGGAAGGAATAGTACCAATGGCTGCTCCCAAATCAACAAAGCGTTTTTGTAAACAATGCGGCAGTGAGATTGATTCCAACACAAAAATATGCGCAGGGTGTGGTAAACACTATTTCAGAACAAAAAATGTGCTCAAGAAAATACCTGTCATTGTCTTATCACTCCTTCTTTGTGTTTCTATTGCCGTCAATGTTCTTTCGATTATGGAATATAAAAAACAATTATCGTCCATTCAAATATATGAAACGCGAATCTCTTCACTAAAAAAATTAGTATCTGAATACCAAGATAAAGCAAATAAGCTGCAAAAAGAAATAGACAAAGCAACAGCGACAACAGAATCCACTCCCACTAGCCGTGAAGGACTGGCTGATTCGGGTGAATTTGATACAGTTTCTGCTTTTAAAACAGCCGTCGAAAGAAATCCAACCACAATGAAAAATACGATTGTAACTGTAAATTGTTACATCGTTAGAACCAGTTCTGTTATATGTGGCGTGGACAGAGATGATATAGATACGGCTTCACGATGGATGTTAACAAGTGGAGATATTCCACCACTATTAGCGCCCTCCATATCCATAACAATGAGAGATGATACGCAAAATCGCGTAGTAGACGAAGACTATGTAAAGTTAACCGGCATTTACACAGGCGGAAAAATCATTGACGCTACCTACGAAATGATTGAGGCAGCCGATTAAAATCCCAAGGCTTCCGTCGGGCGTATAAATGGTACGGGAAAGAATAAAAAGAAAGCCGGCGAAACATTGACATAAAAACATTATTATTATACAATAAAATAAAAACACAAAAGCCCCGCTTTATGCAGGGCTTTTTTAGGAGAAATTTATGCCTATTTATAAAATGCAGGGAAAAAAGGACGGCCTTCAAAAATATCGGGTTCGCATCAACTATACCACCGCACTTGGTGAGGCAAAACAAATCGACCGGGTTGCCTATGGACTGGAAGAAGCCAAAGAACTGGAAAGACGGCTAAATTATGAAATCCACAACCAAGGCGTCCCCCAAAAAATGACCTTGCAGACATTGTTTGAAGAATATGTCAAGGCAAAATCCCGTGAGCTGCGAGAAAGCACACTGGATAAAAGCAAGCGTATTGTCAACCAGCATATTCTTCCTACCTTGGGCAACATATCCTTAGATAAGCTTACCCGGCCTGTCCTACAAAAATGGAAAATAGAGATCGAAGATAAGAATTTAGCTCTCAAAACCCGACAAAATACTTATACGGCTCTTCGTTCACTGCTCAACTATGCGGTCAGTATGGAATACATTCCTAAAAACCCTCTGGTCAGTCTTGGGAATTTTAAAGACGCGAACGCCACCCGTCCCGAAATAAATTACTACACGCCGGAAGAATTTATTCAATTTATCGAAGCTGCCCGTACGTGCGCACAGGAAAAAGGGATTGCAGAGTGGGATTACTATGTATTCTTTAACATTGCCTTTTATACCGGCCTAAGAAAAGGCGAAATTTACGCGTTAACGTGGAACGACATACAGCAAGATTCATTGGAAGTAAAACGCAGTATAACGCAAAAATTAAAGGGTGCGGATCGGGAAACTCCACCTAAAAATAAATCCTCTTATCGTACCCTCCAGCTTCCCAAACCATTGATAACGGTATTAGACGAACATAAAAAGCGCTGTAAAAAAGTTTCGGGTTTTAAAAACAGTGACAAAATATGCGGCGGCAAACGTTGTATCCGGGATACCAGCCTACAAAATAAAAACAAGCACTACGCCGAGCTGGCCGGCGTAAAAACTATACGGATCCATGATTTCAGACACAGCCACGCCTCCTTGCTGGCCAATGAGGGGATTAATATACAGGAGATCGCCAGACGGTTAGGACACGCTAAAATTGAAATGACCTGGAATACCTATTCCCATTTGTACCCCCGGGAAGAGGAAAGAGCCGTCAATATTTTAAACAAAATTGAAACAAACACAAGATAAAAACGTGTAAAAAACGTGTAAGCAAAATAAAAAAGCCTTGATTTTCAAGACTTTTTTATCATAATGGTGGAGACGAGGGGAGTTGAACCCCTGTCCGCACATTCTTCCTCAAGACCTTCTCCCGGTACAGTCAGTCTATTGTATTTCCCTTGATGCCGCGGGCTGACACGCCGCGCATTTCGGTATTTCGCTAAGGTGTGACGGGGCCGCGAAAAAACCTCCGTTCACATTTACCGCGTTTCTAACACCCGCTTATCCGTCCGCGGTATACGGGGCGGATGCGCATGCCCTTAGGCTGCGAGAGCTACTTTATTATCGTTAGCGTTTAATTTTAAGGTTGGGACTTTTCAGAGATTTCCCAGCTCTACCGGCTTATATCCTGATTCTTAATACACGTCGAAACCCTTACGTCCCCTTACGTGAGAGTGTTATTCTACCACACATCTTTACAAAAATCAAGGGGAATTTTCTGGCACTTATTTTGCCTTTGATTCGCAATATATACAGCGATATAACCCTTGTTCTCTGTCGGTTAATTTAAAAACGTGCGGCAATGCCTGCTCGACCGAAGTAATACAACGTGGATTTTTGCAGCGAATGATACCCGTCACCTTCTCTGGCAGCGAAAGATGCTTTCGTTCAGATACTTTGCCGTCTTTAATAATATTAACCGTAATGCCTGGATCCAAATATCCTAAAATATCAAGATCCAAATCAATCACTTCAAAAACCTTTAAAATGTCTTTTTTCCCATGCTTTTGGCTGTCTGCATTTTTTATCACCGCCACCGTACATGCCAAATCCGCTAATCCTAACGCATCATAAATTTCCATGCATTTTCCTGCGGTAATATGATCGAGCACAATGCCGTTCTTAATCTGTCCCACAATCATTTTCTGCCCTCCAAAGAAAGCCCTAAAAGCTTCATAATCAATGCCATACGAATATACTTTCCGTTTTTAGCCTGTCTGAAATACGCGGCTCTTGGATCTTCGTCTACCTCGACCGAAATTTCATTCACTCTTGGCAAAGGATGCAACACGCGCAGTCCAGACCCTGCTAATGCCATTTTTTCTTTTGTAAGCACATAGCTGTCTTTGAGCCTAATATAATCCTGTTCGTTGAAAAACCGTTCTCTTTGCACACGAGTCATATAAAGCACATCCAAGCTCGGCAAAGCGCTTTCTAAATTGGTTGTTTCTTCAAAGTCAAGCCCTTTTTTGATCAGTAGTTCTTTACGCAGATATTCCGGCACACGCAGTTCCTCTGGCGAAATAAGAACAAATTTAATATTTTGATAACGCGCCATCGCATGAAGAAGAGAATGCACCGTGCGGCCGAATTTCAAATCGCCGCAGCAGCCAATGGTAAGATCATCCAATCGGCCAAACTCCTTATGAATTGTCAATAGATCTGTTAGCGTTTGGGTAGGATGATTATGTCCCCCATCACCAGCATTGATCAAAGGCACCTCGCTATACATAGAGGCCACTAATGGCGCCCCTTCTTTGGGATGGCGCATAGCAATAATATCCGCATAAGCGCTGACAACTCGAACTGTATCGGCAACACTCTCTCCTTTAGCGGCCGACGAACTAGCCGCCTCTGAGAAACCAAGCACATGCCCGCCCAACTCATACATAGCGGCTTCAAAACTAAGTCTTGTTCGAGTAGAAGGCTCAAAAAAAAGCGTAGCCAATTTTTTATTCCGACATACCTGCGCATAGGCGGACGGCTCTTCCATGATTTCTTTTGCTGTGTTTATTAAATCTTCAATTTCGTTTGGCGTCAGATCCAGCACATCAATTAAATGTTTCATTCTATTCTCCATTTTCTGCGGCGATATCAGCCCCAACGAATCGCTTATCATCCGCTACCTACTGTATTTGATTACTTCTTTCAAAATAAAGCCGCTTACACTTTTATCTTAAACAACCGTTCTATTAAACAAATACTGTACTACCGTTATTGGCTGATCCAACTTTCATCCGACGGATTGTCGCGAAATTTCTTTAAACGCTCCACATCCTCTGGTTTTATATACCCGGTTTCGGCCGCTACTTCAGCAATGACATCAAAACAAGTCAGCGAAACATTGCGCACACCTTCACTCTCCAATGCATGTAATCCCTTTTGCATGCCATAGGTAAAAATGCTCACAATGCCAAGAACCTCGGCCCCTGCTTCTCTTAATACACGCACCACTTCAATAACCGAACCGCCAGTCGAAATTAAATCTTCTACCACAACCACTTTTGTGCCTGGAGCCATCCGCCCTTCAATCTGATTTTGCCGACCGTGGTCTTTGGCACCGGATCGTACATAGCCCATCGGCAAGCCTAAACGATGCGCTGCAATAGCGGCATGAGGAATGCCGGCGGTGCTGGTTCCCATCAGCATTTCACAGTCTTTGTATTCCCGCGTTACTGTATCGGCAATTGCCTTTTCAACTAAATCACGTTCTGCCGGTGACGACAAGATCAATCTGTTATCACAATAAACTGGGCTTTTAATACCACTGGCCCATGTAAAAGGTTCATCTGGTCTAAAAAATACAGCACCTATAGCAAGAAGCGCTTTCGCAATCATTTTTTCCATTTATCTTCATCCTCTTCTCAAACAATTTGATATTTTATATAAACATCTTTCGTTTTTAGCCGCATATGATTAGCCAACAAAGTCAGCCACACAACGCTCGTAAGCAGCTATGGGATCTGCGGCCGCCGTAATAGGCCGGCCCACCACAATATAGTCGCTGCCTATCTTTTTAGCGTCTGCCGGCGAAGTAACACGCGCTTGATCTCCCTTTTCCCCTTCCGGAAAACGAACGCCAGGCGTTACCGTTAAAAATTGATGGCCGCAGACCTTATGCACTTGTCCTGCCTCAAGGGGTGAACAAACGACACCGTCCAAACCCGCCTCTTTCGCACATATTGCATAATGCTGTACCACTTCTTCCAAAGGACGATCAATCAACAAATCATGACGCATGCGTTCTTCATTGGTCGAGGTGAGCTGTGTCACAGCAATCAATAGCGGCCGGCTGCCGTCTGGTCTGGTCAGCCCCTCAAGCGCCGCCTCCATCATCGCTTTTGTTCCGCCTGCATGCAAGTTGCACATATCAATGTCTAAATTTGACAACACCCGCATTGCCTTCATCACCGTGTTTGGGATATCATGCAATTTCAAATCCAGAAAAATAGGATGCCCCTTTTCTTTTATTTTTTTAACCATGTCCGGTCCGGCACTGTAAAAAAGTTCCATTCCTATTTTGACATAAGGCTTTCGCCCCGTAAAATGAGACAAAAAATCAAGACATTCCCCTGCCGATGAAAAATCGCAGGCAATAATGACATCTTTACCCATGATGCGCCCCTCCTATAATCTCCTCTAAATTTTCAATTCTATATTTTGCCATCGCGGCCGGCAAAGCCTCAATGATTTCTTTACATGCATAAGGATTTACCAAATTGGCCGCACCGATTTGAACGGCAGAAGCACCAGCCAACATCATTTCAATCACATCACTTGCACTTTGCACCCCTCCCATACCAATAATAGGAATCTGCACTGCTTCATAAACCTGATAGACCATGCGCAAAGCGACTGGAAAAATCGCCGGTCCCGAAAAACCACCCATGGTATTAGCAATGGCGGAACGCCTGGTTTTCAAATCAATTCGCATGCCCATTAACGTATTAATTAATGAGAGACCGTCCGCGCCAGCCTCTTCACATGCTTTGGCAATTTCAGTGATATCCGTTACATTGGGCGTCAATTTAATGAAAACAGGTTTTTTCGTGACCGCCTTTACCGCTTTTGTTACTTGTGCAGCGCTCTTAGCTGTAGTACCAAAACTCATGCCGCCGCCATGTACATTCGGACAACTCACATTGATCTCAAGAATACCCACTTGCTCCTCTTGATCCATCTTTTCGCTGCAATATACATAATCCTCTAGCGAAAAGCCGCTGATATTTGCAATGACCTTTTTTTGATAACATTTTTTAAGCTTAGGCAGTTCTTCGTCAATGACTGTCTGCACACCTGGATTTTGCAGCCCCACCGAATTAATGAGCCCCGCCGTACATTCTGCAATACGCGGTAATGGATTGCCATAGCGCGCTTCTCTCGTCGTTCCTTTTAGTGACAAGCTGCCTAACAAATTAATGTCATACAAATCGGCAAATTCATAACCAAAACCAAATGTACCGCTGGCTGGAATTATTGGATTCTCTAACTCCCATCCGCTAATACAAACCTTTGTATTCACCATACTACCTCTTCTCTTTCTAATACAGGCCCTTCTTTGCAAATTCGTTTTGCGCCCTGTTTTGTTTGGCAAGAACAGCCCATGCAGGCGCCAAACCCGCAACCCATCTTTTCTTCAAAGGAATACTGTCCACCGCCTTTAGCAATTTTCTCAATAGCCCTAAACATGGGCATGGGTCCGCAGGCGTAAAAATATGTATAATCCATTTCGGCAAGCGGATTAGTCACAAACCCTTTTCTCCCCATGCTGCCATCTGCCGTAGTCACCGTCACCTCGCAAAAACGGCTAAACTCTTCTACCAAAAACACCTCTGTAGCTGTTTGAAAACCAAGAACGGCCATAGGCTTCTTTCCCTCGTTTTTTAATTGTTTAGCCAGCGCATAAAGCGGGGGCACTCCCACGCCGCCGCCAAGAAGCACCGGTCGCTCTCCACTCTTAGCCGTATCATACCCATTGCCCAGCCCTGTTAAAGCATCCATTGTGTCGCCTGGCAATAACTGAGCCATTTTTTCGGTACCAGTACCAACGATTTTATAGATAATCTGCAATGAGTCTTTATCCCAATCGCATACAGAAATAGGTCTGCGCAAATAACAATCATTAACTTTTAAATTTACAAACTGCCCAGGACGCGTAATCGCGCCGGTATCACCGAGCAAAGTCATTTGATAAATTTTGTCGGCTATTTGTTTATTTTCTTTAATTTCATAGACTACATTTTTCATAGACTACCTTCCCTTCCATGACAGTCAGCAAACATTCTCCATACACTCGTTTCCCAGCAAAAGGCGTGGCTTTTCCCTTGGAAAGAAACATAGATGGATCAATCGTATATTCTTTTGAAAGATCAAAAACCGTAAATGTTGCTTTTTCGCCGACAACCGGATCTTGACCAATACCAAACCTTTTTTTAGGATTTTCATAGAGCAGTTCAATCAATTTTTCAAGCGTGATCACACCTGCTTTGACAAGTTCGGTATAACAAACCGCAAAAGCAGTCTCGAGTCCAGAAATCCCCATTAAACTGCCTTTTAACCCTTTTGTTTTCTCTTCCTCGGCATGGGGCGCATGATCGGTAGCAATCATGTCAACGGTCCCATCCTGAATCCCTTCAATGAGCGCCTGCTTGTCCGCTGCAGCACGCAAAGGCGGGTTCATTTTAAAACGTCCTTCCTCTTTGAGGTCAGCGTCACAAAGAGTTAAATAATGCGGCGCCGTCTCACAAGTAACCGATATCCCCTGCCTTTTCGCCTCTCGAATAAGCTGCACGCTTTCTTTGGCCGAAACATGACATACATGATAGGCGCAGCCTGTTTCGCGTGCCAACACAAGATCTCTCTTAATCGGTCCCCATTCTGATTCAGAAGGAATGCCAAGATGGCCATGGCAAGCAGCGTATTCCCCCTCATGAACATACCCTCCGTGCAGGAGACTTTCATCTTCACAATGGGCACACAAAACCTTGTCTAAAGCGGCTATACGCTGCATCGCTTCTTTCATAAGATCAGAGCGTTGCACCCCTTTTCCATCATCAGAAAAAGCAATGACATGAGGGGCCAGTTCCTCCAATGCAGCTATTTTCTCGCCCTTTTCCCCTACAGTAAGCGCACCATAGGGATGCACCTGTACAAGTGCGTCCCGTTCAATCAAAACCTGTTGTTCCCTCAAATGAGATAAGCAATCTGGAACGGGATTCAGATTTGGCATCGCACAAAGATGTACATAACCACCACGCGCACCGGCCGCACTGCCCGAAGCAATCGTTTCCTTATAAGAAAAACCCGGCTCACGCAGATGAACATGTACATCTGCGAAACCGGGAAAAATATATACATTTTCTAAAGTAATGGAAACTGCACCTTTGAAAGAAGAAAAAAGAATACCGTCTGAGAAAAAATAATCTCCCTTTACAAACTGGCCGTGCTGATAAAAATAAGCATCTTTTAAATAATAGGTCATTGCAAATTCCTTTTTACTCTTCCATAATTTTTTCTATTATACCTCACGGGCTTGCCCTTGTCAAGTCTCAAATTCTCTTTATTTTATAAAAAATCAGTTTCTTAATTTTTATTACAAACAGTCCAGATTATATACCAAATGCTTCATCATATTCGATAAATCCATTGAATATATCGGCGTGTTCGTTAAAACATATAGCCATAAAATTTTCATCTTCTACCGGAAAAGGCGCTTTAATACCATATGTGCTTGCCGGAATATAGCCAGCTTTAGTATAATACATTGCATGCCCTAAAACAACAGAATACCTATACCCCAGTTCGTACGCTATGTTATGTCCATAATGTATTAACGACAACCCTATGCCCCTGTTTTGATATTCAGGTAAAACGGAAAGCGGCGCCAATGCAAGCACTTTGACATCGTTAACAAACGCCTTTGTAAAAAGAATATGCCCTACAATCTGATTATCATCAACCGCAACAAGTGACAACTCCGGAATAAATGATTTGCTGTTTCGTAATGCAATAACTAAATCCTGTTCAGTTCCCTCACTATGTTCGGCACTTTTGAATGCTTCTTTTACAACTCGATAAACCGCATCGTAATCTACCGGCTGTTCCTGTCTTATATTCAAAACAGTCCCCTCCATCATTTATAATTAGCCGATCTGATAAAATCACCACAATTGTCACTTCAAATCTGCAACCGGCGCTCAATTTGATATGAAGACAAAATACATTCAAAAAAGGCGAGCTATTACAGTTTATTTGCATTTACTGAGCACAAGCCGCGTAGTAATCCTGCATGACCTGGTCTACCCTTTCAAACACCTGATTGATGCACTCCTCATGACCATATACCTGCGAAAGCGGCACAGTAGACATGGCCACCACTACATAGGCATTCTCTCCACGCACTACAATCCCTGCATCGTGATATCCATATTCATCCGAGCCGGACTTATGTGCAATCACATCAGCCCCTTGCACCGATTCGCTGATTTCATTATATAGATTATTGGTTAATTCCTGCCATAACAACTGTGATTCAGGGGAACCGGTTTCTTTATAGGCCCAAATTTCCTGCCAGATCAGCCCTAAATCCAAAGGACGCATATAGGTCCACAATTCTTGCCTTTCCTCAAGAGGAATGCCCAGTTCTTCTGCCAAAATAACATAATCACCAGAACCCAACAACCTCCAAAGGGCTTTATACGCCGCATTGTCACTATTATAAAGCAGATAATGAAGCAGTTCACGAATCGTATAGGAACGATATCCATTCCGTATGAGTGTACCCGCCCCCGGCATATAATCGGACCCATCGTAAAAATAAGTATCTGTCAGACGCAAACACGGTTCATCAGACGCTGCCAATCGATTTTTCTCTAACTTTTTATACCACACAAGTGCAAAGCCTGCCTTGCGTGTACAAGCTGGGCTAAAATACTGATCAGCTGCATAACCAAAGGACATTTGCGTCTTGAGATCTAATACGTAAAAAGCCGTTTTATAATAACGATACCTGTCTTCCATAATCCAAAGAAGCGCCTGTTCATCATCCGGCAAAAGAGAGTAATCAGAATGATTCACTGTTACTGCGTTCGGTAAAAAAACATCATAACGATTTTCAATAGGTTCTTGATTCTCCACCCCATCGGTATTTGACGATGGATTAGAGATTTCACCAAAAACCGGCTGTGCATCCGTTAAATCTGTATTTTGCTCAAAGTCTATCAAAAATTCGCCAGTTATCGCTCTATTCACCGCACCAATCATAGAGAAATCTTTTTGCTGTTTGCAACCAACCAACAACAAAAAGCCACATAAGGTTAACACGAAAGCTTGTTGTTTCATCGCAGATCCTTTCAAAAAGTCCAATCCTCCAGCAGTAACGCCGTTTAACGGCGTTACTGCTGCCTCTGTGTTTGTCATTCAAAACAAAATTCCTATTGGTTCCCACACTGCGCCCTATAAATCAGTCTTCTTAATTCAATTGTATAATACTGTCATCCCTTAAAATACTTCACTGCCGATTCAAAAAGTTTCATATCATAAAGTCCTGGTACATTTTTATATAATCCCTTGCCAATACGCTCCGAATGGCCCATTTTACCGAACACTCGTCCATCGGGTGAGGTAATGCCCTCTATCGCACAGACTGAATTATTAGGATTAAAATGAACATCATCGGTAACAGCGCCGGCAAGATCTACATACTGCGTAGCAATCTGCCCGCCCGCGGCTAATTTTTGAACCCACTCGTCAGAGCAAAGGAATCGACCTTCTCCATGCGAAATCGGCACAGTGAAGATGTCTCCTGGCTGAACGCCCGAAAGCCACGGAGAAAGGTTGGAAGCTACGCGGGTTCTCACTAAACGCGATTGGTGACGGCCAATCGTATTAAACGTTAGTGTGGGCGCCCGTTCGTCTGCCTCTCGAATCTCACCGAATGGAACAAGCCCTAACTTAATTAACGCCTGAAATCCGTTACAGATGCCCGCCATCAAACCATCTCGGTTCTTGAGCAATTCATGCACCTGCTCTTTAATTGCCTCATTGCGGAAAAAAGCAGTAATAAATTTACCAGAGCCATCCGGTTCATCACCGCCTGAAAATCCACCGGGAACAAAGATGATTTGTGCTTGCTTGATCTTATCTGCAAAATACTGCACACTTTTAGCAACCTGTTCTTTTGTACCATTTTGAATCACAAATATTTCAGGTTCCGCACCGGCATCATAAAAAGCCTTTGCCGTGTCGTATTCACAGTTGGTTCCTGGAAATACCGGAATCAGCACTCTTGGCCTTGCGACCAAAGCTTTCGGCGTTGCTATTGTTTCTGTCTTATACATAAAGGCTTGCAGTGCACCGCTATTTTGCTCAATATTACAGGGGAAAACACTTTCTAAACGATTTTCGTATAATGAAAGCAGTGTTTCAAGAGCAATTTCCTCGCCATTCATATTGAGTGCTGCTTTTTCGGTCGTAACACCTAATAGCGTACCTGAAACTGGCTCTGTTACCTCCAAAATAAAGGAACCATAACCATAGCCAAAGAGGGTATCCATTGACAAATTCTCAAATGCAAAACCAAAGCCATTACCAAAGCACATTTTCATAATCGCCTCGGCCACGCCGCCATATGTCGGTGTATAAGCGGCTACTACCTTCCCTTCACGCATGAGAGAGGTCACTTTGGAAAACAAAGCTAACAGACTTTCCGCTTTAGGCAAGCCATCTTCATTATATTCCGGTGTCAAAAGTACTACCTGGTGGCCGGCGGCTTTAAATTCAGGCGATAAAATATGATCAGCCTTTTCGGTTGTAACCGCAAACGAAACTAAGGTCGGCGGCACATCTAACTGTTCAAATGAGCCAGACATAGAGTCCTTGCCCCCAATGGAAGCCACGCCTAAATCTTTTTGTGCCGCATAAGCGCCAAGCAAGGCAGCTAAGGGTTTGCCCCAGCGCCGAGGATCTTTTAACATTTTTTCAAAATACTCTTGAAAAGTCAGATAAACTTGTGTAAAAGAAGCGCCCGTCGCCACACACTTGGCAATCGACTCAACGACCGCTAAATACGCACCATGATAAGGACTCTTTTCCATAATAAATGGATTGTAGCCCCAAGCCATCACCGAGCAGTCTTGCGTATGCCCTTTTTCTACTGAAATTTTATTTACCATCGCCTGAATCGGCGTGAGCTGATAACGGCCACCAAACGGCATCAGCACAGTCCCGGCACCGATAGTAGAATCGAACCGTTCCGAAAGTCCCCGCTTGGAACATACATTCAAATCAGCTGCTAACACTTGATAACCGGCAATAAAATCGGTTGGCAATTCTTTATGATAATCGCCCTGCGCCCCTGCTACCACATGAATATGCTTTTCAGCCCCATTTGAATTCAAAAAATCGCGTGAAAGATCAACGATAGTTTCGCCGTTCCAACTCATGCGCAAACGTGCTTCTTCTTTCACCACGGCCACAACGGTCGCCTCTAAGTTTTCCTTGGCCGCTAACGCAAAGAAATGCTCTTTCTCTGCTGCCTCAATGACCACAGCCATTCTCTCCTGGCTCTCCGAAATGGCAAGTTCTGTACCATCAAGTCCTTCATATTTTTTTGGCACTTGATTCAAATCAATTTCCAAGCCATCAGCCAATTCACCAATAGCAACAGAAACGCCGCCGGCGCCAAAATCATTGCATCGTTTAATTAACTTGGATGCCTCAGGATTTCGGAAAAGGCGCTGTAATTTTCTCTCTTCCGGCGCATTACCCTTTTGTACTTCGGCACCGCAATTTTCCAAAGAATCAAGCGTGTGACTTTTCGATGAGCCGGTTGCACCGCCGCAGCCATCCCGTCCGGTGCGGCCACCCAAAAGAACCACAAGATCGCCCGGTAATGGTTTTTCGCGCCGTACATGGCTCGCCGGCACTGCCGCAACAACTGCGCCAATTTCCATACGCTTTGCCGCGTAGCCCGGATGATAAATCTCATCCACTTGCCCTGTGGCAAGACCAATCTGGTTGCCATAAGAAGAATAACCGGCTGCCGCCGTCGTTACAATTTTACGCTGTGGCAGTTTGCCCTGCATAGTCTCGGCCACCGGCAGAGTTGGATCAGCCGCGCCTGTAACACGCATCGCCGCATATACATAACCCCGTCCCGATAGGGGATCGCGGATCGCACCGCCAATACAAGTAGCAGCGCCGCCAAAAGGCTCAATCTCTGTCGGGTGGTTATGTGTTTCATTCTTAAACAGCAACAACCAATCTTGCTCCTCACCATCCACCGTTACTTTGATTTTAACTGTACAAGCATTGATTTCTTCTGATTCATCTAAATGGGCAAGCCGTCCTTCGCTCTTTAAATATTTAGCTGCGATCGTTGCAAGATCCATCAAGGTGACAGGACCCTGTCGGCCCACTAATTTGCGCACCGAAAGGTAATCTTCATAGACTGCTTTCAACCGCTCATCTTCAAACACAACATCATCAATTTGCGTCAAAAAAGTCGTATGGCGACAATGATCTGACCAATAGGTATCAATCATACGAATTTCAGTGATGGTCGGCTCCCGTCCTTCTTCTTTAAAATAGCGTTGACAAAAAGCAAGATCATCAGCATCCATCGCTAAGCCCTTTTCATCGAGAAAAGCTTTCAAATCTTGTTCGGTAAAAGCCGTAAACCCTTGGATCGTCTCCACCTGGCTTGGAATATCGTAGTTTTGCACAATTGTGTCAGGTAAAGCAAGTGAAGTCTCTTTAGCTTCCACTGGGTTAATCACATATTTTTTGATCGCGGCAATCTCATCCTCCTGCAAATCGCCATAAAGTTTATAGACCTTTGCACTGCGCACCAACGGACGAGCGCCCTTCGATATAATCTGTATACACTGGGCAGCCGAATCAGCACGCTGGTCGAATTGGCCCGGCAAAAATGACACCGCAAAAGTAACCGCGTCATCCTCTTCTAACGTATCATATACAACGTCAAGCTGCGGCTCAGAGAATACTGTATTTACTGCATAATCGAACAGTTCTTTCGAGATTTCTTCTACATCATAACGATTGATAAGGCGCAAATCCACTAAATTTTCAATACCCAAAAATTCATTAATTTCCGCCCGAAGCGATTTGGCTTCGTTTGCCAGTTCCTTTTTCTTTTCTACATAAATTCTATATACCACGTGCGTCCCCCTCGCCGGCCGCCTTCAGCGCCTTCGCCCCAATATCTTTGCGATAAAAAGAGTGATCAAATCGTATTTTTTCTACCCGTTCATACGCGGTCTGTATCGCGTTTTGCAAACTGTCAGCTACTGCACTAATACCTAAAACACGACCGCCCGCACTGACTAATTTGCCATCTTTATGCGCCGCACCAGCCACATAGACATAGGGTGCAACATCATCTGGTATGTCAATGGTATGCCCCTTTTCATAAGCAACCGGATAGCCATCAGCCGCCATAATCACGCAACAGGCAGTCCCCTTTGCAAACACAACCGGCGTCTTGCCAAGCGTGCCTGCCCTTACCGCCTGCATAATCTCAAAAAGGTCACTCTGCAAAAGCGGCAGCACCACCTGTGCTTCGGGATCACCAAAACGACAATTGTATTCAATTACCTTTGGACCGTTTGGTGTAAGCATCAAACCAAAATACAGACATCCTTTAAAAGGCCGCCCCTCTTTTTTCATGGCCTCAATTGTGGGTACAAAAATCGTTTCCATACATTCGGAAGCAATGTTTTCGGTATAATATGGATTCGGTGCAATGGTACCCATGCCGCCGGTATTTAAGCCTTGATCGCCGTCAAATGCACGCTTATGATCCATGGAAGACACCATCGGCACGACCACATTGCCATCTGTAAAGGAAAGCACAGACACTTCAGGACCGGTTAAGTATTCTTCAATGACAATCTGGGCGCCTGAATCACCAAACACTCGATCAGCCATGATGCTGCGAATACCCGCAAAAGCCTCTTCCCTTGTCATTGCAATGATAACACCTTTGCCAAGCGCCAAACCGTCAGCCTTGATCACTGTCGGCACCGGCGCGGTTTCCATATACGAAAGCGCTTCTTCAAGTGTAGTAAACACCTCGTATGCTGCTGTAGGAATGCCGTATTTCTTCATCAGATTTTTAGCAAACACCTTGCTGCCTTCTATCATCGCCGCCGCCCGATTCGGGCCAAAGCAAGGAACCCCGGCTGCCTCAAGCGCGTCAACCGCGCCTAACACCAATGGATCATCCGGCGCTACCACCGCAAAATCAATTTTATTCTCTGTCGCAAAAGCAACCAAACCTTCAATATCCTTGGCGTCAATAGAGACACATTTGGCGTCTGCCCCAATGCCTCCATTACCCGGCAAAGCATAAAGCGTATCAATTGTTTTATTTTCTTTTAATTTTTTTATAATGGCATGCTCTCGTCCGCCGCCGCCTACAACCATCACTTTCATGGTCAGCACTCCGTTCTCTAATTATCCGTAAATAGGGAATTTTTCGCAAAGCGCACCAACCGCACTTGCCACCGTCTCTTTTTTGGCTTCAAAATCTTGAATCACATCAGCAATCCAGCCAGCAATCAGTGCCATTTCAGACTCTTTAAAGCCGCGGCTTGTCACAGCCGGTGTACCAATACGAAGACCGCTTGTCACAAAAGGAGACAACGGCTCATTGGGCACGGTGTTTTTATTGGCTGTAATATGCACCTCATCTAAACGATGCTCTAACTCCTTGCCGGTCACACCGGTGTCACGCAAATCAATTAACATTAAATGATTGTCGGTACCACCGGAAACTAACTTCACGCCTTTATCGAGCAATCCTTCTGAAAGCGCTTTAGCATTTGTAACAATCTGGTGCTGATAAGCTTTATATTCAGGGCGCAGCGCCTCACCAAACGCAACAGCTTTGGCCGCAATGATATGCATAAGCGGGCCGCCTTGTGTACCTGGGAAAACAGCCTTATTAATTTTAGTAGCCAATTCTTCATCATTGCATAGAATGAGACCGCCTCTCGGCCCGCGCAAAGTCTTATGAGTAGTGGACGTCACAATATCCGCATAAGGCATAGGCGAGGGATGTTCACCAGCTGCAACGAGTCCGGCAATATGCGCCATATCAACCATGAGCGCTGCGCCGACTTCATCGGCCGCTTCCCTAAACTTAGCAAAATCAATTACACGCGAATAAGCGCTGGCGCCGGCAATGATTACCTTCGGTTTGCACTCTCTCGCAATGCGCTTCATTTCCTCATAGTCAATAAAACCATTATCATCAACACCATAAGGAACTATATTAAAATATTTACCCGAAATATTCACAGGTGAACCATGAGAAAGATGGCCGCCATGCGCTAAATTCATTCCCATAACCGTATCGCCCGGCACGCAAAGCGCAAACAGAGCCGCCAAGTTTGCATTTGCCCCGCTGTGCGGCTGTACATTTGCAAAATTCGCACCAAAAAGCTTTTTCACCCGTTCTCTGGCGATTTCTTCGACGACATCTACATATTCACAACCGCCATAATAACGCTTGCCTGGATAACCCTCTGCATATTTATTGGTTAAAACGCTTCCAGCTGCTAACAGCACCGCTTCAGACACAATATTCTCAGAAGCGATCAATTCAATATTGTGCTGCTGTCTTTGCAGCTCATCAGCACACGCGTCAAATACTTCTTTATCAAGGGATTCTAATTTATCATAAAACATTTCTTATTGCCTCCTAAAATTAATGATGGAAAAGACGCATACCGGTAAACGCCATGACCATATCATAACGATCACAAGTTTCAATTACCTGATCATCCCGCACGGAACCGCCTGGCTGCACCACATAATTGACGCCGCTGCGGCGGGCTCTTTCGATATTATCACCAAACGGGAAAAATGCATCTGAAGCTAAGCTTACGCCCTGAATGCCCGCTAAATAGCTCTCTTTTTCTTCTTTAGTAAACGGTTCCGGCTTTACTGTGAAATAATTCGCCCAAACATCGTCGCCCAAGACATCCTCTGCCTGATCAGAAATATAAACATCGATGCAGTTATCCCGATCCGGACGGCCAAGGCCCTCTTTAAATGGCAAGTTTAACACCTTTTCATGCTGTCTTAGATGCCAAATGTCCGCCTTGTTGCCGGCAAGTCTGGTACAATGAATCCGCGACTGCTGACCGGCGCCCACGCCAATAGCCTGTCCATCAACCGCATAGCAAACTGAATTAGACTGGGTATATTTCAAAGTGATCAGCGCAATAATCATATCTTCTTTCGCCGTGTCCGGCAATTCTTTGTTGGCTGTCACTACCTTCTCAAGCAGTGTCTGATCAATTTTATATTCATTGCGTCCCTGCTCAAAAGTAATACCGTACACCTGCTTAGTTTCAATCGGCGCCGGGACATAAGAAGAATCAATTTGAATAATATTATAAGCGCCTTTACGCTTGCTTTTCAAAATCGCTAATGCTTCTTCGGTGTAACCGGGCGCAATGATACCGTCTGAAACCTCTCTTTGAATGATCTTCGCTGTTGTTGCATCACACACATCGGAAAGAGCAATAAAATCGCCAAAACTACTCATGCGATCAGTTCCTCTGGCTCTTGCGTACGCACAAGCAAGCGGCGAATCGTCTAACCCCTCAATATCGTCTACAAACACCGCTTTTTTTAATTTCGCGCTAAGCGGCCGTCCGATAGCGGCAGAAGTTGGACTTACATGTTTAAAAGAGGTAGCGGCAGGCATGCCAAGCGCCTCTTTAATCTCTTTCACCAACTGCCATGCATTGAGCGCATCGAGAAAATTGATATAGCCTGGGCGGCCATTTAAAATCTCAATTGGCAGTTCTTCGCCATTCTCCATATAAATTTTAGCCGGCTTTTGATTGGGATTGCACCCATATTTTAGTTCAAACTCTTTCATTTGCTCTCTTCCTTTACGCAAAACTTATTCATTAAGCGGCAATCTGCCTCTCTGGTTTCGATATCAATATAGCGAACCGCAAGCGATATTTTGTTATCCGCATTTAATCCTTCCCAAATTTCCTTGGTAAACTGGTCAATATCATCAGAAATCACAATGCGTTCCGGCTCGCCAGTAAACGTGGGAATCGGATTACCGTCATGATTATAAGTATGAATAAAATGACCTGTGCCAGCCATAGGCGCGTAGTTAAATGTATATCGGTTACAGCCGCTGCCAGCCTCATCAGCGCTCTTTAAAATGCTCATTTTATAGCTGGTAGCCTTGCCTTGAATAGAATAGGCCAAGCTAATTCGCGGTGTAAAGTTAGGCGCATCTGGCTCAAAAGCCCGGCTTTCTAACGCCTCTTCAAAACTTTTCCCATTCTGTACATATTCGCAAATAGTATCGGTCTGGTCACCGTTTGTTACAATCAACAAATCTTCTCTTGCCCATTTGATAGCCGAATAAATAATCAAAGAAGGATCCTGCACCTTGCTTTCATCATATGGCGCTGTAATCATACTGCCGTCTGAACGTTCTTCAAAAACACGATTACGGCTGTTCTCGCTGCGTCCCATAATGAAATACGCAATCACCGCCTTTTTCCCATCAGACGTCATGCCGGCCACAATGCCCCGGCCCGGATAAGTGTTCCCCTCTAATAATGCGCCAAGAGACGCTCTGTCATATACGCTCATTGATAATCTCCTTTGCTACTTTTTCGGCCGCCGCCGGTAAAAGTTTCCACTCGGCCTCTTCCATGACACGTCTTTGCAAAATCTCAGGCGTGTCTCCCTCTTTCACCGCTACTGCCTTTTGCATAATAATTTCACCGC
This sequence comes from Clostridiales bacterium, assembly GCA_022793655.1. Lineage (GTDB taxonomy): Bacteria > Bacillota > Clostridia > Oscillospirales > CAG-272 > CAKSEI01. The sequence continues at coordinate 39,964 of JAAWDG010000010.1, forward strand.
CATCAGTAACTTCATTAACAAAATGCACCGTAGCGCCTGTCAACTTGACGCCGTAATCCAAAACCGCTTTATGTACCCGCAGTCCATAAAACCCATCGCCGCAAAAGGCGGGAATTAAGGAAGGATGCACGTTTAACATTCGTCTTGGAAACTGCTTGACAAAATCTTCGCTTAAAATCATCATAAGGCCCGCCAAGATAACAAGATCAACCTGTTTTTCTTTTAACAGTGCCAACATGCATTCTTCCACTCGCGCTCTTGTGCCGCAAGACTCGGTCGTAAATACGGCCGTTTCAATGCCGGCTTCTTTGGCACGGGTCAAAGCATAGGCTTCCGCTTTATTTGAAATGACAAGCACAATTTCCCCGCTTGTTAAAATTCCACTTTTCTGCGCGTCAATCAACGCCTGCAAATTGGTTCCGCCGCCCGAAACCAGCACGGCGATTCTTGCTTTTAGCATAGTTCTACGCCCTCAGTCTTTGTAATCTCGCCCATAACAAAGGCATTCTCGCCTGCATCTTTTAAAATGGTGAGTGCCTTGTCTGCCTCTTCCGGCGCAACAACCAACGTCATACCTACACCCATATTGAACGTATTGAACATATCTCGTTTATCAATATTTCCCTCTTGCATAAGAAGAGAAAAGATGGGCAGTTTAGGCAGCGCGTTCTCTTCAATTTTCACACCATAACCTTCGGGCAGGCTACGCGGGATATTTTCATAAAAGCCACCGCCGGTTATATGAGAAACAGCCTTCACGCTCACCTGTCCAAAAAGAGCCAGCATAGGCGCCACATAAATTTTAGTCGGCGTCAGCAGTGTTTCGCCTAACGACTTACCATTTAATACATCAAGCGGTTTTGTGATATCTCGATTTTCAAGATCAAACACTTTGCGCACCAGCGAAAAACCATTGGAATGAACGCCGCTGGAAGGAAGCCCAATCATGACATCGCCTGCACAAACAGTGCGATTATCCAAGATGCGCTCTTTATCCACCACACCAACTGAAAAACCGGCTAAATCATATTCATTTTCGGGATAAAAACCGGGCATTTCCGCTGTTTCGCCGCCCACTAAGGCACAGCCGGCCTGCACACAGCCCTCAGCAACACCCGCTACAATGGAGGCTATTTTTTCCGGCACATTCTTACCGCATGCAATATAATCTAAAAACAGAAGGGGCTTTGCGCCGCAGCAAAGAATATCATTGACACACATGGCCACACAATCAATACCCACGGTATCATGTTTGTCCATCATAAAAGCGATTTTTAGTTTTGTGCCTACACCATCGGTACCCGAAACTAAAACCGGATTTTTAGTTTGTGATAAATCAAGTGCAAACAAACCACCGAAACCGCCAATGCCTGAAACAACCCCTTCGGTCATGGTTCTGGCAATGTGCGTTTTCATCAGTTCAACTGCTTTGTAACCCGCTGTAATATCAACGCCCGCCGCTTTATAACTTTCCGAAAAGCTTTTCATGATTGTGTCTCCTCTTCTGTTACTTTACATTTTGCTGAAATTTTTTGCTCAAATCGATTTTTCTTTGTTACAGTGGGCTTTGCTGTAGGATAACATTCATCAAAGCATGCCGTACAATATTCCTCACATTTATTAGCACCCGCTAACAAACGAGTGTTTTCTACCGATAAATAGCCCAAAGAATCGACGCCAATTTCCTTTTCAATCTCTGACAAGGTATACCGACAGGCAATCAGCCGTTCTTTTGAATCAATATCGGTTCCGTAATAGCAAGGTGCAATAAAAGGCGGTGCTGACACTCGCATATGGACCTCTTTAGCGCCGGCCTCCCGCAGTAATTTGACAATTCTGGCGCTGGTTGTACCCCGTACAATTGAATCGTCTATCAAAACAACCCGTCGATCCTTTACTACAGATGCAATGGGATTCAACTTTATTTTCACCTTATTCTCTCTGGATTTTTGACCAGGGGAAATAAAAGTGCGTCCTATATATTTATTCTTAATAAAACCAATACTGTATGGAATACCCGATTCTCTTGAATAACCAATTGCCGCATCAAGACCCGAATCAGGCACGCCAATCACAATATCCGCATCTACCGGATGCTCTTGCGCTAAAAAGCGGCCTGCCTGCACGCGTGCCTCGTGTACACAAACACCGTCGATAACTGAATCAGGTCTTGCAAAATAGATATATTCAAAAACGCAAAATGAAGGTTTGCGTTTACCGCAATGATCTTGGATTGAACGCACACCATTCTGATCAAAAACCAAAATCTCACCCGGCGCCAAATCCCGCTCAAAGGCAGCACCCACGGCGTCTAATGCGCACGTTTCACTGGCCACAACATAGCCGCCGTCAGGCAAACGTCCGTAGCAAAGCGGTCTAAAACCATTTTCATCTCTTGCTGCAATCAATTTAGAGGGCGACATCACCACCAGCGAATAAGCGCCGTCAATTCGATGCATAGCACGATTCAAGGCCTCTTCAATCGATGGCGCCGAAAGCCGTTCTTTTGTAATAATATAAGAAATAACCTCAGTATCACTGGTTGTATGAAAAATACTGCCCTGATTCTCTAACTCTTCTCTAAGTGCCGAAGAATTAACGACATTACCATTGTGCGCAAGCGCCATACGTCCTTTTACGTGATTCACAACAATCGGCTGGGTATTATGCCGGTCGGTTGCGCCGGTTGTACCATACCGAACATGACCAATCGCCATATTGCCCTGCCCCAGCATTTCCATAGCATTATGATCGAATACATCATTGACAAGCCCTAAGTCTTTGTGACGACGAAAAATGCCATCATCGTTCACCACAATACCGCAAGATTCTTGCCCTCTATGCTGCAAAGCGTATAAGCCATAATAAGTGCTGGAAGCCACATCAGTTGTTTGACTTGCAAAAATACCAAATACACCGCACTCTTCTCTTAGTTTTCCCATATTATATGATTTCCTTTGCCATAATTCCTTTTTATCTGCTACAAGTTGCTTGTCTAAGTTCTTTATTCACCAAAGATTCTTCTCATCATCTCTTGATAAGCATCTTCTACATTGCCTAAATCCCGACGGAACCGGTCTTTATCCAACTTTTCATGGGTAGTTGCATCCCAAAACCGACAAGTATCAGGTGAAATCTCATCAGCCAGCAGAATCGTGCCATCCGCTGTTTTACCAAATTCAATTTTAAAATCGATTAAATCAACATTTACTTTGGCAAAAAACTCCCGCAAAAAATCGTTGATACGGAAAGTCAGCGCTGTGATTTCATCAATCTCCTCCTGCGTAGCCCACCCGCAAGCTACGATATGATATTCGTTGCACATCGGGTCGTCAAGCTCATCGCATTTATAGCAAAACTCAAGCGTTGGCCGCAAAAGTTTTGTCCCCTCTGCCACACCAAAGCGTTTGGAAAAAGAGCCGGCTGCTGTATTGCGGATAATCACTTCAAGCGGTACAATATCAACCTTTTTGACAACCGTTTCTCGATCTGAAATTTCCTTGACAAAATGAGTAGGAATACCCATTTTTTCCATTTCACTCATAAGATAATTAGACATCTTGTTATTGACAACACCTTTGCCATCAATGGTTCCCTTTTTCTTTCCGTTGAAAGCCGTTGCATCATCCTTGTATGATACAATGCAAAGCGCCGGATCATCGGTTGCAAAAACTTTTTTTGCTTTACCTTCATACATCTGTTCAAGCTTTTCCATAATAAAGCACCCCTTTATGTACATAAATTTAGTTTTGAAAACAAGAAACTGCCGCTTATGGCGGCAGTGCCTTAATGATGATAACGTTGTGATACAGCTTGGTCTTTTGTCAATACCTGTGCGCAAGAAACCGCCCTTGCTTTGTCTAACTTTTCAGCAAGAGAAGCGTCAGATACAGAAAGAATTTGCACAGCTAACAATGCCGCATTTGCAGCGCCGTCAATTGCAACCGTTGCCACAGGAATACCTGACGGCATCTGCACAGTTGATAAAAGAGCGTCTAACCCATCAAGCGTGCTGCTTTTCACCGGAATACCAATCACCGGCAACGTCGTATTCGCAGCCAAGGCTCCTGCTAAATGCGCCGCTTTGCCGGCCGCAGCAATAATGACACCAAATTCATTCTCACGTGCATTCACAGAAAACGATTTGGCTGCCTCTGGTGTACGGTGCGCCGAATACACATGCACTTCGTAAGAAACACCATACTCTTCTAAAACAGCAAATGCTTTTTCCACAACGGGTAAATCTGAATCTGACCCCATAATAATGGCAACTTTTTTCATGATTTTCTCCATTTCACGCATACAGCGCTCTTGATTTTACAGGGCTCATAACGCAAAAAAGCATGACCCTAAAAAAGTATTGATTGTCTTTTATCAATCAATTGCCCCTAAGCAACGATTATTTTTTACGAAATCATTTATTTCTTACGAAATAAAGGCAGTTTAACCCATTCGAATTAAACTGCCCAAACGGTGGACTCTTAAAGGCCCCGCCTCTTTATGAAAATTTCTTATCTGCATTGAAATTTTCAAGTCAGTTGCAGTACCTATTTATTATAAAATTTCGTTCCTTTAAAGTCAAGTCATTTTCAGTTTTTCAGCATTTTCTACAAATCACGCATTTACTTTACAAATAATTGCGTAAATCTACCGAAAGTCGTTCTTCTATATTCACCAAACGGCGAGCCATTTTTTTCGTTTGTTCGTCAGCATTTGGATATTGATTTATATATTTATGCACACTTTTGACACCCATATTACAGCCGTCTACAATCAGGTCTGCAATTTTTTTATCATCATCCATCACTAAAACAAATTCTGATTTCACTCTGGCCATTCCTTTGGTAAACAGATTAGGTTCGGGTGCTTCAGCATCCATATGCTCAAGCAAAGTTTTTGCCTCATCAAACAAGCGTTCGTGTTCTTCCTTAGAGTCCTTTAACAGCAAAGCCATGCTTTCGTCCTCTACATTTTCTTCCACATTTTCAATGGTCGAAATGCCCATTTGAATGCCCGAGGCACATTCTTTTAATAAACATAAGGTATCTTCGCTCATTGCAGGCTCTCCTGCTCTTTTGCAATGACACGGCCTGTATATGCATCGATTTTATAATCATATTCAGACCCTGCCGCATTAAACTCCACGGCATAATATTCTCTGCCATTTTCATTTTCAAGATAGCATTTTAAAAACGTGGCTTCTTTCGCTGGTTGTCCGGCATCGCTTAAAGCCGCTTGCTTTGCTTCCTCTAAGTTCAGTCTCGCCTCAGCGGCCGTGCCAATCGACTTGTCATTTTGGTCGCTATTACCCGTTTGATTGCTGCCATTTGTCGTTTCAGTATTACCTTCGGCTAATTGATTGTTATCATCCTTAACATCGCCAATAATGTTTTTGCCCATATCCTTGGCCTCTTCTGCGCCTTTTTCGACGCCATTTTTAATGTCGTCCCCTACATCTTCGGCTTTGTCTTTGACATCATTGCCAATATCCTCGGCACCATCTTTCACATCGTTGCCAATGTCTTCCGCTTTATCTTTCACGTCGTCTTTGACGTCGTTAACATCATCTTTTATATTGTCACTTGCTTGATTCATTTCTTCATCGCTGCCGATAAAACCATCTTCATCAGTCACCTTGCCATTACCGCAGGCACAAAGACAAAATGTCAATGCAAGAGTTAAAATGAACGTAATAATAAGTTTTTTCATTTTACATTCTCCTTTCATTGTTATTATCCGCGTTTCAAATGCCAATCATACCTGAATCCTTTTCATATTTTGGAAAAATTTATTTTAGATACCTATTTCCAAATATCACCAATTCAATCTCAAAACAACAAAAAAAGCAGTCCTATACAGAACTACTTTTTATTTCTCACTTGCTTTATTCAAGAATCGCCAATTAAAATGACTGGTGCCGAAAACGCAGCCGCCTCATCAGCATCATGGGTAATGATAATACCCGTCTTCATATATTTTTTTACGCATTGTATCGTATCGTACTTTAACTCTTCATTCAGCCCCTTAAACGGCTCGTCAAATAAAATCAACTCACGTTTGCAAGCCAGCGCGCGGGCAATTGCCACCCGCTGCTGCATACCGCCTGACAGAACATCTGCTTTCTTATCAAGCGCATCACCCAATTGCAAATCAATGAGTATTTGCTCTGCTATTTTTTCATTTGACACACAGCTCACATTTTCCAGCGCGCTCATATGCAAAAAAAGCCTTGGCTCTTGAAACACCATGCCCACTTTATCTGGCACACCTGTAATTTGTCCGCGATCAGGTTTTTCAAGTCCCGCTATCATGCGAAGAAGCGTTGTCTTGCCGCTGCCCGAAGGTCCCATGATCGCCACCATATCATGCTCACCAAAAGTTATCGTACAAGAAAAGTTATCAAAAACTTTTGTATCACCGTAAAATTTATCAATCTGCTCAACGCGAATCAAAGCCAACTCTCCTCATCATAGTACAAAATACTTTTTCAATCAACACGCTGAAAATGACTACCACCGCTGTCCAAGCAAACAAATCAGCCGTTTCCAAATAGCTTTTGGATAAAAAAATTTCATTTCCAATCGACTTCGCCGGTCGACAAAGAACCTCGGCTGCGATGCCTGCTTTCCATGAAAGCCCAAGCGCCGTAATACAACCGGCTGCATAATAGGGCAGCACAGCGGGAAGATATAATACGCTCATTTTCTTGAAAAATGAAAATTGATAAACAGTTGTTACCTCAAAAAGCAGCGGATTCACCTCATCTATTCCCTTTTTCACGTTGCCCCACACAATAGGAATCACCATAATACAGGCGGCAAAGGCCGGCACTTGTTCGCGGTCCATGAAATACCAGGTCAATATAATAAATGAAGCAACCGGCACACAACGAATCACCGTCATCAAGGGAGAAATCAGCCTATGCAAATAACGATTTAAAGAGAGAATGCCGCATACTGTTCCAAAAACCATGCCGGCCAAAAAGCCGATAAAGATACGAGCCAGCGAGTAAAAACAACTTTGCCAAAAGGCCATCGTTTGCCCCAGCGCAAAGAGCCGGCGCAAGGCAGCGGCTGGACTCACAAAGATAAGTTCTTTATCAATCAGCATAGCCGCTGCCTGCCACACAAGAAGCCAAAATAAGAGGACGGATATCCCTATGAAAAATTTTTTCAGCTTACTCATACCAGAAGCCATCATCCGGCATCTTGCCGCCTACGCTGGCTGCATTCGCTTCGTACAACACTTGCAGAAAAGCGCTAAGCTGCTCTTTCATCTGCGCGCCATCCTGATAAACAATATGACAATTCGGATAAGCCTTAGCCGCAATGGCCGCTTTAGGCAAGATTGCATATGTTTCACACAGAGCAGCTGCTGTTTCGAGATTATTCTCAATAAAATCTACTGATTCTTTATATTCATTCAAAAATGCATCAACCGCTGCATGATTTTCCGCAGCAAATTCTTTATTCACGACAATGCAGCCCTGCATAACCGTGCTTTTTTCATCAATCTTTTCCCATTCTTTGGTCATATCCAACGCCACGCGCACCTTTTCTTTGCCATTTATCAAAACAGCGCTTACTTTCGGTTCGGGCAGCATAGCAATTTCAATATCACCGCTTACCAAGCCAGCCGATACCGTATCTGCATCTGCAAATTCAACTGTCACATTTTCCCCTGGCGTCAATCCATTTTTAGTCAGCACATAATTTAAAATATATTCGGGCGTAGAACCCTGATTGGTTGCATAAATAGTTTTGCCCTCTAAATCGCTCACCTCGTTGATTTCGACACCGCTTGTCAGCATGTACAGCACGCCTAGTGTATTCACCGCTGCTGTTTGAATTTTACCGGCTGTTTTTTGATAAAGCACCGCCGCTAAATTGGTGGGTACGCAAGCAATCTGGAATTCTCCATTCACCAAAGAAGCGGTAATCTCATCTGGCGAAGCCGCCACAGTGAACTGGTAATTATTCGCTGTTTCACCATTGGCCGCCATATCCATTAACTTCGCAGCCCCCATACCGGTTGGCCCCGAGAGCACCGCTGCTTTTATATCAATTTTTGCAGCTGTTGGTTCGCTTGCTGATGGTGTGGGGGTTGTATCCTCACCCTCTGGTTTGCCGCCGCAAGCTGCCAATGTGATAACAAGCGCCGCCAGCAGCAAAAGTGAAATAATCTTTTTCATTTAATGTTTCCTTTCCTCACTTTATTCAATATTTATTATCTGAAAACCGTTTTCGGTTTTCAAAATTTTACCGTTTTCAATTAAATCATCAACCGCACGATATAAAGATGCCCGCCCCATATTGAGTTGCTCGGACAACTCTTTCAAGCTGAGACGCAAACGGACGGTGCCGTTTTCATCCGCCTGGCGAAGCAAATATTCATACACTTTATCCTTGGTACCGCCGGCTGTAAAAAAATCAATCTTTTCGTTTAAATATCTCACCTTCTCCGAAAGAAAAAGAATGTAATTCATCGCCGCTAACGGCTCAGATAAAAGCAAATCTTTGACATAATCCTGCGGTAAAAACACAACAGAACTTTGTGCACGCGCGGTAATCACGGTAACATACGCATCGCCACCAAATAGAGAAGCCGCCCCAAAAACTCCGCCCTTTTGCATCTGACGCAAAGGGACGCTCTTATGATCCGCCTTTTTTTCAATACGCACTGTTCCCTTGACAATCAGCCCTAAACAAGGCAAATATTGAGCAGAAGGAGAAACCGTCTCTCCCCTTTCAAAACTTCTTTCAAAAATACGTTCATCTTCAAGCCACATTTTCACTCGCTCTCTATCCAATCCACGAAATAAAAACAGGCTTTGCAGCAAAGATTTGTCCATATATAGCACCTCAAAGTGTATCATATGATACACTTTTAACAGTATACCCGTTTGCGAAACTTTTGTCAAGAGTCTATCCCTCCCTTTTTCATCCTAAATTGCAAAGTCCCCCTTTGCTTTCATCATTTTCAAATTGCAGCGCAGAGTAATTCATGCTATAATCAGAACAAATTAGAAGCTGCCCATTTCTCATGTAATGAAAACGAGCATATTTGACAATTATGATTGGTAGAACTTGTCTTTCTCACCGTATATAATATCTCTATTAAATGATAAGGAGAAACAACAATGAATTTAGGCAATGGTTTATTTCAAGCAAGGAAAAAATGTGGGCTTTCCCAGGAAGAGGTAGCTGAAAAATTAGGAATAAGCAGACAAACCGTCTCAAAATGGGAGACCGATGAAACAGTTCCTGATATTAGGCAATCAAAGAAAATGGCGGTACTGTATAATGTGTCTTTGGATGAACTAATTGACTTTGATATTGATATCAAAGAAATCCAAGAAGCCATTGACAAAACAAGTGAAGAGGTCCAAGAAAAAATTGACTGGGCAAATGCTTGGGGAAAAAAATATCCGATTCTCCTTACCTATCAAGCAAACGTAAATATACCGAATTACGCCTATAGAATTAACATCTTGTTAGATGAGCTAAAAAAAGAATATCAGTTTAATGAACAGGATGCCATGTTGGTTCTTAAAGATATTTTGTACAACGTCTGGAAAAATCGCAAGAGCAAATAAATTTAACAACTACCTTTTTATCCGGCAGTTCCCCCTATTTGAGGCAACTGCCGGATAAATATTTTGATGAGATATTTCAACAATAGGCTTTCAGCGATTTTAAAAATAAAAGAAAGTTGCATGAACATAAGGCAACCATTGCTAAAACAGATGGAATATGCTAAAATAAAGCAGATTAACGATAGAATCCTTTCGCTAAATTACTGAATATATTCACAAAAACACGAATTCAACAATTATGTTACAAAAAAATCAAACCATCACAGTCAAAATAGAAGATATGAATGCCCTTGGCCACGGTGTATGCCGCATAGAGGGCCTTATTGTATTTGTGCGGGGCGGTGTGACGGGCGACGAACTAAAAATCAAAATCATTAAGGTTTTAAAAAAATATGCGATAGCAATTATCGAAGAAATGATAAATCCCTCGCCCTATCGTATCGAACAGCCCTGCCCTCTCTACTCTTCCTGTGGTGGATGCGCCTTTTCTCATATCGATTATGATTATGAAAAAGAATTAAAACAAAAATTCGTGCAGGCTGAATTTGCCAAAGCGGGTCTTTCTCATATGCTGGTACATCCTGTGACCAGCGGTTCGTCGTGTGAAGGCTATCGAAACAAGGTCCAGCTTCCGCTGACCTCCGATTACCGTTTCGGCTATTATGCGCCAAAAAGCCACCGCATCATTCCTTGTACCAAGGGCTGTCAACTGCATCCGGAAATATTTGACCAAATTGCGCAAACCGTTTGCGCATTTGCCAAACAATATCAAATATCAATCTATGATGAAGCCACCGGTCTTGGCCTTTTGCGCCATCTCTATCTGCGTGTAGGTAAAGAAACAGATGAGATCATGGTTTGTCCTGTGATCAACGGGACTAAGCTGCCCTACCAAGAGCAACTGGTCAGTCAGCTTGCCGCTCAATATAGCAACATTCAAACCATTTTGCTCAACATCAATCAAAAAAACACAAATGTTATTTTAGGTCCGCAAAACAAAATCTTATATGGCAGCGGAACGATTACCGACCGTTTGTGCGGCAATATCTTTGAAATTTCGCCCCATTCGTTTTATCAAATCAATCATGACACCGCAGAGCTGCTCTACCAAAAGGCACTGCAGCTCGCCGATATCACAAAAGTAAACAAAGCGGCTGATTTATACTGCGGCATTGGTACCATCGGCATTACAGCGGCCAAAGGTGCACCGAATACGCAAATAATCGGCGTTGAAATCGTGCCCGAAGCCATCCAAAATGCCAAAAAAAATGCAAAGTTAAATCAGGTTGATAATATAGCGTTTTATCAGGGCGACGCGAACGATCCGCACATAGCCGATTGTCAGCTTCTCATTGTTGATCCGCCGCGCAAAGGGCTTTCCGAAGACCTGATCCAAACCATATACAAAAATGCGCCGGATAAAGTAGTTTATATCTCCTGCTCACCCGATACCCTCGCCCGTGACTGTCGCCGGCTCTTCGACGTCGGGTATCAAGCTCATGAAGTTTTTCCTTTCGATATGTTTCCGCGTACTGGCCATGTGGAGTGCATAGTATTGTTGACTAAAGTACATAAGTAAAAGTATGAAAATGGGACTGAAACAATTACAATAAGTGTAATAAAGTATTATGTTCTAAGATAAATGAAAAGTAATATAGCAACTTTAAAGTTTTATAAATTATTGAATATGAAAGAGAGGATTATTATAAATGAAATATAATGATATGATTTTCAAAATTCCTGTTGAGTCTAGCACTTATAGAGAAGATTCTGAATTTGTTATTAAGAAAATTACAAGTATTTTAGATGAAAGGAAAAAGGTTAATGATAATAAAATAATCATTAACACAAATTTAAAGATGGGACTTCCATTAGAAAATATCAACAAAATTGCTGGACCAATGATTGAAGCTTGGGCAGGTGAGGTTTTCTCGGGTATTCGTGATGATATGAATAATCCTTACAGCTTAATCAATGTTGAAGCACAAGAGAGACTCGGAATGGCAGATATTATTCTACAGTTCCGAAAAGGTAATAGCGTTGTGACGGGAAATGTTGATGTCAAAGCAACAGCAAACGATATTCCAAACAGTGGTAAAGGTCCAAATATTACTTCGTTTTCTCGTATTCGTACTGCATATGTAACGGATCCTGATTATATGTTTATTATTTTGTCCATAAAGCATAGAGTGTATTCTGAAAGAAACAAGAATACTGCTCTTATGGATGGAATTATGGAAGTTGTGGATTTTAATGCATATGATTTGAAATTCATCAGTGATGCGGATATAAGCTATAACCCTGCTTTGGGAACTGGTCAGATACAAATAAAAGATATTCACTATGTATCATATCAGTATAGAACAACATGGGAAATGTGTCAGTTATTAGATACTAAGTATCTACGTAGTTCCAGAAGAACTATAGAAGATTTTTACAGAGAGGCTCAAAAAAATAAATGGATAAAGAATTAAATTTAATCTGTGGTGATGCTATATTAGAATTACAAAAGTTACCAGATAGCAGTATTCGTCTTATTGTAACTGACCCGCCATATAATTTGAATAAAGATTATGGTAACAACCAAGATAATTTTGAATTTCAAGAATATCTTGATTTTTCTAGACAGTGGCTAAAAGAAGCATATCGAGTTTTAACAGACGATGGAACAATATATGTGTTTATGGGAATGAGATATATTTCATATATCTATTCTATTCTTGAGCAAGAATTAAGTATGCACTTTAATTCTTGGATTACTTGGTATTACACACAAGGTGTTGGAAAAACAAAGGGTTTTTCTCCTCGTCATGATGATATTTTGATGTTTACAAAACATCCTAAGAAATTTGTTTTTAACCTTGATGATATTAGAGTCCCACAAAAATATTATAGGTCTGTTAATAATATGCGTGGCGCTAATCCTGGTAATGTATGGGAATTCTCTCATATGCATTACTGTAATAAAAATCGCAAAAGTCATCCGACTCAAAAACCAGAGGGTTTATATGAGAGAATGATTTTGTCGTCTTCAAATGAAGGAGATACAGTACTTGACCCATTTTCAGGAAGTGGTACTCTACTTAGAGTATGTCAACAAACTAATAGAAATGGTATAGGTATTGAAGTGAATCCTGATTATATTGAAATGACATATGAGCGTTTATCTGAACCGTTTAATGGATTTGATAGTATTGATGAACGAATGAAAAGAGTACCTAATGATCTTAATGATCCCGATATTAGAATTAAGTATATAGAAAATCATATCAACTGGTTCCTGAAAAATCACCCTGATGCTATTAATGATTTTATAGATGAAGTTATTACAAAATATGAAAGCAAACTTATTGAAAGTTGGCAAATTTCACTTGTTGAACAAATGAGAATAAAAACAGTTTTAAGTAATAGTTGATTTATTTTACATCCACCGCAACTATAAAAATCAACTATGGCGTACAGATAAACAAGAAAAAAGATAAAAGATGATTTAAAAGTAGGTATGAACTATTTACTATAACAATAGGTTAAAAATCAAATTTTCCATATAGGGTCGAGCCACGTTGAGAGTGTGGTGTTGATGCCAAAGGTAAAAGAGAAATTAGATTGAAATGAAAGTTGCAATAAAAGAACTTAGGTCATTCAATTTTGCTTTGTTTGCAGCACTGTGTGCGCTGTCAATAGTGCCTGCCATTTATCAAACACTCAAAACATTCTTAATTTCTTCAAACGTCAACTTTGCGTTTGATATCATCGGACAAATGGAGTGGTTTGACCTTATCAACGAGACCTTGCAAGCCTTTTTAATTATACCTCTTTATTCGGTATTAAATAAAATTTTAAATAAGGAGCCAGAGCACTTTGCGGAAAATGTTTTCAAAACCGGAATTTTAACTTTTTGTCTCTATGGCGTTTTTTCAGTCGGTGTATTTATTTATGGCATAAACCTTGTTTCCGTAATGAATCCGGCGGAATTTGACCTTACCGTTACAGTCAACTATCTGAGGCTGGAGACAGTAGCATTTATGGCCGGCATCATTGTTAGTTTTGTCAATGTTATTTTCGTTGTGGTCGGTAAAGTCAAGAATGTCTATCTATTTCTTGTCACTCGCACGGTTTTATCGGTGATTGTCGATTTTCTGCTGATACCTAAAATGGGTGTGTATGGTGTAGCTGTTTCAAATATTATTGTCAATGGCATTCTTGCCATTACATCCGTTATACTTCTCTATCTGCAAAAGCAGATAAGCCCCTGTAAATTTTGCACAAGAGACCATTTGATGTTAAAGGAATGGGCAAAAACCGGTGTTTTCTCGGGTCTGCAACAGTTTGTCGACAATTGGGTTTATGCCATCATGATTTGCAAAATGGTCAACATAGTTGCGGAGCAAGGAAATTATTGGATTGCCAATAACTTTATCTGGGGATGGCTTCTTATACCGATTACCGCACTCACCGAAGTTATACGGAAAGACGGTGAAAACTACCGCATAAAACACAGCAAATTCAATTATTGCTTTATTGCTGCTTGTACCATCGTGTTGTGGATGCTCACAATTCCTCTTTGGAAACCATTTTTTATTCATGCGGAACATTTACGTAACGCCAATGAGGTATTTAATATTGTGATAAAACTCGTCCCCTTCTATATTGCTTATGCAGGTTGTGCTATCATTGATAATATTTTCATAAGTCTCGGAAAAACAATATACCCTGCGATCAACTCATTAATTATAAATGTGGGATACTATGGCATTTTTTATTTGTTATATTTGAATCATACCATTGATTTTTCAATGAATGTTATTATCGTAATGTTCGGCTTTGGTATGGTTGTACATCTAATCATTTCAATCATAGAAGAAAAAATATTTCTCAAAAAAGCTAAAAACACTGATTTTTGATATATTCCCGCAAGCACGCAGACAAATATCATAATCAATGCACTAAAACATGTAAAGTACGTGACTTTGATGTTAAGATCACTTTTTTAAGTAAAAATGAAAGATTGGCCATCAATCAGGTAACTTTAAATAATGGAGGTTAAACATATGGAGAAAAAAGCAAAATTTTCGAGCCGTTTAGGATTTGTCCTTGCGGCGGCAGGCTCAGCAGTGGGGCTGGGCAATATTTGGAGATTCCCCTACCTTGCGGCTAAATACGGCGGCGGAATTTTTTTGTTGGTATATCTTTTGCTTGCAGTGACCTTTGGATTTGCGCTGATGATCACCGAAATTGCAATCGGCAGAAAAACGGGTAAAAGCGCAATTGAGGCGTATAAAATCATCAACAAGAAGTTCTCATTCTTGGGCTATTTAGCTTCTCTTGTACCGATTATCATTTTCCCTTACTATTGTGTTATCGGCGGATGGGTAGTGAAATTTTTGGGCGTGTATCTTTCTGGACAAGGTCATATCGCAACAGGTGCAGATTACTTCTCAGGGTTTATTGGAAGCACAGCTGAGCCTCTTCTTTGCCTGGCGATTTTTCTCATCATCACTTCGTTAGTGGTCATTATGGGTGTTCAAAAAGGTATTGAAAAGGTGAGCAAAATTTTAATGCCTCTGCTTATTTTGATGTCACTTGGAACTGCGCTTTATAGTCTTACCATAGACGGTGCAATTGATGGTCTTATTTACTATATCAAGCCTAATTTCAGCGAATTTTCAATCAAAACCGTGGTCGCGGCTATGGGTCAGCTTTTCTACTCCATGTCGCTTGCTATGGGAATTATGGTAACTTATGGCTCATACATGCGAAAGAATGATGACCTTGAAAGTTCGGTGAGAAACATTGAAATTTTTGACACGGGTATTGCGTTTTTGTCGGGACTTATGATCGTTCCCGCGGTGTTTGCTTTCTCAGGCGGCAATAAGGACGCTCTGCAGGCAGGCCCCACGCTGATGTTTATCACACTTCCCAATGTTTTTGATTCCATGAAAGGCGGGCATATTTTCGGGCTTGCGTTTTTCCTGCTTGTTCTTTTTGCAGCGCTCACATCGGCTATTTCCCTTATGGAAACGATCGTGTCATTCGTGGATGACAAGTTTGGATTTTCAAGAGTCAAAACCTGCATCGGGGTTATGATTGTAGCGTTTATTATCGCTGTGCCCTCTTCACTGGGCTTTGGCATATTATCGGGAATTACAATTTTCGGATATTCGATACTCGACTTTTTCGATTTCATAAGCAACAACATTCTGATGCCAATCGTTGCCCTGATCACAGCTGTGCTCATTGGCTTTGCTGCTAAGCCTGACTACGTTTCCAAAGAAGTAAAAGCATCAGGAAAATTCAAGTCCGAGAAGTTATATAAGATCATGATAAAATATGTAGTGCCTGTTTGTATGGTGGTTATTCTGATATCCTCGCTGGTAGGATACGTTTAATTAGGATATAAGGTGCAGTTCTGCCTATGCAGCGCCTGCTGTTTTCACCCGAATTATTATGCTGCGTGAAAATAAATTTATCAATTTACAAAAGGATATTGACAATGAATGTAAATGAAGCCTTATTAGAAGTAGTCAATGCTCTCGCTCCTTATATACCGTATGCAATTTTGATTCTCGCTTCCATATTTACTATTGAATTCGCTCAATTGTTTTATCGATACCGCATTCGTCCAAAGATACGGGGAAACTTGGGTGAAACCAAAGTGAATAAAATTCTTTCCAAACTGCCGGAGGATATCTATAAAACAGTCAATAATGTCATGGTCAAAAGTAAGAATGGAACCACCCAAATTGATCATATTGTGGTATCTGTTTATGGTATTTTCGTTATTGAAACTAAGAATTACAGTGGCTGGATCAGTGGCAGTGAGTACAGCGAATATTGGACGCAATCCATGAACAAAAACAGCAAAGAAACATTTTATAATCCAATTCGTCAAAACTATGGTCATATTAAGGCGCTTGAAAAACTGCTGTCCATTCCCATGTCCTCTTTCATCTCCATTATTGTATTCACCGATGAGCATGCAGTTCTCAAAATAAACACTAAAAAAGCGATTGTGATTCAATGCAATGAATTATATCAAACAATTCGTGCACACACCAATCGCTTACTGACATATAAAGAAACTCTCGAAATAGTTCCTATTCTACAAAACGCAAATATCATTGACACAGAACAAAGAAAAAAACATACACAAAAAATACAAGAACGAAAGCATAGTAAAACAAACTATTCAGATGCCAAAATCTGCCCGCGTTGTTCCGGAAAATTAGTTCAAAAAGCAGGAAAATATGGTATGTTTCTTGGCTGCAGTCAATTCCCCAAATGCAGATACACAGCCTCCATCGACAAACATACAACTAAAAACCTTGATTTTTCGACTTGAACAATTGCTTTTGTCACGCTGTCTGCTTGACAAAACAAAAAAGATTATGCTATAATTATTTTAGTTTAAATTTAGATAGGAATTTTAAAAATGATTTGTTTTGCAGTCAACTTAGATACTTATTATTGCTATTACTTAACTAAAAAGTAATAGTGGTTTTTGCTGCATTTAATTCATTTGTTTTTCAGTTCCGCAGTTTAAATCACTGCGGAACTTTTATTTTTGCAAAGAGGTGATAAAATATGGTTATTGGAATTGTAGGACTGGGACTCATCGGCGGTTCATTGGCAAAGGCTTCTAAAAAATATGGCAACTATACGGTATATGCATACGATATCCAAGAAACTTCCCTACAAAAAGCGCTAGAGGACAAAGCCATCGACAGTCCCCTGACTGAAAAGAACATTTCAGCCTGTGATTATATTTTCATCTCGCTCTATCCAAAGGCTGTCATTGAATTTGTTGAAAAACATGCTGCGCTTTTTCAAAAAGACGCAGTCGTTATTGACTGTGCCGGTGTAAAAAGAAGCGTATGTGAACCTTGTTTTCGCATAGCCGAACAACATGGTTTTACCTTCATCGGCGGACATCCCATGGCTGGCACACAGTTTTCCGGCTATGAACATGCTAAAGACACTATGTTTTGGAACGCGCCCTTTGTACTGACGCCAAAACAAAATGAAGACGTACTTGTCTTAGCGAAGGCAAGAGAGGTAATCATTTCGCTTGGCTTTGGCCGTGTTTCAGTTATGACGCCTGAACGGCATGATAAATTAATTGCATTTACGTCACAGTTAGCCCATGTCGTCTCAAACGCTTATGTCAAAAGTCCCAGCGCACCTGAGCGCAAAGGCATTTCAGCAGGCAGCTATAAAGACTTAACCCGCGTTGCTTATCTTAATGAAACCATGTGGGCCGAGCTTTTCTTGGATAACCACGATCATTTAACCGCAGAAATTGACCATCTAATTGTTGAACTGCAAAAATACAGTCAAGCCATGAAAACCAACGATTTCGACACACTGCGCGAGCTTTTAAAAGAAGGAAAAATCGCCAAAGAACAAGCTGATTAACACGGCAAAAATCAATTGATATTATGACTTGTAAAGATGCTTTTTGCGTGTTAAAATAAAAACAATGAACTATTGATTGTATCTTATTGATTCATGCAAATAAATGCAGCATCAAAATCATGAAAAGAGGTGAAACGTGCATGGAAGCCGGCACAAACGGCAACGATAACAGCGGGCAACAAAACGTCGGCCTTCCTGCAAAGGCCGCCATCCTTGTTCCCGCCTGAAACCAATTTTCAGGAGGAATCAACATGAAAGAAACCATTACGGGCTTACTTAAAGAAAAACAAATCACCAAGCTCTATCATCTTTTTGAAGATATGGCTCCCGCTGATATAGCGGAAGAATTAAAAAAGTTTGAAGACGAAAAACTGCCTGTCCTCTACCGGCTCTTACCGAAAGACATGGCAGCTGAAGTATTTGTCGAAATGGATGGCGATGAACAAGAATTTTTGATTCAATCTTTTACCGATAAAGAACTGCGCGAAGTCATGAATGATCTTTATTTAGATGACGCTGTTGATATCATTGAAGAAATGCCTGCCTCGGTAGTAAGCCGCATTCTGCGCAACACAAAACCATCCGACCGCAAAATCATCAATGATCTGTTAAACTATCCCAAAGACTCAGCCGGCAGCATCATGACGACCGAGTATGTGGATCTTAAATCCTACATGACCGTAAAAGAAGCGTTTCATCGCATTCGACAGATAGGTTTAGATAAAGAAACAGTTTATACCTGTTATGTTGTTGATCAAGCGCGCAAATTGCTTGGCATTGTGACTGTCCGTGAAATGCTGTTTGCCGATGAAAACACAAAGATAGAAAGCATTATGGACACCAATATCATTTTTGCCGCTACTTCGGACGATAAAGAAGACGTAGTGAACAAAATGAAAAAATATGATTTTTTGGCGCTGCCCATCGTTGACGCTGAAGCGCGCTTAGTCGGCATTGTCACCATTGACGACGCAATAGACGTATTAGAAGAAGAGGCCACCGAAGATATCGAAAAAATGGCAGCTATTACGCCAACAAAAGAGGATGTCCCCTACCTTAAACTCAGCGTATTTTCACTGTTTAAGGCCAGAATTCCCTGGCAGCTCTTACTCATGATTTCAGCCACATTTACCGGCATTATTATTACAAGTTTTGAAAAAAAGTTAGCGGCGCTCACCATTTTAACCGCCTTTATCCCTATGCTTATGGATACCGGCGGCAACACAGGCAGCCAATCGTCGGTTACCATCATTCGCGCCATTTCTCTCAAAGAAATTGAGTTTCATGATATATTTAAAATTATATGGAAAGAAATTAGAGTCGCTGTCTTATGCGGATTTACGCTGGCCTTTATCAATTTCTTTAAAATTCTGCTTTTTGATGGATGGCTCATGGGTAATGAAAGCATTACACCAGTCATTGCCGCCGTCATTTGCATTACTTTAGTTTTAACCGTTTTCTGCGCTAAATTTGTCGGCTGTATTCTGCCATTGGTTTCCCATAAATTAGGGTTTGACCCTGCAGTTATGTCCAGTCCGTTCATTACCACCATTGTCGACGCGATTTCCCTATTAATCTATTTTCAAACCGCGTCCTTATTGCTGCATATTTAAAAAACAGACTGTCTATCCTAATACTGTAAAACGATCAGTCTTTCAATCAATTTTTACCAGATACAGAATCCGCGCCAAAAATATTCGCGGTTAGAATGGAGTTTTATGAAACCTGTTTGCTATATCGTCGGGGCCAGCCCCGAGGCCGGCCCTGAAATTAAATTTACGCCCAGTGATGACGACTTTGTCGTTGCCGCCGACGGTGGTTTTTCCCATTTAGAAAAACAAAAAATACGCTGTGATTTAGTGGTGGGCGATTTTGATTCATCGGCACGTCCCAATTTTTCCACAATCATTCAGCTCAATCCGCAAAAAGATGATACCGATACTCTTTTCGCTGTACGAGAAGGATTAAAAAGAGGCTATACCTGTTTTATATTATACGGTGTATTGGGTGGCGCTCTTCCCCATACAATCTCAGCTTTGCAGACATTAACTTTTCTGTTAGATCACGGTGCCAAAGGATTGCTTATCGGTAAAAATATCTGCGCGACGTCCATCCGCAATGACCGCATTGATTTTCGTGCCGGATGCAAAGGCTTTTTTTCTGTTTTTTCTTTTGATGAAATTTCAAGAGGTGTTTTTATAGAAGGCGCTAAATACCCGCTAAATGACTATACCATGACAAATGGCTTTCCCATTGGTGTGAGTAATGAGTTTATGGACCGCCCAGTAAGTATCTCAGTAAATAATGGCACCCTACATATCCTATTTGAAGCAAACGGCGAACCAGAAAAAGCACTTTACCAATTTTAGTCTGCTTACCTGCACAGCAAATTAACTTCATTCAAATCAGTTTATGGAAACATGTGTATGACAGAGAGGGAAAAAATGACCAATCAAAATCAAGACCTTTTTACCTTTATCGAAAAAAGCCCTACCGCTTTTCATGCAGCAGCCAATATCGCTGCACGCTTAAGCTCCGCTGGTTTTACCCAATTATATGAAGAGGAAGAGTGGCACCTTAAAGAAGGCGGCTTTTTTGTCTTGCGAAATGATGCCAGCATTATTGCGTTCCGCATAAATTCCTCTGCCCAAGGCTTTAATGTTATAGCTTCTCACACAGACAGCCCCGCTTTTAAACTGAAAACCAACCCTTCTCTTTCGTCTGGATCTGTATACACAAAATTAAACACCGAAAAATATGGCGGCATGATCTATTCTTCTTGGTTTGACCGCCCGCTTTCTATCGCCGGACGAATCATCAAAGAAACGCCTGAAGGAATTCAAAGCGAACTCATTCATATAGACCAAAACCTTTGCATGATCCCAAATGTTGCCATTCATATGCAAAGAGAACAAAATGATAACAAAAAGGTGAATCCTCAAATTGATACTTTGCCGCTGCTCAGCATAACCGGTAAACAGTTAGACGATATCATCGATATGAAAAATGTACTATCCGCCGATTTATATGTATATAATCGAGATAAAGGATTTCTTTTCGGTGCTGACCAAGAATTAATCGGCGCGCCAAGACTTGATGATCTGCAATGCGTATTTGGCACGCTGCAAGGATTTATAGACGCCGCACCAAGTGCTTCCATGCCCCTGTTCTGTGCTTTTGACAGCGAAGAAATCGGCTCGGCGACCAGACAAGGTGCCGATTCTACTTTTTTAACCGATGTACTAAAACGAATTTGTTTATCGATGAAAATAAGCGAAGAGCAAGCTTTGCGCATGTATGCCAATTCCTTCATCCTATCGGCCGATAATGCACATGCGATTCATCCAAATCATCCTGAACTGCACGACAAAGGCAACTATCCAGTTATGAACGGCGGCATTGTCATTAAACACAACGCGGCCATGAATTACACCAGCGATTCGCTCTCCAGCGCGATTGTTCAAAAAATTTGTTCTCTTGCCGGTGTACCTTACCAGCACTTCTCTTTTCGTTCCGATCAGCGCAGTTCGCACACATTAGGCCCTTTGGCCGTGACTCATTTATCGATTCCTGCGGCCGATATTGGATTGGCGCAGCTGGCCATGCACTCGGCTTTGGAAACAGCAGGCGCTTTAGATACTGCTTATTTAGCCCAATTGGCGAAGCAATTTTACAACGTTTCTTTTCGTGTTGTAAAGGATAAGTCACTCCATATTCAATGCTAAAAATAATTGAATAGACAGACACACAAAGTAAGCGCTTCACTTGAAACAATAAGAAAGGTTTTAATCATGATAAAAAAAGGATTGCTGCGAAAATATGCACAACTAATTGTTAAGGTCGGCGTTAATTTGCAAAAGGGTCAAAGCGCTGTTATTTTGGCAGAAGCAGATCAGCATGAATTTGTCACTTATGTAGTGGACGAATGTTATAAAGCCGGTGCCGCTGAGGTACGTGTAGAATGGTCTTTCCAACCCATCACCAAACTCCACTACCGCCATCAAAGCGTGAAAACACTTTCTCACGTGCCCGATTGGGTAGAAGCAAAACACAAAGAAAATGCTGACAGGCTTCCCTGCATGATTCATATATTATCCGAGGATCCAGATGGACTAAATGGCATAAATCGCAGCAAGCTGCAAAAAAGCCAGCAAGCCAGGTATCAGGTGCTAAAGCCATACCGCGACGCGATGGAAAACAAATATCCGTGGACTATTGCGGCTGTTCCTTCTGCCAAATGGGCGAAAAAAGTATTTCCTGGCTGCCGCACCTCGACAGCTATTGAAAAGCTGTATAACGCGATCTTTGAAACGGTGCATATTACCGAGCAAAACGATCCGATCGCTGCGTGGGGCTCGCATAACCAAACCTTCAAAGAGCGCTGCGATAAGTTAAATGCGCTTCATTTAGACCGCCTAACCTACAAAAGCGCAAACGGAACTGATTTCACCGTCTGGCTCATTCCACAAGCGAAATGGGAAGGCGGCGGAGAAACCACTCTTTCGGGTCATTATTTTAATCCTAACATGCCAACCGAAGAAATCTTCACAGCACCCATGGCCGGCAAGGCTGAAGGCACCTTGGTAGCCACCAAGCCACTCTCCTACTATGGCGAAATTATTGATGATTTTGCCATCACCTTTACCAATGGAGAGGCCAGCAGCTGGACCGCTAAAACAGGCGCCGATGCCTTAACCAAAATGATTGAATCTGACGAAGGCGCAAAACGTTTGGGCGAAGTAGCGCTTGTTCCCTTTAACAGTCCGATCAACAATCAAAATCTGCTTTACTATAATACGTTATTTGATGAAAATGCCAGCTGCCACTTCGCCTTAGGTGACGGGTACACCAATCTTATTCAAGGCTATGAGAATATGACCAAAGAGGAACTCCGTGATATTGGCGTCAATGAATCCATGATTCATGTGGACTTTATGGTAGGCGCTGCCGACCTGACAATTACCGGTTACACCAAAGAAAACACGGCTGTACCCATCTTCAAACAAGGTAATTTTTGTCTGTAAAATATATTGACCTTTACTATGCTATCAATATTTTACTGTAATACACCAAAAAAGAGAATACGAGATAAAGCACTAAAAATATATCGCTAAGAAAAAAGCCCTTTACTATATAGCAAAGGGCTTTTGTTATTTATTAAGTATGAAGGCACCAACATACTACGCTTCTGTAAGCACAATTTCAATCGAATCAGAGATTTTTTTAAGATGAAAGACAAATACTCGTCGCAAATTATTATTATCATCTGGTTGTACATTTTGGTGAGTTTCTGTCAACTGATATTCGCCAATAAAACAATAGTTTCCTTTTCTTTTTTCAAACAGCAAAAGGGGCTTATTTTGCTGTTTATGAGACATAACTGCCACATTCAAATCGTAAGAATAATTCTGTATGCTGTCTTGATGACCCGTCCTACCGATTCCTGTATACAGACAATAATCATAAAAGCCTTTGGGGTAAAAAAAGTCCTCATAAAGCTCTTCCTCGTTCTTAAACAAGAGGATAGCCTTCGCCTTAGTTGCCATCGTAATACCACTTTGCCAATTCCCACCTAACAAGTTGTGGATAGCAGCTCGATTCAAAAATTCTTGACCGTGCTTTAATTCAATACAAGCCATCGCGTTCCCCCATCTTAATCATCAAAAAATATTTTCTGCAACGAAATATTTATATTAGTATTGATTTTATATTTTTCATTTGGTTATGAACGGTCCAACCAAATCATTCATAAGTATACTAAAGAAATCAAGAAAAAAGAAACAGAGTCATCCTATCAGATAACTCTGCTGTTGGTTGCGGAGACAGGACTTGAACCTGCGACCTCCGGGTTATGAGCCCGACGAGCTACCAACTGCTCTACTCCGCGATATATCTTGATTCAATCAATGGTGCCGCTGACCGGACTTGAACCGGTACGGTATTGCTACCGAGGGATTTTAAGTCCCTTGCGTCTGCCAATTCCGCCACAGCGGCATTCCTGACCGCTTTGTAAGTATAGCATACCAAGTCACACTTGTCAATAGCAAATTAAAAAATTCAGTTTCTTTCGCAAGCCGATTCGATCGCCATTTTTCGCTGTGTGCTATCTCAATCAAGGATTAGTTCTATTTTGTTTAGCATCATTTTGTGGTATAATGAAGCAAATCAAAGATTTGCTTCTAAAGTTTGCCTTGTTGCCTGGAAGCGGCAACATTTCGGCCGCGCCGAAACCGCCAAACTTTCAGTTAGCGGGTTTATTTGTGGTATAATGAAGCAAATCAAAGATTTGCTTCTAAAGTTTGTCTTGTTGCCCGGAAGCGGCAACATTTCGGCCGCGCCGAAACCGCCAAACTTTCAGTTAGCGGGTTTATTTCAAAGCAGTGGAAATTTTGTGCTATAATAATTATAATAAATTAAAGAAAGAAGGAAACATCATGCCTTATATCAACACAAAAATCAATTTTACGCTGGATCAAAAAAACGAAAAAGACTTAAAAAAAGCTTTTGGCAAAGCAATCACGCTATTTCCAGGCAAAAGCGAGCGCTATTTGATGTTAAATTTTGAGGACAACTGTCACCTGTACTTTGGCGGACAAAACGAAGAGAAAATCGCCATGGTAGAAGTCAAGCTATTCGGCACGCCTGAACCGACTGCCTGCGATCAAGCGACCCAAACCTTTACCGAAATTTTGAGTCAACAGCTTGGCATTAACCCAATGAACATCTATATTAAATATGAGGGCTGCTCATTTTGGGGCATGGGCGGCACGAACTTTTAGCGCTCCATGTGTTTACTGATGGCGTGATGAATGAGTAAAGCAAGAATCAGTCCGCTCATCGTCACGCCAAGCAGAACAGCAGACCAATCCGGCTCCCAACAATAAATAATCACGGCACTGCCAGTATTCAAAATACCGAATGATAAGTCGATGATGCCCCTGTGTTTCGCATAGGCATCACTGCACTTGCCTTCTCGGTATTTTTTAATTAAATTATATTCATCATGCACCGTTATTTGATAGCCAAACGAAAGAAAACCCAACGCAATCCAAAACTGAACAATAGCCAAAAAATGCAAAAACACCGCACCTCTTTCCATACAAAACGCGCCGCACCTTTACCGGCACTATTTATTATTAAACACAAATCATTGTTTTCTGTCAATGATTTATGAAAAATTCCTTGAAGCCGGCGGTATTTTTGCGATTGCTCGGTAATATTCTGTATAGAAGGAGGATGCGATCATGCCATTTAATACTTATCCCTATGAACTGCCCCCGCTGCCCTATGCCCTAAATGCCCTTGAACCGATTATCGATGAAGAAACTATGTTCTACCATTTCACAAGGCACTTTCAAAACTATTGCAACACCTTGAATTTTCTTTTAGAGCCTTACCCCACCCTGCAAACCCTCACCTTAGAAGAAATTTTAAGCGAAAATTTCCGTCTGCCGCCCAGAGATGCGCAAGCCATTCTCAACAATGCCGGAGCCGTCTATAATCATTATCTTTATTTCAACGGCCTCTCGCCCATCGGCACCGGCAATCATCAGCCGCAAGGTTTGCTGCTTGATACCATCAACCAAACCTTTGGCTCTTTTGAAAGCTTTCAAAGAATTTTTATTCAACAGGGCCTTTCCGTCTTTGGCTCGGGCTGGACAATGCTGGGGGTAAACGCCCGCGACCAGTTGGATATTATCAATTTAAAAGATCAATATACATCCATTCAATATATGCTTCGTCCGTTAGTCATCGTCGATGTTTGGGAACATGCCTATTATTTAAAACACAAAAACGATCGCCAAAGCTATCTTGAAAATATATGGAGTATTATCAACTGGCCCGCGATTGCATAAATCGTATATGTTATACATATATTACATTTAGTCTTTTTTACATTGCATTAAATAAAATTAATTGCATCATAATATTCCTATAAATAAAAAATCATAAAAGCGGCGCAGCCAAAGCTGTGCCGCTTTTATATTGCATAAATCGCTAAATCAGGTTCTCCCCCGCCGCCACAGCTTCTTACCATCCGCATATAAATGCGCACCTCTTGGCAGGATCTCCATATGATAGAAAAAGAGAGGTGATTACAATATACACTGTTTCTATGGCTCTTGCGGCTACCTTAGTAACCTGGTTTGTCACCGCGCTCGGCGCGGGTACGGTTGCCTTTTTCCGCAAGCCAAGCGATAAAATACTCAATTCTATGTTGGGCTTTGCTGCCGGCGTTATGATTGCCGCCAGCTTTTGGTCTCTGCTTCAGCCGGCGATTGATCGGGCAGAAGCCGCCGGCGGAGCTCCCGCGTGGCTGGTCGCAACACTCGGATTTCTCAGCGGTGCGCTGTTTATATGGATATCGGATAAATTAGTTACCTATGCGCAAAACCGCGCCAACGAAAACAGTCCGCTGAAACCAAACACCCGCCTGCGCCGCATTATTATGCTGGTCATGTCCATCACCATTCATAATATTCCAGAAGGGTTAGCTGTCGGTGTTGCATTCGGTGCGCTTTCCGGTGATGTGAGCAACGAAAGCATTATGGGCGCTGTGACCATTGCCATCGGCATTGCGCTGCAAAATTTCCCGGAAGGTGCGGCTGTCTCAATTCCGCTTCGCAGAGAGGGCTATTCCCGCCGAAAAAGTTTTCTGCTCGGCCAGGCTTCGGGCATTGTCGAACCGATTGCCGGCGTCATCGGCGCGCTGTTAGTAGTCTATATTGAGGCCCTGCTTCCTTTCGCGCTCTCATTTGCCGCCGGGGCGATGATTTTAGTCGCGGTGCACGAGCTGATTCCCGAATGTCAAAGCAACAAAGAGGCCAATCCCTATTTAGCGACGATGGGCATCATTGCCGGTTTTGCTATCATGATGCTCCTGGACGTGATGCTGGGGTAATCGTATCAATAAAAAAACGGTATTGAACAAAAACAGGCGGTATCCAACAGATACCGTCTGCTTTTGTGTTCTGTCAATATGATATGAATGCTTTACCTTATGATTAAAAAGACAATCACAGCTTATTATACAAAGTGTATATAGCACGCTGCATCAAAAAATCGAGAGGATACCCTCTCGATTTTATATCCATCCTTGTTTTATTACAACATGCCAAAGTAAGCTAAAATGCCATTATACACCCCGCGTGCAAAAAGATCCGGCTGGTTCGCCATTAAAGACGCATCATGCGGATTGGTAATAAAACCAAGTTCAATCAGCGTGGCCGGCATTTTCGTTTTACGAAGTACGTATAAAGAGGGGCGCTCAAATACGCCGCGGTTTTGCAACCCGGTTTGAAGCGCTAAATACTTACAGATGTTTTCAGAAAAATAGAACGCTTGCCCATTGGCCGCATATACATATCCCTCACAGCCGCTGGCACTGGTAATGGTAGATGCGTTGGCATGCAGACTGATAAAGTAATCCGCTCCCCAGTTGTTCGCTGCATCAACTCTGGCTGCAAGCGAAGTGCCCACACTGGTGCCGAGTTGTTCTGATGGATAATTACGTGAAAGCCTTACCTCAAAATTAGGATTCGCCCGCAGCAAATTGGCCAAACGCACCCCAATTTCATAGACAAGATCTTGTTCACGATATCCCTGCCCCTCTGCTCCCGCATTGGGATTCACCGGATTATGCCCTTGATCAACAAAAATTTTTATAGCCATGTAGTTTTCCTCCGATACTCTATTATCATATGCCTATTGAACAAAATCAGTGAATCATGCTATAATATAAGTAAATCTTTAGATTGACTTACAGTAAATCTAAAGACTGACTTAAAAAGTTTATCTTTACGCTTTTACAAGCGTAATTCCGGCATGGCCGTAACCACTAAACTTTTAGCGGCTTCCTATTTTGTAGTTTCATTATATGTAAATCTTTAGATTGACTTACAGTAAATCCAAA
>JAAWDG010000011.1 GCA_022793655.1 Clostridiales bacterium
ATTGGCGCTGCCGCGAAAAATGTCATTGGTATTGCCGCCGGTTTGTTAGATGGCTATGGATTAGGAGCCCTCAAAGGCGCTTTGATGGCAAGGGGCACGAAAGAGGTGGCAAGGCTCATTAAAGCAATGGGCGGCAATGAGCTGTCAGCTTATGGTCTTTGTCATTTAGGCGACTATGAAGCCACAGTGTTTTCGCCGTTTAGCCATAACAGACGCTTTGGTGAAGCGTGGGTTACCGGAGAATCGTTTGAGGGATTGGCAGAGGGGTATTATACCGTGAAAGCGCTGATGGGTTTGTGTGCGCGCTGTGGCGTGGAAATGCCTATTTCTGAAAGTGTTTATAAAATTTTGTATGAAAAGGCAAATGCGAAAGAGACACTCGGTCAATTGTTCTCCCGCAGTATTAAGAGCGAACTTTGATTGGAACTTTGTCTGAATTGATGATTGAATCGAGCGCAAATCGATTGGTTTGTTTTGGGAAATTGGTTCGATTATGTTAATATAAAAAGCCGCTGTGTTAAAACAGCGGCTTTTTGGTATATACTAATTGATAGAATGACAAAATGAAAGGCGTAATCAAAATGGACACCATTCAAATTCAAGCATATTCAGCTAAAGACGAAGTTTCCTTAATCAGCATGACAACCCGTGTGGAGGCCTATAAAGTGCTCATGTCTTTGCCGCGCGCTAACATGCTGGTAGCAAAATATAATGATAAGACTGTGGGTTATGCATCTTATTCGGAGAACGTCTCAAAAGCATTTGTTTATGTTTATGTACATCCTGCTTGCTATCATATGCACATTGGCAATCTTCTGTATCAAGCCATCGAGAATCGGTGCCGTCAAAAAGGGGTAAAACAGGTGTACGCCTGTGCGCGTAAAGAAAGCTTTATTGACGACGAGCATTTTGATTATACATTTGAATATGTGCGTATGGAATATCAAAAGCCCCAAAAGAATTCGTTTGCTTGCAGCATGCCCGAACGGGCGGCCATTCGGAAGTATCGGGACGATGATTTTGAGGGATGCAATCACATTCTTTCTTCGATTGGTTATAGACAAAACGCTGATAATTATTATAGTTTTGTCCAAACAGATGGCGGATATCAGCAATGCAAAGATGATTTTTTTGTGTTGGACTTAGATGAAACCGTGACAGGCTGCGGCCGTATAAGAGACAATCGCATTGACCTTGTGGCTGTTGATCCGGCAAAGACAGGCTGCGGCTGTGGCCGCGCGCTGCTTGCCTATATGACCAGACAGATTTTGAAAAAGGGGCATTCCCGTGCTTTTTTGTGGTGCGAGGCAACAAACGAAAGAGTCAGAACTTTTTATGAAAAAAATGGCTATCGGCCTTGTTATGTCGCGTGTTGGCCGGTGAAACAATTATAATTTTCATAGTCAACTGGTAAAACAGAATAAAATATGCGGCAAAAGGGAAAAATGAATGAGTAAGAAAATTTACCGTTTTAAATGAACATAGAAAGGGTTGTATAATATGGATATTCGCGATTTACCGCAAGGATTTGCCATGAAACTCATGCAAAACGAACAAGCGCTCAAAAAATTTGAAGCCTTGTCAGAGATGGAGCAAGAGTCAATTGCCACACAGCTAAAAAGTTTTACTTCTCGCAAGGAAATGCTGCAGTTTGCCAATGAGTTTATTGGATGAGGCATCATGTTTGCATGTGCAAGTAGAGCGGATATAAGAAGTAAAACCGGTCATGATTTATTGGCATAGGTCGGCTTTCTTTTTTCGGCGATAAAAAGATAATATCCGGCTTCTTCATAAATCGTCACACCGCCAAATATGGCAGTAAGCTTGTTTTGATACCACTTTTTGCGTTTGGTGACCATGTACATGCGTCCGCCAATTTGCAGCCGATTGAATCCTTTTTCAATAAAGTGTTTCGCTGTGCTGAAGTTGCTGTTGTAAGGGGGATTGGAAAGAATCAGCGTATAGCCTGTATCATCTAAGGCACGTAAACCATCACTTTGCAGTATACGCAAACAAGGCAGATGATTCAGGTTTGCATTGTGAGAAGCAAGCGATACAGCGCTTGGGTCCACGTCAACCATAGTTACCTTGTCTTGGCCGATTTGCTTGGCCGCATAAATGCCGACAACACCATATCCGCAGCCTAAATCCAATACTTTATCTTGCGGCTCGAACGATACATGCTCTAACATAACCCGTGTGCCGATATCGAGGCCTTTGGGTGAAAATAAATTGGGTGCTGTTTCAAAATGCATAACGGTATTATGGATGGTAATGGTAATCATTTTTCTTGATCTTTCTTGTTTTTATATCGGTGATTTTCAACGTGTTATAGAAACAAGGTCCGGATATCCCGGACCTTATGCTTATTTAGCCTGTAATCATGTTATCAATTTTTGGCAGCAGTGAAATAATGGGCAAATGTTGCGGACATAGGCTTTCGCACTGTCCGCACCCGATACAATGCTGTGCGTTTTTGTCAAATGTGTTATACAGCGATTGCGCTTTATTCTTGTCATTATCTTTACAGAATTGATTATAGAGGGCGAAAAGTTCGCTGATTTTAATTTCGGAAGGACAGTCGGCACAGTATTTACAGCCGGTGCAGCCAATGAGCGCATATTGCTCAATGAGCGTTTTTGCTTCATCAAATAATGACTTTTCTTTTATAAAATATTGGTCGGGTATGTTTTCTGCATAGGCCAGATTGCCAACAACCTGATCAAGCGAGTTCATGCCTGAGAGGATAGTGCCGATTTCCGGCATGCTCCAGAGAAATTGCAGAGCCGCCTCTACCGGCTGTTTTCCGTTGGCTGCAAACAAATCCGCTGCTTTTTTAGGGAGATTCGCTAATAATCCGCCCCGCAGCGGCTCCATAATAATCACGCCTAAATTGTGTTTTGCGGCATATTGCAACCCTTGATAACCAGCCTGTTCTTTCATGTCTAAATAATTGAGCTGAATTTGGCAGAAATCCCATTCGTCGGCCATATAGTCAACAATTTCTTTAAAAACCGGAAAATCATCATGGAACGAAAAACCGATAAAGCGGACTTTTCCGTCTTGTTTTGCTTTACGTAGTTTTTCAATTGCGTTATATTTTAATACTTTATCCCAGTTTTCGCGCGATAAGGTGTGCAGAAGATAGAAATCGATATGATCGGTTTGCAGTCTTTCTAATTGGGTGTTTAAAAAGGTGTCAAAATCATCTTCTGATTGATAGAGGTAAGTGGGCGATTTGGTCGCTAAAAACACCTTGTCTCGATAGCCGTCCTGCAAGGCAAGCCCGGTCACACGTTCGCTATATCCGCCTAAATAGTTGTACGCTGTGTCAACGTAGTTGACGCCATGGTCAATGGCATAGCGTACCAGAGAGATGCTTTTATCAACGTCGATTTGTCGGCCGTCTCGATCAAAATTTCCTGCCGTACCATCTAACATAGGCAGACGCATCATACCATATCCTAAGGGAGAGACTTCTACATTACACTTGCCCATTTTACGCTTTATCATGCTTTTTCCTCACTTTATTAAAATTTGAATGGCTGGTAAAAATTGTAATCACTGGGTTTATTGATCATGATCAATCTCAAAATGATTGTACCACTTTTTCGAATAAAAAACAATATTTTATCAGGCTAATCGGTTGAAAAAGGCGAACAATAAACATGAAAGGCAGGTGTGAAAATGAAAAAAATCACAAATACCCTTTTATGTGCGGTGCTTGTTTGTGCGGTGGGCCTTATGTCATTTGCTCATTCAGAAACATCCGCTTATAACTGGTATGTAAAAAATAATGATACCCATACGGCTCCTGTTTTAGATAAGGAATTATGCTTTATTGATCGATACGACACCTATTATGTGGATTCAGATGCATGCGAAGATGATAAAGTGCTTTATTTAACCTTTGACGCAGGCTATGAGAACGGCAACGTGGAAAAAATTCTCGACGTCTTAAAAGACCACAATGCCACGGGCGCATTCTTTGTTTTGGACAACATAATTATGCGAAACCCGGAGTTGGTGAAGAGAATGTCCGATGAAGGGCACCTCGTATGCAATCATACGGCCAAACATCATGATATGACTAAAATTACGAATAAAGAACAATTCGCACAAGAACTGAAAGCCTTAGAAGATGCCTACTTTGAATTAACAGGAAGAGATATGGCTAAATTTTACCGTCCTCCGGAGGGACGTTTTTCCGAACAAAACTTAAGCTTTGCTAAAGAATTAGGATACAAAACGGTATTTTGGAGCTTTGCTTACGCTGACTGGGACAATAATAAACAGCCAGACGAAGAAAAGTCGATTGAAAAGGTGCTTTCGCATACGCATAATGGCGAGATCATCCTTCTTCACCCGACATCTGCGACCAATGCCGCGATTATGGATCGGTTATTGACAGAATGGGAAAATCAAGGCTATCGCTTTGGTTCGCTAAGCGAACTGTAAAAAGAAGACTTGGCGCGCTTATTTCTCTGTCACTTCTGCTTTTCGGGCCGGGGGTAAGCGCACGTTCCGATGCGGTTGTTTCTTTTCCGAATACAGAAAATAAAATTGCATTGACATTTGACGATGGTCCGCATCCCCAGTATACAGAAGAAATTTTAGATATATTGGCTGAGAATGATATTAAAGCGACCTTTTTTATCATTGGACAAAATGCAGAGAAATATCCTGAAATTGTACAGCGTATTGTAAATGAAGGGCATGAAATAGGCAATCATACCTATACCCATCCTCACATGCGGGCAACAAGTAAGGAAAAGTTAAATGAGGAAATTGAAAAAACCGAAAAGTTATTGGAGGGCATATGTTCCTATAAGCCGGTATTGTTCCGACCGCCAGAGGGTTTTTGCTGTTCAACGGTAGAGAACTGTGCAAAAGGCTATCACTATCATATTATGTTATGGGATATTGATACCTGCGACTGGGCGCACAATTCGGTAGGCAACATTGTGAAAACAGTGGTGGGTAAAGCGAAAACGGGGGACATTATTCTTTGCCACGATTTTGTGACAAAGCCAAGCCCCACGCCCGAGGCAATTCTTCAATTTATACCACGCCTCAAAGCCAAGGGATTTGAGTTTGTGACAGTATCTGAGCTGTTAGAAAGCGAACATGTGTAAAAAAGAGCGCTGTATTTACAGCGCTCTTTTATATGCTATCGTATGAAATTTTAATCTAAATGATCTCGAAAAATGGGTTTTTCTTTTTTGACTTCCTCTTCTTTTTCAACATATGGATCAATCATGATTTCTTGTATAGAGGGCCAGGCAGCATACGTACCAATAAACATGCAAAGCGAAAGGGTAATGGCCAGCGGCATTAAAAAGCCAAGCGGATAAAAAATCATAAGCAAAGCAAAATTGATACCGATCACACAGGCAATACCAAGTAAAGCCACCAAGTTTCTTTTGATATTCAGCACCACAAAAAGCAAAGAATTTTTTAATACTTTAAAAAGACTGAGTTTGAAAGTGGGTATGAGAATGTAAATATAAAAACGCATTACAAAATAAACAATGAAAATACCGATTGCAGCATAACGCATCATGCCGCCGTATACGATGATGTCATAGACCAGCGCGACGAGTATTAACGCGTCTAATAAACCAAACAAGAGGCCTTGTTTCCAATTCTTTTTAATAATATCACGAAAATCAGACAGCATAAAAAGAGGTTGTCCTTTTACAATATTTCGCAAATTATAGGTAATGCCGAGATTGGCAAAACCAAATGTAAATAATAAAAGAAAGCCTAAGGCATAAAAAACAAAGGTGAGCGGTGTATTAATCATCATGGTGCCTTGCATACCGGTAACGCCGTAAAGCGCGCTGATCACCGGATTACCTTGCCCTGAACTAATGAGAGGGAAAAGATTTGCAAACAAGGCAGAGGCCGGCGCTGTTGTTGTTTTACCGACATAGCCGCTGGCAGCCAGCAAAACGAAAAAGAGAGGAAAGTTGGCTAAAAAATAGAGTAAATTTAACTGTACTAATTTACCAAATTTGCGGCCGGTTAATTTAAAAAAGAAACTAAAATTTCGTGTTTCATCTACATCATCAGGTACGCCTTTGCCATCTTTATTTAAAAAATTATAAATGTTGAATCGACTCTTTTTTTCTTCTGACATTTTGCGAAATCCTTTACGAAAAATAAAGTATAGTGTGTGTGAGCAAGCCGCCTAAACACATAAGTCCCGCTACCGATGTAAAGTCACGATAGAAGCATCGGCTTGTTTGAGAAAACACGGTTTCAAGTCCATTAGCCTGCTTTTTGGTCTGCGTTCGATAAGCCAATGTGCGCACCGCAAGCAGCAAATAGCAATAGCTTAAAAAGGCTCTGGAAGCGATGAGAAACGCACAGGGCAGAATAGCCGATGAGCCTGTTTTTGTTATAAAAGCGCTGGCAGACAAAATAAAATAGGTATCTTGTGCTGTTTCAAAAATGAGTGCCAAAAGCGAGGCCGGCGTACCATACACCGTGATGGATAGAAAGATCACACCAACGATAGGGGCCAGCGTAATAAAAAAGCTGTTCATAAAGCCTGGCCAAAATGAAGCCGTTAACTGATTGGTGCCATCAATATAAGCGCCAAAGCGAGTCAGGCAAAGCTGGCCGATAGAAATGCCTATACCAGCGGCTAAAAGAGGAATAAGAATGTGTGTCCAATTAATTTTTTTCAAAACGATCACCGTTGATACAATATGCTCGTTTTGTCATAAACATTCCGGCCAAAAAATAAAACGTTCTGGCTCTGCTTAAAAATAACTCATCAGGAATATGATCATTTTACCATATTTATGTTAACGAATCAACAACCGCTTGCGCAATTTTGAATAGAGGATTATAATAGACGTTGAAAATGAGATGTTTTTTGCTGAATGCGGTAGTCGCTTCATGCAGAAAATAGAAAGTGTGAGCCAAGTGACATCAAATATAAAAAATTATTTTGCTAATATACCAACACTACATACCAAGCGTCTGATTTTGAGAAAAATGGAAATGCGAGATGCAGAAGATGTGTATGAATATTCATCGGATAACCGCGTACCGGAATATTTGCTTTGGCGGCCGCACACCAGTCTGGAAGAGAGTCGGCGCTATGTTCATTTAGTGAAAAAATACTATGCGAAAAAAGAGTTTTTTGATTGGGCGCTGGAACATCAAGAATCGGGCAGAATGATTGGCACTTGCGGCTTTGCCCGCATTGATGAAACGAATTTGTGCGCTGAGCTTGGTTATGTGCTGAACCATGATTATTGGGGGCAGGGGCTCGCGGTCGAGGCGGCACGCGAGGTGCTTCGTATCGGTTTTGAGGTGCTGTCTTTTCATCGCATAGAGGCCCGTTATATGGTGGAAAACACTGCGTCTGCCCGGGTGCTTGAAAAATTAGGCTTTACATTCGAAGGGGTACATCGGAAAGCGATCTATGTAAAAGGAGAGTTTCGAGACATCGGCTATTATGCGCTGTTAAAAGAAGACTATAAACAAATAAAGAAAGACGGGTAATCCCGTCTTTCTTTATTTGTTTATTTATATTCAATTTTCATAAATGATTTTTTGCCGCGCTTTAGCAGAAATTCGCCCAAAAAGTCGGTTTTGCTAAATGTTTTCTTGATGTCGGTGATTTTTTCGCCATTCACCGATACGCCGCCTTGGTCCACGGCACGCCTTGCCTCGCTCTTAGAGGGAACAAGGCCGCTTGTGCAGAGCAGTGTCAAAATATCGATACTTTCGTCGGCAAAATCATCGTCTGAAAGTTGATGAGAGGGTGCGTTCGCGCTGGCACCTGCGCCTGCAAACAAAGAGCGCGAAGCCTCTTTCGCTTTGTTTGCTTCTTCTTCACCATGAACTAAGTTTGTGAGTTCAAAAGCCAAAATCTCTTTTGCTTCATTGAGTTTACTGCCTTCCCATGTGTCCATTTCATCAATCTGTTCGAGCGGCAGGAAAGTCAGCATGCGAATGCATTTGAGCACGTCTGTATCGGCCACATTACGCCAATATTGATAGAAATCGAACGGTGAGGTTTTGTTCGGGTCTAACCATACTGCATTTCCGGCGGTTTTGCCCATTTTTTTTCCTTGTGAATCGGTCAGCAGGGTGATGGTCATAGCGTAAGCGTCCTTGCCTAACTTACGGCGGATTAGTTCGGTGCCGCCAAGCATATTTGACCATTGGTCGTCACCGCCGAACTGCATATTACAGCCATGGTGTTGGAAAAGGTAATAGAAATCATAGGACTGCATGATCATATAGTTAAATTCTAAGAAGGAGAGTCCTTTTTCCATTCTTTGTTTATAGCATTCTGCGGTGAGCATGCGGTTGACAGAGAAGCATGCGCCTACCTCGCGCAAAAGATCCACGTAATTGAGCTCTAAGAGCCAATCGGCATTATTGATCATGGTAGCCTTGCCTTCGCCAAATTCAATAAAACGCTCCATTTGCCGTTTAAAGCACTCGGCGTTATGGGCTATGTCTTCTTTTGTCAACATTTTGCGCATGTCGGTACGTCCTGAAGGGTCACCAATCATGGTGGTGCCGCCGCCAAGCAACGCGATGGGACGGTTGCCAGCCATTTGCAGACGTTTCATTAGTGTAAGGGCCATAAAATGACCGGCCGTTAAGCTATCCGCTGTACAGTCGAATCCGATATAGAATGTTGCTTTACCTTCGTTAATCATGCTTTTTATTTCGGCTTCATCGGTTACTTGGGCGATTAAGCCTCTGGCTACTAATTCATCATAAATGGTCATTTATTTTAATATCCTTTCAAGAGCAGTTGCTTTAATATTCATAACTCAAATTTATGCTCTCTATTATATCGTTTGGCGAAAGATTTGTCAATGAATGATTGAAAGCTAAGTAATTCTGTAGTATAATAAAAAAGATCTTTTAGGTTTAGCTCTGGCGATTTCGTGTTGGAAATTTTGTTTTTTGCGTTTTCAAGTGAATTTTCGGCAGAATCATAGCAAGCCAAGCGGCTTGTCTTACGAAATCTAACTGATTATTTCGCGATATATCCTGCATGGCAGGACCGGCGCTGTCAAATTTTAACATTCGTGAAAATGTGATGCAGCAAGGGCAGGCTTTACGGTTTATCTTAGGCTGCTATCACTTTCGTTTAAAATAAATATTGTTGCAGAGGTTCATTTGATACAATCAAAAATAAAACAAAAAAAGAAAATGGCGGCCCCTCTTGTATTTATCATAGGATTTTTTGTTATTATATGCTTGGGCGCCTTGTTGTTGATGCTGCCGATTTCTTCTGCTGACGGGCGGTTCACCAATCCGCTTGACGCTTTGTTTACCGCGGTTTCAGCGTCTTGTGTGACGGGACTTGTGGCGGTGGATACGGCGGTGCATTACAGCTTGTTTGGTCAGGTTGTGGTGTTATGTTTGATTCAGATTGGCGGGCTTGGTTTTATGTCCTTATCGGTGCTTCTTTCTTCGCTGATTCGCCGAGCCATTACACCCAAAGAAAAGCTGTTGATTGCGCAGTCGATGGGGATGCGCGAAAGCGGCGGCACAGTTCATTTTATGCGGCGCATTTTGCGGGCGGTGTTTCTTTTTGAGGGAACAGGCGCCTTGTGTCTAACCCTTTGTTTTGCTGGACGCTATGGCTTTGCCGGCGGCTTATACCGCGGAGTCTTTGTGGCGGTTTCTGCATTTTGTAATGCGGGTTTTGATCCGTTTGGCACGGTCGAACAACCTTATCAATCGCTGACGGCATTTGCTGGGGATCCGGTGGTGCTGATTGTGGTGATGGTTTTAATTGTTGTCGGCGGGATTGGCTTTTTAGTGTGGGAAGATGTATTAGCCGCGCTGCGCCGGGTACGCCGGCTGAGCCCGTATGCTAAATTTGTGCTGTTCATTACCGGCTTGCTGATTTTTTCAGGCGCTATCTTGTTTATGCTGTTTGAATGGCATAATCCGGATACGTTAGGCGGGTTCACGACGGGTCAAAAAGTGGTGCATTCCTTTTTCCAGTCGGTAACATTGCGTACAGCGGGATTTGGCGCGCTTGATTTAACCAAATGTACAGAGGAAAGTTCTTTCATTTCTATTCTGTATATGTTAATTGGCGGCGCTAGTGCATCTACGGCCGGCGGCCTAAAGGTAGGCACGTTCGGTGTGCTGTTAGCGGCGGCTGGCTGCGCTGCACTTGGCCGGACTAAGGTGATTGTTTTTCATCGAAGAATTTCAAAAGAAACGGTTATGCGTGCGTTGTCAATTACCGTGATTGGTGCAAGTCTTGTGATTGTTTCGGGCCTCGCGATTAGCGTGATTGAAGGCTCTGGTATATTGGCGGCCATGTATGAAACGGCATCGGCCTATGCTACGGTAGGTCTTTCGATTATGGGTACGCCGGGTGCATCAGCTATTACAAAATGTATTCTTATGGTATTGATGTTTTTGGGACGTGTAGGGCTTTTGACTGTGACTTATGCAATTGCTATGCGAATGAACCGACGTACAGGCGTGGACTATCCATATGCCAATATGTTGGTGGGATAAAGGAGCGATGAGAGAATGAAAACTTTTTGTGTAATAGGAATGAATCGTTTTGGCCAGACCTTGGCACTAACGTTAGCGAAAAATAATAAACAGGTTATGATTATCGATGAAAATGCAGAAATTGTTGGCGCTATGGCTGATTTTGTAACCGATGCCGTAGTGGGCGACCCCAAGAATGAAGAGGTATTGGTTTCTGCTGGCGCGGCTGATTATGATTGCACGATTGTATGCTATTCGGGTGAAATTGACGATAGCATATTAATTACATTGTTGCTCAAAGATATTGGCGCAGGGTATGTTGTCGCGCGTGCGCAGTCTGATTTGCACATGCGGATTTTAACAAAGGTGGGCGCTGACCGGGTTGTGTATCCAGAGAAAGACATGGGCGAGCGTTTGGCTAATACTTTGACTCGCAATAATGTAACCGAATACATTGAACTTTCGGAGGATTGTTCGATTGTAGAAATCAAAGTGCCTGCAAAATGGGTGGGACGAAGCTTGGCAGAACTTGATGTGCGCCGAAAATATCAGGTGACGATTATAGCCATTGGCAGCAAAGAGGGCAAGGTGGATGTTTCGCCTGATCCCAATACGCTGCTTGGTAAGGATATGACGGTGACCATGATTGGCTTAAAGAAAAATATAGAGAAAATCTCTTGAGAAAAGAAAAATGATAGGTGAAAACTTGCATTTGACAGAATTAATTGCTTAAAATTTACAAAGACTTCATTGTATACCAGACATTTTCATATATAATGAAAGACAGTTTAAATTGTGGTGCCCGGTGTGGGCATGTAATATGGAGGATTCTATGAATATCATGGCACTTGAACAGACAGCCGGCGCGCCGTCATCCATTTTTAGTATTTTAATGATTGTGGTTATGCTTGCTTTTTTCTATTTCTTTTTGTACAGACCCCAGAAAAAACAAGAGAAAGCGACCAATAAAATGCGGGAAGGTCTTGAAGTTGGCGATGAAATTACCACAATCGGCGGTATTATTGGCGAGATTGTTAGTATTAAAGGTGAAACCGTTACGATTGAGACCAGTAAAGACCGCACCAAAATTCGTATTTTAAAAGATGCGGTTAAGGTTGTTGACGTGAAGGCCAGCGAAGAATCAAACGATTAATAGTTGACATAAATTTATAGGCTCCCGAATAAATATGCACTGTAAAAGCATGTTTATCGGGGGTATTTTATATGATTAAGCGTTATGCAATTGCAGTAGGCGTCACCTTTGGCGCGGCTTTGCTTGCGGTTATTTTGTTATCGGTTGTGTCTTTGAAAATGGGTGATCCGCGAAAGTTTGTTCATGTTTTTGGCATGATTGCTTTTATGGCAGGCTGTGTAACAGCTGGTTTTTCTTTCAAGATTACAGATG
Organism: Clostridiales bacterium; assembly: GCA_022793655.1. Taxonomy (GTDB): domain Bacteria; phylum Bacillota; class Clostridia; order Oscillospirales; family CAG-272; genus CAKSEI01. Next base: position 11,912 of record JAAWDG010000011.1, read on the forward strand.
ATCATCCTATTATTTCAGCGGCTCTATGCAGTTTTATTTATGTATTTGCCATTATGACCATTTCGCTCTTTTTCAGAAATGAAACGACCATGCCAATGGTGCAGAGCGCCATTATTTATATAATTGGTTTGGCGGTGAGTGCTTTAATCGGCCTTTTATTTATTATCAAAAAACCGGGTTCTAAAAAAACGCGTAAAAATATGATGAAGAAGCTGAGCGGGCGGTAATAAATAAAGGGTGCTATAGAATTGATTGTTCATAAAAAAGGGAACATATAAATTTCGGTGCGGTAACAAATTGTTTATGCAGAGTGGCGGTGCAGTCGTGAGACTGTGCCGCCATTTGCGTTATTAGATAAATTTCTTCTTTGTCGATAAAGGAAAAAGCACTGCCAAAGCGATGCCTTTTAAGAGATGGTTTATTTCTATATTGAATTAGAAAACAAAAGCGGCAATACAAGATGGGGCGGCAAGTACCCGTTTGCGTATAAGCGGCGCCGATATCTTCAAACTAATAATCTCAAAACTTTTCTGTGAAAATCTCATCATGTGGTTTTGCTTGCCTTTTTTCGGGTGTAATGGTATAATTGAAGCGTTCTAAGAATGAATCGGTTTATTTTATCAACCGAGTCATAAAATATAGTATTGAGTATAAATCGGTTATTCAATTTGTTTATTTAGCTGGTGATACGAAAGGATTTTGTTTATATGGCAAAGAAAAAATTGCTTGTAGTGGGTATTACCATGAACTGCGCGGGGACAGAGAAATCTTTTTTGTCTTTTGCTGATTCGATTGATTATGACAAATACGAGGTGGACTTGCTGTTAGCTAAAAAAGAGGGGCTTTTTTTAGATTTATTGCCGCCTCAAATTCGTGTCATTGAAATGGATGCCTATGGTGATTTGTTTACCCTGACCGGCCGCAGTGCAGCGGCGGTCATTCGAGAGAATTTTTGCAAAAAAAATCCGCTTGTTTACTTTGAACTGCTGCCCTATGTGATCAAAATGATCTTGTTTCCAAAACAAAAATCATTTACGGCGATGCGCCTTTGGGTAAAAATGATGCAAAAAATGGAAGTATTTCAAGGTGCTTATGATGCTGCCATTGCTTATTGGGGCGACAAGACCATGTTTTATATGATCGATAAGGTGAATGCGTCTAAAAAGATTGCATGGCTGCATTTTGATTATGCGTTTCCGCCCAGAGATGATGCCCTGTACGAGCCTTATTTTAAACAGTGCGATGGGGTGGTCACTGTGTCCGAGAGTATTGATAAGTCCTTAAAAGAAAAACTGCCTTCGATTGCTGACCGTTGCGTGATGATGGAGAATATACAAAATCCCCGCCTGATTCGGTCTTTAGCCGAACAGGGCGATACTTTTCAGGATGACTTTACCGGAACGCGCGTCTTAACCATTGGACGCATTAGTGAGCAAAAAGGATATGATTTTGCCGTAGAGGCATTGTCAAGATTAAAAAAAGAGGGCTACCCGATTCGATGGTATATTTTGGGCGGCGGAGAAGAGCGGGACGTTGCAGCGCTGAAACAGCTTGCTGCCGATAAAGAAGTATCGGACTGTCTGGTGCTGTTAGGCGTAACGCAAAATCCATATGGATATTTGAAGGATTGTGATATCTATGCACAACCTTCTCGCCATGAAGGCAAGCCGATTTCGGTAGAAGAGGCCAAAATTTTAGGGAAAACGATTCTTATTTCTTCTTATCTTTCGGCGGCCGAGCAGCTTGATAAAGGAGAGCTTGGTTTGATTTGCGAGATTGGGTCAGAGGGGACTTATCAAGGTCTTAAAACGTTGCTTGACCATCCTGAGATATGCGCACAATACCAGGCAGAACTAATGAAAAGAGATTTTGGCAATGTGCATGAGATGAATAAAATCTATAAATTGCTTGAATCATAAAAAATTGTAAAAAATGCTTGCAAAATTGTAAGGATTATGCTATAATTCATTTTGCATGTTTTATTAAGACTAAATTAAGGAACAGTCCTCTGCGAAGCTCTGTACGAATGTTCCGGAAAACACGGGAGGCCAACATGGATTTACTTAAGGCTTTTACACAAGAGCAACTAAAGAGCGAAGTACCTGAGCTCAACATTGGTGATACGGTTAAGATTCACAATAAGATTAAAGAGGGTACCAGAGAAAGAATTCAGATGTTTGAGGGAACCATTATTGCCAAACACGGCGGCGGAATTTCTGAAACCTTTACGGTAAGAAGAGTGTCCTACGGCGTTGGTGTGGAGAAAACTTTCCCCGTACATTCACCAAATGTAGAGAAAGTGGATATTATCAGACGCGGTAAAGTTAGACGAGCAAAGCTTTATTACCTGCGTGATCGCGTCGGTAAGAGCGCGAAAGTTAAAGAACGTATTTAAGGCGTTCTTTCAGTTAACTTACTTTCTAAGAAAGGGAATCAAAATTATGAAACAGGGAATTCATCCAGAATATAAAGAATGTACAATCAAATGCGCTTGCGGCAATACGGTTACCACCCGTTCTACCAGCGGTGATCTTCGGGTTGAAATTTGCTCGAAATGTCATCCGTTTTTTACGGGTAAGCAGAAGTTCGTTGATGCAGGCGGACGTGTAGACAAGTTTAAGAGACGTTTGCAGGCCGCTGAAAACGCGAAAAAGCAATAAGGTATAAGAAAAGGGCAAGTGGACTTGCCCTTTTTTGTTTTCAGCTGAAAAGAGGTGATTTTATAATGGAACGACTGAATTTTGAAAATGAGAAAAGAATAAAGGTTGCCTTGATTGCGATTATTACGCCTGAACAGGGCGAAACCGAGACAAATTATTCGTTGGCGGAATTAGCAAGACTGGTGGATACGGCTGGCGGCGAAGCAGTGATCTGGTTAACCCAAACTAAGCAGCGCCCCGATACGGCTTTGTTTTTGGGCAGCGGAAAATGTTGTGAGCTAAAGGAGCTATGCCAAAATGAAGAGATTGAGTTAGTGGTGGCAGACGCCGAACTCACCCCCTCTCAGATTCGGAATTTGGAGGACGAAGTGGGCGTCCGCGTTATCGACCGGTCTATGCTGATTTTGGATATTTTTGCTTTGCATGCAACCACAGCGGAGGGAAAATTGCAAGTGGAGCTTGCCCAGCTTAAATATACTGCACCGCGGCTGATGGGCAAAGGAAAAGAACTTTCGCGTCTTGGCGGCGGAATTGGCACCAGGGGACCTGGCGAGAGCAAACTGGAAAGCGATCGAAGGCATTTAAGACGGCGCATGGCGGTGCTAGAAGAGAAATTAAAGGAGTTAGAACGGGTACGCGCTGTTCAGCGAAAGCAAAGAGAGCGTGCGGGTCTTTTTAAAATCGCGATAGCAGGGTATACAAACGCAGGAAAATCGACGCTGATGAATCGTTTAACCGATGCTGGTGTCTTAGAAGAGGATAAGCTGTTTGCCACCTTAGACCCGACAACCAGAAAGTTTTCTTTCCCCTCTGGAACGACGGTTTTGCTGACCGACACAGTAGGGTTTATTCGCCATTTGCCGCATCATTTAATTAAAGCATTTGCTTCAACGCTGGACGAGGCGGCCGGTGCAGATGGCCTTTTAGTGATTGTAGATGCTTCGGATCCGCAATGTCATACGCATATAGAAATTACAAATACGCTTTTATCGGATCTTGGTGCGGCCAATAAACCGATTCTATATGTCTTTAATAAATGTGATGTGCTGACGCAGCTGATGCCGGAGCAAAAAGAAGACTGCTTGTTCATTTCAGCCAAAACGGGTTTGCATCTCGATAAACTGATTGAAAAAATGGAGCAGATGGCACTTGGCGGAAAGACAAAGGTTTGTTATTTGTTTCCTCCTGCTGACGCTGGCGCGATGCACAAATTGTATGAAAACGGTGCCGTTGAAAGCGTAGACTATACCGAAGAAGGTGCGGTTGTGCTGGCCGTTGTTGACGAAAAAATAAAGGGGATGTACAGTCGGTGGGAGAAGTAACGACGTTTACGACAATAAAAGAAGAAGGTGTATTCCATCTTATCGAGAAGAAAAGTGAGTTTATTGGGTATGCAAAACCCATTCGCAGCGAACAAGAAGCAGTTGAAATGATTGGACTGCTTCGCAAAAAGCATGCGGATGCGCGTCATCATGTATATGCTTATGTGGTAGGCGGCGTGATGCGTTATTCGGACGATGGTGAGCCGCAGGGAACCGGCGGCGTGCCTGTGCTGGATGTGATTCGTAAAAATAATGTGGATGGCGCGCTCATTGTGGTGGTGCGGTATTTTGGCGGTGTATTATTAGGGGCCGGCGGTTTAACCAGAGCTTATTCAGCGGCCGCTAAAGGAGCGATTGCCAAAGCACAAATTGTCGTTATGCAGCGGTTTATTGAAACAGAACTCGTTTGTCAATACGCTGATTATGCGAAAATTTTACGTGATTTAGAACGTTTTCATGGCAAAATGGACTGCTGCGAATATGCCGATGTCATTACCTTGTCAATTGCTGTGCGTTTTGATCAGCTTGAAAGCCTTCAAAAGCATTTATATGAACTAAGTGCAGGACGTTTGGTTTTGAGAGAAACAGGCTGGCGTTATGATTATGAGATGGAGGGATAGCGCAGCGCTAAAAAAGATATGAAAAAAGGCGTATTTGGTGAAGCAAAAAAGTAATTTTGTGTTTTTTTGCGTATTTAATTATTAATTAAGGAAAATTGCGCTTGGTTCGCAATATAGACGGAGGGCAGCGTGTGACGATTAAAGAAATGCTGTGTGAAAGAGAGCGGGATACACTCAGTCCATACGCTTTTTTAAGTGAAAATACGGCAGGCCGTGCCCATGCTATTTCGCCGGACTGTTATCGAACTGAATTTCAGCGTGATCGAGATCGTATTATTCATGCCAAAGCGTTTCGCAGACTCATGCACAAAACGCAGGTTTTTTTATCGCCTGTGGATGAGCATTACCGCACAAGACTGACGCATACGCTCGAGGTGACGCAAATTGCACGGACCTTGGCGCGTTCGATGCGGTTAAATGAGGATTTAACCGAGGCCATTGCGCTTGGCCATGATTTGGGGCATACGCCATTTGGCCATGCGGGCGAACGAGTGCTGCAAGCGTGTTTTGATCCTCATTTTACTCATTGTAAGCAGTCGTTACGGGTGGCAGAAGTCATTGAAAGGCTGAATTTGACTAAAGAAGTGTTAGATGGCATTGTTAATCATGCGGGTAAAAATCAAGCATGTACCCGCGAAGGCATTTTGGTGAAATATGCAGACCGAATCGCTTATATTAATCATGATATTGACGACGCTGTCCGGGCTGGCGTGATGCAGGAGGAGGATATCCCTCGGCATTTGCGGGAGCTATTGGGCTATACACATGGCCAGCGAATTGAAACCATGGTAAAAGCCATTATTCAGGAGAGCGCCGATCGACCGGATATTCGCATGCAGCCAGAAATTGAAGAAGCGATGATGGCGCTGCGTGATTTTTTGTTCAGCGCGGTCTATACCAATCCGGCGGCAAAGGGCGAAGAGGTACGAGCCGAGGCGATGTTAAAAGCGCTGTATGAATATTTTTGTGAAAATGTAGACCTTTTGCCGACTGAATATAAATGTATTGCGTTAGAAGAAGGTGTCAAACGCGGGGTGGCAGATTATTTAGCTGGCATGACTGACCGATATGCAATTGGTGTTTATAAAAAGTATTTTATACCAGAGGCTTGGCGCAGCGGTTGATGGCGGCCATGCATATCGTATCATAGAGGGAGGGATGTAATTTGATATCGCCGGAAGTGATTGAAGAAATTAAAGAGCGATGCGATATTGAAAGCATCGTTTCCTCTTATGTTACGTTAAAGCGCGCGGGCAGTAATTTGAATGGATTGTGTCCGTTCCATTCAGAGAAAACGCCGTCTTTTACGGTGTTTCCTATCGCTTCTAATTTTTATTGCTTTGGCTGCGGTGCTGGCGGCGATGTAATTACCTTTATTATGAAAATAGAGGGGCTTGATTATCCAGGTGCATTAGAGTTTTTGGCCAAACGTGCCGGCATTCCACTCGACCTAAACGGACAAGGTTCAAATGAAGGAAAGCGAAGAGCACGTATTTTATCGATGAATCGTGAAGCGGGCCGCTTTTTTCATAAACAGTTATATGAAAAGGCTGGCATTGCCGGACATACCTATTTAACGCAAAAAAGAGGCCTTTCCGATGCCGTTATTAAACACTTTGGCCTTGGCTTTGCGCCTAACGATTTTGGTGCATTAACTTCGTATCTTAGCTCTTTAGGTTATACAAGACAGGAAATGACCGAAGGTTTTTTATGCGGCATAAGCCGCAAAACAGATAAACCATATGACTATTTTCGCAATCGAGTGATTTTTCCGATTATCGACGTAGCCGGCAACCTGATTGCCTTTGGCGGGCGGGTGATGGATGACAGCACACCGAAGTATCTCAATACTTCAGATACACCGGCTTTTAAAAAAAGTAAAAATCTTTTTGCGCTAAATTTTGCGAAAAAGAGAGGCGCTGAGCATATGATTTTATGCGAGGGCTATATGGATGTCATTGCACTGCATGCAGCCGGGTTTGACAATGCGGTAGCAACGCTGGGCACAGCGATTACCCCCGAACAGGCGCGATTACTGAAGCGATATACAAAAAAAGTTTTTATTGCTTATGATTCGGACGCGGCCGGACAGCGTGCGGCTGAGCGGGCGTTTCGGCTGTTAGCCGAAGTAGGTGTGGAAACTAAGCTATTAAAGATGAAGGGCGCCAAAGATCCGGATGAATATCTGCGGAAATTCGGAGATGTTCGTTTTAAAAATCTCATGGAAGAGGGAAAGAGCCGGTTTGACTTTACTTTTGATAATGTGTTAGCACGGTACGATTTGCAGAATTCCGAGGACCGCATTGCGGCGGCAAAAGAGATGACGAATGTGTTGTCCGGCATTGTTTCCGGCGTCGAACGGGATGTTTATACACATAAGGTGGCAGATCATTTAAAACTGCCTTTTGAGGCGCTGCAAAGAGATGTTGACCGATTGATGCGTAAAAATCGTTCGGAGACCAAAAAGAGCGAAATGCGGACGATTGTGCGAAAAACAGAAGGATATCAAGATCGGGTAAATCCCGACTATATTAAAAATGTGAAAGCCGCCAAGGCGGAAGAGGGAGTGTTAGGAATTTTATTGCAATTTCCAGAATTGATTCCTGCCGCTCAAAAACTGCTTTCCTGCGATGATTTTTGCACCGAATACGGCAGAATCGTGTATGAAGCCCTGCAGCAGTTTTATATAGATGGAAAACTGGAAATAGGACGGCTAAACGAAGTGTTGACCGAAGAACAGATGGGTCGAGTGATGCGTATGAAAGTAGCGCGTGATGGGTTGCTCAATAACGAAACGGTGCTGCACGAGTGTGCCAATACTTTGAAAATGGCAAAAAACAAAAAAGAAATGGATATTTATGAGATCATAGATGCGAAAAGGAGAAAGCAAAATGATTGAGGAGCGCAATATTGACGTCAACGACCTCATTGAGAAGGAAGAGAAGATGGCACAAAGGAATGAGACGGCAGAAGAAATAGAGGCAGAAGAATATGAAAACGAGTTTGAAGAAGAGGAGGAGTTAGATCTTTCCGGCGATCCTGAGGTCGAAGAGTTAGAAGCTGAGGTAGAACAGCTTGGCAGCGCTGAGGATATGGAAAAAATGCTGGTTCAAGAGGGACTTGCCATTGATGACCCAGTCCGTATGTATTTAAAAGAGATTGGCAAGGTGCCGCTTCTTGACGCCGAAACCGAGCTTTCTTTAGCCAAACGAATGATTGCCGGTGATGAAAATGCAAAATCGCAGCTTGTGGAAGCAAATCTGCGTTTGGTGGTCAGTATTGCGAAACGCTATGTCGGCAAGGGTATGTTCTTCTTGGATTTAATTCAAGAAGGCAATCTTGGCTTGATGAAAGCAGTAGAAAAATTTGATTACCAAAAGGGCTTTAAATTTTCAACTTATGCGACTTGGTGGATTAGACAGGCCATTACGCGTTCGATTGCTGATCAGGCGCGAACGATACGTATTCCCGTACATATGGTGGAGACGATTCATAAAGTTTCCAGAGTGTCCAGACATTTGCTGCAAGAGCTCGGGCATGAAGCCTCGGCCGAAGAAATTGCAGAGAAAATGGGCATAGGCGTGGATAAAATTCGAGAGATTTTGAAAATTGCGCAGGATCCTGTTTCTTTAGAAACGCCAATTGGCGAAGAAGAGGACAGTCATCTTGGTGATTTTATTCCAGATGATGATTCACCTGCGCCCGAAGAAGCGGTTTCTTTTACCGTGCTTCGTGAACAGCTTGAGGAAGTGTTGCATACGCTGACGCCCAGGGAAGAAGAGGTTTTAAAGCTGCGTTTTGGTTTGAAAGATGGAAAAACAAGGACGCTTGAAGAAGTGGGCGAGGTCTTTGGTATTACGCGTGAGCGCATTCGACAGATTGAAGCAAAGGCGCTGCGTAAGCTGCGGCATCCAAGCCGTTCCAAAAGGTTAAAAGACTATCTGGATTAAATGTAAATTATGTGCGAATTTAGTCTATATAGCACAAAATAACTTGACAGTGCCTTTGATTATAGTGTAAAATATTCACAATTGATTATTTGTTATTTCCAATTGAGTTTGGGGAGGAAATGAAGCTTATGAGAAAAAAACTTTCGTGTCTGTGTCTGTGTGTGGCTCTAATGCTTGGCGTTGTGCTGACCGGCTGTGGGACCAATGATGAAAATGCAACTTCGTCCAGCGATGGCGCAACACAAAACCAGAATGCAACTACAGTGACTATCGCCATGTCTAAAGGTGAGGGCACTACAGATGAAGCAGCCCAGTTGGTAGAGGATGCTATTAATGCCATTACAGAGAATAAATTAAATACACACGTAGAACTTTATTTGTATGAAAAAAGTGAATTAAAGCAAGCGATTATGAATCGCGTCGGCGAGATTAGCCACTTGCTTGAAAATGGTGAAGATCTTGCGGCGAATAATGTTGATAAAGATGCAGAAGATGTAGTTGTAGTCGACAAAGAATCGGGCCGTAAAGAAACGCAGTATCCAGAGGTGGCAAACACGCAGTTTGACATTATTCTGATTAACGGAATTGACGATTATTATGATTATTTGAATATGAGTATTTATTTGGATGGTGCAAACGAAACCGGTCTTTTAAAACCGATTACCCCTTCCTCCTTAATTCGTCAATATGTAAATGCAACATTGTTGACCACTGCACAGGATAAAATGTTAAGAGATTCGGGCAGCGGCAGTGTATATGCGATACCGAATAATCGTGATTTTGGTGAATACACGTATCTTGTACTGAATAAATCGTTATGTGATCGTTTAGGCTATAATCCAGATGAACTGACCTCACGTGAAGTAGAAGGAACTTCTTCTGGTTTTGTCGCTTCTTTGAATTCATTGTCAAATTATTTGAATGATGTTCATAACAGCGATCCCAATATGACGTTGTTAGCGAATGTGCCCAACATTGATACAATTTTCTATACATTTGATGCCAGTATCCCGGTTGGAAGAAGCCAGTATTTTGGCGCTGGCCAGGAAACAAGCACATTGTTGGAGGCACCTCCAAATAACCTTTATGGTTCTGATGCATATAAAGCTTATTATAATGTGATGACACAGCTTGGTTCTTGGGGACAAAGACCAACAGCACAGACGGCCGATTTATCAGGTGATTTTGCAGCGGCTTATGTCAAAGGCAATGCAACAACCATTAAAGACATTGATCCTAATAAATATTACGTGCGTGTGTGCGATGTTCCGGTGAAATCAAATGAATATGTTTATAGTTCTATGTTCGGCGTAACGAAATATTCGATTAATGCCGAGCGAGCTGCCGCGGTGATTGAACTGTTTAACACAAACGCCCGTTTTAGAAATTTAATGTATTATGGCGTTGAAAATGTTCATTATACAGTTGAAGAAAATGGCGATTATCTTAAGATCAGTAACGATTGGAATATGGATCTTTATGATACAGGAAATCTTTATCTTTTAGAGCGTTCTGTCGGTCTTGGCGATTACTATTATGCGCTTTCAGAAAATAAATGGCAAGCGGGCAAAGATTTGAACCGTGATTCGGTCACTGGCTTGCTGCTCGGTTTCCACTATGAAGCGGATGAGGCAATGAGAAGAGAAATTGAATCTCTCCGTACCAAAGCGGCACAGTGGAATAGCGAAATTTTAAATGGTTCTATGACGACCGCACAAGTGAAAGATGCCATGGACGCCGATTCTTCCTTTATGAAAATTGTTGATTCTGAAGATGAAAAATCAATCTATTCACAATACAGAACATGGTATGCAACCATGGTTCCTGAGAAATAAAAAGGAAAATAAAAACCCGACCGATTTATATCGGTCGGGTTTTGTTTAATAGGAGCAAGGCGAATCGGCTGCATTAAACATTAAATCGAAATAATACAACGTCACCATCTTGAATCACGTATTCTTTTCCTTCACTTCGAACAAGCCCTTTTTCTTTGGCAGCTGTTAAGCTGCCTTCTTTCATTAAGTCATCAAAAGAGACAATCTCTGCTCGGATAAAGCCTTTTTCAAAGTCGGTATGAATTTTGCCGGCTGCCTTGGGCGCTTTAGTCCCTTTTTGAATGGTCCAGGCACGTACTTCTTTGGGACCGGCGGTTAAATAACTGATTAATCCTAATAGAGAGTAACTCTCTTTTATCAGCTTATGTAAACCGCTTTCTTTTATGCCTAATCCTTCTAAAAATTCGGCCTTTTCTTCGCTGGGCAATTCAGCAATTTCTGATTCAATCGAAGCACAAATCGGCAAAAGACCAGCGTTTTCGCTTTTAGCATGTTTTTGCAGAGCCATATAAGATTCATTTTTTGAAAGATCACTGCTAATCTCTTCCTCGCCGATATTAGCGGCATAGATGACTGGTTTTAAAGAGAGCAGGGCGATGTCTGCAAGCAGTGCACGTTCGTCCTCGGTGTAAGTCAGTGCGCGTGCGCTGATACCTTCATTCAAGGCTTGCAATATTCGTTCGTTGAGTGATAACTCGGCGGCTAATGTTTTATCGCCTTTCATTTGTTTTTTGATACGGTCTATGCGGCGCTCAATCATTTCAATATCTGAAAGGATTAATTCGGTATTAATGGTTTCAAGGTCACGCATCGGGCCGATTTTGCCGTCTACATGAATGATATCATCATCTTCGAAACAGCGTACAACATGTACAATGGCATCTACCTCTCGAATGTGAGAAAGAAATTTGTTGCCAAGTCCTTCTCCTTTCGAGGCTCCTTTAACGAGTCCGGCGATATCGACAAATTCGATGGTAGCGGGCGTATATTTTTCGGGGTGATACATTTCTGCCAGCTTGTCCAGCCGTTCATCGGGTACGGCTACTACGCCGACATTGGGTTCTATTGTGCAAAAAGGATAGTTGGCCATTTCTGCACCTGCATTGGTAATGGCGTTAAAAAGGGTGCTTTTCCCTACATTCGGTAGACCGACAATGCCAAGTTTCATTGATTATTCTCCTGTCAACAAATATAGTGTGCGAGTCACCGTGATGGCGGTTCGCCTTTGCGATTATATGTAATCCTATTTATTATACACTGAAATGAGTAATTGTGCAAGCGAGGATGCAGGCAAAGACTTGAATATAAAAAGAATACAATTAACAATCGATTCACAACTTTTGTTGAAATTGGTGATATAATGAACATGGACAAAAAAATGACAAACTTAATAAAATCAAAGGAGGCCCCAAATGGCAACCAAAATATTAGTAGTTGATGATGATTTGAATATTTGCGAGATGCTGCGATTGTATTTGAAGAAAGATGGATATGATGTCAGCAGCGCGAGCGATGGAGAAGAAGGAATCGAAAAGTTTAGAGAATTTGCCCCCGATCTTGTGCTGCTTGATATTATGCTTCCTACAAGAGATGGATGGAGCGTCTGTCGCGAAATTCGCGAAACGTCGGATACGCCGGTGATTATGATTACTGCAAAAGGTGAAGTATATGATAAAGTTTTTGGCCTGGAGCTCGGGGCAGACGACTTTATTGTGAAACCTTTTGATATGAAAGAGCTGACAGCCAGAATTAAAGCGGTACTTAGAAGATATACCAATACAGATGGGCAAGAGGACAGCGAAACGATCAAATATGACAACATAGAAATCAGCTTGACTAAATTTGAATTGAAGCTGAACGGACGCTCGGTATCCATTCCCCGTAAAGAGTTAGAACTTCTCTATTTCTTGGCTTCTAATCATGATCGGGTATTTACGCGTGATCAGCTGCTTGACAAGGTATGGGGCTTTGATTATTTGGGCGATTCCCGAACGGTAGATGTGCATGTAAAGCGTTTGCGTGAGAAATTAGATGGCATTTCCGAGAAATGGGCTCTTTCCACCGTTTGGGGTGTAGGATATAAATTTCAATTATTGCAATAATACAAGACAATCGAAGATTTTCTTGCAGAGTTTGCTTTTCTGTTAAAGCAAGCAAAATTTTAGTTTGCGGATATATGATAGAATATAGACAGGACATAAATAAATGGGGCGCCATGCAGCGGCAGCCCCTATTTATCTGAATGAACTTGTTTGATAGGAAGAATCGGATGTTTAAAAGTCTTTTTTCACGGTATATAACTGCTTTTATAGTTATTATATTAACAAGTTACCTGATGTTAGCGCTGGTGATAAGCGTGATGGTTGCTAATTATTCGAACCACACCAATCAAGAAGTGGTTGTCAATTCAGCGAGTGTTGTTCGAGCGGCTGTTCAGCAGCAATTCGAAACATCGGGAATTAGCGATTTTAATCAGTATGTATATTATGAATCACAAATGCTGACAAAAGAATTGAATATCGCGGCGCAGTGTACAAGTAATATGTGGATTTTTATCACGGATAAAAACGGCGTAATTTTGGCTGCTGATGACCATGCCGCGGCTAATTTGAAGCAAACCAGTGTTGACATGACTCAGTTTGATTTGTCAGCCGGCGGATTTAAAGGGTATACTGATTTTAATGGTATGTTTGAATCGAAGCGGTTGACCAAAATGGCTATGCTGAACGATGCGAATAAAGGCGTATACGGTTATGTTTTTGTATGCCTGCCTGAATCTATGCTAAGTGGATTTGTGAAAGGCATTGTCAAAGCGATTGGTATTGCCAGTTTGTGGGTCCTGGCAGCGGCTTTGGTGGCTGTGTATTTTCTTTCTGAACGAATTGTTGCACCAGTTCGGGCGATTAGCCAAGTAGCTAAAAAATTCGCACAAGGTCATTTTGAGGCGCGTATTCCTGTACGGGGAAAAGATGAAATTTCTGAATTAGCCATTGCTTTTAATAATATGGCGACATCGTTAGAGAATACAGAGAATATGAGAAGCGCTTTTATTGGCAATATTTCACATGAACTACGTACACCGATGACAACTATTTCGGGCTTTATCGACGGCATGTTGGACGGCGCTATACCAATCGAAAAGCATGATCACTATCTGCGGATTATTTCGGGTGAAGTGAAACGATTGTCAAGGCTTGTCTCTTCTTTATTAGATATTACCAAAATTCAGGCAGGCGAAAGAAAATTCAATCCAATTACCTTTGATATTTGTGAAACAGCCAGACAAATTATTATTTCCTGCGAACAGCGGTTGAATGATAAAAAATTAGATGTTGAATTTACTTGCGACGAGGATAATATGCTGGCTTACGCTGATCCGGACGCTATTTATCAAATTTTGTATAATTTATGCGATAATGCCATTAAATTTGCGCACATGGGTGGCAAATATCGAGTATCAATTATCCGAAATGAAGAAAAAATATTTGTGTCTGTATATAATGAGGGCATTGGTATCAAAAGCGAGGATTTACCTTTTGTCTTTGAGCGTTTTTATAAAGGAGACAAAAGCCGGGGCCTTGATAAGGCGGGACTCGGTTTGGGGCTCTATATATGTAAAGCTATTATGGATGCGCATGGAGAAGAAATTTGGGTAAAGAGCGAATATGAAAAGTATTGTGAATTTGTGTTTACCTTACAAAGCGCATTAGAAAGCGAAAATGTCGAATTAACAAAATAATCATAAAGCGTATAACCGTCTGTCATGATCATCACATATAATAACATAGAAAAAGAAGCCAACATCAAAGTTAGAACGCCGATGTTGGCTTTATAGGTCTTTTCATTGATAAGTATGTATAGTTATGAAATGGATATAGTTTCATTAGTAACCGATTGGCGATGCTTAAGTTTTGCAGTGTTTTAAATAGAACGCTGAACAAGGGATGATATTTTCTATGGCTGATAAAATAGGAAAAACAGGAAAAAACGAACTTGCTTGTGAAAATATATATGGCGGGTTTAAATATCGATTTTCTTATGATGAGTATATGCGAGTGCTGGACGAAAAGCTGGTGCGCAGAGAAAAAAGGGGCCGGCGAGCTTTCTTTGCAACTTTTTCTTTTGTCTTTGCCATGAGTCTGTGTTCATTGCTTTTTGCGATAAGCTATGTTGGCTTACAAGAAGAACCTGAGCAGCATGATAATGCCAAAACTGTGAAAGCTGTTTTGAGCCCAGGCTGTATTTATGATATGACAGCAGTAGGTGGTAATTTTGTTATTGAGAGTGTGCGGCCTGAAACAACGCTTTTATATCGCATTCCGGCTGGTGTTGTCGTCACGATGTTAAGTGAAGTATCGGCTAAAAAGAGTGATATGAAGTTAAAAGAAAGAGATATTATTTATAAGGTCGATGGTGTGCAGACGCCGGATGTAGCAACTTTTCAGTCGGTCATCGCGGAAAAGCCGCCGGGATATAGTTTTGCATTTTCAGTTTATAGAGAGGGCGAAGAGGTCATGATTGACTGTGTGATTGATGAGCCATGAAAGAAGGCATTTTAAGACGTATTTTGTTGATGATCATCGTTTTCGCATCGTGTATCGCTTTGTTTTTTGGCGGTTTATGCATGTATTATACGGTACAGACGAATCAAATTAAGGATAACGTCTCTGATTTTGAGCAGCAGTATCTTTCTGCTTTTCTGTATGATTATACGTTGCAGGCGTATGAAGACGAGGCGGAAGAACAAATGGCAGGGATTCGGGTGTATCTTAGTGAAGAAGCACTTTTGCAGGTCGAAACAGAGCTTGCGGAGGCGGCTGGTTTGCTTGCTTCAGGCGCAGCAGAGATAACACGATACGACATGCTTTTGAAAGATATTGATGTTGATTATCGATATGGTGGCGTGCGGGTGACCGTTCACCTTTATACAGATTATCAAGGATATGGCGCCTTTGTTGGGCAAGAGGGCGAAAAATCGGCTGTTTATGCAGGTCTTGTTACACGGACGATGCAGATGGTAAAACAGCAGGGCGTATGGAAAATAGCGTCCATTCAAACTGAATATGAAACATAATGAATGTTCAATAAAAAACCGTTCTGTGCTTAATGCGCAAAACGGTTTTTGTTATTGGTTCTATTTGGCGGCACTTAGCATAGCTTGTACCGCTGTTTCGGGGTGCTCAGCACCAAAAATAGCGCTGCCCGCTACCAATACATCGACACCGGCTGAAGAAAGCGTATGCGTATTTGATAAAGTAATGCCGCCGTCTGCTTCAATTAAAAATGAAAGGCCAAGAGCCTTACGACGCTTGTGTAACGCGGCTATTTTATCAATCGTTTCAGGTATCAGTTTTTGGCCGCCAAAACCGGGCTCCACTGTCATAATTAATACCATGTCTACCAGAGGAAGCAAATTGTCTAAGACCGCTATCGGGGTGCTTGGTTTAATGGCGATGCAGGCTTTAATGCCTTTTTTTCGAATCGACGCCAGTACATCGGCGGGTGCAGTCGTTGCTTCGTAGTGAATGGTCAGCAGATCAGCGCCGCTATCAATAAATTCGTCAATATAGCGTTCCGGCTTGTCAATCATTAAATGCACGTCAAAAACGGCATCGGTGAGGGGGCGAATGGCCTTGATTACACAGGGGCCAAATGAAATGTTCGGCACAAAAGCGCCGTCCATGACGTCCAGGTGCAGATAGGCCGCGCCAGCCTCATAAATTTTTTTTACGGATGGGCCTAAACAAGAAAAATCGGCCGCAAGAAGAGAAGGGGAAAGAATAGCCATCTTTTTTTCCTTTATTTTAAGTAAATTTTGTTTTCTTTGTTTTTTGTGTGTTTACTGGTGCTGTGTCAAGGTTAACCGGCTGTCATAAGATAATAGAGAAAACCCGGTGCAGAAGGCATGCTTAGGATGTGCAAGCAACAAGATGTGTGAGAAGAAAAGCCTGTTTTCTGCATCTGCGAAGCCGCCCTGTTAAAGGGCGGTTTTTTTATATAAAAGACAAACGGCGTGCGCTGCGATACCGCTGCTATCTCCCGTAAAGCCAAGTCCTTCTTCGGTTGTTGCTTTTATATTAACACAGTTTGCATCACAAGCGAAAGCGTCGGCAATGTTGTGTTTCATCACCTCGATAAAAGGGGCAAGTTTAGGTCGTTCGGCCAGAATTGTTGCGTCAATGTTGCCAATTGCGAACTGCTCATTTTGCATGAGCATACACACCTGTTGGCACAGCATAAGGCTATTTGCACCTTGATAGGCGTCGTCAGTATCGGGAAAATGCCGGCCAATATCGCCAAGGCCTAACGCGCCGAGCACAGCGTCCATAATGGCGTGCAGCAGTACGTCAGCGTCTGAATGGCCGAGCAGCCCCTTGTCATAAGGAATGTACACGCCGCCTAAAATGAGTGGACGGTGGCTAATCAGTTTGTGGACATCGTAACCATGCCCAATTTTAAAGGGTTTTGTCATGATAGCTCCTTACTGTATTGTTCTGCTATGGCAAGATCTTCGATCGTTGTTATTTTTATATTTTTATAACCGCAGTCAACTAATTTAATTTTAAAGCCAAGACGTTCGACTAACGAACAATCGTCTGTGCCTTCAAAATGGTCTTTTTTGGCCATATAGGCAGCGGCGCGATAAATTTCCGCCTTGAAAATTTGAGGCGTTAGTGCTTGCCATACGTGTTCTCGATGGGGGGTTGACTCAATAAAATCAAGGGCTGTTGCTATTTTAACAGTGTCTTTGGCTCGTGAAGCTGCACAAGCACAATTGTATTTTAGAGCTGCTTTGATGGTATCTTCAATGTTTTTTTTGCTGACAAGCGGTCTTGCACCATCATGAATCAAGATAAAATCACATTTTGGGTTTAGCTTGTGAATACATCGAAAAGCAGATTCCTGTCTATTTGTGCCTCCGCTGACGACGGCCTTAACTTTAGTAAACCCATAGATGTTTGCAAATTCTTTATATCGGATCATTTCTTCTTTTTTTGCGGCAATAATAATTTCATCAATATATTCACTTTTCTCAAAGGCCATAATTGTTCTCACAATGATAGGAATGCCGTTTAAAGGGGTCATTTGTTTTGTAACATCGCCGCCCATACGGGTGCTCGAGCCGCCGGCCAGCAAAACGGCCGATATAAAAGATTTGGTTGGACTCGTGTTTTGCAAAAGGCGATTGACGACCGATGAAAAAAGATTCATGTTGTTTCCTTTCGATAATAAAGGTGATTTAATCATAATAAACCGCGTGAAATCAATTCTTATGGTACCATATTTTTATGAAAAAGAAAAGGGGCTTGCTGATTCATAAATAAATTGAGAACTTCGTACCTTAAAAAGGGGACGTTTTTTGTTTGTTTTTAGCATAGATTGGTTACGAATTTGTAGTGGTAACTTCACAAATTCAAAGCGGGCAGCCATTGTAAAATCTTTGTTTTTATAGTATAATATAAGAAAACCGTTGGTTATCTTAGAAAGTTTATTTTTCTGCTTTAATGAACGAAACTTGCGGTAAGTTTCACTTACGGTTTATCATATAGTAAAGATTTTATATGTTTATTGGCTGTTTACCATGTAGTATATAGATTAGGACTGTACAAGGGAGTGACGTTTGGCGAGCATGCCTGTATTATAGATTTGATTGAAGCGGCCGATTTTCTTTTAATTGTGCAGGCTTCTATTTAGCCGAGGTTTATGATGTGTGCCGTTTTAGGGCGGCGGAATGGAGATATCATGGCAGAAGCATTACAGAATATGTATACTTATTTATCCAGCCAAATTAAGTCGATTGGCGTGACAGATGTAGTCGATATATTAATTGTTGCCGTAGTACTGTATTATATCTTTCGGTTTGTGCAGGATCGTAGAGCTAGTAAGTTAGCCGTTGGCCTGATTCTGTTGTTTGTTCTTTATTTGATCAGCGATTTACTAAGCCTAAATACCATAAAATTTATTATGGATAATATTTTTCAAGTTGGCTTGATTGCGGTGATTATTGTCTTTCAACCAGAAATGCGCTCTATGCTGGAAAGCTTTGGCGGGCAAACCAAGCGCTTAAAGTCTTTTAGCGCGAAAGAATCGAAAGCAAATGTGAAAATGGTAGAGGAAATTTGCCGTGCGGCAGGTGATTTATCAAAGGACTGCACAGGCGCGTTGATTGTCATGCAGCGCAGTACGCCGCTTGGCGATTATATTAAGAGCGGAACCATTGTTAATGCAGATATTTCTTCTATTTTGCTGCGCAATCTATTTTTTAATAAAAGTCCCTTGCACGATGGCGCTGTGATTATAAGAGACGGCCGTATTTATGCGGCGGGCTGTTTTTTGCCGCTGACGATGAAAACCGAAATTATGAAAGAATTAGGTACGCGGCATCGGGCGGCCATTGGGGCCAGCGAAAATAGTGACGCACTGGTTATTGTGGTCAGTGAAGAGACGGGTACCATATCGGTGGCCTCTGACGGTAAGCTACGGCGGGGATTTACTCCTCATTCGCTGGAAAAATATTTAACCAATGTGTTTGTAGAACCATCGGTTAAAAAGCCGAAATCAAAGAAGAAAAAAGAGGAGCAAAAGCAACAGACGAAAAACGCACAAGAAACAGAACCCAAGAAGGATGAACAGAGAGACGCAAAGGGGGAGTGAAAATGACTGCGACAGAATTTTTGAATAAACTAAAAAAAGTTTCGCCTGTAGTACCTATTTTGCTGTCTGTTCTTTGCGCGATGTCACTTTGGCTTTATGTGATGAGCGTGGAAAGTCCGCTGGATAATAACACGTTTTATGGCGTGAATGTAGAACTGCGCAATGAAACGGTGCTGCAAAAGAATAGCCTTTCGGTTTTTTCGGGACAAAACACTTCGGTCAATGTAACGTTGACGGGCAAAAAAAGCCTTTTAAATCGACTTCGCGCTGAAGATTTAGTGGCTTACGTCGATGTGGGCAATATTACCGAGGCCGGCGAATATGGGCTCGATATTAAGCTTGACCCGGTGGATGGCGTAACCCTTTCGGGATTTAGCGTGAATAAGGTGACTGTGTTTGTTGAATCTATGGTGACAAAATATGTACCGATTGATTCGGAGATTATTTATTCGGGCGGGGTAACTAGAGGGTTTGGTTATTCGATGGGTACGCCGAGTATTTTGGCTACGTCTTCTATGCCGGAAGTGACTACTACGGCCATTTCAGGTCCTTCCTCTCTTGTCAATAATGTAGACAAAGCTAGGGTAACGCCCATTGAGCTTGGTTCAATCAGCAGTTCGGTCACGTATAATGCGGTGCTGCAGATGGTAGATGCAAACGGACAGGTGTATGCAAGTCCCTATATTACCATTGCTAATCCCAATGTAACCGTTTATTTTCCGGTGGTGACCGAAAAAGAAGTTGATGTGGTGCCCGAATTTACCGGATCATTTAATAAAGACGAATATTCTTACAGTGTGACGCCTGCAAAAGTGAAAATACGAGGGGAAGAAGCGGCGTTAAGCACGGCTGACCATATTACCTTTATCGTGGACGGAAAAGACACAGATCTTGTGGGCAGCAAGCAATTTGCTTTAGCGGTGGATAATGAAAAAATAGAGATTGTTGACGGCACAGAGCAAGTGACGCTGACCGTGAAGAAGGAAGAATCCAAGAGCGATGCACGCAGTAACGATGAGGCCAAAAAATGAGAATTTTGGTACGGGGACTGCGCCTGCCATTTGATAAAGATGAACGGTATGCCATAGAAAAAGCAATCAAGAAAATAAAACCATTAGGGAGTCGGTGTATCCAAGAGGGCACGGCCTGTATTTTTAAAAAATCGTTGGATGCGAGAAAAAAAGATGCTATTTCTTTTGTATATACGGTAGCGCTTACGGTTGACGGCTCGTACAGTCCTGAAAAATTAGCTGCTGTTGACGCGGTTGCTTATCAAGAGAAGTCGATACAGGTGACAAACGGGACAGAAAAGCGTGAAGCACCGATTGTTGTGGCTGGCTTTGGCCCGAGCGGTATGTTTTGCGCTTTGCTGTTAGCAGAGCATGGGTATACGCCTATTGTGGTGGAACGCGGCGGTAACATAGACGACCGCATGCAAGCAGTGGAACTTTTTAATCGAACGGGCATTTTGAATCCAGACTGTAATATTCAGTTTGGTGCCGGCGGCGCCGGCACGTTTTCTGACGGAAAGCTGATGACGCGTATTAACGATGAAAAATGCCACTATGTGTTATCTCGGCTTTGCGAGTTTGGGGCGCCGGCAGAAATTCTTGTACAGGCCAAGCCTCATATAGGAACCGATCGATTAAAGACGGTCGTGCAGAATATGTCGGATCGCATCGAGGCGCTGGGCGGCAGGATCTTGTATAATACGAAACTCACCGGCATGGATATTGTTAATGGCAGGATAAAAGGAGTAAAAACAACCTGCGGCGATATTCCTTGTGCGGCGCTTGTGCTTGCTTTGGGACACAGCGCCCGCGATACATATGCGATGATCAGCCAGGCCGGCATGATCATGCAGCCTAAGCCTTTTTCGGTGGGGGTACGTATTGAGCACTTGCAGTGTGCAATCGACGCGGCGCTTTATGGCAAAGCGGCAGGACATCCTAAATTACCGAAAGGAGAATATGCGTTGTCAACTCATGCCGCGGGCCGGGGGGTTTATACCTTTTGTATGTGTCCTGGCGGCACAGTCGTGGCCGCTGCCAGCGAAGAAGGCGGTGTGGTTACGAATGGTATGAGCAAATATGCAAGAGACGGCGTTAATGCTAATAGTGCCTTGTGTGTTTCAGTACAGCCGGAGGATTATGGCAGCAATGTGTGGAAAGCGGTCGATTTTGTTCGCGGCTTAGAGCAGCGGGCTTTTTGTGCTGGCGGCCGTGATTATCGCGCGCCGGTACAGACTGTCGGTGATTTTTTGCAGAATCGTCAGGGCAGTGTGCCTTCGGTTGTTAGACCCAGTTATATGGATGGCCGCATCACGGTGGCCAATTTAAATGAGGTGCTGCCGCCTTTTGTAAGTAAGGCTTTGCATACAGGAATTGCTCAGTTTGATCGTAAACTGCACGGTTTTGCCGATGAAAACGCATTGTTGACAGGCGTTGAAACCAGAACATCTTCACCGCTGCGTCTGCCGCGGGCGGCAGAGGGCACGGCGATTGGCTTTGACAATGTATATCCATGCGGCGAGGGCGCCGGCTATGCCGGCGGCATTACCAGCGCGGCGATCGATGGCATTAACTGTGCGCTCGCGCTGATGAGACGTTTTCAAGTATAAAGCCTTGTAAAAGCATAAATAGCAAAAAAGAAAGAGGGAAAAGCATTGGTTCAAAACGGAAAAGTACTCTCGGTGGATGGCGAGATGGTTATGGTCGAAACGGTGCGTCAAAGCGCATGTGATGGCTGTCATACAAAAGCTTTTTGTCCCAGCTGCAAAAAGAAAATGACGGCGCGTGCATACAATGCAGCAAAGGCTGACGTTGGTGATTTAGTGGAAATAAGTACGCCATCTGGCGTTATTTTACAATATGCGGCTTTTATCTTTGTATTACCGCTTGTCATAGGACTCGTGTTTTATATGGCGGGACAGCTGCTTTTTGAATCAATGTTAGCTTCTTATCTTTTATCTTTTGCTTTTTTTGTCGCTTCATTTTTGTTTTTAGGCTTCTTTTTAAATCGAAGAGAGGTCAAAAAAAATTCGCTTACCGTTGTCAAAATTATAGAAAAAGCATAAGATTAGCATGAAATAAACAGACCACATGATGGCAGAAAGGGCTGAAAATGAAGAAATGGGAGATTGCCCGTGTACGCGAAGAGAACAAGGCGGCTATTTTATCGCTTGCGACGGAGTTAGCCATAGGCACCGTGAGCGCGGCTATTCTGTATCATCGTGGTTATATGGGGGCGGAACAGGCAAGGGCATTTTTGTGTAAAGAGACAGAGGCCTTTTATGATCCGCTTTTAATGAAAGATATGGATCTGGCTGTAAAAACGATTGAACAGGCAATTGAGGCTGGTGAGAAAATCGCGATCTATGGCGATTATGATGTGGATGGCGTAACCAGTGTATGCGCGCTTTATCTGTATTTGCAGGAAAAGGGCGCACATGTTTCTTTCTATATTCCTCATCGAGAAAAAGAAGGTTATGGCGTGAACCGACAGGCCATTGATGCCTTGCTTGATAAGGGCGTTTCGCTCGTGATTACTGTTGATACCGGCATTACAGCTATTGATGAAATTGCGTATGCAAATCAAAAGGGAATGAGGTTTGTGGTGACTGATCATCACACTTGTCTTGAAACGCTGCCGGCCGCGGCCGCGGTGATTAATCCCAAGCGGCCGGATTGTCCCTATCCTTTTAAAGAGCTTGCGGGTGTAGGCGTTGTTTTTAAGTTGTTGTGTGCGCTTGAAATGGGCATACCTGGTGCAAATGCAAAAGACAGCGCAGAAGCGTATACAGCCGCATGCAAAAGAATTTGTAAGGAATATGCTGATTTAGCGGCCGTTGGAACGATTGCTGACGTCATGCCCATTTTAGATGAAAACCGGCTGCTTGTCTGGATTGGCATGTATCAAATAAGAAAAAATCCCCGTGTAGGCCTCAAGGCGTTGATTGAATTGGCAGCACCAGGGGCAAGGATAGAACAGAAGGTGAATTCTTCTTTTATCGGCTATACGCTGGCGCCGCGGCTCAATGCCGCTGGACGAATTGGCAGTGCCGAAAAGGCGCTTTCACTTCTCTTGGCGACGGATGATTGGCAGGCTGCGGTACTTGCCAAAGAACTGTGTGATACCAATGCGGCAAGACAAAAGCAAGAGGCGGCAATTTTAGAGGGAGCGATGCGCACTATCGCTGAAGAAGTCGATTTATCAAACGCCGAAGCACTCATTTTATCAGATAATGATTGGCACCAAGGAGTGATTGGCATTGTGGCCTCCCGCTTGACTGAAAAATATAGCTTACCCACGATTTTAATTTCGTTTGAGGGGGATATTGGCAAGGGCAGCGGCCGCAGTACGGGCCGGGTCAATTTAGTGCAGGCATTGGCGTCATGTGCCGATTTATTACAGCAGTATGGAGGGCATGCGCAGGCAGCCGGACTCACGATTGATAGAGCCAATTTACCCGCTTTTAAAGAACGCTTGCAGGCATACATACGAGAGCATAAAACAGCAGGGTATGAAGAGGTGCTTCCTATTGACTGCACTCTTTTGCCCGAAGAGATAACCGTGCCCACAGCAGAGGAATTGTCTATGCTTGAACCTTATGGTACGGGCAATCCTGAGCCACTGTTTGTATTAGAAGATGCCGTGATTGCAGAAATAAAAGCGATCGGTGCGGGCAAACATACAAAGCTGATTGTAGAGAAAGCAGGCATTCGCTGCGAGGGCGTTTTTTTTAATTTTCGATTTGGTGAGACCAATTTTTGTGTTGGTGATCGGGTGGACGCCGTGTTTCATCTTTCGGTCAATGATTTTATGAAGGTGAAATCAGCACAAATGATTTTGCGTGATCTGCGTTTGACGGGCGAAAGCGCCGCTTATTTGGCAGAAGGGCGCAAGCTGTATCAGGAGGTGCAGGTAGGCTGTACAAGTGCCGCGCAGACGGATTTGGTTCCCAATCGAGCAGACTTTGCTTTGGTATATCGTATTATGAAAGAAGACATGCAGTATAGTCATATGATCAGCGTCAAAAAAGTGGCGAAAAAAACAAACGGTTTATCTTATGCCAAAGTGCGGTTTATATTTGATATTTTTCACGAGATGAAACTGATTGAGTTAGAGGCTGTCGGCACAGAGGGGGATGTTTTTAAATGCCATGTGAATGCGATGCAGGCAAAAGTGAATTTAGAAAAGTCGCTTATTTATAAGAATTTACAAAGCGGAAAAGAGTGCGGTTAATCATGGACAAAACAGGAATTGAAAAGCTTTTTCTGACGCTGGAAAGTACTGGGAAAAGTTATGATAAAGAAAAAATCGCAAAGGCGTATGAGTATGCGAGAGCGCTCCACGAGGGGCAGTATCGGGCCAGTGGGGAAGAATATATCAGCCACCCACTTGCGGTGGCCGAGCTTGTTGCGGGTTTAGAGCTTGATTCCGATTCAATCTGTGCAGCGCTGCTGCATGATGTGGTGGAGGATTGTTCTGACAAGACCTCGATTGAAGAAATTCAAAAGCTCTTTGGCGGTGAGATTGCGCTGTTAGTTGATGGCCTCACCAAATTAGTCCAGATCAAATATGAAGATCGGGACGATCAAAATATGGAAAATCTGCGCAAGATGTTTTTGGCCATGAGCAAGGACATCCGTGTGATTTTTATCAAATTGTGCGATCGGCTGCATAATATGCGGACCTTGAATGCCAAAGCGGAAGAAAAACAGCGTTTGACCGCGCTTGAAACCATGAATGTATATGCGCCGCTTGCCCATCGTCTTGGTATGCAGAAAATCAAAAATGAGTTAGAGAATTTAGCGCTTTCTTATTTGGATCCGATTGGCTTTAAAGAGGTGCAGACTCATATTGAGGCTAAATTTGGCGAAAATATTGATTTTGTGGAAAATGTGCGGCGCCAAATTTCAGATCGATTAACCAAAGAGGGACTTACTTTTACATTAGAGGGACGGGTTAAAAACGTCTATAGCATCTATCGTAAAATGTTTGAACAGAACAAAAGCTTTGATGAGATTTATGATTTTTATGCGTTAAGAGTGATTACACAAACCGAGCTTGAATGTTATTCGGTGCTTGGTATTATTCATGAGATGTATAATTCCATTCCCGGCCGGTTTAAAGATTACATTTCTACACCAAAGCCTAATATGTATCAGTCCATTCACACAACCGTAATCGGGCGGGATGGCGTGCCTTTTGAAGTGCAGATTCGTACCTGGAAAATGCATCAGATTGCCGAATACGGTATAGCCGCGCATTGGAAATACAAAACCGGCGAGCAGAGCAAAGAAGAAATTGACGAAAAGCTGAAATGGATCGCCAGACTCATTGAGATTGAACGTGAAGAAATTGATCCGGAAGAGTTTATGCGCTCTCTCAAAATTGATATTTTTCATGATGAAACTTTTGTTTTTACCCCGAAAGGGGACGTAGTGACCCTGCCGCAGGGGGCGACGGTGATTGATTTTGCCTATGCGATTCATTCAGCGGTCGGCAACAAGATGACAGGTGCTAAAATTAACGGGATGATCTGTCCGATCGATACCATTCCCCAAAATGGAGAGATCGTTGAGATTATCACCTCGGGGGCTTCCAAAGGACCCAGCCGAGATTGGCTTAAGATTGTCAGAACAGCCGAAGCGCGCAATAAAATCCGTTCTTGGTTTAAAAAAGAGAAGCGCAGTGAAAATATTGATGTTGGCCGCGCCGAGATTGAACATGAAATGCGCCGGTATGGCTGTCCATATACCGAAGAGCAGAAAAATTTAGTGCTTAGCAGCGTGGCTGCCCGTATTGGTATTCAAAGTGTAGAAGATTTATACAATACCGTGGGCTATGGCGGACTTTCCATGAGCAAGCTTTCGCCCCGTATCAAGGATGAATTTGATCGGACCGTGCGCGAAAAGGCGAGCAGTCCAGAGATCATATCGGTCGATCAAGTCTACACAAAACCGGCCGGCAAACGAAGCCTTGGCGGGGTTGTGATTGATGGCGTTGAGGGATGCAGTGTTAAATTTGCTAAGTGCTGCAATCCATTGCCGGGCGACGCAATCACTGGCTTTATTACAAAGGGGTATGGCGTTTCTATTCATAAAATTGACTGTCCTAATGTAAAACGGCTTTATGATGATGGAGAGAATCGCGAGCGATTTATCACCGCGTATTGGCAAAACCATGGCGGCGTGTCATCGAGCGAAAGTTTATTTGAGGCTTACCTTCAGATTTATGCCAATGATTCTATTTCACTGGTGTCTGATATATCGACAGCGCTGGCTGATATGCATATTGCACTGCATCAAATCAATATGCAGAAAAAAGAGGGGGCGATTATGCTTAATTTAGTCATCAGCTGTAAGAATTTAGAGCATTTTCATTCGATTGTTTCGAGAATCAAAAAGATTCCAAACGTCAACAGTGTTGTCAGGGGGTTCACGCAATGATTGCAGTGTTACAGCGGGTAAAACAGGCCTCCGTGACGGTAAACGAGCAATGTGTCGGTGAAATTAACCATGGTCTTTTAATCCTTTTAGGCGTCAAAGCAGGGGACACAGCGCGGGATGTAAACGCGCTGTGTGCCAAAATTGCAAAGCTTAGAATTTTTGAAGATGAGTCCGGCAAGATGAATTGTTCGGTGCGCGATGTAGGCGGTGCGTGCTTGGTTATTTCTAATTTTACGCTGCTGGCCGATTATCACCATGGGAACCGTCCGGATTTTTTAAACGCCGAAAAGCCAGCGCAGGCAAACGTACTCTATGAATCTTTTATCGAGAACTTGTCAGCGCTTTTAGAGGGGCGGGTGCAATGCGGAGAATTTGGGGCCGATATGCAGGTGTCTTTGGTGAACGATGGACCCGTAACGATTGTCATGGACAGTGAAATTTTAAAAAAATGAAGTAGATAATTATGATTGTTAATATTACAGGAAATACAAATCGAAATTACGTTGAAAATTTATGTCTTATATTTTTCCCTGGTTCTAAGTTTGCAAAGGATGAAATATATACAGAAGAAACACCGGTATTAGAACTGTTGGTCGAGGAAGACGATGAATGGGTGCGGGCAAAAGCATCCATGAAAATAGGCGAGCAGAGTGCTTCTGGTTCGGGTGAACGTCGGCTGACTGTCCAGATGGCCAATAAAAAGGCCGTGGGTGAGGCCGTGCTGGAGGCTGGCCGCCGTCTTTGCGGTTATCAGCCGGCGTGGGGTTTTTTGACCGGTATACGCCCTGCAAAAATTGCTTCTGATATGTTGGCCGAAGGCTGTGATGCGGCTACTGTGCGGCGTCGACTGCGCAATGAATACTTTTTAATTCCGAAAAAAGCGGCGCTGCTCACGAATATTGCTGTCAATGAACAGAATATTATTGCTTCACTTGCGGAAAATAGTTGCAGCGTCTATATTTCGATTCCCTTTTGCCCAACTCGCTGTGCCTATTGTTCTTTCGTTTCCTATTCGACCAAAAGACTGCTTTCCATGATTCCTGATTATATCGAACGATTAGTGCGGGATATTGATGATACCTTTGCTATGATTCAAAAGCTTGGCAAAAAAGTAGTGACGGTATATATTGGCGGCGGTACGCCCACAACGCTTAGCGCTGATGAATTATCGATCCTATTAAGTGCTGTGGAAAGAAATGTTGATGTTGGCCAGTTATTAGAATATACAGTTGAAGCTGGTCGGCCGGATACGGTGACAGCCGAAAAAATGAGCGTGCTGTTAGCGCATGGCGTAACCCGTGTGAGCATTAACCCACAGACTTTTAATGAGGCGGTCTTGGATCGAATTGGTCGGTGCCATACCGTAGAAGATTTTTACCGTGCTTATGATATTGCGCGCAACTCGGGCGTAAAATATATTAATGCGGATTTGATTGCCGGCTTGCCTGGCGAGGGGTTCCGCACGTTTGCCAAATCGGTCGATGCCATTTTGGCGCTGCGTCCGGATAATATTACCTATCATACATTTTGTGTAAAGAAAGCGGCCGATATATTGCGTTCAAACGCGGATATTTATTCCAGAACTGGCGGCGATACGTTCAAGAGCGTTGATTATACACAGCTTAAGAGCAAGGCGGCTGGCTATATACCTTATTATATTTACCGACAGAAAAATTCCATGGGCAATCTTGAGAACGTTGGCTTTGCACTGCCTGGCGCCGAGGGACTTTATAATATTTTTATTATCGAAGAAGTTCATAGTATTTTTGCTATAGGCGCGGGCGCCTCGACCAAGATGGTTGGCGGGGGTAAGATTAAACGGGCGTTTATGCCTAAATATCCATATGAGTATTTGGCGATGAGCGAAGAGGCTATCACGAGTTATTATGAAAAAATAGATGAATTTTTCACAGAGAATGGGTGAATTGCATGATCATATTGCGAAATCAGTTTTTGAGCGAAGCAGATAAAATGAAATATATTGGCGATTGTGAGAGGGCGTTTGAGCAAAAGCTTCGTTATATTTCGCAAAAAATTATAACCAGGCAAGGGGTAAAAATTGTCACCTTGTCTGGGCCTTCTTGCTCCTGCAAAACGACGGTGGTTAAAAAGCTGGTTCGGGATGTGAGCGAAGCGGGCAAGAGTATCAAAATTATTTCAATAGACGATTTTTTTCTCTCTCGCATTACCAATCGAGAAGAAGCGTTAAAAAAAGGGGAGAAAATCGACTTTGACTCGATTGACGCCATTGATTTTGCGTATTTTTGCGAATGTTGTAATCAATTATTCGCTGGACATCCGGCTCGTTTGCCTGTGTTTGATTTTGTGAGCGCTACGCGAACCGGTTATATCGAGTGTAATCCCGCTGATTATGATATTATCGCTTTTGAAGGCATACAGGCTATTTATCCAGAGATTCGAGCTAAACTTTCCGAATATGGTTTTATGAGTATATTTATTAGTGTAGAAGGGCCAGTGCAAATTGGCGGCGAAATATTTACAGGACGGGATATACGCTTTGCAAGACGGATGGTAAGAGACTATTATTTTCGCAATGCCAAGGCCGAGTTTACCATGTTTCTATGGGATAGCGTCATTGAAAATGAAGATAAAAATATGCTGCCCTATGCACACTTATCTGATATTCGTATCGACTCTTTTATTCCCTATGAACTCAATATGATTAAAGAACCGCTGGCGGCCATTCTTTCTACGGTGCCACCGGAGGATCAGCATTATAAGCAGGCTTGCGCCTTTATGGCACGGTTTGCCGATATTGTACCAATCAGCAGAAATTATTTGCCGAAAGATTCTATGTACAGGGAATTTTTGGGCTAATAAACCATTGGCGGCAAGCCAGTTAGTTTTTAGAAAGGCGTGATCTTATTTTATGGCAAAGAAAGCAAAGAATTTATTTTTATCAGGTGTATTTATCCTGTCGATATCCAATATCATCATTAAAGTTATTGGGCTTATGTTTAAAATTCCCCTTACCAATATTATTGGAGACAGCGGTATGGGCTATTTTAATTCGGCCTATACCATTTATGTATGGTTTTATATGATTAGTACCGCCGGCCTGCCGGTCGCTGTTTCGATTATGATCAGCGAGGCAAGAGCCAAAGGCAACCTGTTAGAAGTAAAACGTATCTATAAAGTGACAATGGGCTTGTTTTTGCTGATTGGCGCGGCCGGCACGGCTGTGATGATGTTAGGGGCTGGCGGCTTTGCTTCGCTTATCGGTAATGACGGAGCTCGTTTATCTATTTTGGCGATCGCTCCTACTTTGTTCTTTATCTGTATTTCCAGTGCGATCAGGGGCTATTTTCAAGGCTATCAGTACATGGTGCCTACTGCCATTTCGCAATTAATTGAGGCGGCGGGAAAACTGATATTTGGTATTTTGCTGGCATCCTATGCGGTATCTCGGTTTACCGAACAGTCGGCGCTGCCAACGGTTTCTTCTTATGCAATTTTTGGTCTCGATATTGCTGTTTTTCTCGGCATGCTGTACTTAATTTTTGCAAAGTTTCGTTTTAAAAGTGAGCAATTCGACAAAGATGTTGTTGCAAAAGAGACTGGTGTAGTGCGTAGCAATGGGCGTATTGCGGCGACGATTGCCAAAATTGCCATTCCGGTTACGATTAGCTCTTCGGTCATGAGCTTGACCAATTTAATTGATCTTTCGATTGTTATGCGGCGGCTGCAGTCAATCGGCCTTTCACAGGCGATGTCAAATGCGGTGTGGGGGAATTACTCCTCGCTTGCAGTGCCTATGTTTAATTTACCGCCTGTTTTGATTTATCCGATTTCTTATTCACTGGTTCCTTTGTTGTCTGGTTATTTTGCGGATGGCAGACAAGAGAAAGCGAATAAGACTATGCATAGTGCTATTCGCATTTCGGCTATTATCATTATTCCTATGGCGCTCGGCCTCTCTGTGATGGCGGAACCAATCTTGAAGTTGCTGTATAACCCGCATTCGGCCGAAATGGCGGCACCGCTGCTCTCGATATTAGCGCTTTCGGTTTTCTTTGTCGGTATGATTGCCATCACAAATGCCATTTTGCAGGCGTCTGGTCATGAAAAACTGCCCATTTTGTCAATGGTGGCAGGTGCTGTTGTCAAAATCATTTCCAGTTTGATTTTAATTGGTATACCTTCGATTGGTATCTATGGTACGCCGATTGGCACATTCTTGTGTTATATGACAACCACAATTATTAATTTTTATTATATTGCGAAGTACACCGGCGTGGTGCCCAAATTGGTTCAAACCTTTCTTAAACCATTGGCCGCGGGCTTTGTCTGCTGTATGGGCGCGTATGGCACGTATTTTGTTGCGAGTCGTTTTGTGGATGTATCAAGCCGTGTTGGCAACGGGATTGCTACGCTGGCGGCTATTATGATTGCTTGCATTCTTTATCTTACTTTGCTATTATTGTGTAAAGGACTTGATAAAGAAGATATTTGCATGTTGCCAAAGGGAAATAAAATCGCAGGCCTTTTACATAAAATGAGGCTTATGTAAATCAATAAATTAAAGAGAAGGAAAAATAAATGAGACTTGATAAATATTTGAAGGTTTCGCGGCTTATTAAGCGAAGAACAGTCGCCAATGACGCTTGCGACGGATCGCATATCATGGTAAATGGCCGATCGGCCAAGGCGTCTTATCAGGTGAAAATAGGCGATGTGATTGAAATTAAGTTAGGGGCTAAAACATCGAAATTTAAAGTGCTGGATGTGCGTGAGCATGTGCAGAAAAATGACGCTTCAGATATGTATGAGGTTATAGAGTAAAGATTTTTCGCATATAATCCAAATGGATCATCCATATAGGGGGTATATGCACATGAGTGAACAAACTATGACCGAAAAGCCACACGCCATCGCGGTGAAAAATCGCGAGATTGCTACGGTAACCGGTGTGAGCGAGGTTTTAAATTTTGATGAAGAGGGAATTATGCTGAAAACCAGCATGGGTACCCTTGGCATTGATGGAGAAGACCTGCGAATTACAAGACTTGATTTAGATCGCCAAGAGGTAGATTTTGAAGGCAAAATCAACGGTTTCATGTATGCACAGCAAGCCAAACGAAAAGGGCTCTTTCGGAAAAACTAATGGATATTACCGATCGCAGAGTTCTTTTATTAACGGCTTATTCACTTGTTTTAGGTGTATTTCTGGGCCTGTGCTGGGGTGTGTTGTCATTTATTCGCATTGTCTTGACCCCTTCTGCTAAGACAGATGTAAAATCGCGCATTATGTGTGATATGATCACCTTCTTTTTTGATGTGTTCTTTGCACTGTTTTCATCGGTGGCGGCTGTGTTTTTGTTTTTTGGCGCGAATAATGGGCGCATACGTCTTTTGGGTTTAGTGGGCTGCGGTGTAGGTTTCGTTGTCTATCACACGCTGATTGGCAAGCGGCTCTTGAAGGCGGCCGAGCGTTTTGTTCATATCGTTCGACGGGGTCTTATATTTATTTATCGCAAAACATTGGGACGCGTATTTACTATGTTCAAAAATATGTTTATGGCTCCTTGGCGTTTTGCGAAGCGAAAGATGGGACAAAGAAAGAAGAAAGTAAAGGCAGTCAAACGACGCAAATCTACAGAAAAATTTACGATATGACAAGAATAACCCTAAAGGGTTATTCTTACGAAATTTAACTGGTCGTGCGGATGCACGACCTGCCGGATTATCCGGCACCGTTAAATTTCAAGGTAGCTGAAACTTTATGATACAACAAAAACCCTGGCGGGTAATTCTTGGAAAGATTGACTTGTCACCTAAAAAGGTGACATTCCGGCAGTGCCGGAAACGCCAATCTTTATGGTAGTTAAAACCTTTATAACAAGAACACTCCTAACGGATTGCTCTTAGAAAGTTCATCTTTTTGCTTTCTTAAGCGAAATTCCAGCGAAGCTGGAAACGATGAATTTTTCGTTAGCTGAACGGTTGCGCGATACATAGAATCATCAATAGATTGAAAGAGGACGTAATGAAAAACTGGAATTTTTTTATGAAAATAGCCGTGCTTGTGTTCCTTTTATTTGGTATTATCACGACGGTACAGTTAAATTTACAAATTTCTGAACTGAAAAAAACAGCTACCGCGTCTCGCAGTGAAATTGATTCATTGAATGACGATATTGATGAATTAATCGATGAAATCGAGCAGCCCATTGACGAAAATTATATCATGAAATTTGCAAGAGAAAGTTTAAACTATCATTTGCCGTCTGAAATTGTATATTATAATGATATGACCAAATAAGAATAAGCCTTACGGCTTATTCTTATAAAATTTGACTTTTAATGAAAACAGCATTCTGCCTTAAGGCAGAATCGTCAAATTTTAAGTTAGTGGAAAGTTTGAAATTAAATAAGAACAATTCTAACGGATTGATCTTAAAGAATAAGCCATGCGGCTTGGCCTTAGAAAATTAAACTTGCCGCGTAAGTAAGCGGCATTTTTGTAAAACCGAAACCGTTTAATTTTCAGATAGCTAAAAAAATGAGAAAAATAAGGGCAAGTTCGCATCTTAGTCCAAGATATAAAAAATGAGGAAGTTGCTATGAGAGAAATAAGCGCACAACAAATTACAATGGAAGTGAAAAAATTATTAATGCAGGCGAATTATGTTTTACCTGCTGATGCTGAAGCGTTGATTGGCAAGGCGCAGCAAAACGAGACCAATGGGTTAGCAAAAGAAGTACTTGCCGCTTTAGAACAGAACTTGTGCGCGGCAAAGGAAATGGAACTTCCTATTTGTCAGGATACGGGCATGGCGGTTCTTTTTGTTGAGCTGGGCAGGGAGGTTTGTATCGTGGGCGGTGAATATGAAGAGGCCATTCATGAAGGGGTCAGACAGGCCTATACCCAAGGCTTTTTGCGCAAAAGCGTGGTAAGAGACCCTTTGTTTGATCGGGTCAATACGAATGATAATACACCGGCCATTATCCATACCAGAATTGTGCCCGGCGATAAAGTGAAAATAACGGTGGCGCCCAAGGGATTTGGCAGCGAGAATATGAGCGCGATCAAGATGTTTACGCCATCAGCCAAACGAGAGGATATTATTCAATTTGTGTTAGATACCGTAAGAAATGCCGGCGGCAATCCTTGTCCTCCTCTATTGGTGGGCGTGGGTATTGGCGGCACCTTTGAATATTGTGCGCTGCTTGCTAAAAAGGCTTTAACACGGCCGGTGAGCCAGCACAATGCCTCGCCTGAATATCAAGCGTTAGAAGAAGATCTGCTTACACAGATTAATCAACTTGGTATTGGTCCGCAGGGCTTTGGCGGCGATACAACGGCTTTGGCGGTAAATGTAGAGTGGTATCCAACCCATATTGCGGGTCTGCCGGTGGCGGTTAATATAAACTGTCATGTTATGCGGCATGCAGAAACAATCCTGTAAATCAAATCACGATTGTGAAATCTCTCTTTAATTAGAGAGATTTTTTATGATTGCTTTTTAATATTCAATAAGAATAATCTTTACGGATTATTCTTGGAAAGTTTGTCTTGTTACCCACAAGCGGGGGATATTTCGGCTGTGCAGAAACCGCCAATCTTTTTGGTAGCTAAAACTTTATAATACAATAAAAGATTCATGAGCAAAATATGACAATTATTTTGATTTTCCATTGACATAACAATACAATATATGGTATCATTTTACAGTAAAGCCAATGTGGAGAAGATAGAATGAAAGCACTGGAAAAGAGAATATCTGAGGAAGGCGAGGCACTTTCATCAAATGTTTTGAAAGTGGGCTCTTTTTTAAATCAAAAAATTGACACAGCCTTTATGTTTGAAATGGGACAAGAAATTGCCTGTTTATACAAAAATGAGCCGATTACTAAAATTATAACGATCGAGGCATCTGGTATTGCCCTTGCATTAGCGGCGGCGTACTATATGAAGGTTCCGGTTGTCTTTGCGAAAAAAAGCAAGACAAGCAATGTGTCGGGCGAGGTTTATAGGGCGGCTATTCATTCTTTTACGCATAACTGTGATTATAATGCCGTTATTCCCAAAGCGTATCTTTCATCAGATGATACCGTATTAATCGTAGATGATTTTTTGGCCGATGGCAATGCGGTGATTGGTTTAGCCAGCATGATTGGACAAGCAGGGGCGGCGCTTGCTGGTGCGGCCATTGGGATTGAAAAAGGTTTTCAAGGGGGTGGCGACGCCCTTCGCGCAAAAGGCGTGCGAGTGGAAAGTTTAGCCATCATTGAAAAAATGGAGCCGAATAAAATTGTTTACCGGTAAGGTAAGCATGATTTTATAAAATATTGCCTAAAGGCAGGAGGAAAAACATGAAAAGACTGATTTCGTTTTTACTGGTTCTTGCAGTTGCCATTACAGCAGGCATGGCTTTGTCTGGCTGCGGCAACAAAGAGAATCAAGAGGGAGAGGGCCAGACTAATCCGTCTGAGGTGCAGAAAGATCTCAAAATAGGCGCTATTTTGCTTGGCGATGAAAACGAGGGTTATACCTATGCGCATATCGAAGGTATTCGAACTGCAGCAGCAGCGCTGAACATTCCAGAGGATCAAATTATTTTCTATTATAATATTCCGGAATCGGATGAATGCTATGATACAGCTGTTAAATTAGTAGAAGCTGGTTGCAACCTGATTCTCTCGAACAGCTATGGTCACCAAACTTATATGCAGGAAGTAGCAGAGACCTATAAGGATGAGGATATTACTTTTATTGCAATGACCGGTGATACAGCAAAGAAGAGCGGTCTTGCACATTTTAAGAATGCATTTACAAAGATCTATGAATCAAGATATGTGTCTGGCGTTGCTGCCGGCATGAAAATTGCCGAACTGGTTAAAGACGGTAAACTTACCGACAAAAACTATGATGCAGACGGCAATGTTAAAATTGGTTATGTAGGCGCACATCCGTTTGCCGAAGTGGTTTCCGGTTACACCGCTTTCTATTTAGGTGTAAAGAGTGTGTTTGAAGATGTGGTTATGGAAGTATCCTATACCAACTCTTGGTTTGATATTATTGAAGAGGGCGCAGCGGCCGAAGCTATGGTTTCGGATGGTTGTGTTATCATTGGTCAGCATGCCGATTCTACCGGTGCGCCGGCGGCTGTTCAGGCCTTGAATCAAGCAGGCACAGTTTGTTATAGTGTTGGTTACAATATCAGCATGTTAGAGGTGGCGCCTGACGCCGCGCTCGTTTCGGCAACCAACAACTGGGCTGTTTATTATGAATATGCGTTTGGCCAAATGTTAAAGGGTGAAGAAATTGATACAAACTGGGCCGAAGGTTATGAAAAAGATGCTGTTAGAACAACAGAGCTTGGCACAGCCTGTGCAGAGGGCACTAAAGAAAAGATTGAAGAAGTAGAGAAAGCCCTGAAAGAGGGAACACTGCATGTGTTTGATACTTCTAAATTCACAGTTGGCGGTGAAACAGTTACTTCTGCTTTTGCTACTGATACGGATGGAGATTTTGTGAACGATGCTGATGAGGCGATTATTGATGGTTATTATCATGAGTCTTATTTCCAGGCGGCACCTTCTTTCTCCCTGCGGATTGATGGTATTACAGAGTTAACTAAAAATTAAATAGAGAAGTGAAATTCGAAGTGTGACGGAAGCTGCCATCAGCAGCTTCCGTCACCGGATTTCTAACCTTTTGTTTGTATAAGAGGCGAGAGGAACTCTCGCTTGTTCTATGAGCAAAAGCAAAGGAAGTGAGTGGAAATGGAACAGTCAATTGCGGTGCAGATGCAGCATATAAGCAAACGGTTTGGCGCCGTGCAGGCCAACCATCAGGTGACGCTTGAAATTAAGCGTGGAGAGATTCTTTCGCTGCTTGGTGAAAACGGAAGTGGCAAGACCACGCTTATGAATATGCTGGCAGGTATATATTATCCCGACAGCGGCGAAATCTATGTCAATGGTCAAAAAGCCTCGATTCGTTCACCAAAAGATGCACTGGCGCTGGGCATAGGTATGATTCATCAGCATTATAAGTTAGTGGATGTATTTACCGCTGCCGAAAACATAGTACTTGGACTCAAAGAATCGCTTAATAAACGGCAGATTATAGAAAAAATTCAATCAATATGTGAAAAATATGGGTTTCAGATCGATCCGAATCAAAAAGTGTATAATATGTCTGTTTCTGAAAAACAGACATTAGAAATAGTCAAGGTGTTATATCGCGGTGCTGATATTTTGATTTTGGATGAACCAACGGCCGTGCTGACCCCGCAGGAGGCTGAGCGGTTATTCACCGTGATCCGCAACATGCGGGATGATCGAAAGGCCGTTGTGATTATTACCCATAAACTGCAAGAGGTGCTTTCGGTTTCTGACCGTGTGGCTATTCTTCGTAAAGGGGAATATGTTGGAACCGTGAAAACCAAAGAGGCTACTGAGCTTTCACTGACCGAAATGATGGTGGGCAAAAAAGTAGCATTAGATATAACGCGTACACAGGTCAAACAAAAACAACTTCGTTTGCAAGTGGAAAATTTGAGCTGTTATAATCAAGAAGGTATCAAGGCGTTAGATAATGTTAGCTTTGACATATACAGTGGTGAGATTCTTGGTGTTGCCGGTATTTCAGGCTGTGGGCAAAAGGAACTCTTAGAAACGGTTGCCGGTCTTACACCGCCCGCAGAGGGCAGTACGATTACCTATTATCCGCCGAGAGAACAACCGCCAAAGTCGCTTATTGGCTTAAGCCCTAAAAAGATCAGACAAAATGGTATAGCGCTTTCTTTTGTTCCTGAGGATCGCTTGGGTATGGGTCTTGTGGGCAGTATGGGTATGTCCGACAACATGATGTTAAAAAATTATGGACAAGGTCGACCGTTTTTCACTTCTTCCAAAGCGCCGAAGGCCTTGGCCGAGAAGATTCGCGATGAGCTTGAGGTGGTTACACCGGGTATTAGTACGCCGGTGCGCCGTCTTTCAGGCGGAAATGTGCAAAAAGTGCTGGTGGGACGCGAAATTGCAGCAGAACCAACCGTGTTAATGACCGCCTATGCGGTGCGCGGGTTAGATATTCACACGTCTTACACAATTTATCATTTGTTGGACGAGCAAAAGAAAAAGGGTGTCGCTGTTCTTTATGTGGGAGAGGATTTAGACGTTTTGTTGGCCCTTTGTGACCGCATCATGGTGCTCTGTGCGGGGCAGGTGACTGGCATTGTGGATGCCAAATCGACCACGAAAGAAGAACTTGGCTTGTTGATGACAGGGCAAAGAAATGATACCCAGGAATTATCAGATACATGTGAGCAAGACAAAGGCAATCATCTGCAACAGCAAACCCAGCAAGATGAGCAGAAAGGGGAAGTAGAATGAAAAAGGATAAACAAAAATCCGTATTGGCTAAAGAACCGCTTTTTCGCCTTTCTCGCCGGGCGCAGATGGTTTGGTATAAAGCGTGGTTGATTCGTGCTGTGGCTTTGTGTATCGCTTTAATACTAAGCGCGCTTTTGATATATGCGATCACGAAAATGAATCCGTTCAAAGTATATGGCACCATGTTGAAAGGTGCTTTTGGTGATTCACTGTTTGTTAAGAGGGCCGGCCACCTGTCATTAAACCGTACGGCATGGACTACCCTTAGGGATGTCATGACCCTTCTTTGCATCAGCGTGGGTCTGGCGCCTGCTTTTAAAATGCGCTTTTGGAACTGTGGTGCCGAGGGACAAGTGTTAGTGGGCGGTATCGCTACCGCGGGCATTATGATCTATTTTGGCGGCACGCTGCCTACCCCCTTGCTCTTTGCTTGTATGGCCGGTGCCAGCCTTTTGGCCGGCGCGGTGTGGGGGCTGATTCCAGCCTTGTTTAAGGCGAAATGGAATACAAATGAGACCCTTTTCACACTCATGATGAATTATATCGCCATTCAGCTTACCTCTTATTTTGTAGCGATGTGGGAAAATCCATATGGCTCGAATACGGTAGGGGTAATTAATCGAGATACCAAGATTGGCTGGCTGCCTAATTTTTTCTCGTCCGGTGCTAATAACGATTTTATGTGGAATGTAATCATTGTCAGCGCGCTCACGATTGCCATGTTTATCTATTTAAAGAAAAGCAAGCAGGGGTACGAGATCGCCGTTGTAGGTGAAAGTGAGAATACGGCAAAATACGCGGGTATTAACGTGAAAAAAGTGATCATTCGCACCATGTTGCTTTCAGGAGCCGTGTGTGGTTTGGCCGGTTTTATTGCAGTGAGTGGTTCAAGTCATACCATTTCGACTGCTACCGCAGGGGGGCGTGGCTTTACAGCGATCATTGTGGCATGGCTTTCTAAATTCAATACCTTCGTTATGGCATTTGCCTCTCTTTTAATTGTGTTTTTGGAGACAGGCGCAAATGAAATTGCTTCTCAGTATAATTTTAATACCTATGCTTCTAAGATGGTAGAGGGCATTATTCTTTTCTTTATTATCGGTTGTGAGTTTTTTATACAGTATAAGGTGCATTTGCGTGTGAAGCGTGATACTAAGGAGGTGGCCGACTAATGGATTCTATCATTGCGTGGCTGCAAGCAGCTATTGCTTTTGGTACGGTAATTTTATTTGGATGCATGGGCGAAATTTTAACCGAGCGTTCGGGCAATTTGAATTTGGGCGTACCAGGACTTATGTATTTTGGCGGTATTGCCTCTTTAACGGGCGTGTTTTTATATCAGAATGCGGTGCAGGCGGCTATTCAAGCGCAAATAGAGGCTTTTACTGCCACAGGCGGCGCAGCACAGGATTGGCGCCCAACGGGAATGTTTTCGCTTTTGGTTCAGCAAAATGCTTCTGCCTCGGCTACACAATATTGGGATGCTAATGGCGTGCTTGGCATAGTGATTGCCTTGGTGTGTGGTTTTAGCGCGGCGGCGCTTGGAGGTTTGCTCTATAGCTTTATTACCATTACGCTGCGGGCCAACCAAAATGTGACTGGCTTGACACTGACTATTTTTGGCACTGGCGTAGCTAACTTTTTTGGCGGTTCGCTCGTAAAACTCTCGGGCGGTGTGGGACAAATTTCGGTGGCAACCACCAGCCAGGCTTTCAGAACAGGCTTGCCTTGGCTTTCTTCACAAGGCGTCATTGGTAAAGTGCTTTTTTCGTATGGATTTTTGGTATATGCGGCGGTTATTTTGGCGATATTGCTTCATCTCTTTTTGTTTAAAACGCGCAAGGGCCTCAATTTACGAGCTGTTGGCGAAAATCCGGCTACAGCCGATGCAGCAGGGCTTTCCATTACCAAGCATAAATATTTGGCCACCTGCCTTGGCGCTGGTATTACAGGCCTTGGCGGAGTCTATTATGTCATGGACTATATTAAGGGGACTTGGGCGAATGACGGCACCATTGAAAAACTTGGCTGGTTAGCCGTGGCGCTGGTTATTTTTGCTACATGGAAATCGGTGCATGCTATTTGGGGCGCCTATGTTTTTGGATTTTTGTATTGGGCTTATTATTACGTGCCAAAGGTGTTCCCGTTTATTCAACTTTCCCGAAAAAGCAGCGAGTTATTTAACATGCTGCCCTATGCCGTGACGATTTTGGTTCTGATTGTGGTGAGTTTACGCCGTAAAAAAGAAAATCAAGGGCCGGGTTCTTTGGGTTTACCTTATTTTAGAGAAGAACGATAATATATTTTAACTTTAGCCAGGCAAGAAGCGATTGTTAAGACCGCTTCTTGCTTTTTCTTTCCCCCTTTTATTACCAATTCATTTTTTGTTTATGCTTTGTACCTGCCGTCAATACTTGTTATAGTAACCTTTGGGAGTGTAACATGTATTATAGCAAGGTAGAAATATGCGGGGTGAATACGGCGAAACTGCCGACTTTAACCGATAAAGAGAAAATAGAATTGCTGCAAAAAGCGCAGTCCGGCGATGAGTGTGCCAGAGAACGGTTGATCAGCGGAAACTTGCGATTGGTGCTGTCTGTGATACAGCGTTTTTCGGCACGGGGTGAAAATCCAGATGATTTATTTCAAGTGGGTTGCGTAGGGCTGATTAAATCCATTGACAATTTTAATACTGAATTAGATGTAAAATTCTCAACTTATGCCGTACCAATGATTATTGGCGAGATTCGGCGTTATTTGCGGGATAATAATTCCATTCGCGTCAGCCGATCAGTGCGTGATTTAGCCTACCGCGCGTTAAGTGCGCGGGATGTATTGTCTAAAAAGATGGCGAAGGAGCCGACCGTAGAGGAAATTACCAAACAAATTATAGAAGAAGGGTTCGATTGTACGTCAGAGGATGTCGCTGCAGCCTTAGAGGCGATTATTGAACCGGTTTCGTTGTTTGATCCTGTCTATAACGATGGTTCTTCTGGCGAGACGCTCTATGTGATGGATCAAGTCAAAGACGCCGAGAATACCGATGAAAGCTGGCTTGAGAATATTGCTATTAATGAAGCTATGAAAAAATTGGGCGAGCGGGAGCGTTCAATCATTGACAAACGCTATTATAAGGGAAAAACACAAATGGAAATTGCCGATGAAATGGGCATTTCCCAAGCGCAGGTTTCCAGATTAGAAAAAGGGGCGCTTTCACGTATTCGCAAAAGTCTGTAGTCTTGACAGGGAATCCAAAATAGCATATAATAAGAAAAAAAGAGGCTGCTAATGGAATCAGCCTCTTCTTTGAGTAAGAAAGCGAATGAAAGCATGATTTTTGCAGCGGATATTGGCAATTCCAGCATTTCGGTGGGGATTTATACGCAAGAGGGTACCCTTGCGCTGAGTTTTAAACTCTCTTGTGACCGTGCTAAAAGTGAAGATGAATATGCGGTCATGCTGAAAAATATCTTTGATATCTATGCTTTTGAGCAAACATTGGTGCATCATGTCATTATCGGCTCGGTTGTGCCGGCGCTTACGTTTGTGCTTTGCTCGGCGACACAAAAATTGTTTAAAGGCGTAAGGCCGCTTGTGGTGGGGCCAGGCATTAAAACTTCGCTTGATATCAAAGTGGATCATCCGTCTGAATTAGGAGCCGATATTGTGGCGAATGCGGTGGCGGCTATCAAGCGCTTTCCCGCCCCGATTGCGATTGTCGATTTGGGCACAGCGACTACGGTTACCGTCATTAACAAGAAAAAGCAGCTCACCGATGTGTTTATTTACCCGGGTGTTCAGTCATCCCTTCGTGCGGTGAGCAGTGACGCGGCCGAGTTGCCGCAGATTGCTTTGTCGGAACCGAAAGCTTTTGCGGGTAAAAACACAGCGGTGAGTATGAATGCAGGTATTTTATATGCCAATGCCTTTGCCGTAGATGGCTTTATAAAGAAAATAAAATTGACTTATCAGATGGAGAAACTCAGTGTAGTGGCCACCGGCGGCATGGCTGAACTTGTGACGCCGATTTGCGAAACACTCGTTACGGTGCGTAAGCATTTAACCTTAAAAGGACTCTACTATATTTACTTAAAAAACAGTACAAACTGACTGAAGCTGCACCCAGTGGGGCGGTATTTGGTCTTTTGTAAATAAATTTTTGTACGCTGTATCCAGAAAGTGGAACGGCAGTAAGGAGGCCTATTATGGCAACAAACACACAAGCAAAAACAATGAAAATGGTGCAGATGGCACTGCTCGCCGCGATTGTGGTGGTATTGCAGCTGTTAAGCTACTCCATCAAACTGGGGACGTTTAATTTGACGTTGGTTTTAATCCCTGTGGTATTAGGCGCTGTTTTGTTTGGCCCAAAAGAAGGGGCGTTTTTAGGCGGCGTTTTTGGGGTGGTCGTATTGATCGCCTGTATTTCCGGCATGGATGCCGGCGGTAATATACTGTGGAATGTCAATCCCTTTTTAACAGCCGTTGTTTGTATACTAAAGGGCGCAGCAGGCGGTCTTGTTTCTGCCTTAGTTTATCGGGCACTGTCTAAAACAAATGATTTTGTAGGAACTATGGCAGCGGCGATCGTGTGTCCGGTTGTGAATACAGGTTTATTTTGTCTTTGCCTGTTTCTCTTTTTCCGTGATACGCTTACGGCTTGGGCCGGTGGAAACGATCTTGTGACTTATATTTTTGTTTCTTTAATTGGCGTTAACTTTTTGATTGAACTCGGCGTGAACGTTGTGTTTGGACCGGCGATTAAAACAATCTTAAAAGCAATTAAAAAATGAGATTGACTTGAAAAAATTTACATGAATAAGCGGCAGGAAAATGTCCTGCCGTTTATTTTCTCTGTTTACATAAATATACAGATGTGGCTAACCGTATGTAAATACGAGAACCAAAAGAAAATGGGAGGAGCCGTGGAAAAAATAATTGTGATTGGATGTCCTGGTGCAGGCAAAAGCACTTTTGCCAGAGGTTTAAGAGAGCGAACAGGGCTGCCTCTCTATTATTTAGATAGGATCTGGCATAAGCCAGACCGCACCAATGTGTCAAGAGAAGAATTTGACGCACAGCTGAAAACGATGATAGCAGGGGAGCGGTGGATTATTGACGGCAATTATATACGCACGATGGAAATGCGTCTCGAAGCGTGCGATACGGTGTTTTTCTTAGATTATCCGCTTGCGCTTTGTCTGGCGGGTGTAGAGGCTCGTATTGGCAAGCCGCGGGAGGATATGCCCTGGATAGAAACAGAATTTGATGAAGAGTTCAAACAATGGATACTTGATTTTTCTGAAACGCAACGGCCAAAGATCATGGATTTAATAGCAAAATATCAAAAAGAGAAACATATTATGATTTTTACTTCCAGAGAAGAGGCGGATCAATATTTAACTGCATTATTATCGTAAACAAAAAAGACGCTTTTAAAAAGCGTCTTTTTTATGGGATTTTATTACCGTACCGAACCATAATAGAATAAAGCTAACGTGCCGGGTCCTGAGTGTGCGCCGATGACTGGTCCTACCGGATTAATTTCGATGCGCTCGGGATGAAAATGCTCCTCAATCATGTCGGCTAAGCTCTGCGCGT
Organism: Clostridiales bacterium; assembly: GCA_022793655.1. Lineage (GTDB taxonomy): Bacteria > Bacillota > Clostridia > Oscillospirales > CAG-272 > CAKSEI01. Next base: position 55,373 of record JAAWDG010000011.1, read on the forward strand.
CCTCGATACAATCGCCGTGTGAAATGAAAACGGTTTTGTACTTTTCCATACGGGCGGTTTCTTTCATTTTGTCAAACATGGCGATAATCGATTGTTTTCGCCCTCTGGCTTTCCCAATATTGATGAGCCGTCCCTCGTCGTCTACATGCAAAACTGGCTTAACGCCCAACATGGAACCAACAATCGCCGTCGCTGCGTTGACGCGTCCACCTCTTTTTAAGAAAAACAGATCGTCCACCGTAAACTGGTGACAGATATGCAGTTTGTTTTCTTCACAAAAACGGGATACTTCGTCAATTTCGCATCCTTCATCTCTCATTTTGGCTGCATAATAGATGAGCAGGCCTTGCCCTAAAGAGGCGCATAAGGAATCAACCGTGCAGATTTTACGGTCGGGAAATTCAGACGCCAGCTCATCGGCGGCTAATTTACCATTATTGTAGGTGGCTGAGAGGGCAGAGGAAAAGCCGATATATAAAATATCGTTGCCGGATTCAAGGCTTTTTTTCATTTCGTCTTTAAAACATCCCATGTTTACAGCAGAGGTCTTGGCGCTTTTCTTGTTTCTGAGTTCGGCATAAAACTGTTTAATATCGACCTGATCATTTGGCTTTGCCGGCTGGTCTTCTACAATGACATCTAACTGCAATACATGTAAAGACAATTCTTGAATCATTTCTTGGCTCATATCGCAGGAAGAATCGGTAAAAATTTCGAATTTGTTCATAGGCGTAAAGTCCTTTCTGTGAAATATAGTGATTGAAAAAACAGAATATTTATGGTAAGATAATTATAATATATTATGCGGTTTTGATTCAATAACAATTTTGTAAAATCGCTCTATTTTAGCAAAGAGAGTTTCTACTGATGGTAGAATGCGGTGATATAAGGAAATAATGGACGAAACAACGATTAAAAAAACGATTGCAGAAAATATAGCATATTATCGAAAAAAGATTGGCTTGACACAATCAGAACTTTCCGAGAAGATTAATTATTCAGATAAATCAGTTTCAAAATGGGAGAGGGGCGATGGCCTGCCCGATGTGCTTGTGTTAAGCGAATTAGCCGAATTGTATGGCGTCACCTTAAATGATTTGGTTTCAGCCGGTCATAAAAAAGATCCAGCGAAAAGGCGAACGCGTATAAGAGTTTTTATTACGCTTTTGTCAGCGGGTCTGCCGTGGTTAGTGGCGGCCGTTGTTTATTTTATTATCAAGTTAGCTGCACCGGAATATGCCTATGCAGAGCATTTTTTTCTCTATGCGATTGCTGTCTGCGGCATTGTCTCCACCGTTTTAACGACTCTTTGGTTTTCATATCTTTGGCAAATGTTATCAGTATCCATGATTGTGTGGGGCGTGGCGGTATCAGTTCACTTTACCTGTCGCATTCCGGAGGCGATTTATATTTACATTATAGCCGCGGTCATGCAGATTTTAACCTTGTTTTGGTTTACCATGAAAAAATTGGGTAATAAAAATTAGAATGTAATAGGTAAAAAACGACTTTTCTGCGATAGCAGAAAAGCCGTTTTTTTAGTTCTTTACTTTATTTTATCATTGACTTCTTTTAGGGCTTTCTCAATGAAAGCGTCAACTGACATAGCGCCTAAATCTTCGCCTTTGCGGTTGCGTACCGAAACGGTGCCAGATTCCATTTCTTTTGCGCCGATAATCAGCATGTAAGGCAGCTTTTCAAGCTGTGCCTCACGAATTTTATAGCCAATTTTTTCATTTCGATCGTCAACGCTAACTTTAAGTCCTATAGCCGTACAGCGGTTTGCAATTTCATGCGCGTAGTCAGCCTGTTCATCACCAATCGGCAGCAAACGAATTTGTTCAGGACTAAGCCACATGGGCAGTGCACCGGCATATTTTTCAATTAGCAGTGCCAAGGTTCTTTCGTAACAGCCGATGCTGGTACGGTGAATAATGTAAGGTGTTTTGGCTTTGCCATCCGAATCTGTATACTTCATGTCAAACTTTTCAGCTAAAAGCATGTCAATTTGAATGGTGATAATCGTATCTTCTTTGCCATGGACGTTTTTCATTTGAATGTCAAGTTTGGGGCCGTAGAATGCAGCTTCACCAATGCCGATTTCATAGTCAATACCCATGTTGTCTAAAATCTTACCCATAACAGCTTGGGCATGATCCCATTGTTCGGTTGTTCCTTCAAATTTTTCTGTGTTCGTGGGATCCCATTGCGAGAAACGATAGGTACAGTCATCGGCAAGTCCCAGTGTTTCAAGCATATGTTTTGCTAATGCGAAACAGCCTTTAAATTCTTCTTCTAACTGGTCAGGGCGGATGATGAGATGCCCCTCTGAAATCGTGAACTGCCGCACCCGGATGAGGCCATGCATTTCACCTGAATCCTCATTACGGAATAGCGTAGAGGTTTCACCAAATCGCATGGGCAGATCACGATAGGAGCGTTTGCGGTTTAAATATGCCTGGTATTGAAAAGGGCAGGTCATAGGTCGCAGGGCAAAACATTCTTTTGTTTCATCGTCTGGATCGCCTAAAATAAACATACCATCGCGGTAATGATCCCAGTGTCCTGAGATTTTATAGAGATCTCTTTTAGCCATGAAGGGTGTTTTGGTGAGCAGGTAGCCTCTTTTTTCCTCTTCATCCTCTACCCAGCGCTGCAATGTTTGAATGACTCTAGCGCCTTTAGGTAAGAGAATTGGCAAGCCTTGGCCAATTACCTCTGAAGTCATGAAAAATTCAAGTTCACGTCCTAATTTATTGTGATCTCTTTTTTGTGCCTCTTCGACTTGTGTTAAATAGGCATTTAATTGATCTTTGGCTGGAAAGGCCGTGCCATAAATACGCTGCAGCTGCTTGTTTTTGGCGTTGCCTTCCCAATAAGCGCCTGTACACTGGGTTAGCTTCAGCGCTTTAATGGCACCCGTGGAAAATAGGTGAGGACCTGCGCAAAGATCGATAAAATCTCCTTGTTTATAGAAGCTGATCTCTTCGCCTTCCGGCACTTTTTCAATTAATAATACTTTATAGGGTTCGCCTTTTTCCTGCATCAGTTTAATGGCCTCATCGCGGGGCAGGCAAAAGCGTTCTAAACGTTGATTTTCTTTGACGATTTTTTTCATTTCTGCTTCGATTTTAGCAAGGATATCAGCCGAAAAGGGAACTTCTGAATCAAAGTCGTAATAGAATCCGTTGTCAATCGCAGGGCCAATGGTCAACTTTACTTCGGGAAATAAACGTTTGACTGCTTGCGCCAATACATGAGAGGCGGTGTGCCAAAAAACTTTTTTGCCGCCGGTCGATGCAAAAGTAAGCGGAACAAGTTCGCAATCGGTATCAATGGTGGTTGTTAAATCACATGTTTTACCGTTTATTTCACAAGCAAGAATATCACGGCTGACCGGACCTTGCGAAGCAAGTGCTTCGTAAGCGGTAAGAGGCTGTTCGAAGCAAAGCTCTTTTTGTTCTACGTTGATTTTCATGATGCATACTCCTTAATATAAAATAAACACCCCGGACACATGTGTCCGGGGTGTAGATTGCGGTATCGTTCAATCTGCACGGTTCCACCCGAGCTTTTCTCTCATTTCATATAATGAAGACACCATAAAGCAAATACAAACATAACAAGGTGTCTTCTTGAAAATTCACCGCTAAAGCAGTGCATTTTCCAACGCTTACTCGTTTAACGAAGACACCATAAAGCAAATACAAACATAACAAGGTGTCTTTACGCTTTATGGTATAATATAAAAATGGTAAGTGGTATTTTTATAATGTCTACCGCGGTTTCACACCCACGCCGCTCTCTTGAGGCGACCTTTTATAAAAACATATCTTACAATAGCATCTTACCATATGCGTATTTTTTTGTCAAGGGCGAGTTGACAAAAAAGTCGCGCTGTGCTAAAATAGCGCCTGAAAATGGGGGGCGACGTCATGGCGAAATATGCGTTTTTTCTGGATATAGACGGCACACTGCTCGACACGGCTTCGGTTGTGTCAGAAGAGAACAAAGCGGCTTTATGCTATGCAAAAGAGCAGGGATGTAAGATCTTTGTGAATACAGGACGCGGATATGCTTGTATTCCCGATGAAATTTTATCTTTGCCGCTTGACGGTATTGTGGCCGGTTGTGGTTGCACTGTTTTGTATGGAGGCAAAGTCGTTCATTCCGAAGTGGTGCCGAACGAGGCAATTTATTCCTATTTAAAAGGTATTGAAAAGCGTAAACAAAGTGCTTTTTTAGAAGGAGAAAATTGTCTGTTTCGGATGAATTGCGAGCCGACTGATGCGAAGATAGGTACTCCGCTTGGTGAATACTGCCATGCTGCACGCTTAGATTTTTCGCTTTGGCAGCCGCTTGTCGGCGCCGGTGACTTTTTGAAGTATCCGCAGCCGCGTATCCCTAAACTTAACTTAGTTGGTTCATTTAATAAAGAACTGCTGTTAGATTATCAAGAACATTTTGACGGTGTCATTGATGAAGTTAAATGTGAAATGTACACAAAAGGTCACAGCAAAGCGACGGGTTTACGTCTAATCATGCAAGATTATCTGCCTGGCTTTTGTAGCGTGGCCATAGGTGACAGCGTAAATGATATTGATATGTTTCGTGCAGCTGATATTTCGGTGGCTATGGGCAACGCGAGTGAAGTTGTCAAGCAGCTATGCATAAAACAAACGGCTGCTGCAGATGATAATGGCGTAGGAAAAGCGATTATGCAGCTGCTTCATGGATAAAAATTCCTTGACAGGGTAAACTTGTTATGGTATACTGAATAGGCAAGTGTAGTCATAATATCGATAAATATTATTTTATTGAGTTTGATAACGCCCAAGATACGGAGAAGTCGCGTAGCCTGGTCGAGCGCGCGCGATTGGAAATCGCGTAAACGGCAAAACCGTTTCGAGAGTTCGAATCTCTCCTTCTCCGCCAAAAAGCGACGATTTTCGACAGAGAATTGTCGCTTTTTTTGTTTTTATCGAGTTGTAGTTTGTTGGCTGATATAATATATTTTTGCATAAGATAAAATGGAAATGGGTGTCACTAATGAAAAGAATTTTAAATTGTATAGTATCTGTATTTGTGATCTTAGTTATCATTTTTTCTTTTGTTGGGTGTTCGGGTGGTATCAGCAATAATGATGCCAAGGCATATACCAGGGATTTTTTAGATGCAATAGAGGCGAAAGATTATGAACATGCAGCGACTTTTCTTCATCCTGAAAGACCAGTTGACCTTGAACCCTTTTTTGAAGGTTTGAAAAGCGAGGAAAACATGGACTTTTCAACCATTGAGATAACAAAATATACCGGTTTTTCATCTTCTTATTATGACAGTACTGTTGAAGGCTCCGCTTATAGTTTGAGCATGAATGTCAAAGTGGGCGATGATGAAATCAAAATGGAAATAGAAATTGTCAAAAACGACAATGGATATGGCATCTATAACTTAGATATTGACATCTGAAAATTGAGTACGGGAGTTCAAATCATTCAGCCCCGTGGAACAATTTTTTGTGCTGGATGCGGAAAGAATCGTGTGCATTTAGACTAACACAAATCGGCAAATTGAAGCTTTACAGTCTCCCAAAAACGAAAAGATGAAATGCAACGTTTGTTATACCATTCGTATGTTTTGCCTCGAAATTGCAATAAAGTATTTTTTCTTGCTTATATACGCTGTCTATGTTTTCTGCAATGCTGTATAACAGCTGTTTTTCACGTGTCAGTTCATATTTGATGGCATTTTGGTCCATTTTGAAAATCGATTGCAGCAAGCGTGGTATGAGCGAGTTAGAGAAAGCATTAGATGCAAGCGGATTTGTCAAAATCAACGCAAGTCAGCTTATTCATGTGAAATATATAGAGAAGCTGAAAAACAATTCGATTACATTAACAACAGGCGATGTTTTAAACGCTTCAAGACAGTGCAGTGCAGCGCTGAAACGCAAATGTAAAATGTATATGCGCTAAGCGGGACATGAGTGAAAACACCATTGATATCTGAACTCATAAAGTTTGGACTCAATGGTGTTTTTTGTTGCGCTCTTGACAAAAGTTCGACATGTAATTATAATTATTACAGGTGATAAAATTATGAGAATCAATACACGATTTACAGTTGCGGTACATATTCTTGCTTTAATTGCGCTAAATGGTGATAGCCCCACGGCATCGGTCATGATGTCTATGAGCGTAGGCAGTCATCCGGTTGCCATTAGACAAGTGATGTCTTCCTTGAAAAAAGCAGGAATTATTGAAACACAGAATGGGCTTCCCGGCGGGCGATTATTAAAATCGCAGGAAGAAATAACTCTGTATGAAATATATCAATCAGTTAAGAAAAAGGATTCCACCTTGTTTGATTTTCATCCGAAGCCAAATCCCTTATGTCCTGTCGGAAGAAACATTAAAAGAGCAATGACCCCTTCGCTTTGCGCTGCTCAGACGGCAATGGAAGATGCGCTGAAAACGTATAGTCTTAAAGACATTACAAGCAGCATTTTAGCAGATGTGCGTGGAGAGTAAACGATATACTATTATAATAAAGAGGCAGATGAAATGAGCAATATAGAAAAAGTCGGAATTATTGATGTTGGGGGTGGATTTCGCGGCATTTATGCGGCCGGGATATTTGATCGCTGCATGGATGAGGCGCTCACCTTTGATGTTTGTATCGGTGTTTCAGCTGGCAGTGCAAATACTGTGTCGTTTTTGGCAAATCAAAAGGGGAGAATACACAAGTTTCTCACGGAATATGCTTTTCGAAAGGAATGGATGGGTTTTCATATTTGGCTAAAAACAGGGTCATATGTCAATTTGCCATATATGTATAGCACACTTTCTAATCATGATGGAGAATACCCTTTAGATTATCAGAAGATTGCAGAAAATCCGTCAGGGCTTGTGATTGTCGCAACCGATGCGAAAACTGGTATGCCAAAATATTTTGAAAAAAGCAATCTTCAGCAAGACCATTATGAAATCTGTATGGCTTCTTCTACCTTGCCTTTTGTGAATAAACCCTATGGAATAGACGGTGTTTTATATTACGATGGCGCACTTGGTGATCCTGTACCAGTGAAGAAAGCATTTGAAATGGGCTGTGAAAAGATTGTTCTCATCTTGACTAAGCCTGTCAATGTTCCCCGGCAGCAGGGGCATGATAAAAGAATTGCCAAAGCGATTCAAAAGAAATATCCCAAAGCTGCTGAAGCCCTGTTACGTCGTGCTGAAAACTATAACAAAGGGGTTGAACTGGCAAGGAAATACGAAAATGAAGGAAAAGCGTTGATTATTGCGCCGGACGATACCTGTGGGATAGACACAATTCGCCGGGATAAAGCGGCCATGGAACGTCTCTATCAAAAAGGATATCAAGATGCGCAGCGGATTAAACAATTTATCTACAAAGGATAAATTGCTCATCATTTGAATGATTTTGTGAGGTGGTAAGTATGAAAATTTGCAAGATTTTATTTAGTCCTACAGGCGGCACCGCCAAAGTCGCCGATATTCTGTCGAGTGCGCTTGGCACAGAAGTTGAAACAATCGATTTATCAAAAGCGGCATTTGCAGGCTGCCGCTTGAATGGCGATCAGATTGTTGTAATCGCCATGCCTTCTTTTGGCGGTCGTGCCCCCAAGGTTGCGATTGACCGATTGAAAATGGTACAGGCAAATGGCGCCAAGGCCGTTGTAGTTGCCGTTTACGGGAATCGAGAGCAGGAGGATACCTTGATTGAGATGGCAGACACTGCAAAAGAATGCGGTTTTGAAGTGATAGCGGGAATATCGGCTATTGCAGAACATTCGATTGCTCATCAGTATGCCACGGGTAGACCGGATCAAACGGACGAAGAGCAACTGAAGCGCTTCGCAGAAATCATTACCCAAAAATTGGATAGCGGTTCCATGATTGCCCCTAAGATTCCTGGAAATCGTCCATACAAGAAAGCGGGCGTTGGAATGGTGCCGAAATCTTCTGCTGCCTGTGTGTCTTGCGGCCTTTGTGCAGAAAAATGCCCTGTGGGAGCGATAGACAAGAACGATCCAAAAAAGACGGATAAAAATGCTTGTATGAATTGTATGCGTTGTGTTGCTATTTGTCCGCAGCAGGCAAGAACGGTGAGTCCTCTAATGGTCAAGGCTGTAGGCGCAGCGCTGAAAAAAGCTTGCAGCGAAAGAAAGGAAAATAAGCTGTTTGATTGAGGATAGGCACTTGCTTCCTTAAAAGCAAAAATGGACCTTATCGATATAATTTTTGCTGAAATAAAGATTACTTATCAATAAAACACCGCCTGAATTGAACTCGCTGTGGTTTGAATCTGGTGGTGTTTTGTTTTATAGTGCAGAATGAAATCGGCATTTTGGGGCTATTTTCGCGATTTGGGTTCAAAAAGGAAAGTTTCAATATTTGCAGACAAGTGAATGATTTACAGATCGACAAAAATGTAAGAGACGCATATGATGATAGCAACCAGTAATCGTATAAGGGGAGAATCATATATGAAACGATGTGTTCCATTAGAACCTGCCGCAGAGATGGTCTGCGATCAAAACGCTGTGCCTCCGTTGATTTTTCAACTGCCGCCTGAGCAGGGCAGAATGATATTGGAAAAAGCGCAGGATGCGCCGGTATATAAATATCCCGCCCATATATCGTCCACTTGCATAACTACCGGGAATTGGGGCAGTATACCGGTGTATTTTATTACACCGAAGGAGGTAGAGGTAAGAAATATCATCTTTTATATTCACGGTGCGGGATGGGTGTTCGGTAGTTTCCATACGCATGAGAAATTGGTGCGAGAGCTTTCGGCAAGGACAAACTCATTAGTTGTATTCCCAGAATACAGCCGCTCGCCCGAAGCAAAATATCCGACAGCGATTGAACAATGTTATTTTATACTTTCTCATTTATGGGAAATCATTGGCAATCACTATCCCATGATCAATCCTTCTGCACTTACGGTTGCAGGCGACAGTGTCGGCGGCAATATGGCAGCCGCCATGGTGTTGATGTCCATGATGCGTCATGGTCCTGACATTCACAAACTGCTCTTGTATTACCCGGTAACAAATGCGTTTTTTGATACGCCCAGCTACCGTCAGTTCGCCGTGGATTATTATTTGTACCGCGATGGAATGAAATGGTTTTGGCGGCAATATACAACTTCGATGGAGGATCGAAATCAAATCACCGCATCGCCTCTTTGTGCAAGCATAGATTGTTTGAAGCGTTTTCCCCAAACAATGATTATTAACGGTCAGGCAGATGTTTTGCGCAGTGAAGGCGAAGCCTTTGGCGAAAAACTTCGCTGTGCGGGTGTAGAGGTAACCGCGGTAAGAGTGCAGGGGACAATTCATGATTTTGTCATGTTAAATGCGCTTGATCAAACCAATGCATGCCGTACGGCCATGGACATTTCAACTGGGTGGATAAACCGCAAAAATTCTTTCTAACAGACTACTTAATTAATAACAATAATAAAAGAAGCCTTGGGGCTTCTTTTATTATTGTTTTATATATGGCAAGGACCATAAAAAAGAATGATGGTTATCATTTGTTGCATTTTGACGAAAAGCAAAGTTAAAATGAAAACTTTTATATGAATTTATATTTTTTTGATTAGAAATAAAAAAGAAGCCATAATAATAACAGAAAATAAGATCATTCCAATCAAGGAATTTGTGTTTTACACCGAGGAGGCAAAAATGAAAATTAAATGTTTATGTTTGGCTTTAGCGATATGCGCCGGCCTTGCTTGTTTGACAGGGTGTGGTTGCAGTAAGGAGAACAAAAGCGGTGCCGATGTGCATGTTTTCTATTACACCTATAGTGATCCGTATATTTCCAGTGTGCGCAGTGCGCTGAGCAAAAAGTTGCAAGAGGCGGGGCTTAGCGTACAAGAGTATGACAGCAATAACAGCCAGACCACGCAAACCGAACAAGTGCAGACGGCGATCACCAAAGGCGCCAAAATGATCGTGGTAAATATTGTGACAACCGGTTCTGATGATGCGTCATCTGGTATTGTGAGAATGGCGAAGGACGCGGGTATACCAGTTGTCTTTTTCAACAGAGAGGTTTCAGACAGTGTGGTAAACAGCTATGATAAATGCGCGTTTGTTGGAACCAACGCCGCCGAAGCCGGCTATTTGCAGGGCGACATGGTGGGTGATTATGTTGCAGAAAATTATGACAAAGTTGATTTAAACGGCGACGGCCGTATATCCTATGTTCTTTTTATGGGAGAACAGGGAAATAATGAAGCGATTTATCGGACAAAATATTCAGTAGAAAATGCCAATAAAAAATTGACCGCTGCTTCGAAAAATGAATTAGTGTTTTATGACAGCAGCAATACTGATGGCTATTTGCTTGACAAAGAGGGCAAATGGTCGGCGCAAGCGGCGAACGAGTATATGACAACAGCGCTTACCTCTTACAACGCGGCGAACGACAATATGATTGAGTTAATTATCTGTAATAATGATAATATGGCCGAGGGGGCTATTACTGCTTTACAGACATCCGGATTTAATACAGGCGTAGAAGGGGCGACCACGATTCCCGTCTTTGGCGTTGATGCGACCGATGCAGCGAAAGAATTGATTAAAGCCGGCAAAATGGCTGGTACGATTAAGCAGGACGCCGATGGTATGGCAACCGCACTTGCTAAAACCGCCAAAAACGGAATTGAAGAAAAAGCGCTGCTTGATGATATGAACGATTATACAATTGATCAGAATACAGCCAAAGTGCGCATACCATACGGAATTTATTTAGGTGAAGAATAACGCGGTAAGCCAAATGGATAAAAAGCGGCGGAAGGGGAATTTTAATGAGTGACAATATATTGCTGGAAATGAAAGAAATCAGCAAGGAATTTCCTGGGGTAAAAGCCTTAAATCGTGTAACCCTGCGTGTTAAAAAGGGTACTGTGCACGCCCTGATGGGAGAGAATGGCGCCGGTAAATCGACGTTAATGAAATGTTTATTCGGCATGTATGCCAAAGATAGCGGACAGATTTTTTTGGAGGGTAAGGAAGTATCTTTCAAAAACGCAAAAGAGGCATTGGAGCATGGGGTAGCCATGGTGCATCAGGAACTGAACCAAGCGCTCAAACGCAGTGTCATGGACAATCTTTGGTTGGGACGGTATCCGACAGTGCTTGGAGGTTTAGTGGTTTCCGAGCATCAAATGAAAGAGGAAACAAAACGCATTTTTGAAAGTATGGAGCTCCGCGTTGACCCCAAGGCGATTATGAGTACGCTGCCGGTAGCGACGCGACAGATGGTGGAAATTGCGAAAGCAATTTCCTACCATTCTAAAATCATTGTGTTTGATGAGCCCACCTCTTCGCTGACTGAACAAGAAGTAGCCCATCTTTTTCGCATGATTCGTATGCTAAAAGAAGAAGGCTGCGGCATTATTTATATATCCCACAAAATGGAAGAAATTCTCAGTATTTCGGACGAGGTCACCGTCATGCGAGACGGCACATGGGTGGCTACTGAGCCTGCGTCGGCATTAGATATGGATCAATTAATCCGCTTGATGGTGGGGCGGACTTTGACAGACCGTTTTCCGCCTAAGACTAATCAGCCATCAGAGCCGATTTTAGAGGTACAGGGACTCACGGCGATGCATTCGCATGTGAAAGACGTATCCTTCACTCTGCGCAAAGGCGAAATTCTTGGATTTGCCGGTCTTGCTGGTGCTGGCCGCACCGAGGTATTAGAATGTCTTTTTGGTGTAGCGGCAAAAAAAGAGGGTCGCATTACAGTGGATGGCCGCAACGTGCGCAATCGAAATGCAAGAGAGTCGATACGAAATGGGTTTGCTTTGCTAACCGAAGAACGACGGGCAACCGGTATATTCGGCATCTTAGATATAACCGAAAATGTAGCAATTTCCAGCCTTTCTAAATATAAAGTGAAAGGATTGTATTTGAGCAATCGTCGTATGCGTGAGGATACCGCATGGGCTATCAAGGCGATGCGTATTAAAACGCCTTCACAAAAGACAAAAATTCGTTCGCTGTCAGGCGGTAATCAGCAAAAGGTTATTTTGGGTCGCTGGCTTATCACCGATCCAGATATTCTCTTATTGGACGAGCCGACGCGTGGCATTGATGTAGGCGCTAAGTTTGAAATTTATCAATTGATTTTAGATTTGGCGAATAACGGAAAATCAGTCATTATGGTCTCAAGTGAAATGCCCGAATTGCTTGGCGTGTGCGACCGCATTGTTGTTATGTCAGGCGGCCGGATCGCCGGAACGGTGGAAGCAAAAAACACATCACAGGAAGAAATTATGGCTCTTGCAGCCAAATATGTATAGAGGAAAACGCCAAAACTTGGTTTCATATGGTCTTGGCCACCATTTAAAAAACCAATTTAGCTTTTCTTAAGAAGGGGTCAAGTTTTGTGCTGCGCCAAAACTTGAATCGCAAACAGTTCTCTAAGAAGTAGTCGCAGCATGGAGGCTAATTATGAAAGAAAAAACAGGCTTTGGCGGTCGTATTCAGGCCTTTAAAAGTTTAGAACCAAAGGACCGGCGACTATGGTATAAAGAATTTTTTATCAATAATTCGCTTTATTTATTTTTATTTGCGGCGATTATTGCCATAGAAATTGTCGACCCTATGTTTTTGTCCGTGCCGTCTATTGTGAACATTATTTCGCTGTCGGCGGCCAACTTGCCGATTGCGCTTGGTATAGCAGGTTGTATCATCTTGACGGGTACAGACCTTTCAGCCGGCCGTATCGTTGGCTTTACGGCTTGTGTAGCTGCTTCCTTATTACAGGCAAGCGGCTATCCGAATAAAATGTTTCCGGGGCTTGCTACTATGCCGATTTGGCTTGTGTTTTTGATTGTTGTGGCGATTGGCGCGCTTGTTGGTACAGTCAACGGTTTTTGTACGGCCAAATTTCATCTTCATCCGTTCATTGTGACGCTTGCTACCCAATTAATTTTATATGGCGTCCTTTTGATGTATTTAATGAATGGCAATAACAATGGTCAGTCGATTTCTGGTCTTGATGCCGGTTATGATCAGTTTATTAAAGGCAGCTTTTTGAAAATCGGAAAAACGCCCATTCCTAATTTTGTTTTTTACGTGATGATCATTACGTTGATTATGTGGTTTATTTGGAATAAAACCAAATTCGGTAAAAATATGTTTGCGGTTGGTTCCAATCCCGAGGCTGCCAATGTTTCGGGCGTTAATGTAACGGCCACGATTATTTTGGTCTTTATGCTGGCCGGTATTATGTATGGCGTTACCGGATTTATCGAGGCAGCCCGCATTGGCTCAAACTCAGCGACAACAGGACTTAATTATGAATTAGACGCGATTGCGGCCTGTGTTATTGGCGGCGTTTCGTTTGTGGGTGGTATTGGTAAAATTCGAGGGGTCATTATGGGCGTGGTACTGCTTCGCATCATTTTCGTGGGACTTACGTTTCTCTCGATCGATGCGAATATGCAGTATGTGATCAAAGGCCTCATCATTTTAATTGCTTGTGCGATTGATATGCGCAAATATTTGGTGAGAAAATGAATGCCGACACGATGCAGACAAAAAAAGATGCAGGCGGTCTTTATCAAAATCTACGCGTTCCAGTAAAAGCGCTCAATGGCTTTATATTCGTTTGCTTACTGCTGTTGTTATTGGTTAGCGTCGTACTGACGCTGAGGGGCGGCTATACAGTATCTTTTTGTACCAATGGCGGCACAGCAGTAGATTCCATTCGTTTACGATACGGCGATGACATTCCGTTTCCAGCGGTGCCTGAACGCACTGGCTATCGGTTTGGCGGCTGGTATACAGACCCAGATTTAACGGTGCGTTGGAATTTTGCAGAAGACCAGATAGAGCAGGCAACGATTCTTTACGCAGCATGGATTCCTGAGAAAAAATAAATGTGCCGGCGCTCTTGCGCGTTTTGCGGCATCATTAGTTGGTCAATCACAAAAAGGGCTGTTTGAGGCAGCCCTTTTTAAAAGATATTAGTTTGTGTTTAGTTTCGTTCTAAAAAGTCGCAAAAAGCAAATAGCCGATAAAATCACGCTAAGCAACTCAGCCAGCGGAACAGCCAGCCAAATGCCGTCTGCTTTTATGATATGCGGCAGCAGAAGCAGTCCTGGCAAAATGAAAACAAATGTTCGCATAAGAGACAGCGCTGCCGACGTTGCACCATCTGACAGGGCGGTGAAAAGGCTGGAGGCAAAAATATTGATGCCTCGGAAAAGATAGCATGCCGCATAGATATAAAATCCGTGTACCGCGAGTGCGAAAACCTCTCCGGCAGTCGGTGCAAAAAGGCCGACTAACGGCTTGGCGAATCGAATGGATATCAAAAAGGAAAGGGCTTGGCAGAGAATGATAAATAAAATGCTGATACGAAAGAGCCTTTTTAAGCGGAGAATATTTCCTTCTCCATAGTTGTAGCTTAAAATGGGTGCAATTCCTGATGAAAAACCGACATAAACCGCGCTTAAAAAGAATTCAATATAGAGTACAATGGTAATGGCGGCAACACCGTTTTCGCCTAAATACCGCATCATCATGATATTGAATAAATAGGTGATGATTGCAGCAGAAAGATTGGTTACCATTTCAGAAGAACCATTTAAAAATGTATGCAGAATGACGCCTTTGTTTTTCGCTGGGCACACAAAACACAGAGTGCCTTTTCGGTATAGGCTGAACCATATGATGCCAAATAGCGAAGGAATAAGATAGCCAATGCCGGTGGCGATGGCGGCGCCGGCGATGCCCAAATGGAATAGGGCGATAAAAAGATAATCAAAAAGCATGTTGGCGCAGCCAGCCAAGATAGTAACCGTAAGACCGAGGGTTGGTTTGCCGGCGGTGACAAAAAACATTTGAAAAAGCATTTGCAAAATAGAGGGTATGGCAAAGAGCAACATAATACCGGCATATTGCCGGCCGAAGTCATAGGTGGCTTCATTGGTGCCTAAAAATCGTAAAATCGGTTCTAAAAATAACAGGCCCGTTATTGTTAATAGGCTGCCGAGGACAACTCCCAAAATCACAAGCAGTGTGAAATCTTGTTTTGCTTCGCTTTGGCTGCCTTCTCCCATTTTACGGGCTATGATAGCACTGCCGCCTGTGCCGATCATAATGCCAATCGCCATGATAACATTTATAATCGGAAAGACAATATTAAGAGCCGCTAACGCGTCGGTGCTGACAAATTTAGATACGAAGATACCATCGACAATAGTATACATAGACATAAAAACCATCATGATGATAGTTGGAAAAGCATATTTCAGCAAAGATAGAAAATGAAAATCTTTGGCTAATTGATTCTGCATATAACCTCGCTTTCAATTTGTTGATTGTTTTTTTATGAGGGGAGGGGGCCAAATATTATAGCTGAAACTGTTGGTATTGTCAAGTTTGGAAAGTCCGGAGGCTAAAAATGAAGCATAATGCGTTAATTGAACGCCCTAAGTGTGTAAGGCATCATGTGTATATGAATTTACGTGCGAAAAATCATTTGTCGAAAGAAGCGGATTTGTGCGGGGCTTGGTATGATTGTCCGGTTTATGGCTGTACTTGTTCGGTGCTTATACCTTCTGCATTGTTAAATACATTTGTGAATACAAAGGCGGCGTTGCCTGATTGTACCATGAGAACTGCGCATGGTATGGGTGATTAAAACAAAGACACATAGCGTTGCATTTTCTATTTTCTTGTGGTACAATAGCAAAATAAATTCTGGTTTTGCCAATTGAAAACCGCCTTTTTAATGGTTTTTCCATGTTTGAGACTGTTTTTGATTACGCAGAAGAGAAAAAATATACATAAAGGCAGGTTCCCCCCATGATTCTTTCAAAAAACAAAAAAACACATATTATTTTGCCAAAAGAGCCGACGGCACGCGAACAGTTTGCGGCCGAGGAATTAGTCGTTTATTTGAAACGTATGTTTGGCATAGATGCCGCATTTGCAAAAACAGCAGAAGTATCGGCCAATGTATTTTTGATTGGCGGCCCAGCGCGGAATGCAGCATCGGCCGTTCATTTTTCTGAAGTCCAGTTTAATGAGTTGTTGACCGGTGCGGAGGGAATGCTGATTGATATAAAAGGCGATACAGTACTTTTAGCCGGCAGTGAAGGATATGATGACGCGCAGCGTGGTACTGTATATGCAGTCTATGAGTTTTTAGAGCGTTATCTTGGCTGCACATTGGCGGCTTATAGCGCACCAGGGGTTTGTGCCGGTGAGAGGGTGCCGGTGTACGATATGTTGACGATTGAGGATGATCGTTATGTGAAAGCCGGTGCCGATCGTCCGTATCGTACGGCCATTATTCAATATGGCGAAGCAGCCGGCAATCCCTATCATCAATTAAATAAGCCGTTTATCGATTGGCTGGCCAAAAACCGATATAATCGTATTTTAACCTGGGCAAGTGTGTACGAAGCATACAAAAAGATGGGACTGCTTGAGGAGTTTGAAAAGCGGGGTATTCGACTGAGTGTTGGCCATCATGAATCTTCCCGAATGTGGCTGCCTTATTTCGGCAATGAATATTTTACCGAAGCCTATGCCGAAACTCATCCCGAATATTATCGATTAAATGCGGACGGCACGCGCTTTACGCCGCAGAATAAGGATGATCATACCGGCCAGTGGATTTATTGTTCTCGCAATACTGATTGCATTGAACAAATTAGTCAAAACCTGATTCGCTGGGTGAAGGAAAATCCATTGGTGGATACCATTGCTTTTTGGCCGAACGACGGCATCTTTGAACAGTGCTCTTGTGAGAAATGTGCGGCGCACAGCAAAGTGGAAAACTATACATATTTCCAAAACGAAGTAGCGAAACGAGTAAGCGCCGCTTGTCCGCAAATCAAAATTGATATGTTGGTTTATGTTGATTTATGGGAATGCCCCGAAGACGTTAAACTTGAGAATTGCCTGCAAATTGACGAGGCCGCTTGGGCTAAAGAGCAGAGAAAGTGCGGTAAACCAGACGGCACTTGTTTATCGGAAACCGAGTTTGAAACCAATATCATGCGTTGGAGAAAAGCCGGTGCCGATGTCGTTTATTATGATTATTATATGGGCGTCTATGGGAATCGCCAGCGCATTATTCCCATGGCGGATGAAATTCAGGCTATTTGGCAACGCTTTGCGGCGCTTGGTATCTCGGGCGCTGGCACGCAAATTGAGTGTTTTAATTTGTGGAACCACTTGATGAATCTTTATACCTTTGGACGTACGGCTTATGATGCGACTCTGTCTTTCGAGGACAATTTGAATGCATTATGTAAATTGTTTGGCGCTGGCGGCCCGGCCGTCGCCCAGGCAATTCGTTTGATGGAGGCGGCGCTTGACGGCGAAGAAATCATTGGCTTTGCTGGAAAATATATGATTGAGCATGTTGATAAAGCGAAAGTATATGATTTGTTTGAAAAAGCGTTGGCAGCAGCTGAGGATGTACAATCCCGCAATAATATTCGTCTTGTGCGCATGGCGTTCCGTTATTCAGAAATAGAAACAGCGGATCCGGCAAATCTGAATCGAGAGACGGTGCAGCGTTTCCAGGCGTATGAGGATGCTTCGGGTGAACTCGCTTATATGGCGGTGCATTTTGATAGTTTCCGTCACAATGACCCTGGTTATGGAATTGCGTTTCCGATTTTGAACACTGATGTGAAGGAATTTAAACCAGACAAGTGGTTTATTTTTGAATGAGATATTGTTTATAAAAAAAGTCTGCATGGAGAATCCATGCAGACTTTTTAGCGTTTGATTGTAAACGGTTACATTTATTTCTGTATTTCTCTTGACATGATATGAGAAATATTGTAATATGTAAATGTAAACGCTTACATTTTAAAAGTGCGGTGTGGGAAATACGGCCGTGTTAAAAGGCAATGAAGCTGTTTTACATGTAAATTTATCCTAAAACGAAAAAACGCCGCTTTTGCCGGCGCGGATAAATTTCATAACGATTTGTACCGCCGCTTTGGCAGTGGGATGGAGATTATTATGAATATTTATGATATAGCCAGGCTGGCCGATGTTTCGACCGCGACTGTATCGCGGGTGATCAATGGTGGGCCAGTGAGTCGAAAAACTCGTGCGCGTGTTAATGAAGTGCTGAAAAAAACAGGATATCAGCCGAATCCATATGCGCAGGGCATGAACATTGGCAGTATGAAATTAGTGGGCATTTTGGTCGCCCAGATTGATGACCTTTACTATATGCGTGCTGTTTCAGTTTTAGAACAGCGGCTTCGCGCGATGGATTATGATATTATCTTGTATAGCGTAGGGGAAGAAATGACGGGTGTAAAGCGATATATCCGTTCACTTTGCTCCCGCAAAGTTGATGCTATTTTTACAATTGGTTCTATTTTCCGCAAAGCGGAAAAAGATTTGTTTGCGCCTGACGGCATTCCTATTTTGACGATCAATTTAGAGACAGAGAACGAGGCTTGCTATAATATTTTTTGCGATGATGCCTCGGCAGTGGAACAAGCTGTCTGTAAGCTGTATGCAAAAGGCCGGCGTACTTTTTTGTATTTGAACGACTCTGATACGGCCAATGGCACGGCTAAGCTGACCGGTTTTTATCGGGGACTTGCTGCTTGTGGATTATCGAAAAAAGACCAATTTGTTTATAATTGTCCGCGAACCATTGAAGCTGCGCACTGTGAAGGCAAACGTATACTAAGTGAAAATCCGCATATCTCGGCTGTGCTTACCTCGGTGGATGAGTTGGCGGTGGGCGTGATAAAGGCCGCTTTTGATTTGGGCAGAAGCGTGCCTGACTCCCTTAGTGTAATGGGATATGATAATTCGATTCTTTCCGAATGTTCGACGCCGCGTATTAGTACCGTGGATAATAAGGTTGATGAATTATGTATCTTAGGTGCTTCTATGATGTTAGATCTTTTGTCTGGCAAACCGGTGGCTAAAAAATATATTCTGAATAGTGAATTCATTGAAAAAGAAACAACATGAGAACAAAAATAATTAATGCACGTGTCATTACACAGGGAAAAGAGTTCGATCGTCATACGATCGTAGTTGAGAATGATAAGATTGAGGCAGTTCTTCCTGCGACGGCGGTCGGTGATGGCTGTTTTGATCAGATCATTGATGCAAAGGGCGCTTATGCCAGCGCCGGTTTTATTGATTTGCATACGCACGGAATTGGCGGCTATGACTTTATGGACGCTGAAGGGGACGGAGTTTTAAATGCCTTGCGTATGTATGCACGTTTTGGGGTAACAGGTGTATATCCTACTACTATGAGCGCGCCGTTTGTGCAGGTGCGCGCCGCGCTAGATTCTTTGGCCAAAGTTGATTTTACCATTGCTCAAGGCGCTGCTTTTTTAGGCGCGCATTTAGAGGGACCTTATTTTAGTCCCGCGCAGTGCGGCGCACAGCCGCCTGATCAATTGTGCGCGCCTTCAGATGAAGAGTATAAAAAGCTAATCAACGAATATTCATTTGTTCGCCGTATTGACGCTGCGCCTGAACTCTCCGGCAGTATGCAGATGGCAAAAGATTTGGCTTTAAAGGGCGTTATAAGTGGAATAGCGCATACCGATGCCGACGCACAAACAACGTTGTTGGCGGCTGATGCGGGCTATCGGATTGCGACTCATCTCTATTCAGGCATGTCGGGCGTACATCGAGAAAATGGATTTCGCAAGGGCGGCGTGGTAGAGGCTTGTCTTTTGCGGGATGATGTTTATTGTGAAGCCATTTGCGATGGAATTCATTTGCCGGCTGAGTTATTAAAGCTCATTTATAAAGTAAAGGGAGCAGATCGCATGATATTAGTGACTGATTCCATGCGGGGGGCTGGTCTGAAAGAGGGAAGCAGATGTGTGTTAGGCAATAAGGATACGGGCACGCCTGTTGTCATTGCTGAAGGGGTGGCTTGGCTGCCTGATCGCAGCGCTTTTGCCGGTAGCGTTGCTACCTATGATGTTTTGATTCGCAAAGCAAGGGATTATGCGCATATTCCATTGCCGGATGTGATTAAAATGGCGTCTGAAACACCGGCCCGAGCCATGAGGCTTTCAAACAAAGGAGTATTGGCTGCAGGCTATGATGCGGATATTACTCTATTTGATGAAAATATAGAAATTCAGCTTACTATGGTAGGCGGAAAAACACAGTATGAAAGGTAAGGTAACCAACATGAAAATTACATTGTCTGAAAATGCGCTTGAACTGGGCAAACGCGCTGCCGATTTAACCGCAAAGCTGTTAAATGAGGCGATCGCGAATAATGGAAGCGCCAGATTAGTTTTATCAACGGGCGCGTCTCAGTTTGAGACGATTGCCGCGCTTGTCAAAAAGGAAATCGATTGGTCAAAGGTAGAGGTATTCCATTTAGATGAATATGTCGATCTGCCGATTACGCATCCGGCATCTTTCCGCAAATATATCAAAGAGCGTTTTGGCGATTTTGTCAACGCAAAAGCAATTCATTACGTGAATACGGATGGCGACATTGAGGCCAACATTGCTTCGTTAACGGATGAGCTTCGCAAAGCCCCGGTTGACGTAGCCCTGATTGGTATTGGCGAGAATGCACATATCGCGTTTAATGATCCACCAGCTGATTTTGAAAATGAAAATGCTTATATTATTGTAAATCTGGATCAGAAGTGCCGCCAGCAGCAGCTTGGCGAGGGCTGGTTCCCGACCATTGACGATGTGCCGAAACAGGCTGTTTCTATGACCGTTAAAGAGATTATGAAATCAAAAGTGATTGTTTCCAGCGTGCCGCATAAAGTGAAAGCGCAGGCCATCAAAGATACACTCGAAAATGATTTAACACCGAATATTCCTGCAACAATGCTGAAACAGCATGAGAATTTCAATTTGTTTATTGATAAGAATTCTGCCTCCAGCGTTGATATTGATAAATATCTCGCATGAAATCAATGAAAATATTACAATTTGGCGAGGGTAATTTTCTGCGTGCATTTGTTGATGCCATGGTAGACACCGCTAATGAAAAAGGCGTTATGAATGGCGCTGTTACGATTGTTAAACCAATTGCCGCAGGCGACCTTTCGCCGCTTCGTGCGCAGAACTGCGTTTATACGCTACTTGTGCGAGGCATGCAGAGTGGAAAGGTAATTGACGAGAAGAAAACTATTCGTTCTGTCAAAGAAGCTTTGTGCTGTTATCAAGATTTTGACGCAGTGTTGTCATTAGCATGTGATGAAGCCTTGGCGCTTGTTGTCTCGAATACAACTGAAGCAGGCATTGCGCTTTCGTCCGATGACTGTTTGGCGGATTGCCCGCCGGTCAGTTATCCGGCCAAATTAACCAAACTGCTATGGGCGCGTTATGAACACTTTGCAGGCGCACCGGATAAGGGACTGTATATTTTGCCCTGCGAGTTAATTTCCGATAATGCGCGCGAATTGGAACGCTGTGTGTTGGAGACGGCAAAATGTTGGCATTTACCCGATGCTTTCGCTAACTGGATACAGGAAGCCTGCTATTTCTGTACAACGCTGGTTGACAGTATTGTAACTGGTTATGATAAAGAGTTAAGTGAAAAATACGGCGATCCGATGATTGACATTCGCGAGCCGTTTGCCCTTTGGGTGATCGAAGAAAAGGGCGATATTCGTTCGGTTCTGCCGCTTGACCAAGCGGGACTTCCCGTTGTGTTTACAAAGGATGTTACACCGTATCGTGAACGCAAGGTGCGCATATTAAACGGCGCCCATACGGCAACCGTGCTTGCGGCTTATCTTTCGGGCAAAAAAATTGTGCGTGAGTGTATGCAGGACGAAGTCATTTCCTCTTATATGAGAAAATTGGTTTTTGAAGAAATTATTCCCACTCTGTCGTTAGATAAAGAAGAACTTTCGGCTTTTGCCGAACAAGTGTTCGAGCGGTTTGAAAATCCCTTTATTGACCATAGTTTGTTGTCAATTTCACTCAATTCTGTATCCAAATTCCGTGCCAGACTGCTTAGCAGTTTTCAGGATTATGTTCGCATCAATCAGTTTATACCCCGTCGAATCACCTTTGCTTTTGCCGCGCTACTTGCGTTTTATTGTGATACGGACAAAGCAAACGATGACGCGGCCGTGCTGACTTATTTTGCAGATCATAAAGAGGATACGGACTTTGTTCGCATAGTTTGTGCAAACGAGGCTTTTTGGGGCGAGGATCTTAGCCGTTACGATGGATTTTGTGAAACCGTGCAGCGTGATCTTGATGATATTCGCCAAAGAGGCGCTTATGAGGTGATGAAATGCTTGTAATTGATGAAAGAGATAATGTAGCGGTAGAGACCGAGGGCCCTTGCGCCGGACATAAGATTGCAAGACGAGATATTGCACTTGGCGAAGCGGTGATTAAATATGGTTATCCAATTGGGCTTGCCTCGGCCGCGATCAAAAAGGGTGAGTGGGTGCATTCGCATAACTTAAAAACGGGTTTAGGTGATATTTTAGACTATACCTATGAGCCAATTGCCGCTCCTGCGCTTAGTGGTTCGGATACGTTCATGGGTTATGCACGTGCTGACGGCAGAGTCGGTGTTCGTAATGAAATTTGGATTATTCCGACCGTCGGTTGTATGAATGACGCCGCGCGCTCTCTCGCTAAACGAACAGGTGCCTATGCCTTTTGCCATCCGTATGGCTGTTCACAGTTAGGAGAAGATCATCAGAATACCCAACGAGCGCTGGCCGGTTTGATTTGTCATCCGAATGCCGGCGGCGTATTAGTGCTGGGCCTTGGCTGTGAAAACAATCGAATTGAATTGTTGAAAAAGGTGTTAGGCGATGCTTATGACCCCGAACGGGTTCGTTTTTTAGAGGGGCAGAGCGTTAGTGACGAGCTTGCCGAAGGCGAACGGCTGATCGAAGAATTACAAGCAAGAGCCGCTCAGGACAAACGCACCGAACAGCCGGTTTCAAAATTGGTTGTGGGATTAAAGTGCGGCGGTTCAGATGGTTTCTCGGGCATTACAGCCAATCCGCTTGTGGGCGTGTTTTCTGACTTGTTTATTCAAAAGGGCGGCAGCACAATTTTGACTGAGGTGCCGGAGATGTTCGGCGCCGAGACAATCTTGATGAATCGCTGCAAAGATCATGCAACCTTTGAAAAAACGGTGTCTATGATCAACGCGTTTAAAAATTATTATAAAGCAAATGGACAGCCGGTTTACGAAAATCCTTCTCCAGGAAACAAGGATGGCGGTATTACCACGTTAGAAGAAAAGTCGCTTGGCTGCACACAAAAGAGCGGCAATGCAGCGGTTGTGGATGTGTTGGCCTATGGAGAAAGAGTCAAGTGCGCAGGTCTCAATTTGCTTAACGCCCCTGGCAATGATTTAATTGCGGCGACAGCGCTTGCTGCCAGTGGGGCACAGATTGTGCTGTTTACCACAGGACGAGGGACGCCGTTTGGATGTCCAGTGCCTACGATGAAAATTGCGACCAATTCAGCTTTGGCCAATAAAAAACAGAATTGGATTGATTTTAATGCAGGTGTTCTTCTGGAAGGTGAGAGCATGAGCGAGGTGGCCGAGCGATTCTATCAAACCGTCAAAGAAATCGCAAACGGAGAAAGACAGACTCGAAACGAAGAAAACGGGTATCGAGAAATTTCTTTGTTTAAAACAGGCGTTATATTATAAGGTAGATAAAAAGTATACCTTTGTTTTCGGGTATGCTGTCAAACAGTCGGAATAGGCGTGATGTCATGTTCATCAGCTATCCCGGCTGTTTATATATAATAGGATAAATAAAACGTTTTTTAAAATAAGCGAATAAGGTATATAGTAGGAGAATATGCTGTATTAACTTAGAAAAGGAGCGTTTTATTATGAGAATTCATGTGGTGCAGCCCGGCGAAACTATTACGGGTATCGCCCAGATTTATGGTGTGTCAGCGGCTCGAATCATCAGCGATAATGCGATTTCCGATCCCGGCCGGCTGGTGGTTGGACAGGCGCTAATTATACTCATTCCAGAAACAACGTATACAGTCATGCCTGGCGATACGTTGTTTTCTGTTTCAGAGCGTTTTGGCGTAGATCCGCTTGTGTTAGTGCAGAATAATCCTGAACTTGCCGTGAATGCACAGCTTTATCCAGGGCAGGTTTTGATAATCAAGTTTGAAGGGGCCAAACGTAGAAGTATTGCGACAAACGGTTATGCCTATCCTTTTATTGAGCGTACCATTTTGCTGCGTGCTCTGCCTTTTTTAACTCGTCTCACCATTTTTGGCTATGGGTTTGATTTGAATGGGAATTTAACGGTGATTGACGATCAGCCCCTTATTAATTTAGCTTACCAATTCCGCACAGCACCAGTTATGCTGTTGTCGGCTATTGATCAAAATGATGTTTTTAATAGTTATTTAGCGAGTGCGTTGTTTCAGGATGCCGCTTTGCAGGATAAAGTGCTTGACAACGTGGTTGCCGTCATGGCGCAAAAAGGATATTTAGGCTTGGATATCGATTTTGAATTTATTCCGCCTGAAAGCAGAGAAGGCTTTATTGGTTTTGTGCAAAAAGCAACGACAAGATTAAATTCGCTCGGCTATTTTGTCAATACGGATTTAGCACCTAAAACATCGGCGGGGCAAAGCGGCCTTCTTTATGAATCACACGATTATCCAGCCATTGGCGCCGCGTCTAACACGGTTTTGATTATGACGTATGAATGGGGCTATACCTACGGTCCGCCTATGGCGGTGGCGCCGCTGAATCAGGTGAGAAAAGTGGTGGAATATGCAGTGAGCGAGATTCCGGTAAGCAAAATATTTATGGGAATTCCGAACTATGGTTATGTATGGCCACTGCCGTTTGAGCAGGGGGTTACGCAAGCCACTACGATTGGCAATGAATATGCGGTGCGTTTAGCTTTGCAGAATGGCGTGAACATTCAGTTTGATGAGTTAGGGCAATCTCCCTGGTTTGAATACCAAGCGTTTAGCGAAAGCAGGGTCGTTTGGTTTGAAGATGTCAGAAGTATAGAAGCGAAGTTTAATTTGATTGATGAATTTAATCTCTTTGGCGGGGCCTATTGGAATTTGATGCGGCCTTTTCATCAAAATTGGGCTTATCTCAGCGCTGTATATGATATTTTAAAAACAGTATCATAAGCCTCTAAGAACAAGTTATCAGGCTTGTTCTTATTGGTTTATAAATGTTTCAGCAACCAAAAAGATTGACGTTTCCGGCATCGCCGGAATGTTACCCTAAACGGGGAACAAGTCAATCTTTCTAAGAACAAGCTATCAGGCTTGTTCTTATGAGTTCATATATAAAAAACACAGAGAAGCAATCTTAATTTAGTTGCTTCTCTGCGTTTTTTAGCTGTTGTATGGGCTGGGCAAGCTGAAATCCCAGACCTCACCTTTTAGGCCGCCTACGCGGAAAAGGTTGCGCATGCCGTTGCCTGAAAAGTGACAGCAGTTTGCAGGAATAACGCGGCCGACTTCGGTAAATCCTGCTTGTTCGGCTTGCCATCGGATATAGACGTCTTTGGCTAACAATTTATTTTCTTCTGTGCATTCCTGCCAATCGCCCCAGCCGTAAAAGGCACCGCCTGTCACAACCTCAGATAATGTGCCGTATCCGTTGTCGATGCGGTTAAATACCACCCATACAATGGCGGCTTTTTGTGTGAGCCCACTGCTTCCCGCTTCTCCTTGTATCAATTGGGCCAAGAGTATGAGTTCTTCTTCGTTTATTTCTTCGTAAGTAAAAGACCAGTCGAGTGAGGAAGAGAGAGGGTCAATCACAGGTTCAATGGACACGGGTTCGTCAGATCCGTTTGACTCATCGTCCTTTTGTGCTTGTGAAACAGTTATTTCTTCCTTTGGTATATCGGCTGCGGATGTATAGATTGTGAAAGGAGAAATACCGTTGACGGCATGCGATTGATACGTGTTTTCATAGCTAAATACAGTCAAAAGAAAGGTTGTGCATAATAATAGACTGACGGCGACACTGAGGTTAAAAAACAAAATAGCGCGTTTGCCTTTTTGAATCTTGATGGTGGTGACACCAAGATGTTTTAAACAATGCAATTTCATATGAATTATAATTGCCTCCGTATGCGGTATTAAAACAAAACAAATTCTATGCGAATCTTGATAAAAATATGAATTTTTTGTTGACTTTTACGCCTGATATGCTTTATAATAAAAAAGATATATGTTTGCAGTTATTATATAATATGACAGTCACCGAAAAAAACGACTGTTGATTGACTGGAAATTTATTTTTAATCATTATTTGGAGGATCAGATGAAAAAAATTGTAAGCATTTTGTTGGCAGCGCTCATGCTTTTTAGCATGATTTCAGTGTTTTCTGCTTGTGCAAAGAAAGAGGAAGGCACTTTAATTTGTGGTGTAACTATTTTTGAGCCTATGAATTATAAGACCGATGATGGCGAGTGGACTGGATTTGACACTGAGTTCGCACGGTTAGTCGGCGAAAAAATTGGTATGGATGTCAAGTTTGAACAGATTGAGTGGAAAGCAAAATATTCTGAACTCGAAGCAGGCACGATTTCTTGCATTTGGAATGGTTTTACTGCCAATGCAGAGGATGAAGGTCGGGCCAGAAAAGAGTATGTAGATTTCAGTTATAGTTATATGACGAATCGGCAGTGTGTTGTGATTCGCTCTGATAAGGCAGAAGAATATACATCACTGGATGCGCTTGCAGGCAAAAAAGCTGCCGCTGAAACGGGCTCTGCTGGTGAATCTGCTGCTAAAAAAGCAGTGGGCAGTGAAACCAACTTCATAGGTGTGCCGGCCCAGATTGATTCTTTAGCGGAAGTAAAGTCGGGCGCTGTGGATTTTGCTGTAATTGATATCCTGTTAGCCGAAAGATTGACCGGTAAGGGCAATTATAATGATCTTCAAATTGCCGATATTGACCTTGCTTCGGATACGGAAGTATATGCGATTGGCTTTAAAAAGGGCAGCGAGCTGACCGAAAAAGTGAATCAGGCTATCAAAGAACTGTACGATGAGGGCAAATTGACAGAACTTGCTGAGAAGTATAATATTACTAAGGCGTTAAAGTTGGATACCAATTTTAAAGGCTAAGATAACGTAATGAGTAAATAGAGCTTTAAGGAACTGCATAAACAAGGGGAAGAAAAAGATGGGATTTACCGATGTAACGCTTCGATTATTGGGCGGGTTTGAGACAACCTGTATGATTTTTGTTTTGACGCTGCTGCTGGCTCTTCCCGCAGGGTTATTGATTTCCTTTGGCTCTATGTCAAGCTTTGCGCCGCTGCGTGTGTTTGTTAAAACTTTGGTGTGGATTATCAGGGGCGTGCCGCTGATGCTGCAGATCTTTATTGTATTTTATGTACCAGGTTTTATCTATGGTTCGCCTGTCTTTGCTCGTTTTACAGCAGTAATTATCGCTTTTGCGATCAATTATGCCTGTTATTTCAGTGAAATTTATCGGGGCGGTATTGAGAGCATCGCAAAAGGGCAGTATGAGGCGGGCCAGGTGCTTGGCTTGACTAAGTCCCAGGTTTTTTTCAAGGTGATTTTGCTACAAGTCATCAAACGCATTATCCCACCGATGGCCAATGAGATTATTACATTGGTAAAAGACACTGCTTTGGCCAGAGTCATTATGGTGGTGGAAATTATCAAAGTGGCTGAAGAGATGATGAGCAGCCACGCGATTATATGGCCGTTGTTTTATACCGGCGCGTTTTATCTTTTGTTTGTGGGTGCGCTTACTCTGCTTTTCGGAGTTGCCGAAAAAAAATTGAGTTATTTTAAAGTATAGGGGTTTATTGTGTCGATATTAGAAGTAAACAATTTGGCGAAACGCTTTGGCCAAACCGAGGTGTTAAAACATATTAGCTTTTCGTTAGAAGAGGGCGAATGTCTTTCGATTATCGGTTCTTCAGGAAGCGGTAAAACAACGCTGCTTCGGTGTTTGAATTTTTTAGAACGGGCCGATGCTGGCCAAATTGCCGTTCGCGACGAAACATTATTTGATGCAAAAGCACCTGGTGCGGGAATTGACAGTCGGGATAAACGTTTACATTTTGGCTTAGTATTTCAATCTTTTAATTTATTTCCGCAGTATACAGCCTTAGCGAATGTGACGTTAGCAAATTGTCTTTTGGCTAAAAAGAGACCTGATTATAAAAAGCATAAAAAAGAAATTTTAGCCAAGATTACAGAAAATGGCAAACAATTGTTAGATCAGGTGGGGCTTTTATCCAAGATGGATTTATATCCGCATCAGCTTTCAGGCGGACAGCAGCAGCGGGTGGCGATTGCCCGCGCGTTAGCGATGAAGCCGGATATTTTGTGCTTTGATGAACCAACCTCGGCGCTGGATCCTGAGCTGACCGGAGAGGTGCTCAAGGTCATTCGTTCGTTAGCGGACAAAAAAACAACCATGGTTATTGTAACGCATGAAATGCAATTTGCCCGAGATGTGTCTGACAAGGTTTTGTTTATGGATGAAGGCCTTGTTGTTGAATACGGCACGCCAGCGGAGGTATTTGAGCATCCCACAAATGAAAGAACCAAGCAATTTTTAGAGCGGTATATGGCAGGATAATTAGATGAACGCAAAAAAGCAATCAGTGAATTGATTGCTTTTTTAAATGAGTTACTTTTGTTTTGTCTGTAGAATCAGCTCTTGATAAGCGGGCATCATGATAGTATAATGAGTAAATAGATATGATTAAAGGAGGATGGCGAGCGATGAATTTATTGCTGCATACTTGCTGCGCGCCTTGTTCAATTAAGTGTATTGAGACTTTGCGTGAGGAAAACATTGAACCCACCTTATATTGGTATAACCCGAATATTCATCCTTTTACTGAATATAAAATGCGAAAAGAAACCTTGATTGATTATGCGAAACAAATAAACGCCTCTCTTATCGTGCAGGACGAATATGGTTTGCGCCCGTTTATTGAGAAGGTGTACCCAGATTTTGAAAATCGCTGTCAGGTTTGCTATGAAATGCGTTTAGAGGCTACGGCTGCTGCGGCGGCTGAACAAGGATATGATGGTTTTTGTACAACACTTTTGATCAGTCCTTATCAAAATCATGATCTTATCTGCCAAGTGAGTGAAAAATTGGCTGAGCGCTATGGTGTTTTATTTGTTTATCGTGATTTTCGTCCATATTTTAGAGAAGGGCAAAACAAGGCCAAAGAATTGGGCTTATATAGACAAAAATATTGCGGTTGTATTTTTAGTGAGGAAGAACGATATCGCAAGTAATATAAAAAGTATGTTTTTTCGATTTATTTTTTGATTTCTGTTGACATTTTGTATATTATTTGTTATCATATTGCGGGAATAAAAATTATAGTTTAAAAGACAAAATATTCATAAATTGATGATGTAAAGTAGCTGCAGGGAAATATTGCAGAATGCTTTTACATATAATAAAACAGAATTTAATCTGGGAGGAAAACAATGACAAAACTAAGAAGAAACATTGCTTGTGTGGCAGCAGCTATGCTGCTTTTGTGCAGCTTTATGCTTTGCGCTTGCGGCGCAGCAAAAGACAAAGAGTTTTCAAAAGCCGGCTTTACGATTACGTTAACGGATGGCTTTACAGAACAAGACATCGTATCGCAAACCGCTGCTTATGTATCAACGAAAGTAAGCGTTACCGCGCTGAAAGAAGAATTATCTATTTTAGAAGATAATGATATCGATGCAGATCTTTCGTTGTCAGACTATGCAGATTTAGTGATTGCGGCTAATAATCTTGATTCTAAGACAGAAGAAAAAGACGGCCTTTTGTGCTTTACCTATAACAAGAGTGTATCTGGTAAGAATTTCACTTATTTTGCAACCGTATTTAAAGGTTCAGATGCATTCTGGCTGGTACAATTTGCCTGCGAAGATAGTCAATATGACGCTTTGAAAGAAGACATTTTGAAGTATGCTAAATCGGTAAAAGTAGACTAATCTCTTTCATAGACAAAAAGACAGCGCCTGTTAAAAAACAGGCGCTCTGTTTTTTGGTGTAAGATAAAAGAAAAGGAGGCGAAATATTTGATCAACTTTCGAAAAATAGCAAAAGAAGATGAGGCTTGCTATCTAACTATGGCAGCTGATTTTTATGCTTCAGACGCAGTTTTGTTTCATGTAGATGCATCTCATTTAACAGCTGCCTTTCATGAATTAATGCGGTCAGATGAATATTTAGAGTGTTATATTTTGGAATATGATGGTAAGACAGCTGGCTATGCGCTGCTTTGTAAAAGCTATTCACAAGAGGCGGGCGGTATGGTGTTGTGGATTGATGAACTTTATGTTTTGCCCGCTTATCGTTCTAAAGGGATTGGCGGCGCATTTTTTGATTTTCTCTTTGCACAAAAAGGCGGACAATTTAAACGGTTCCGTTTAGAGGTAGAAAAGGACAATGCAAGAGCGGCTGCTCTTTATCAAAAAATGGGATTTGATTTTCTGGCTTATGAGCAAATGATAAAAGACTATGAATAAATAGAAACGGAAGTGGCTAACGGCCAAGTCCCATAAGGAAATAATTCCCATATAAGTTACGGTGTAATCCCTAAAAGAGATTGCACCGTTTCTTTTATGCCGTAACACAGTGGTGCTGCGGATTTGGATTTTGGTATCAAAATCCGATGTTTGTTATCCCTGCGGACTTTTCTGTTGCTGTGTGATTTAAACAACAAAAAACGATGGCAAGTGTTTTTACACAAGCTATCTGTTTAAAAACTATGATTTCCCATCATTACAAATTTGCATTTGCTAAATAAGTTGTTTAGAAAGATAAAGTATAAGTTCATCATCATTCATGCAAGGCGCATACTGTTCCAATTGTTTGCCATTAAACCACACTCCACTGCCGTCGGGAATATATCCACGCTTGACATACATCCTTTGTGCAGCACCATAGCCATAGTGAAGTCCGACTCCAAGACAGATTGTAGATGAATATTCCTTGACATAATTTTCGATAGTGTCCATGATTGCAGTCCCAATGCCATTTCGTTGGTACTTTTCCAGTACATTGAAATCCACAATTACAGGAATATTTTTATCCTTGAACGGTCCCGATATATCATGAGAAAGAAGAGTAGCATATCCCACCGCATTTCCGTCAACTTCAGCCACAAATAATTTTCTTGTACCATTTTTCTGCTCATTATAATACATCTGATATTGTTCTACAGATGTGTGCCAGCCTTGTTTTTTAAACTCAGTAGGAAATTCAGTTATATCTGATTCTATCATTTTTCTAATTTTGATTTTCATAAGTCCCCCCATTTAAAGTTGTTGTATTGTAATACAAAACTTTTTTAACAATTGTATCAAAGACTCCTGCTTTTTCAACATTCCTGCAGGTTCTTTCATGAATCGATAAATAAGAAAATACCAAGAAAAACTTTTTGCAGTTCTTCTTAGTATTTATCTTGTGCGGTTGCCTTTGAAACGCCCGATAATTTGAATTTAGTACATTTATTGTACCATAAAGTTTCAGTTACCTTAAAGCTCATCGTTTCCGGCTCTGCTGGAATGCTGCCTGATAGGCTGCAAGATGAACTTTCTAAGAATAAGCCGTAAGGGTGATTCTTATTGTATCCTAAAATACTGCCTTGTGAGCGTTAACAAAGTCCATGGCCGTTTCTATTTATTCGTTTTTTCCTGCTTTCACTAACATGTCATGTTTAATATCCCATAACTTTTGAGAAAGGTCGACATAATAATGATGCGGATTTTCAAAGCGTTTAACTTCATCCCATAACAAATCAATTTGCTCTTGACAATATTGTTTGATTTGTTCGGTAGAGGGTAGATCATAGACTAATTTACCGTCTTTGAAAATTGTTTTTTGTAAGGCTACTGCCGTATAATTTTCAAAGGTCTTTTCTTTCCATGTGAAATCGGGATCAAAAATAGTCAGCGGTTTGGTCTCATCAATGGTCTCATCATGTACACAGATAAGGTCCGCACTGGCTTTGCCCGTCTCGTTATCGTAGATGCGATATACCTTTTTAAAATGCGGCGTTGTAATTTTGGCTGTGTTTTCAGATATTTTGATTTTGGGTATGATTTTGCCGTTTTCTTCGACAGCCGCTAATTTATATACACCGCCGAATACCGGCTCACTCTTAGAGGTAATCAGCCGTTCACCCACACCAAACGAGTCAATGATAGCGCCTTGCATCAGCAAATCGCGAATGATATATTCATCTAACGAATTGGAAATGACAATTTTGCATTCATCAAGCCCCGCTTTGTCTAACTCTTTACGAATTCGTTTGGTCAGATAAGTAATATCGCCTGAATCGACACGAATGCCGCATTTTTTAATTCCCATTGGCCACAAAACTTCTTTAAACGCTTTGATTGCGTTAGGCAGTCCGCTTTTGAGTACATTATAAGTATCAATTAAAAGAATGGCATTGTTAGGATATAGCTTGCAATAAGTGGTAAAGGCTTCGTATTCGGTGGGGAACATCTGCACCCATGAATGGGCCATAGTGCCGCCGGCCGGCACGCCGTATCGCTGTTCAGAAATGGTGCAGGCGGTACCAGCGCAGCCGCCGATATAAGCGGCCCTTGCTCCGAGGATGGCGCCTTCAACACCTTGCGCTCTTCGGGAGCCAAATTCGGAGATGGGACGGCCTTCCGCCGCTCTTACAATACGATTTGCTTTTGTTGCAATCAAAGACTGATGATTGAGTGTTAATAAAATAAAGGTTTCAATAAATTGAGCCTCCATAGCGGGTGCACGGACCGTTAGAATGGGTTCGCCCGGGAAAATCGGCGTGCCTTCTGGCATAGCATAAATATCACCGGTGAAATGAAACCCGCGTAAATAGCTTAGAAAATCTTCATTGAACACTCCTTTTGCCCGTAAAAACTCGATATCGTCGGCGGTGAAGTGCAGATTATCGATATATTCAACCACTTGTTCTAGGCCGCAGCAAATGGAAAAACCGCCTTCATCAGGCACACTGCGATAAAATACATCAAAATAAGCGATTTTATCTTTCATTTCGGTGTTGTAATACCCGTTGGCCATGGTGAGCTCATAAAAGTCGCACAAAAGGGTGTAGTTATCTTTTAAAATGTTTTTGCTTGTCATTGTTTTCTCCCATATTGCAATCATTTTCAATCTATTATATAATATAACAAATATGCGAAAAAGTAAAGGGAGAGCAGGTATATGAAAAACGGATTTATTAAAATAGCAGCCGTCAGTCCTTCGCTGCAGGTGGCGGATTGTCAGGGCAATGCGGCGCAAATCATCAAGGCAATTGAACAGTATGCAGCCGAGGGTGTTCATGTGCTGACTTTTCCGGAGCTTTCGATTACAGGCTATACTTGTGGCGATTTGTTTTTACAAAAGACTTTGTTAGAGGGCGCTTTGCAGGCTCTTTGGGCGATTGCGTCGGCTACAAAGGATAAAAATATGTTAGTGGCGGTGGGGCTGCCTCTTTGTTATCAGGACAAGCTATATAATTGTGCGGCTGTCTTGTTTAGAGGAGAAATACTTGGCTTTATACCGAAACAGCATATACCGAATTACAGCGAGTTTTATGAGGCCAGACATTTTACAAGCTGGCATGGCGAAAACCAAACGATTGCTATCGGCAAAAACGCAGTTCCCATTGGTAATAAGCAGTTATTTTCTTGTCCGGAAATTGAGGGTTTTACGGTCGCCTATGAAATTTGTGAGGATGGATGGGTTCCTTTCTCTCCCAGTGAACGTCATGCGGCGGCCGGCGCGACGATCATTTGCAATCTTTCAGCTTCAGACGAAGTGATCGGAAAAGCTGACTATCGGCGTAATCTAATCAAAATGAAATCAGGCGTTTGTTGCTGTGCGTACGTATATGCCGATGCAGGCAATGGGGAATCAACAACCGATATGGTGTTTGCTGGTCATCATCTTATTTGCGAGAACGGCAGCCTCCTTGCAGAGAGCGCTCCGTTTGGCAAAGGGGTGGTGGTGACCGAGGTGGATGTGCAGCGTCTGACGGCTGATCGGCGCCGAATGAATACGTTTATGGCAACCAATACGATTGATTATAAGATCCATTCGCTTTCGTTTGCGGTACATGAAACGATAATCACCAGACTGTATTCTAAAACGCCTTTTGTCCCGCAAAATCAAGCACAGCGGAATGAACGGTGCCAGGCTATTTTAGCGATGCAGGCACATGGCTTGGCCAAAAGGCTTAGGCACATTGGCAAAGCTGGTGTGGTGTTAGGTATTTCGGGCGGTTTAGATTCTTGCCTTGCGCTGCTGGTTTGTGTAGAGGCTATGAAGATATTAGAGCGCCCTTATACCGATATTTGTGCGGTAACGATGCCTTGTTTTGGTACTACCCGCAGAACCCGTACCAATGCGCAACGTTTGTGCGAACAGCTTGGCGTTTCTTTTCGTTGTGTGGATATTTCTAAGAGTGTTCGCAGTCATTTTTCGGATATTGGACAGCAAGAGGATGTTCATGATGTCACTTATGAAAATGCGCAGGCCAGAGAACGCACCCAAGTGTTGATGGACTTGGCAAACAAACGAGGTGATATTGTGATTGGCACGGGTGATTTGTCTGAGTTAGCGCTTGGTTTTGCGACGTATAACGGTGATCATATGTCGATGTATGGTGTGAACGGTTCGATTCCGAAAACGTTAGTGCGGCATTTGGTTGCGTATTATGCAGAAATTTCCGAGTCTACGCTTTCTTCGATTTTACTTGATATTTTGGCTACACCTGTTTCGCCCGAGTTAATTCCGCCGACAAATGATGAAATTGCCCAGGTAACGGAGGAGATAGTCGGGCCTTACGAACTGCACGATTTTTTCTTGTATTATTTGGTTCGCTTTGGTTTTACCCCCGCTAAAATTTATCGATTGGCTCGGTATGCATTTGGCGATGAATATGACGGCAAAGTGATTCAAAAGTGGCTGTTTATCTTTATGAAACGCTTTTTTGCGCAGCAGTTTAAACGCTCTTGCCTGCCGGATGGCCCTAAAGTGGGCACGGTCACCCTTTCGCCGCGTGGTGATTTCCGCATGCCGTCCGATGCGGTGGGCCGCCTGTGGCTTGACGAGATTGAAACGCTTGGTAATATGTTTTCTTAAATCAGAACCTTTTTTATCGGTTCTGATTTGTACCGCTCATTAATAAGATAATATAAAAGAAACGTCTGAAATAAAGGAAAGCAGAAATTGAAAGAAAAGTATTTTCAGACGCGGTTTGTGTTATCCGCTGCAAGCGGGGGCGTATTTTACTGACTAAGAAACTGACGCAAATCCAAAGAAAGATATGGTCAAAAGTATGAGTACATTTTTAGACGGTTTAAATAAATTAAATCTGATTGTTTATACCTTTATTTGGGAACGTGCCGGCCTGATTCTTTTAATTGGCACCGGTGTTTTTATTACACTGCTGACAAAGGGGTTTCAAATTACCCATTTTCGTTTTTGGATGAAAAAAACTATCGGCAGTATTTTTCAAAAGGATGTCTATCGCCATACAAAGGAAAAAGGGGCTATATCACCTTTTCAGGCTATGTGTACGTCACTTGCGGCTACAGTAGGTGTGGGCAATATAGCGGGTGTAGGCACGGCGATTGTTTTTGGCGGTCCGGGCGCTGTTTTTTGGATGTGGATTGCCGCTTTGTTCGGCATGATGACCAGCTTTGCTGAAAATGTGTTAGCTGTCTATTATCGTTCGACAAACGAAAAAGGTGAATTAGTAGGCGGTGCAATGTATTATCTGCGCAATGGTCTTGGCGGCAAGCCAGGTTGTAAAAAAATCGGGCAAGCGTTAGCCGTATTGTTTTCCGTTTGCTGTTTGCTTGCCTCCTTTGGCATCGGGAATATGAGTCAAATTAATACCATTGCGGTTAATTTTTCGGATGCGTTTCGTTGCCCGCCTTTAGAAAAGATCGCAATCGGCTCCAGCAATCTTTATATGTTGGTCATCGGACTTGTTTTGATGATTGTGGCGGCATTGGTTATTTTAGGAGGACTCCAGAGAATTTCAAATGTAACCGAAAAGGTTGTTCCTTTTATGGTTCTATTCTATTTGCTTGGTTCGGGTGTTATCGTAGTATTAAATTATCAGAATATTTTACCAGCGTTTGCCGCTATTTTTAAAGGGGCATTTGGCGCGCAGGCGGCTGTGGGCGGGGCTGTCGGCATTTCGGTGCGAACAGTCATGACATGGGGCTTTAAACGGGGTGTTTTCTCGAATGAAGCGGGCCTTGGGTCGACAACGATTATCAATGCGGCCTCGAGTAATAAAGAGCCGGTTGGACAGGGGCTGTGGGGTATTTTTGAGGTGTTTGTTGACACGATTGTTGTTTGTTCGCTTACCGCGCTTGTTATATTAACGTCTGGTTTAGTCGATTTTACAACGGGTGAGATGCTGACTGATTCTTGTTCTACCACATTAGTATCCGAAGCCTTTTCGCAATCGTTCGGTTCTTTTGGCGGTTCTTTTATGGCCATCTCTATTCTTTTGTTTGCTTTTTCAACGGTGCTTGGCTGGTCATATTACGGTACAAAGGCATGGGAGTTTTTGTTTGGCACTAAATCGACAAAAATATATAAGATATTGTTTATTATGGTGATTGCCACAGGTGCTGTTTTGTCATTAGAAAGTGTGTGGTCTATATCGGATACGTTCAACGGCATGATGATGCTGCCCAATTTAGTAGGTGTGCTGCTGCTTTCAGGGCAGGTATTGAAAATCACTAAAAATTATATTGACCGTGAAATAAAAGGGATCTCCAAAGAACCAATTTTGTCATATAAGAGTGATAAGCAGGAAAAGTGAGCAGAACAGATTATGATGGCAGTATATTGTATAGAAAAGATAAGGAAGTGATAGTATCATGATTCAATATAGAGAGGTGTACGCGCAGGAAATTGACCGGTCGTTGTTTGCGCATTTCACGCGCCGGCAAGCGGTTGTCAATTGTGTGCGCAGAGAAGCGGGAGAATGGAAGATCAAAGAGGATCCTTTCATTGACGATTGGTCGGAGGAAGATTATCAAACATTGGTTCGTTGTTTAAGAAACACGGTGCAAACGGGCGGATTTGTATACGCCGCTTTTGATGAAGACGTTTTAAAAGGCTTTGTGTCAGTTGAGGCAATGCCCTTGGGGAATAAAAAGGAATATCTTGACCTTTCGTCTCTTCATGTGTCAGCCGATTGGCGCGGAAAAGGCATTGGCAGGAAGCTGTTTGTGGCGGCCAAAAGGTGGGCGAAAGAGAAAGGCGCCAAAAAGCTGTATATTTCTTCTCATTCGGCCGTAGAGACACAGGCGTTTTATCGAGCCATGGGGTGTGTGGAAGCGATGGAATATAATCAGAAACACGCCGAAGCAGAGCCATATGATTGTCAGCTTGAATGTGCTGTTGAATAAGGATATTATAGCGAGAAAAAAGACCATACCGTGTTTTGATTAAGCATGGTATGGTCTTTAAAGTTTACTTTTAATATCGTTTGCCATAATGCGCTGTGGTCGCTTTAATAGGCCTAGGCGCAAAAATGCATTTAGCGTTCTATGGTCATTCAATATTGTTTAATATTTTATGGAAAAATTAATTTTATCGATTAGAAACTCGCGCTTTTTTACTTTTGGTTTCTTTCTATATTTAATCAGTTATTATGAGTTAAAAATGTAAGAAATTGATAAGCGAAATCAAAACGGCAGTTGCAACAAAAATCATGGCTGCACATCCAACAGGTTTTCGAGAAGTATTTGACGGATAATCATATGAAAATGTGTATTTTGTTGTTTGTGATGGCTTTGCTTGGGTAGATTTATTAGTAATGTGTTGTCTTGTTGCTTTGTAGTATAGCGCTAATGGATCATTTTGGTTTATAATGCGCTGGTAAAAGTCTTCAAGCCATTCTATATCCTCGTCAGAACACATGTTTTCTTCATTAGCATAAGTTTCGTGCGCGATTTGATTGCGGATATGGCGATAGTGCTTTAATTGCTGATAATCACTGTTCCAACTCTTAACATAATATGATCCGGTGGTTATTTGTTCCATATCCTTAATATAGCCGGTAATGCCGATGCCGTTCATATCTTTGCACAGATTGTCAAGATGCTTATAAGCACTCATAAAATTCATAATTTTCTCCGAAAAAAACAAGCCGCAAAACATTTCTGCTTTGCGGCGTTTTAATGCGGCTGTGCCGCAATGGTCTGAGTGACTGGACTTGAACCAGCGGCCTCTACCACCCCAAGGTAGCGCGCTACCATCTGCGCCACACCCAGATACAGTTTAGAATTATAGCATATGCAAAGAATAATGTCAAGTTTTTTGTTTGAAATTTAATCGTTAATCGCAACATCCTGCCTGTAATAGAAAATGAAAAAAAAGTGATCGATCCATAACAACATTTTAAATAAGCCAAAGAGCTATTGAAATAGAAGGGAAAATTTGTTATCATTATAATGAATATATATAATGTATAAATGAGGTTTATTTGATGATTATTGAGATGAATATTGAAAATTACGGAACGATAAAAGCTGAATTGTATCCGGAATTTGCGCCAAAAACCGTAGAGAATTTTTTGGCTTTAGTGGATAAGGGTTTTTACGATGGTTTGATTTTTCACAGAGTTATTCATAATTTTATGATTCAGGGCGGCGATCCGACCGGCACTGGTATGGGCGGTGCTGAGGAAACCATCCCAGGTGAGTTTTTATCAAATGGCTATAAGAATCCGTTAAAGCATAGTAAAGGTGTTCTTTCTATGGCGCGCAGCCAGAACTATAATTCGGCATCTTCGCAGTTTTTTATATGCCAGGCGGATTGCTTTTATTTGGATGGAGAGTATGCGGCTTTTGGCAAGGTCACTGAGGGACTTGATATCGTTGATTTAATTGCCAAAACAGATACCGACCAGCGGGATCGACCGCTAAATGACGTGGTGATTCATTCGATTAAACGGGTATAACAAGCTCTTGCGCTTGTGCGCGTGTTTCGTTGCATTTAGGGTGTATTTGTGATATAATTAATCTGTGTTATTATCTGTGCTAAAGTTTTTTGGAGCATAGAATTCTTGTGTGAAGATAGAGTAAAGAAACATGCAAAACAGGGTCAATTTACTTGATTTAAGTTTATCAGAAATAACCAGTGTTTTTGAAGCGGCTGGTATTCCTAAATACCGAGCTGGTCAAGTATATCAGTGGCTGATGAAAGGCAAAGGATATGAGCAAATGGGCAATTTGCCCAAAACACTGCGCGAACAGCTGCAAGAGATGTTTCCGCTGTCATTTCCTGTGATTGCTAAAAAGCTTGTTTCTAAGTTAGACAGCACGGTAAAATATTTATTTAGGCTGCATGACGGGCAGTGTATTGAAAGTGTTGTTATGCAGTATAAACACGGATACTCTATTTGCGTTTCAAGTCAGGCTGGTTGCCGCATGGGTTGTGGGTTTTGCGCGTCCACACTGCGTGGCTTGGTCAGAAATTTGACGCCCGGTGAAATCTTATCACAGATCATTGTGGCGCAGGCTGATCTTGGTATCCGTATTTCCAATGTGGTGATGATGGGCATTGGTGAACCGTTTGATAATTTTGAAAATGTAGTTCGTTTTTTGCAGCTTGTCAATGCAGAAGAAGGGTTGCAAATTGGTTATCGCCATATTTCGCTTTCTACTTGCGGTGTGGTGGAGGGGATTGAGCGTTTGTCCGCTTACAATTTTCCGATTACGCTGTCCATATCCCTACATTTTACTGACAATGAGCAAAGAAGTAAAATCATGCCGATCAATCGCAAATGGAATATTGAGACATTGCTTACAGCCTGTTCCGCTTATTTTGCCAAAACAGGCCGCCGTATTTCATTTGAATATACATTAATTAAGGGAATAAACGATACGCCGGGCGAGGCAGAGAAACTCGCAAAGTTATTAAAAAAACATATGGGGCGGGATGTTCCGTTTCACATCAATCTGATTCCGGTGAATGAAGTTACCGAAAGCGGAATGAAAAAAGCAGACAAAAGCAGTGTAGAGCGCTTTTGTCAGGTGCTGACGCGCTTTGGCTGCAATGCAACGGTGCGAAGAACTTTGGGCGCTGATGTGAATGCCTCCTGCGGCCAGTTAAGACTCAACGAAGGGTGACTTGTATGTATTTTAGTGGAAAAACAAATGTGGGAATGAAACGACAAGTGAATCAAGATCGTTTTGCATGGACGCGTATTGGTACCAATGCATTTCTTTTCGTTGTTTGTGATGGCATGGGCGGTGCCAACGGCGGCCATGTCGCCAGTTCTTTGGCGTGCAAAACATTTACAGAGAATGTGAAAGCAGAACTGGAAAAAGATATGGGCGAGGATACAAAGTGTATTCTTACACCTGAGCGGGCGGAAGTTTTGCTCGTCAAAAGCGTACAATTAGCCAATCAGATTGTTTATAGAGAGTCTTTTAAAGACAGCGAGCTTGCCGGTATGGGCACCACGCTTGTTGGTGCGCTTGTGGTAGATGATACGGCGTATGTTGTTAACGTGGGGGATAGCAGAGGCTATTTGATTTTTGGCGAAATTATTGACCGTATTACGCATGACCATTCATATGTACAGTTTTTGGTGGATATAGGACAGCTTTCAGAAGAGGAAGCACGTTCGAATGTGAATAAAAATATTATTATGAAAGCGATTGGCATTAACGAGGCGGTTGAGCCGGATACGTTTCGTGTGGAATTTGGCGCCCGTGCCTTTTTGCTGCTCTGTTCAGATGGCCTTACGAACTTTGTGGAAGAAGAGGTTATAAAGCAAACCGTATTGTCATTTGATTATGAAAAGAAAATCAGCCTTCAGGAAGATGTCGAGAGGGTATGCGATCAGTTGATTGCGCTTGCGAATGAAAATGGCGGGGCAGATAATATAACAGTAGCGCTCTATTTGCATGAAAACACAGAGAAGCTTTCTTAGCTGTGTTTGCTTTTGTTGCGTGGGTTTTCGTTTTTGGGATGTCAACAAAGCCTATTTGGTTTTTTGTGCTAAATAGCATAACACATCTTTGCATCTAAGAAAGTAAGAATAGTGATGAATATTAGAAGCCGTTTGGCGATGTATTGGGGATAGATTTTTATGTTTGAAAGTTATATTGGGCAGATCTTTGACAGGCGATACCAGATATCAAAAGTGATTGGCGTAGGCGGTATGTCGGTTGT
The DNA here is from genome assembly GCA_022793655.1 of Clostridiales bacterium. GTDB lineage: Bacteria > Bacillota > Clostridia > Oscillospirales > CAG-272 > CAKSEI01. The sequence goes on from JAAWDG010000011.1 coordinate 96,599, forward strand.
CTTTGAAGCATATGACAATGTGATGAAGCGCACCGTGGCTGTAAAAATGCTTAAAGATGAAATTGCGCATGACACACAATCGGTAAAACGATTTATCAATGAATCAAAAGCGGTGGCTATGCTTTCGCATCCGAATATCGTGAAAATTTACGATGTATCGGTAAAGGAAAACCGCAAATATATTGTTATGGAGCGCGTCGAGGGCATTACCTTAAAAAACTATCTGAATAAAAAAGGTACGCTTGGTCTACGTGAAATGCTGCAATATACCGAGCAAATTTTGCTGGCCCTCGAGCATGCCCATGCCAAGGGCATTGTGCACAGAGACATTAAACCGCAGAATATTCTTTTATTGAAAAACGGCGTGATTAAAGTAGCGGATTTTGGTATTGCTAAGCTGCCGAATGTAGAAACAGTGACGATGACTGATAAAGCGATCGGCACGGTATATTATATCAGCCCAGAGCAGGCGAGCGGTAAAAAGGTAGACCGCCGAAGCGATATTTATTCGCTTGGCGTGTTGATGTATGAGATGTGTACAGGCCAGCTCCCGTTTATGGCAGAATCACCTGTTTCGGTCGCGCTGATGCATGTTAAAGACCAACCCAAAAGGCCATCAGAGCTTTCGCCGGCGCTGCCTAAAGGATTGGAACAAATTATTTTAGGAGCTATGGAAAAGAAGCCGGACAAGAGAATTCAAAGCGCTTCTCAGATGCTAAGACTGTTAGAGAGAGTGAAAAAAAATCCGGATTTAGTGTTTAAAACAAAGAAAAATCCAGGTGAAATTACCAAACTGGATATGTCGTTAAAAAAGAGTAACACGGTTATGCAAAAAAGAGTTCGTCGTTCGATGTTTCCCATTATCGCAGGTGTTACCTGTGCGTTTTTGATTGTCGCGTCGGTCACAATGATTTATATGGTGCAGCAGCTGTTAACCGAGGATAAGGCAATATCCATTGTGGTGGACAATTTTGTGGGGCAAAAGTATACCGATGAAATGGCCGCTCAGCTGCGAAGCAACCGTTATGACGTTACGGTGAATTATATTAATTCGCATGAAGCGGTAGATACCATTATTAAACAATCCATTACACCAAATAGCAAAAAAAAGGTACAAGAAGGGGGCTCGCTCTCGATCCAATTTGATGTTAGCTTGGGCGAAAAAACAATTCAATTAGAAGATTACAAAGGACAATTAAAAAGCGATGTTATCAATCAGCTGCGTGAACTTGGCTTAATTGTGCAAGAGGCAGAAATTGTGACGAAAAATGATGATGAAATAAGCAGCGGCCGTGTTATTTCTACCAGTCCATCAGCCGGCAGTGTGGTAACCGAGGGAGATAAGATCACGTTAACGGTCAGCCTTGGTAAAGCGCTGACAAGAGTACCGATTGGCTATTATGTAGGCATGGACCTTAAAGAAGCGAAAAAAGAAATTGAAAAATTAAACCTGAAAAAGGTTGAATATGAAGAAGAATATTCATCGACGGTTGAATCGGGCAAAGTAATGGCTCAGAATTTCAATAACGGTGCCGAAGTAGTGGCTGAAACAACTACGCTTATTATCACTGTTAGCAAAGGGCCCGACCCCGCAAAGGATGAATGAGAACCAATGATACCGCGTGAGGCAGGAGAAGCAGAGTCATAAATGAATAATCAAGAAAAAATACGGAATTTTTCCATTATCGCACATATTGATCATGGCAAATCAACACTCGCCGATCGACTTTTAGAGTATACGCAGGCTGTTTCAAAAAGAGAGATGGAAGAACAGCTCTTGGATAATATGGAGTTGGAGCGTGAGCGCGGCATCACGATTAAGGCGAGAGCGGTGCGGCTTCGCTATACTGCGCCGGATGGCGAAACTTATGTTTTTAATTTAATCGACACACCCGGACACGTTGACTTTAATTATGAAGTTTCGCGCTCGTTGCAAGCCTGTGAAGGGGTGCTGTTAATTGTAGACGCTACCCAAGGCATCGAAGCGCAGACGTTAGCGAATGCATATCTTGCGTCTGACTGCGGCCTTGAAATTATTCCTGTCATCAACAAAATTGATTTGCCGTCGGCGGATGTGGCCGGGGTCAAAGACGAGATTGAAGAAATTATTGGGATTCCGGCTGAAGATGCTCCCGCTGTTTCTGCCAAGACGGGTGAGAATATTGCGGCCATTTTTGATCAAATTATTCAGGCAGTTCCGGCGCCTTCAGGTTCAGTCGATGCACCGTTAAAGGCGCTGATTTTCGATTCTTATTATGATTCTTATCTTGGCGCTGTGGTGTATATGCGTTTGTTTGAGGGAACCGTGCGCGCAGGCGACAAAGTCGTTATGATGAGCACTGGTCAGACCTTTGAGGTGGCTGAGGTGGGTTATATGGGCGCTTTTGGTCTTGAAAGAGCCGAGGCGCTTACCGCTGGCGAGGTGGGCTATTTGACAGCCAGCATTAAAAATGTTTCGGATACGCGTGTTGGCGATACGGTTACTTTGGCCGACCGACCGACCGATACGCCGCTGCCCGGCTTTAAAAAAGCGCTTCCTATGGTTTTTTCAGGTATTTATCCAGTGGATGGTGCACGTTATACCGATTTGCGGGATGCTCTTGAAAAACTGCAGTTAAACGATGCGGCGCTGACGTTTGAGGCCGAGACCTCGGCCGCTCTTGGCTTTGGCTTTCGATGCGGCTTTTTGGGCCTTTTGCATATGGAGATTATTGAAGAACGCATTGAACGGGAGTTTAATTTAGATTTGATTACTACCGCTCCCAGCGTGGCCTATAAAATTGAAAAGACGGATGGCAGTATGATTTTGGTGGACAATCCTTCTCATTATCCGTCGCCAGATGAAATCAGTGCGTCTTATGAGCCTATGGTGAAAGCGTCTATTATTTCGCCATCTGAATATGTGGGCAGCATTATGGATTTGTGTCAGGAACGGCGGGGCGTATTCATTGATATGAAATATATTGACACGACACGTGCCGAACTTCTTTATCACTTGCCATTAAACGAGATTGTTTACGACTTTTTTGATGCGCTAAAGAGCCGCAGCAAGGGCTATGCCTCTTTTGACTATGAGCTTTTTGATTATGTAAAAAGCGATTTAGTGAAATTGGATGTGCTGCTAAAGGGAGACGTAGTGGATGCGCTATCCTTCATTGTGCATCGAGATAAAGCCTATGCAAGAGGACGTAAAATCACCGAAAAACTCAAAGAAAATATTGCAAGGCAGTTGTTTGAAATACCGATTCAGGCAGCGATTGGCGGTAAAGTTATCGCCCGCGAAACGGTAAAAGCGCTGCGCAAAGATGTGTTAGCGAAATGCTATGGCGGTGATATTACCCGTAAAAAGAAGCTGCTTGAAAAACAAAAAGAAGGCAAAAAGAAAATGCGTCAGTTAGGTTCTGTGCAGGTTACGCCAGAAGCTTTTATGGCGGTATTAAAGCTGGATGAATAAGTTAGGGCTTTATATACACGTTCCGTTTTGTCTTCAAAAATGCGCTTATTGTGATTTTTATTCGGTTACGGATCAAAATTTACAGTCTGGTTATGTAGATTCACTGCTTTGCCAGATGGAGCGGGAAAGCAAAAGGTGCGAATCGTATCTTGTTGATACGATTTACATAGGCGGCGGGACGCCTTCTTTACTGAGAGCGGATGATATAGAACGAATTTTTAAAACAATTCATGCGCAATTTTGCGTCTCGGATCAAGCAGAGGTTACCATTGAGGTCAATCCCTCCAGTGTTACCCAAGAAAAGGTTGGGGTGTATGCTGCTTGCGGCGTGAACCGGGTAAGCATAGGACTGCAGTCAAGCCATGATGAGGAACTGGCTATGCTTGGCCGGTTGCATGATCGCTCTTTATTTGAAAAAGCGTATGACTTATTGCGCTATCAATTTCAAAATATCAATATAGATATCATGTATGGCTTGCCGTACCAAACGCTTACACAGCTTGCAAAAACGCTTGATTATATAGCCGTTCTTCAGCCCGAGCATGTTTCGGCCTATTGTTTGAAGGTGGAAGAGAGAACGGCTTTGGCAGACTTAGGTTTTGCACAGCCAGATGAGGATATGCAGTTTCGCATGTATGCAAGCGTTGTAGAACAATTGCAAACGTTGGGACTATGGCAATATGAAATCAGCAATTTTGCGCGTAAAGGTTTGGTCTCCAAACATAATATGAAATATTGGTCAGGCGAGTCGTATCTTGGCTTTGGACCGGGGGCATATTCCTATTTTACCGGCAAACGATATGGTTTGCCAAGAGATTTGAACGTTTATATGCAGCGTCAGTATAAGACCATCGATGAAGAAATCATTACAGAACAAGAGGCCGCGCAGGAAAAGATCATTTTCGGACTTCGGTTAACCGATGGTGTGTCGGTGAATGTGCTGCCAAAAGACCGATTGCCTTTCTATCTTGAAAATGGGTTTGCTGTAATTGAAAACGGACAATTTAAACTAACAACCAAGGGATTTTTTGTCAGCAATTCCATACTTTGTGATTTGATTGACTAAAACTTTCCAAACAAGGCAATCATAGCCTTGTAATTACCAAATATTATCCATTGAAACTGGGGGATTGTTTTGGTATGATGTGTTTGGGAGGTTTATCATGAAAAAAATATTCATACTTATTTTATCCGTGTGCATGGCGCTTGCTATGTGTGTTCCTATCTTTGCACTGAATGCTGATATGGTGAATATTTCGTATGACGGAAAAATACTCTATGAAGAAAAGCCTTGGCTTGTTGGCGGCGCGACGTATATTCCGTTCCGAGAATTTTTCTCCAAAATAACAAACAGCGAAATTCGTTGGGATGCCGAATCACAAACAGCCGCAGCTGAGGTAAACGGCCTGATTGTCAGTGCCAAGATGAATGATGCTTATATCATTGCGAACGGCAGATACCTTTATACCGGAAATAAAAATTTAGTTCTTAATGGCACTATGTATGTACCCGTTCGCCCTGTGGCAAAGGCCATTGGTGCGAATGTGGCGTGGAATGGAAGCAAACGATTAGCGTCTTTGCAGAAGGCGGGCGCTTTTATCGAACCAGGCAGTACGTATTATAATGAAAATGATGTTTACTGGTTAGCCAGAATCATTCATGCCGAAAGTAATGGCGAGCTATTGCTTGGCAAAATCGCCGTAGGCAATGTGGTTCTTAACCGCGTGCGAAGTTCGCAATATCCGAATACAATTAAAGAAGTAATCTTTGATGATAAATTTGGTATTCAGTTTTCGCCTGTGGCAAATGGAACAATTTATAATACGCCGAGCGCCGAAAGCGTCATTGCTGCTAAAATCTGTCTTGACGGCTATTCGATGAATACGGACATGTTGTTTTTCTTAAATATTAAAACGGCAAGCAGTTTATGGATTGTTGAAAATTGCACATATGTGATGAAAATTGGCAATCACAGCTTTTATGCATAAATTATGCGTAAAGCGTGTCAATGTGTTGCCTAAAAAACATGGACACCGGAGCTTCGGCTCCGGTGCTGTTAGTTAGAAGGTTAGAGGGGATAGACATGATACAAAAAGAAGAAATCAAGATACAAAGTGAACAAGATGGTCTTTGGCTCGGCGTAAGTATTCGTATACCAGAGCAACCGATTGGCATTTTACAATTGGTGCATGGAATGGCAGAGCATAGAGAGCGTTACTTTGAGGTGATGGATTTTTTTGCTGATCATGGCTATGTCACGATTATGCATGATCACCGCGGTCATGGAGAAAGTGTGCGTAGTCCCAGAGATTATGGCTTTTTTTATAAAAATGGCGCCAGCGCAATGGTCGAGGACACGCATCAAATTACGTTATATATAAAAGAGCGGTTTCAAAATCTTCCGGTGATACTGCTTGGTCATAGCATGGGTTCGATGGTGGTGCGCTGTTATGTTCGTCAATATGATGATGCGATTAATGGATTAATTGTATGTGGTTCACCCAGCAAAAATCGTATGGCAAAAATGGGGCTTGCTTTAGCAAAAAGTATGATCAAAGCAAAAGGAGCTTGGTATCGAAGCGATTTGATTCAAAAAATAGCGTTTGGCTCTTTTGGCGGTCGTTTTGCGAATGAAGCAAGTGAGAATGCATGGATTTGTAGCGATTTGGAGGTAGTTCAGCATTATGACCAAGATTCGCGGTGCGGTTTTGTTTTCACTTTAAATGGCTTTGCAGCTTTATTCGAGCTAATGGCAACAACTTATCAGCCCAAGGGATGGGCTTTGCATAATCCGTCGCTTCCCATTCTTTTTATCGCTGGAGAAGATGATCCTTGCATTGTCAGTCGTACCGCTTTTATGAAAGCAGTTCGTTTTATGCGGGAACGGGGTTATACAGCGTGTGAAAGCAAATTATATCCTAATATGCGGCATGAAATTTTAAATGAAACGAGAAAAGAAATGGTTTATCAGGATCTTGCAGACTGGATGCAATTGCATAATCTTGCTATTTCTCGAACGAAAGAGTAATGTGGTCTTTTGTAGAAGAAGCATAAAAGAGTAACATTTGATGCATGATAAATAAAAGAGTGAAACAAATTGGATATTTGTTTCTAAGGGCATTGGGCGATTCGGCACGGTGCCTTTTTTTATAAAGAAAGGAAAAATGGAACATATGTGTACAGCAGTTGCTTATAACGATGGGAATTTATATTTTGGCAGAACGTTTGATTTTACTTTTTCGTATGGAGAAGAGGTTACCATAACGCCGAGGAATTATCCGTTCGTTTTTCAAAATGGGCAAGAGATAAGAGAGCATTTTGCGCTGATTGGTATTGCGCATGTAGAGGAGCATTATCCGCTATACTATGATGTGGTCAATGAAAAAGGGCTTGGGATGGCAGGTTTGTATTTTGTGGGCAATGCCAAATATAAGGAGAAACAAGCAGATAAAACGAATGTTGCTTCATATGAATTAATTCCCTGGATTTTAAGCCAGTGCGCTACGGTAGAAGAGGCAAAACAGCTGCTTGCAGCGATCAATATTACGAATGATTCATTCAGCGAGACGCTGCCGCCGGCACCGTTGCACTGGTTTTTGGCGGATTGTCACGAATCGGTTACCGTTGAAGCGGTGCATGACGGTGTTCATGTCTATGATAATCCGGTGGGCGTTTTGACAAATAATCCACCTTTTAAAGAGCAATTGTTTGGCCTTAATAATTACATGCATTGCTCAGCGAAGGAGCCGCAAAATCATTTTTCTGACAAGCTTTCTCTGCATGCATATAGTCGTGGTATGGGGGCGCTGGGCCTGCCGGGCGATTTTTCCTCATCATCTCGTTTTGTGCGGGCTTCGTTTGTGAAAATGAATGCGGTATCAAGCCACACCGAATGGGGCGGCGTGAATCAATGTTTTCATATTTTAAGCGCCGTGTCACAGCCAAGAGGCTGTTGTAATATGAGAGATGGTGAATATGAAATAACTTTATATACTTCTTGTTGTGATGCCAAAAAGGGAATTTACTATTATACCACGTATGAAAATCACCAGATTACCGCGGTTGATTTGCATAAAGAATCACTTGATCTTACAGAATTAGTGCGATATCCACTGGTGAACGATGAACAAATCCGGTGGCAGAATGGCAGTTTGAAAAAATGATGTTGTAAAAGAGCGTATCAATGAACGCCTGCCGTAAGGTTGCTGCCTTTCGGCAGGTGTTGTTTTATGAAAATATCAATTGGCAATCGAGAATCGGTATTTATGACAATTGCTTGCGATACAGGAAAAATTTTGGTATAATAAAGATAATTTATTTTTATTTAAGTTATGCTATTTTCTGTTTGATATAGGAGCATCGTTTATGTCTATTTTTTCCTTTGCCTTTATTCTCTTTTTAATGATTAGCGCGGCGGTTTATTTTATTGTTCCAGGGCGTATTCGGTGGGTATGTTTGCTTGTTGCCAGCATCTTTTTTTATGTTTGTGCCGGTGTGCAGTTTGTTCCTTTTTTGTTTTTTACAACGCTAACTACGTTTATCACGGGCCTTTGTTTGGACAAGCAAAACCAAAAGCAAAGTCTTGCGTTGTCAAAAGAGGGGTCTACACGCTCGTCGGCAGAAAAAAAGCAAATAAAAAAGCGATTTACAACGCGAAAGCGATTTATTTTGTCGGTGGGACTGCTCTTAAATTTTGCTGTATTGTTTGTGGTCAAATATGCTAATTTCGTGCTTGCAAATCTCAATCAACTTTTTTCTTTATCGGGTGAAGCACAAGCGTTTGGCTTTTTGAATATTGTACTGCCGTTAGGTCTTTCCTTTTATATTTTCCAGTCGGCTGGCTATATCATTGATGTATATAGAGGTAAAGTGGTAGCCGATAAGAATATTTTCAAATATGCACTCTTTGTCTCTTATTTTCCACAAATTATACAAGGGCCCATTGGGCGGCATAGCGAACTCGCCAGCCAGCTTTACGAACCACATCCATTTGATTATACTCGGGTGAAATTCGGCGCGCAGCGCATGCTGTGGGGCTTTATCAAAAAAATGGTGATTGCTGACCGCATCGCGGTGGTGGTCAATCAGATTTTTGATCATTATGCTACAGAGGGATATGTTGGCTTCACTGTATTCGTTGGTGCGTTGTTATATGGTGTGCAGATTTATGCGGATTTTGCCGGCGGCATGGATATTGTGCTTGGCGTTTCACAGATTTTCGGCATAGAACTGGCCGAAAATTTTCGCCGGCCATTTATGGCGAAAAGCGTGGCCGAGTTTTGGCAGCGCTGGCACATTACCTTGGGCGCTTGGATGCGGGACTATTTGTTCTATCCACTTGCGTTATCGAAACCTTTTAACAAAATGGGCAAAGGACTGCGGCGTCTTGGAAGCCGCTACGTGGCTAAAGTGCTGCCCACATGTCTTGCTTCGTTTATTGTTTTTGTGTTAATTGGTTTGTGGCATGGCGCGAGTTGGAAATACGTTGTTTATGGGCTGTATCAAGCGGTCTTTGTTTCTACTGCTACACTCTTTGAGCCATTGTATGCGAAAAGCCGAGCCTTGCTTCGGGTGGATACGGAGCGCTTTAGCTATCGTTGTTTTCAAACACTGCGTACGCTTTTTATTGTGACGGTTGGTCGCTATCTTTCAAGGGCCGCGTCTTTTACGGCGGCTATTGGCATGTATAAAGCAACCTTGTCAAAATGGAATCCATGGGTTTTCTTTGATGATTCATTCTATTCGTTGGGGTTAGAGGCCAAGGAATTTCGTTTGATGCTCATTTTGATTGTGCTTTTATTCGCCGTTGACATCATGCAGGAAAAAGGTATAAAAATACGGGAAAGTTTGGCTAAACAAGGGGTCGTTTTCCGGTGGTTTGTCTATTTGGCGGCAATCTTTATGCTGATTTTATTTGGCATGTATGGAGAGGGAATCTCTTCCGCTAACTTTATTTATCAAGGCTTTTAGGGAGGCGTTATGAAAGCATTCTGCAAAACGAGTTTTAGAATATGCGTATTTATTCTTGTATTTGCTCTTGTGTTTGTAAGCGTTCAAAACGTCTTTCGGCATAAAGGGGCAGCGGTCAATTATCTTGATGATCGATACCGCGATTTTAAGGAAGAACCGGAAGGCACGATTGATGTGGTCTATTTGGGCAGTAGCCCTATGTATCGAGGGGTGGCACCGCTAATTCTTTGGCATGAAGAGGGCATTACCGGGGTTAATTTTGCCGTACCAGAACAAAGTGCGTTTAATAATTATTTTGAGCTGCAAATGATTTTAGAAACGCAGACGCCCAAGCTTTTAGTATTAGATTTTTCAGCGCTGTTCAGTGATCGTAAGGCGGATGAAGTGCAGTTTCGCTATGAATACTATCGGGTGTTTGACGCACTGCCTTCCGCAGCGCTCCGCTTTGAGATGGCAAAACGCATTGTGGCTGAAAACGAGGAACAGACTTGGAGCAATTATTATTTCCCATTGCTTCGCCTGCATACCCGATGGATTTCATTGGCCGAAAAAGATTTTGATTATCCGAATTCGTTTGAACCATATGTAAAGGGAGCAGGTTTATTGACTACCGCGCAGCCGCTGTCGGTCGGGCCTACTTTTGATCCGGAGGGAGCATATCAGTATAAAGCGTATAGCGAGTATTCTTTATCTTATTACCGCATGATCATGGATTTATGTGACCAGCATGGCGTACAGATTGCCGCGGTTTCTTTTCCGAAAGATGATAGTAAGATTTATGCGGATGAATACCAGTCGATTCGGCACTTTTGTGCGGAAAATTATATAGAATATTTTAATTTTAATGATCCAGCCTTGCTGCAAACGTTAGCGCTTGATTATGAAACTGATTTTTATGACAAAGGACATCTTGGCGCAACAGGCGCTATGAAACTTTCAAAACAGTTGGCCGCTTTGCTGAAAGAGCATTATAATCTCGCTGATCATCGCGGCGATGAGCGGTATGCGGAATGGTCTGAAAACTGGCAGTTGTTTTATGAAGCTTATGGCGAATATATCGACGTTGCCGATCAACCCAATAATGCATAAGCAGCTGCAACAAAATTGTATTTTATCATGATGGAGAAGACGATGGCTTGTAAAAATGTAATCAATGTACTTGAGTATTTGGAAAAATCAGCACAGTGTTATCCAGACAAGCCAGCTTTTGTGGATGAAGAACTGTCTCTTTCCTTTTCGGAACTTTGGCAGTCGGCACGAAAGATTGGCTCTATGCTGCTTCCTTTTGTTAAAAAGGGAAGTCCGGTTGTGGTTTATATGGAGAAAGGTCCCCGTCAGGTAGCCGCTTTTCTGGGAGCCGTTTATGCAGGATGTTTTTATGTGCCGATCGATACGAGCATGCCTGGCACGCGCGTTCGATTGATTTTAGATACATTACATGCCGAGACGATGATTGTGGATGAGCACAGCGCCGAAGCGGTGGGAGAACTTCATTTTGAGGGAATTTGCTTTTCTTATGCCGAACTTGCGGGAGGTGCTGTCAACGAGGCGGGCCTTGCTGAGGTGAGAAGACATAGCATTGATGGCGATCCTCTTTATGCGATTTTTACTTCAGGTTCAACCGGCGTTCCCAAAGGGGTTTGCATCAGTCAGCGTTCGGTGGTGAATTTAACCGAATGGTACTGCACAGCATTAGATTTTTCCGAAAAGGAGATTTTCGGCAATCAAACGCCGTTTTATTTTGATTCTTCTGTCAAAGAGATTTACGCGGTGCTCCGTTCAGCCGCTACTATGGTGATGATACCGAAAGCACTGTTTGCTTTTCCTGTCAAGTTAATTGAATATGTCAATGAAAAAAAGATTAACTGCGTCGATTGGGTGCCTTCAGTGCTTTGCATGGTCGCTAATTTTAAGACATTTGACAAAGTAAAGCCTTTGTATTTTAAGAAGTTGATTTTTATGGGTGAGGTGATGCCAACAAAACAATTTAATCTATGGCGGCGCCACTTGCCGGATGTTGCTTATTTTAATTTATATGGTCCTACTGAAACAACGGTCGATTGTATTTATTATAAGGTTGAGCGGGAATTTGCAGATGATGAGGTGATTCCAATTGGCAAACCATGTGAAAATACCGATATTCTTTTGTTGAATGAACAGAACGAACTGGCCGCTCCTGGCGAAACAGGAGAAATTTGTGTGCGCGGGGTGTCTTTGGCGCTTGGTTATTACAATAATCAAGAAAAGACAGATGAGGTTTTTGTGCAGAATCCGCTTCAAAAGAATTATCGTGAACTGATATATCGAACCGGGGATTTGGGCAAGATCAACGAATATGGCGAAATTGTTTATGTGGAGCGTAAGGACTTTCAAATTAAGCATATGGGCCATCGCATTGAACTTGGCGAAATTGAGGCGGCGTTAACTGTTGTCGAGGGTGTGGCACGTGTTTGCTGCCTATATAATAAGAAAAAAGAAAAAATAATCGCCGTTTATGAGGGCACGGCCGATAAAATGGCCATTATAACAAAGATTAAAATGGCCTTGCCAAAATATATGATACCTAATGTATATATAGCAGTGGAACAATTGCCAACCAATTTAAACGGCAAAATTGATCGGGCCGCACTGGCAAAGGAATATGCTGATGGTTAAGATTGAATCAACTGATCAGTTTAAAGAGTGGGTAGGTCAGGCGAAAGAAAATGGCTTTTCGATCTCCAATTGTTATTATACGGCTAATAAACTATCGGAATTGATTGGTCAGCAAAAGTTAGCGGCGCTAAAGACATCATTTTCTCTTTTGTTTTTAGAAAAAGAGGACGGATTTTATCGCTGTAGTTACTATTTATCGCCCGAACATCCTGTTGAAAAAATCAATTTGGATCAGCCCTGTGTGATTGAATATATTTATAAGAATAAGCTTTCTTCTAAAAATCAAACAGAACTTGCCCTCATTGGGCAAATGGGATTTGTTTTAGGCAGAAAAAGCGGGCGCATGGTTTTAAGTACTGCCGATATGATGCACGCGCCAGCCGACTTATCGATGGTTGAATATGCGCATCCAGGCGATGAGGCGGCGCTGTTTGATTTGTTTCGCACCGCTTTTGATCCGTTATATGCTTATTTTCCCGAAAAAGAAGAACTGACACAGGCAATCGCTGTGAGAGATAATCCTGTCTTTTGTGTGTATGAAGGAGAGCGCCTTTGCGCAGCGCTGTATAGCCAGTGGCAGAATCGCACGGCTTCGATACGTATGCTGGCGGTGGCTCCTTTTGCGCAGGGGAAAGGTTATGGGAGCGCTTTGCTGTCCCGCTATCATAAAGAGTGGGCAGGTGCCGCGGTTCGCTTTATGCATTGGGTGGACAGTGAAAACGAAGCGGCTGTTCAGCTTTATAAAAAGTATGGATATCGTTTTGACGGCTGTTATGCATATGAATATGTGCTACGATAATGCAGCGGTGAACGCGTTATTATGAGGATGATCAAAGGCATTTTTGCTCTTTTTTCATATAATGATTATCATAGGCACACGGTGTTCGTTGTCGGCGGCGCCGTGTGTGTTTATATGTTAAGAAGGGTTGGATAGAAATGGACCGTAGCAGAAAAGCCATGAATGTTTCATGCGTGACGATTGTGGGAAATGTACTGCTCGCTGGTTTCAAACTGTTTGCCGGTATTTTTGCCCACTCCAGTGCCATGGTTTCGGATGCTGTGCATTCACTTTCTGATGTGATGAGTACCTTTGTGGTTATCATGGGGGTAAAGTTTTCGAGTAAGGCGGCTGATCGAGAACATCCCTATGGGCATGAGCGCATTGAGTGCATAGCAGCGCTTCTTTTGGCTGTGATGCTTGCTTTAACCGGACTTGGTATTGGCGCAGCGGGCATTCGTATATTGATCGAACAAGATGAAAATCGATTTGAGATGCCAGGCATGTTAGCGTTGATAGCTGCTGTGGTTTCGATTCTTGTCAAAGAAGCCATGTATTGGTATACCAGACATGCGGCGCTTACTTTAAAAGCGGGCGTCTTAATGGCCGATGCGTGGCACCATCGTTCTGATGCGCTTTCGTCTGTGGGTAGTTTGATTGGCATCATCGGCGCACGCTGTGGTTTTGCTTTTTTAGATCCGCTAGCCAGTATTCTTATTTGCTTTTTTGTTTTGAAGGCAGCTTATTCTATTTTTTGGGATGCAGTCCGTAATATGCTGGATACGGCTTGCGATGATGGAACGATCGAGCAAATCGAAAAAGTGATTGATTCACAGCCAGGCGTTTTACAAATTGATCAGTTAAAAAGTCGTCTTTTTGGCGATCGTATCTATGTTGATGTGGAAATACAGGTAGACGGGAATCTTTCACTGATAGAAGCTCATAATATCGCTCACCATGTGCATGATGCGGTAGAGGGGGATATAGAGAGCATTAAGCATTGTATGGTGCATGTGAATCCTAAGTGAAAAATAAAAGTCACAGAGTTTGCTCTGTGACTTTTATTTTGTTATAAAACGATACGGTAAAAGGAAGTATGAGTAAAGTATCGATTGTTCGTTATTGTCTTAGGGTGTTTATGAAATTTTTTCTTGATTTGCACTGGCTTTCGTTACTTTTTTACGAAACATCAGATTGGACAATGCTTTTGCGCGAAAAGGAATGAGCGGCCATAAATAAGGACGCTTGCGATCCATTGTTTTTGTTGTAAACAAAAGAATAAGAATTACGGCCAATGAGCCTATATAACCATAAATACCAAGAAGCCCGGTGGCAATTAGCATAAATAGGCGGAACATTCGAACAGCCGCTGTGAGATCTTCACTGGGAATGCAATAAGCAGATACAACTGCCACTGACATATAAAAAATAGTCTCGGGTACAAAGAATCCGACTCGAATAGCAAATTCACCTAACAATAATCCGCCGATAATGCCAAAAGCGCCGCCCATATAGCTGGGCGTATGCGTGGCAGACATTTTTAAGATATCAAACCCAAACTCCAGAATTAAAAATTGAATGAGCAGGGGGATGCCAATTTCTTCTTTAACGCCAATAAAACGAAATATTTCCGGCAGGCTGTGATTATTTTCAGCTAATAAAAGCCAAGTGGGCGTCAAAAATAATGCGGTAAAAGCAGCTAAAAAACGAGCTAATTTATAATAAGTGCCAACAATAGGCTCTCGATTATAGTCTTCTGCAAATTGCATATAGTAAAAGAGGGTCGCAGGTGTTACCATGACAGAGGGGGCGGTATCTACCAAAATTAAAACATGACCTTCATATAGGTAAGAAGCGGCACTGTCGGGCCTTTGGGTATACTTCATTTGCGGCAATGGGTTAAACCAGTGCTTTTTTAATAGCAGTTCTTCTAAACTTTTTTCGGCCATAATGAGTGAATCAACGTCAATGCTTTCAATCTTACGACGGAGTTGCTCGACAAACTTTTCATCGGCGCGGCCTTTGATATAACCAAGACATACGTCTGTCTTAGAGGCGCGGCCTACGCTTTTCATTTCAAAGGTTAAATTGCGGTCGCGTACACGCCGGCGAATCAGCGCCGTATTAAATACAATCGTTTCTACAAAACTGTCTTTTGAACCACCGGCAACCCTTTCTATATCCGATTCTTCAGGATTGCGAGCAGGATATTGCCTTGCATCGATGACAATGGCTTTGTCCTCTCCCTCGATTAATAAAAGCAAAGAGCCAGCAAGCAGAGCTGATTCTAATTGATCAAAGCGATCAACAGCGTCGGCCTCAAGATAGGGAATAATGGTATCGATTAGATAGGAGACATTGTTTTTCGTTTTGTTTTCACACGTTTGAATCGCTCGCATGACGTGAACCATTACATCGTCTTTGGCAAAGCCGTCAATGAATAGCAAGTATCCATTTTGTTCACCTATCGCAATATTTCTGCCAATCATATCAAAGCTTTGATCAACAGGAAAACGTGATTTCATATATTCGATATTTTGGTCTAAATTGGAAAATAACTTCAATTTTTTCTCCTTTGCATCGAGGTGTTGTCTATTATGTTTGACTGTTTGCAATTTTTTTAGTCAATAAAAAAAGCTGTCATTTAAACGACAGCTTTTTATAAGCAAGTTTCAGTGAATAGGGCATAAGTATATATTGTGTTTCTTTTAGAAAACAGTCTCTTTTTGTTCGGTTAGGAGATCTGGTCTTCAAAGAAAATAGCGAGAATTTTGTCACGATTCAATCCCAGTACGTGAATCACACGGTAGATTTCATTTAGTTTAAAATGGCTTTCTCCAGACAGTTTGCAATAAAGCGCCTTTTTGCTGATGCCAATTTCATTTGCTAAGTGCGGTGTTGTGTAACCATGGCGAACCATTTCGGCTTTTAGTTCTTTTGTGTTCATTTTCATGTGTACCTTTCTGGTTGAAAATAATAAAGTGAGGCGTGAAAAGCAGTTTGAATACAATTCATGCTTTATTTTATTAAATGTTTCGTTTAAGATACAAAAATGATATCATGAAACAATGGATTTGTCAACCATTCTTTGACAAAATAGCAAGAAAATTGGCTAAATTTACTAAATTATTGCAAAAAATGTCAATAATGTAACATGCTTCTAATCTTTGGCTAAAAATGTTGCTTTTTAGAAACGGATGTGTTAAAATTAACCTGTGCAGGAGGAAGCGATTATGTTAATAGGAGAAATTATTCATCAAAGACGTAAAGAATTAGGCTTAACCCTTGAAGATGTGGGTACCTATGTGGGCGTGGGTCGCAGTACCGTCAAAAAGTGGGAGGATGGCCATATTCTCAATATGAAAAGGGATAAAATTGCTTTATTGGCTCAGATATTACGATTAAATCCTGTTACGTTTATCGATGGAGAAATCAAGGATCAGAAGCCGGAAAAGCAAGAGGATGTCACGGCTATGCACAGTTTTGGCGAACAGCTTAGATGGATTCGCTTACATAAAGGACTTACGCAAGGTGATTTGGCACAAATGCTGGGCACGTCTAAGCAATTGATTAGCCGGTACGAAAACGGTCAGTCAATTCCTAAGATTAGTGTTGTGTCAGAATTTGCCGAAAAACTGCATGTCTCAGTTGACTTTTTAACAAATGGCACATCACTTATGGCGAACAGCAAGTCGCCTATTTTGAAAGGCGAGAAAAGAATTGATGAGTTGATTCGAATGAAGTATGGTGAACAGGCGGTTTTGCTGTTAGGCAAATATGCAAAACTGAATGATAAGGGAAAAGGAAAACTTTTAGAGAACGCAAATGATTTAACTTATATCAAGCAATATATCAAAGAGCCTGAGGGACGCTCGATGGAGTGCAGGGCGATTGCATATGGAGGTACTTATAAGAGATCGACAATTAGTGAAGAGCAGTCAATTGAAGCGTCGCTTTTAATAAAAAAAATTGAACTTGATGAAATTTAATTCTTTTTGTCGATATATGTATCAAAAACAATTTTAAAGATTGAAAGTTTTAAAATTATCAGGTTGATGCAGATGGTATCGAAGATCTTTAGCAACCATGGGTCAAATGGCCAAGCCAAGTGGCTTGCCCTTATCATATCAAATAGAAAAACACGACTGTGTGCAGGAGTAGGCATGTCTAAGATAGACAAAAAGGTTAAAGACTTTATTAAAAAATATAATTTACATAAAGAGTCTCTTACCCGAGATAAAATAATGCGCATTATTGAATCACAAGGGTTTAAAGTGATACTGTTTAATCGAAGGGATGTGCAAAGTCTTGGTCAACAATTGGTAGGTGTGCTGCGGTTGCGTGAAATGGCAGCTTGTCGGGATGCTTTTGCTTATGTTGACCAAGAACATAAAATCGTATTTTTGCTTGAAGGATTAGGCGATGAAACAGCAATTACCTTTTTGCTGCATGAAGAAGCGCATATTTTCTTAAAGCATCTACAAGAAGATACAGACGAATACCTGATTCGCGGTTCTTTTATTGATTCGGATAAAGATGTTGATGCTGTTAGTGAAACAGAAGCGAATTGTTTTGTCATGCAAGTAAAGCAATACTTGCGTCAGTCCAAAATGCGCAGAATCGGTGTTCGCATAGGCCAATATGCATTGCCTGTGCTATTACTTGCCGTGTTATGCTTTTTCGTAGTACAGAAAAATGAGAATCATTTTTTGCCGGCGTCTACCAGTATAGAGCAAGGAGCGGCCGCTTGTTATTGGACAGATGGCGGAGAGGTTTATCATTTATATAAAGATTGTACGCACATTTTACATGCTGTGCATATTTATTCTGGTTCTGCGCAAGAAAGCATGAAAGAGCGCTGTTGTTTAGACTGCCAATATCGAAAGATGAAAGAAAAGGACGGTTTTTCTTAATCGATGAAAAAATACAGAGCGGGTGCTTTTAACATGGCAAAAAAAACTTGGAATTTAGCATTGTTTCGTATGGCGGCGGGCATAATTCTTATCTTGTTTGTTGTTGTGTTTTCATTTTATTGGCTTAGAAGCAGTGAGGAACATATGGCCGAAATTGATGTACAGACGAAAGCCAAAGAACCGTCTTTATCTTTTTCACAATATGAACGTGTATCCATTGGGATGAGTTATGCAGAAGTTGCATCTTTATTCGGATTCGCCGGCGAACTAGCCGAAGGCAGTGAGGAAAACGACGCTGCTTGTTCGTTGTATATTTGGAAAAATGGAAGCGGAGCTGTTGTGCAGATTTCGTTTATGCATGATGCAGTAACATCTAAAACACAGTATGGTTTAGAGCCTGTTTCTTGAGATAGCAATACGATATGCTTGCGTTTTGCCGTGTTTTGTGGTATGCTTTGTAAAAATAATTTTGCGTGTAAGGGGAGAGAGTAGTGGCGAATTTTACAGCCAAAGCCATAAAAGAATCTTTCATAAAGTTGTTAAATGAAAAACCGTTAAATAAAATTAGTGTAAAAGATATTGTAGAGGATTGCGGTATTAATCGCAATTCATTTTATTATCATTTTCAAGATATTCCCGCTTTGTTAGAAGAAATTATTGTAGAGCATACGGCTGCTATTATTGAGCAATACCCGGCGGTTAATTCATTAGATGAATGTTTTCATGCGGCATTTTCTTTTGCTTTGCAAAATAAAAAAGCGGCGTTTCATATTTATCATTCGATCAATCGGGATGTATTTGAAAAAGAACTGATGAAACTTTGCGATTATACGGTGTGCACGTATTTAAAAACCGCGTTTACAGAGCCAATCAATGAAGCGGATCGGCTTATTTTACAGCGTTTTATTAAATGTGCTTGCTTTGGTCTAATTATTGAATGGCTAAATAGCGGTATGGATGATGAAGCGATTCACGATTTGCTTCGCATAACAGCGCTTTGCAAAGGCATGTCTCAAGAACTCATAGAAAGAAGCAAACATTTACAGTAAACAAAGTAACTCCTTATCTTTTGTTAAATAAGTGGTTTAGGTCAGTCATATGCGGCTGACTTTTTTCTTTTTTATGAAAAATCGTAATATAAATAGTCGAATCAATAACTGAGTAAGCGAAAAAATTACAGTTAACTGTATTGATAAAGGCGGTTCAATTGGGGAATTTAAGGTCTTGGTGGCACTGGCAAGAAAATGTTTTATGATTATAATGCAATAAGGGCATTGTGTTTGGGTTTGTATATTGTAAGCGATATCAGTCAAAAACAAGGAAAGCCTTTATTATTTTATAAAGAATGGCAGAGGAGTTAATCAATCGATGTATAATCGAGAAGCAGCGGTTGCCTATGCACATGAATGGGCATATAAGCGCAATCCCCGTTATTTGAATTTTACGGGCATAGGCGGTGACTGCACGAATTTTGTATCACAGTGTCTATTAGCAGGCGGGGCACCCATGAATTATGAAAAAACATTTGGATGGTATTATGCCAATGCATCGAACCGGGCACCAGCATGGACTTCGGTTCAATATTTATATAATTTTTTAATGAAAAGAGCCTCCATTGGCCCAAGAGGTGAAGAGACAAGCATTCACGAGATAGAAAAAGGAGATGTTGTGCAGCTTTCGTTTGACGGTGTTGTTTTTCATCATTCGCTCTTGGTGGTTGATACAGGCATTAAAAAAAATTCAGATCATTTGTTGTTAGCTACCCATTCGTATGATGCGGACGATCGTCCGCTTTCATCTTATCAATATGCAAAAGCCAGATTTTTAAAGATCGATGTGTAGAATTGAAAGAAACGATATGATTTGCTAATTTTATTAATAAATCGGTGGTATACTATGATAAAATAAGAACAAGCCGTATGGCTTGTTCTTAAAAAGATTGACTTGCCACCCATTAGGTGGTGACATTCCGGCAGAGCCGGAAACGCCAATCTTTATGGTAGCAGAAACTTTATAATAAAATAAATTTTATATCATGTAGTTTGCCTGACCGATTCGCTGATGTAGTTCAATTCTTCGACGGCGGGTATTTTTGTTAGCGTAATGTGAAGGGGGTGTGCACGGTGGCGTTAAATCGATGGATGAAAAAAGCCTTAAAAGCGCTTTCTTTCCCTGATCTTGATATACGAAAATTTTATGCGCTTGATCGATCGGTGCGGTATATAAAATCGCCTCCTATTTTACATGCGCTATATAAACGATATGACCATGTAATCACGACCGAAGAAGGGCGAGAGGTACTTACCCGCGTTTATACACCCAAAGAGTGTATCGACCGGCATACGCTGCTCTTTTTTCATGGCGGCGGCTGGGTTACCGAGAATATTGATACCTATCATCGAGTATGTCGTGCTTTGGCACGGGCAACGAAGAGCCGGGTTGTATCGGTGGAATATCGATTAGCTCCTGAACATCCCTTTCCGCAGGGATTGGATGATTGTTATGATGCCGCTCGTGAAATCATTTTACATCCCGAGCATTTTGATTTTGATCCAGGTCTTGTAACCCTCATTGGCGACAGCGCGGGCGGCAACCTAGCGGCGGCAGTATCGCTGCGTGCACGAGATGAGGGACTCTTTCAGGTGCAGCGGCAAATTTTAATTTATCCGGCTACCGGTAATGACCATAGCGAACATTCGCCGTTTCGCTCTGTTATTGAAAACGGGCGAGATTATTTACTGACTTCCAGCCATGTACAGGCGTATATTGATCTATATAAGAGAAACGAGAAAGATCTGTATAATCCATATTTTGCGCCGCTTATGGCGGCCGACTACAGCCGGCAGCCGCGCACGCTGCTAATTACCGCGCAATATGATCCGCTGCGAGATGAAGGTGAAGAATATGCCAAGCGTTTGCGAGAAGCCGGCAATCAGGTAACGTTATATCGCATGAAGGATGCGCTGCATGGTTTTATGGGATTAGGGCCGCGCTATGTGCATGTGCGGCGCACACATCGACTGATTAATGAGTTTATTCATCAACAGGAAGATGAAATAAGATAAACGAAAGGTGGCTTTGCAATGGCGCAGATTCTAAATTGGTTGCGGTTAGACAATGTGGGGAAAATTTTCCCATCAACCAGTTCTAAACAAGATACAGGTGTTTTTCGCCTTTCTTGCGAAATTGACAAGTTAGTGCAGCCTGCATTGCTGCAAGAAGCGTTAGACAAAACCTTAGAGCAGTTTCCGCATTTTTTGTATATAATGCGCAGCGGTTTTTTCTGGTATTATTTAGAGGCAAGTGAATTAAAACCCATTGTACACATTGAAAATAAAGGGGTATGTGCGCCGCTTTTTCATCGCAATAAACATACATTGCTGTTTGACGTGAGTTATTATGAAAATCGAATTCATTTAGAGGTATATCATGCTTTAGCTGATGGTACAGGCGCTATGCAGTTTTTTTCTTGTTTGCTATGCCGCTATATGGCGGCCATTGATGACAACATTGACAGTACCTTAGCTGACCAGATAGTGCCGTCGCCGATTACGGCACGGGCGGAGGATAGCTTCCGCAAGTATTATCGGCATATCAGGACATCTCTTATGGAACCGAATGTGCGGGCCTATCATTTTTCGGGCATTAAAAGTGATGATTTAATCATTACCGAGGGGCGTATGCCTTGTCATGAGGTTTTAGCCTTGGCGAAAGCAAATGGAACGACACTGACAGTTTTTTTGTGTGCATTAGTGTTGTTTGCCGTATATGAAGATATGCAGCGCTTTCATCAAAAACGTCCGGTTGTATTGACCGTGCCAGTCAATTTGCGCAGTTATTTTCCTTCGGATACAGCGCGCAATTTTTTTGGCAATATACGGGTTGCCTACCGTTTCGGCGATAAAAAGCCTGCTTTTGAAGAGGTAGTCAAAGCTTTGGATGCAGCTTTTAAAAAAGAATTGACAGAAGAAAGGCTTAATGAACGCATTAGCCGTTTTACAGCTTTAGAAAGAAATCCGGTCGCAAAAGTTGCACCGTTATTGTTAAAAAACTTTGTGTTGCGTATAGCAAGACGGTTTTCAGATGCCGGTGAAACGATGGTAATTTCAAATGTCGGTATCATTAAACTGCCAGAGGTCGTTCTTCATCATGTCAAGCATATGTCTATTTTTACTGGGACGAGCCGCCAGCAAATTTGTATTTGTACCTGCGGTGATGTATTATCGGTTGCATTTAGTTCTAAATTTGTCAATCAAGAAATTCAGTGTCGATTGTTTCGGAGGTTGGCTGAATTAGGCGTTGATGTGGAAATCAGCAGTAATTTGCCGGATTAATGTGGAGGAGATATGTTATATTGCGAGGCTTGTAAAGTGAAAATTGCGGGTATTCATGCACATTGTCCGCTCTGTGGAGGAAATATAACTGGCGAACCACAGGAAAAAGCGTGCTATCCAGTGCTTGCGCCGTGCAAACCAAATTTTACGAAAAAATTGATGCAGATTAGCGCAATCACGGCGCTGGCCGCGCAAATTATATGCACGGCAGTCAATGTATTAGTGACGCCGGAGATTTGGTGGTGTCTTTACACCTTGTTTGGTTTGCTATGCGGTTGGGTGTGGTTTGCAATTGGCCTATCTAAAAAAGCGAATATGAAAAAAAGTATCGCATGGCAGTTAGTGGTTGTTTCTGTTTTTTCGCTTTTATGGGATGTTGGCACTGGTTGGCGTGGCTGGTCTGTTGATTTTGTGTTTCCTTGTATGTATACATGTGCGTTATTAGTACTTTTATTTCTTGCCCATTTTTTGCATGTACCAATTCGAGATTATATTATCTATGCTGGCCTTGGCGCTATATTAGGCATTATACCGGTTGTCTTTATGGCAGTGGGGTTGGCGCATGTACTGATTCCATCGGTTATATGTGTTTCGGTTAGCTTGCTTGTCATTTGTATGCTTCTTTTATTCCATTGGAAGGCCGTTCATGGCGAGGTGACGAAAAAGCTGCATTTGTGATTGGCGACAGTTTTTTATTTTTTGGAAGCTATTGACAAATAATGTGCAAACGTGTATACTAACAATTGTATTCAGCATAATTGCTCTAAATTTCACATGAAGAATAAAACGACTATTTTGTTTTGTTGATGTGTGATGTTCTGGTTTTATATGGGTACAAAATATTTTAGGTGGAGGTACCCTGAATGAATAAAGGTACTGTTAAGTGGTTTAACGAAGAAAAAGGATTTGGTTTCATTACCAATGAAAATGGCGGAGACGATGTTTTTGTTCATTTTTCTGCAATTGTAGCAGAGGGCTTTAAAACGCTGAAAGAGGGACAGACCGTTACATTTGATGTAGAGCCGGATCCCAAAAACAGCAGCAAGCTAAGAGCAGTGAACGTTTGCGTTATGTAATTTAGGCTTACTAAACATGCAGTCTGTCGGAAGATAGACTGCATGTTTTGTTCATGCATAGGTTTATATCGATACAGCTATGCTTGTAAAAAACGGGCGTTTGTGTTTATTTTACGACACATTAATGACTGAAAAGTCTTGATATAATAGGTAATTCAAGTAATACTTGTATTATTTTCAACAGATTTGCAATAGTTTTTGTGAAATGGAACTGATATAATGACATTACACCGGTGAATGATGTTTACTTAGAGGTCTATCATGGATTTTCAATTTGGTAAGAATATTCGTAAGTTTCGCAGACGAGCGGGTGTAACGCAAGGAACCCTGGGTAATGCACTTGGCCTTAGTGCACAAGCGATTTCTCGCTGGGAATCGGGCGGTGGTTATCCTGATATGCAGCTGATTCCGGCGATTGCAAATTATTTTGGAATTACCATTGATGAACTTTTTGGCTATAATAGTGATCAAAGTCTTCGCATTGCAGAAATCTGCAATCAGTATGACGATATGGAGCGAAACAGAACATCGCTTGAGACCATGTTGGAATTTATTCGTTTGGCCGCGGAGGAGTTTCCCGCGTCTGATGAGATTATGATTCGATATGCTAACGCGCTTTATGAAGCGGGCTGGCAGGAACGCGGCGTGCGTGCTTATAATGTCGAAGATAGCGTATATGCGTTTAATGACAGCGAATATGGCAAACAAAACGAAATTTGGCAGGATGCTATATCGGTTTTAAACAATTTGCTGATGCAAACAGGCGATACAGCGATTCGTGAGCAAGCGGTTTGCTTACTGGTTTATCTTTATCGGAATACGGGACAATATGAAGAAGCAACCATGCTGGCTTGCCAGCAGCCAACACTCGCTAGCAGCAGAGAATTGCTGCTTTTACAAGGTACAGATGGAGAAGAACGTGCTCGTTTTGCAGGTGAAGCACTGATTTCACTGACGCGCATTTTTTCAGATGTGTTGTCTATGACGCTTAGCGGTCGGGTGGATTTACATGGAACGCCCATTTATATTCAAAAAATACAGGGAATTATTGAGCTGTATTTGCTCATTTATGAAGATGGTGTATTCGGTTATGCGCATTATGAGTTGTGTGAATTATATCTGACCTTAGCCAGAGCGCAGTGGGCGGGTGGTTTTAAACAAGAAGCCTTTGAAAGTCTTGATTTGGCATTGATACAAGCGCGTAAGTTTGATGCTATGAAAGATGTTGGTGAATATCAGTATACGGCATCGCTGCTAAACGAGATTCATGATAATACGTATGCATGGCCTGTTGATCGGAAAACAAAACGCACCGAAACATTAAGCGAATCGTGGCAGATTTCTGAGGAGCTTTGTCCCGGTTTAAAAGCAGATGAGCGATTCCGCAAGTGGAAAAGAAAAACGAAATATCATTGTAAACAAAAGGGAAAGTCTGAGCAAGATGCTTAAGCGTAGAGCGGCTTTTTTCTTTTTGTCAGCGTATGAGGTTTAAAATATAGGATGTCTGGCGTTTGTTGCACGCGGTAGGAACTATGGCAACGTTTTACGTTGGACTTTCAAAATAAAATAAGAGCAAGCTTTTGCTTGCTCTTATTTTATTGAATAAATCGCTCTAATCGACTACCGAGACGACTAAGAATTTCATTTGTGATGGTATGTGTTTTTTCGGCTAGTTCATAGGCAGAAATTTCTTGATTTTCGGAATGACCAATCAAAACAGCTGTATCGCCAGCAATTACTTGTTCGGGAATCTTGCTAATGTCAACTATGGTTAAATCCATGCAGATTTGCAAAATGGGCGCTTCATAACCATGCAGCAGCACGCGCCCGTGCGACTCACCAAGCATACGCGGCAGACCGTCGGCATAGCCAATTGAGAGAATGGCTATTCTTTTTTCACCGTTTGCTGAAATTTGATTGCCGTACCCGGCTGTTTCGCCGTTTTGCAGTGTTTTAGTCGACGCCACACGTGCCTTTAAAGATAACACAGCCTGTAATGGTATCGGACAAGTTTCGCTGTCTTGTCGGCTGCTAAGGAGGCCGTATAGCGCAATGCCAATGCGCGCATAGTCTCCGGTGCAGTCTGGGAAATAGAGCAAGCCATAGCTTGCCTGCAAATGTGTTTTAGGAATTTTATATCTTTCTTCTCGAAGGTGTTGTAACAAATGCTGGAAGTGCTCGTTTTGTGCCAACGTTCGTGTACGGCCCTCTTGCGTGTTTTCTGCCATGCTGAAATGAGTGCATATTCCTTCAATTAACAGGTGCTTCATATTAAAAATTTGGCGGATTTCCGATCGGTTTTCAGCTGGTTCACCGAAGCGATGCATGCCTGTATCAATGCCTATGTGTACATGATAACGTCGGCCATCTTGGTTTAGGATATGAGCATATGAGACGTCAACGATTGTCTGTATGAGCCGATAGCGCCGTAAAAGTATAAAATCTTTCGGATGGGTATAGCCAAGTACTAAGATTTTCCTTCGAAAGCCTTGTTTACGCAGTTCTGCGCCTTCGGACGCGGTGGCGACGCAGACAATAGCGATTTCCTGCTTTTGCAGTTCTTTGGCAATCAGTGCTGCACCATGACCATACGCATTCGCTTTTAATACGGGCATAAGGGCACAATTGTCAGGCAGTTGTGCGCGAAGCGCTGCTATGTTATGAAGCAGGGCGGTGCGGTCGAGCTCAATCCATGCCCTGCCTTTTGTCAGGACAGGTTTTGCCAGCCTTATACAAAGGTAGCTTATAGCCACAGAGAACCCGAAAGAGACAACACAAACCGCTATAAAATGAATCAAACTATTTTGAATCAATAGGTTTTGAAGCGCGGATCGTTTCGCAAGGGCTCTGACAAAGAGAATGGCAAGTGGGTGCAAAATATAAATCCACATGGACAGCAGACGGCAATACGGCAATGGTCTCACAGGAAGAGCGCATAAAAATGAAAAGAGAAGAAACAAGACAGGAATCAAAAAAAGATACATACTGTCATGCCTTGTCTGGTGAAATTGATGCAGAAGAAGTCCCTCGCTTATTAAAAATAAAACGGAAAGAGGGAGGAAAGCGGCGCATTGCCGGATGGTAAGCGTCTGCCGATTACGAATCGCCGCGCCGAGGGTTATAAAAAATGGGGCGAAAAACAATCCGTTTCGGGTGTATGAAAAGATACGAAAGAGTGGTTGATAGAAATAATGATCAATGGGCGTACCCCTTACAAAGCCAAAATAGCTATCGCCCAATAGTCCGATCAGATAAAGGCCAAAGGTAATGAGAATGACTGGTTTTAACGGGAGGTGTTTGCATAAATAATAAACGAACAATATACCGGTTATGCAAGCAGGCAGATACCATAAATGATAAAATGTACCGTCCCACAAAAGCATTTGAATGGCTTGGGCGATTGTCATGGGATCGAAATGACCGGCGTAAATACCAATCGGCAGATAGAGAAGGATAGCCGCGATATAGAGCAGTAGATTTTTGCGGATAAAATGCCAAGGAGAAGGGGCGCACAGGACAAAGAAACCGCTGATCATAAAAAAGAGGGGCACCGCGATTCTTGCTATGATACGTGTCAGAATTAGATCGACAGTTTCGCCAAAACAGAGAAGCGGGCCAGTGTGAATAGCGACTACTAAAAACGCGGCAACGAGTCTGGCAAGGTCTAAAGCGCCGTAGTTTTTTGATGGATTAACGGTGCAGTGCGTCATGGGTATTCCTCCATTCTGTTAACACAAAACCGTCGATGTTATTGCCAGAGATAATATATGGCTTGTCAGTGCGAACAACGATTTTTGTGTTTTGGTTTTTTGATGCCGGTATATAGGAAATGAGAATTGTTTCATGCAAATGCGTATTGTAGATAAAGGGTTTGTTTCTTGCATCGTTTTTTAAAAATTCCATATATTCTTCAAGTGTGAATCGGTTTTGCGTTATAATGGCCGCATGCGGAATGCCAACATAGCGAAAATGCCAAGGTTCATAATCAATGTGTGTAATGAATTGCTTTTCTTTTGGATAGCGTTCAATAAATCCGAACCAGGGCGCTAATTTACGAAACACTTGACAAAGACCAGTATCAGGAAAGGCGGGACGAATGAAGTCAATAGCGCCGTCTATGGGTGTTCCAAGGTCAATGGCAAGACCTGTGTGATGTTCGCTTTCACCGGGGGCCGCTACATAGCGTTTGGTAAATGCTTCACCATGTTCGGCAACTGATTGTTTATAGAGAATCGTTTGTTCTTGGATCGAGCGCCAAGCGCTGACAGGCACAATTTCTTGCCAGCCGTTGATTTGCTGCATAAGGCTGTTCAGCAGAGCAGCCGCTCTCTTTTCTAAAAGGATGGAGGAAGCGTCTGCTGTTACAGGAACTAAGGCGGACGGATTTGAGGTAAAGGGAGTACCTTGACCAACGACAATCAAAAATCCGGTGTGTACTTGCTGGGGTGTAAGTTCAATGATCTTTTTGCTTTCTTTCATGACTGTGCCCCAAGCGCGGTTTCAATTACTTTTGTGATGATTTCTGTGTAGGAGTATCCCGCGGCTATCATCATTTTTGGAAAACGGCTTTTGTCGGTAAAACCAGGAATCGTATTGATTTCATTGAACAAAATGTCACCGTCAGGCGTGAGAAAAAGATCAATTCTGGCAAATCCGCGGCAGTCAAATAATTGATATAGGGCGATGGCTGTTTGCCTTATTTGTGCGGCTTGCGATTTAGTGAGGCGGGCAGGCACATGAATTTGGGCATTTTTAAGTGAATATTTGGTCTCGTAATCAAAAAATGATTTTTGTATCTCAATTTCATCGATTTCGCCAATCGTAAGAGAACATTCTGGATTCCCCATGATCGCACAGCCTAATTCAACTCCTTCTATATAAGATTCAAACACCGCTTCACAATCATACGAAAAAGCAAGTTTAGCTGCACTTGGCAAATCACGTCGATATTCCACTTTTGTGATGCCGAATGAAGAACCAGCACGAAGGGGTTTAACCATAAGGGGGTAGCCAATTTCTTCTCCGATTTTAAAAAGAGATGTTTCGTTGGTGCTTTGATGAATTAAATGGGTCCTTGGCACTTTAATGCCATGTGATAAAGCGAATTGATGGGCACGATACTTGTCCATACATAGGGCTGAACAAAGAGTGCCGCAGCCAATTAACGAAATGCCTGTTAATGCTAAAAGCCCTTGCACAGTGCCGTCCTCACCATTTTGGCCGTGCAGCAGCGGTAAGGCTGCGTCAATTTCAATCAATTGTGTTTGTTTGGCTTCTTGAACCATAATCTTATTTTGCTTTATGCCAGGCATAATGCTCACAGGTTTACAGAAAGCTGACTGCTGCCATTGATCTTGGCTGATTAGATCGATTGGTCCTGTGTATAAAAACCATTCGCCTTGTTGGGTTATTCCGATGCATATGGGATGGTACAATGTTTGATCAATATGAGAGATGACTGAAGCAGCCGAGCTAAGAGAGACTTTGTATTCAGGCGAAGCACCGCCGAACAAAATCGCAATATTTCTTTTTTTCATTTTTATTCACCATACTTTCTATCTGTTTTTATGAAGCAGATTCATATTCTAAATATCTGTTTCGCTATTTAGCTTATTTTGAGTATAAGAAAAACCTCTGGTACAATCATACCAGAGGTTAAAAGAGAACGCTTTTTGATTTTTTCAAGGTTTTCTATTTTTTTTATTCTGAAATTCTTACAATTTTCTAACAAATATCGTTTTTTAGACAAAGAACCCTTTCAAAGGGGCAGCCGAACGGTGAAAGTGATGCTTTCGTTTTCGCTTGCCGCCGTGATTTGGC
Organism: Clostridiales bacterium; assembly: GCA_022793655.1. Classification (GTDB taxonomy): domain Bacteria; phylum Bacillota; class Clostridia; order Oscillospirales; family CAG-272; genus CAKSEI01. The sequence continues at coordinate 125,599 of JAAWDG010000011.1, forward strand.
CGTGGTGCAGTTCTACAATTTCTTTGGCAATCGCAAGGCCAAGACCGGCGCCCCCGGTTGAGGTGGCGCGCGCGGCGTCTAATCTGAAAAACTGATCAAATAATCGGCCTAATTTTTCAGACGGAATTGTTTTGCCTGTGTTCTGCAGAGTAATTACTGCTTGTTCTTGTTCAGTTGTGGCTGAAAGCGTAACCATGTGATTGGCATAACTATAGGCAACCGCATTGCGTACTAAATTATCGAAAACCCGGCCTATTTTATCTGGGTCACCGAGAATGTATAACGACTCCTCAATGTCGAGCTGCCATTGCAGACCCTTTTCGGCTAAAATAGGTTCAAATTCGCTGGCTATCTGTTTTAGCATAAAGCTGAGGTTAATGCGGCTGCGCTCTATCGTGAGATGCGTTAGGCTAAAGCGGGTAATGTCAAAAAATTCATTTACTAAATCTTCTAATCGTTCGGCTTTGGTGAGTGCAATGCCGATATAGCGTTCCCGCAGTTCGTCGGATATTTGTTTTTCGTCCCGTAGAAGGGAAAGGTAACCAATAACGCTGGTGAGCGGTGTTTTTAAATCATGTGCTAAGTAGACAATTAGATCGTTTTTACGCTGTTCGGCCTCTTTGGTGCTGGCGGCTTGTTTGATCGCTTGTTCTCTGACTAAATTAAGCTCATCCTGCACCTCTTTTAATTCTTCAGATAAAATAATGGGCCTTTGCGATGGCTCTGCTAACTGATCAGAGGCGTCAATAATTTCGTCTAAATAGCGAAGAGGCTTTGCAATGAAGATGTAAGAGATGACGGCGCCGCCGATCAGCAAAAAGAAACTGCCCCATAAAAGAATGTTTTCTTCAAACCATTTTAGCAAGTGATAAAGGGGATTTCTGTCATGCCAGATAAACATCCTGAAAAATACGTTAGCTAACCAATAGCATACAATAAACCCCACAACCAGCAAAAAAAGGGATAAGAGAAAGCGAAACAAAAGTTTGCGTGCCATTTTGCTTTGCAGCTTACGCACATTATTTGTCTTTATTTTATTGTTCAATCGTATACCCCACACCCCATACGGTTTTGATGTATTTTGGTTTGCGCGCCGGTTCTTTCATTTTTTCACGCAGTCTGGCGATATGAGCCATCACGGTGTTATTGCTGTCTAGGTATTTATCGCCCCATACGGCTTCAAAGAGTTCTTCTGAGGAGACAACATGTCCTTTGCGTTCGCAAAGATACCAAAGAATATTGAATTCAATCGGCGTTAGTGACAACTCTTCGCCGTTTAACAGGCATTTGTGGTTATCTTGACAGATATAGAGTCCTTTATGGTCATATTCAGTTGGTTGAGATTCGGTTTTGTTATAACGGGTATAACGGCGAAGCTGAGTTTTAACTCTGGCCACTAATTCAAGCGGATTAAAGGGTTTGGTCATATAATCATCGGCGCCCAGTGTGAGTCCGGTGATTTTATCAATGTCCTCAATTTTCGCTGTCAGCATAATAATAGGGAAAAGATATTTCTCTCTAATTTGCTGACAGAGTGTGAACCCGTCCAAATCTGGCAGCATGATATCTAACAGCGCTAAATCAATTGTTTCTTGCGCAAGACAGGCAAGAGCGCTTTGCGCGTTATAAAACTTATATACGTTAAAATTTTCATTTTTAAGATAGACTTCTATTAAATCAGCGATTTCTTTTTCGTCATCTACAACAAGAATGTTCTGGCTCATAGCATGTTCCTTTCATTCATAGATGGTGTGTCTTTTGTGATAGCACATTATTAAAAGTATGGCGTTTCGGCGGGGATAACATTCGGACGTTTTTAGCTATGTCAGCAGGCAGCCCTATTGGCTGCAAGGTAAACTTTCTAAGAATAACCAGATAGGGTTATTCTTATTATAGCATATGTTGCAATAAATTTCGAGTTTATGTTTGCATGCTTTGCTCTTGCTGCAATAATGTTCGATTTGTTTTGGCAGTCACCAAGTAATTGATCGTATGAAAAAGAACTTGGTATGAAAATTTGCATCATGGTTTTTCAAAATCTTTTGTAAAAATACCATATCAAAAAAATTTTATAATAAGAGCGCTAAGTAAGGCATTCAGTTGATTCAAAAAACTGGATAAAAATAGAAAAACCGAGTGTTCTTAATAGAATCCCAAATCCTATAAGAGCACTCGGCATGGTCGGAGTGACAGGATTCGAACCTGCGGCCTCAACATCCCAAATGTCGCGCGCTACCAACTGCGCTACACCCCGATCTATTTATATGCTACTATTTAGTATATCAGATTACATAAAAAATGTCAATACACAAAAGTGCAAGTAATTTTTGATTTGTAAAAATGAAATTATAACACGAATAAGGCAGTCCGATTAGGCCAGATATTGTAAAATATGCGGTCTTGTGGTATACTTAAACGAGAAATTGATTAAATATAAGTGATTCATGAAGAATTTGTCAAATATGGTCGGCGTTTCTTGCGAAATGTCAGTGATTATGTTAACATAAGAATAAATCTAAAAGTTTCATCTTAGAAAATTTGTTTTTTCGCTTATATAAGCAAAATTCCAGCATAGCTGGTTGGACGAAACGCTATAAAATGATAGCATTTAGGGAAATACTATTATATTCAATTTGATCGAATCACTTGTGGTCAAATCTTAATTTGCTACTAAGCTTTAAAATTGAATTTGGCGGAGAAAAAATGATTTGTAAAAAATGCGGACAAGAAACGAATAGCAACGATGCTTTTTGTGCTCACTGTAAAGAGCCTTTAAAAAAGAATATGATGAGTCGGGCGTTGGATACACTTAAACAAATGCCGCTTCGCAATTGGCTGTGTGTTATCATTTTAGTACTGGCGCTTGTAATTGCCGTGTGGGTTTTAGCTTATAGTTTTCGGCCAGGACCTTTTTCATCCAAAACAGTCACAATTACTTGTGTTGAAGATGGAAAAGATACAGTGTTTTTTTATAATGATAAGCTGTTAGAGGGAACTTTTTCGGGCGTCATGGTAAATTCATCTACTTCTATGTATGGTGATTTGCTGGTGTTTATGACCGAACAGGACGAGTTATATATGGTCAATAAAAAAGGATTGTACCTCATATCCAATAATGTAGCCGCCTATCGAATGGCTTCTTATGGCGGCGGTCTTGCTTATGTCAATTCAGAGGGAGAGCTTTTCCGTTTTACTTGCAAAAACAAAAAAACAAAACAAATTGATACAGATGTGCTCGATAGTCATATCAGCGTTTCTTCGGGCGGCGATGCAATTGCTTATCTAAAAAAAGAGGCTGATAGCGAAGTTATGTATTGCTTTTCTGGTAAAAAGACTGAGCGGTATGCTGAGGATCGAACGCCGGTGGCTGTGTCGGATGGATTAAAGCATCTTTATACAGTTGATGGATCTATGAATTTATATTATACATCCGGCGGAAAAGAGACAGCGGTTTTTCGTAACGTAGCTAATACTTTTGCATTTGATAACGATTTTTCAGATATTTTGTTTTATGCTGATTCAGGCAGTTATTTGTTTAAGCCAGGAAGTGAAGCTACACTGGTATCAGATGCAATGGTTGATTTAGTTTGTAGCGTAGAATTGGCCAGTTATAGAAGTAATCCTTCATTTTCGATGGATACTATTATCGTGTCTTATGGCATTCGTACCTTTGCTAATAAGTTTTATGCAGACATTAATCAGAATTTGCATTATGTAGGAAGAAAATATCAATCATCTTTAATCGATACCTTGGTTTCAATGCCAATGGTCAATGATAAAGGCAGTCGTGTTTATTACGTGAAAGACTTTAATTTAGTTTCTTCCACATCAAAAGGAAAGACCAGCGTATTAGCTAAAGGCATTGCCAGTTATCATATGACAGGAGATGGCCGCTATCTATATTATATGGATCAAAACAGTGTTTTATGGGGAAAACGAGGCAATCTGAAAGCTAAGAAGATAGCCGAAGCAATCAATATCGTTCGCCAAAGTGGCCGTGATTATTTGTTTTACACGATACAACGGGATGGTGTAAATGACTTATATGTCATTCGCGGTGTCTCAAAACCCAAGCTCTTGTGTGAAAATGTGAGCAGTTTTTCGGCTGCTGCAGGCTCGGCTTATTATGAAGAAGCGGGCAGTTACTATTTTAGTAGTGGAAATAGTAAATTCAAAAAAATATATGCCAAAGCAAAATAAACCGCTGGTAGCGGTTTATTTTATCGATTTTGGTCTTACAATAGAAATAGAGTAAGACGAATATCGAGGTATATATGATGAATAAATATTTGTGTCTTTTTATGGGGTTGCTTGTTTCTTTGTCGTTTTGTGCTTGCAGTCAAGATGATAATGTTGTAGAAGCGTCAATCTTTTCATTTGACAAATCGTCGGCTTTGTTGTTAAATATAGAAGATCAAATTATTTTGATTAATACCGGCGGACCTGAAGAGGCCAAAAAGATATTGCAATATTTGCATGAGCAAGAGATTAATCGAATTGATCTATTGATTCTCTCTTCTTTTACCAGCGATTGTATGGGCGGCGCTGAGAAAATCATTAAAAACATTGACATTGGCAGGGTGTATGAACCGGTCTATAGCATGGGCAACGAATATGTCAAAGAGTATTATTTTGCGTTAAGCGCCAAGGATATTATGCCAATTGTAGTCAGAGAAGATCTCACCATTTCGATAGGGCATGAAAGTCTTTGTTTGTTCGTTTCCGGTCAGGAAAGTGAAAAGGAAACATCCAATCAAGTGCTTGCCGTAAAGGCGGACTGTTCAGGACAGCAATTTTTATACTGGCCGTCTATGGACGATTCTTCCATTCTTGTAGATGGACATTGTGATTTGTTCTGCGATTATCTTTATGTGCCCAATTATCATGATTGGCAGGCTTTTGCAAATCTGCTTGCTATGACCAAACCCCGTATGGCATTTATTTCAAAGCAGACAGTACAAATGAAAAAAGAAGCAGAAAAAGTTTCACAAGAGGCCGGCTGCACGATATATTTTATCAATCAGGAATTTTTATCCGTTCGGTATGAGAATGGACAGGCAGAAATAGGATCATGAAAAGCAAAAGACAGACAGTGAAAAAATTAACGAGCATTATATTATCGACGTTGTTTGCGCTGCAAACAATTGGCATGCCGGTATTGCAGGCAGAGGATGCGTGGGTGTGGCCGGTTCCAGGCAGTTATGTGATCAATTCACTTGACTATTATCAAGATGGATCACCACATAATGAAGGACAATGTGTGGATATTGGCCACAATGGTTTTAATGGCAGCGAGCGTCTTGACATTGTTTCGAGTACGTCGGGTATTGTTGAACGCATAGTGACTTCCTATGGTGATTATAACATTAATGATGGATCATGGGGCAATTATGTCATGATTCGCTATAATAACATATATATTATCTATGCGCACTTAAAATCGGTCAGTGTAAAAAAGGGACAGCGGGTATCGGCTGGTACGGTGCTGGGTAAAATGGGTACATCTGGCAACAGCACCGGCGTGCATTTGCATTTGCAGGCTTTTCCGGTTGGTGCCTCATCCAGCGATACAAGCATTAAGGTGTTTGATAAATTCATCAATAATCCCGATTACATACCTAAATTTCGATTTTTGAAGGGTTTAGCAACGCATAGCGAGCGATATGGCAGCCTGATTCGCAGTCAGTATAAAAATCTTTCAGGCAGTTATTATGGTTACTCAGGACAGTGGATACAGGACACGGGCGTTAAACTGGATCGTACCACAGCGGTCTTGCAGTTAGGGGAATCGTTTGTGCTGAAAGCGTCTGTTTTGCCTGATAATGCATCCAACAAACAAGTGACTTTTTTTTCAGAGGATGAAACGATCGCTTCCATTGACAAGAATGGCACCGTTCGGGCTAAAGGATATGGTACAACGTTTGTAGGCGCGAGATCTTCTTCCGGTCATGTGGCAAAATGCAAGGTAACTGTGGAGAGCCCCTATTTAACGTATGATGGGAAAACATATACCGATGTCAGGTTATCAGACTGGCATGTGAATGCGGTAAAAGGCGCTTTAGCAAATCATTTGTTTTATGGTACGTCGGATTCTACATTTGAACCTGATTCTTTGATGACAAGGGGCATGCTTGCGGCGGTGATTTGTCGCATGGCAAATGCAGATATCTCGGAAAATACAAGCAGCCGCTTTTTGGATCTTGATATGAGCCAGTATTATGCAGGCGCCGTGGTATGGGCTGATAAAAAGGGCTTTATGAGCGGCGTGGGGTCCGATATGTTTGAGCCTGATGAACCGTTGACCAGAGAACAGCTTTGCTCAGTGGTTGTTCGTTATTATGAATTAACAGGCAAAAGTCTGCCGCATGAAAAAGAAAAAACTGAATTTGCAGATGAAGAGGATATGAGTTCTTGGGCGATAGCGTCTATTTATAAAGCGCAGCAGGCAGGCTTTATGACAGGCCGGGGCCAAAATCGTTTTGTACCGCAAGATTATGCAACCAGAGCAGAGGTTGCCATGGTGCTTTTAAAGGTACAAGATAGCATGCGTTGACATAAAATGAAAGTAATGTTACAATATACAATATATTTTGATAAAATAAAGAGTATAGGTTGAAGAGGTTTTCTGTGTAAACAGAGCACAGAAAACCGTTTCACATTTTCTTCGTTGCATGGTTGACAACCATGAATACAGTGTGTGCTCTTTATGGCACCGTTTGGAACCAGTCAATGATTTCAAATGGTCAGAATGGAGTTGCTATGATAGAAAATCGCTCAGTTACCCGAAGCATTGAGGCGCTGATGAAGCGCTACGGCATAGAGGGAGAGATTATTCTTTGCCAGCGAAATGAAACCGGTCATATTAATGATACTCATTATGTGGTTGTTTTTACGCCGGAGGGAACAAGGCGGGAGTTTATGTTCCAAAAAGTCAATACCGCTGTGTTTACCGAACCGTTAAAGATTATGTATAATATTTCTAAGATATCCAATCATTTAGTGGAAAAGTACGGGGCAGGCAGTAAGGAAACAACCGAAATTATGTCTTATCTGCTGAACGATGAAGGAAAAAATTATACCATTTTAGAAGACGGCAGCTTTTGGCGGGTCAATGAATTTGTCGTGGGGGTGTCGTATGATCAGATTGACGATCCTTCGGTATTACATGATACAGGCTATATGTTCGGCCATTTTCAAAATATGCTTTCAGATCTCAAAGCGGATGAGCTGCAATATACGATTCCAGATTTTCATAACACGGCCAAGCGTTTTGAAGCCTTTGACAAAAAGGTAAAGGAAAATCCAGCTGGGCGTGCCGCCGGTGTTGAAGAAGATATACGATTTTTCTATGACTATAAGGAAATAGCCGATCGCTTAGTTCGTTTACAAAATCAGGGACGTTTGCCGCTGCGGGTAACGCACAACGATACAAAATATAATAATATGTTAGTGAACGCGCTGACCAAAGAGCCAATTTGTGTGATTGATTTAGATACAGTAATGCCGGGACTTGCCGCGCATGATTTTGGCGATGCGATTCGCTGTGCGGCGAATAAATCAGTAGAGGATGAAATTGATTTATCAAAAGTCGGCTTAGATAAAACCTATTTTGAGGCGTTTACCAAAGGTTTTGTGGGCGAAGCCAAACAATTTTTAACAGAAGATGAGGTAGATTCGTTAGCGCTTGGCGCATTGACAATTACATATGAGCTTGCCTCTCGTTTTTTGGCCGATTATATTGATGGAGATAATTATTTTAAAATTACCAGAAGGTTTCATAATTTAGATCGTGCGCGCTGTCAGATTCAGTTAGCCAAGGATATGATGCATAATTATGACTATATGTGTGCAACGGTAAAAAAATATTATCAATAAATAAGATTTGCCGTGTTGAGACAAACATGGTTTCGACAGGTGCAGCCGCCAATAATGAAAAAGGCAATATGCCTTTTGTCATGTAACAATTTTTAAATATAAGGATTAAAAATAGGGTGATTGACTTCACCCTATTTGTATATAAAAATGAAAGACAATCAGCGTTTTGAAGTTGCAAGAGAAAAGGCCGCATGCAGTCGGTTTTCAAGCTATAATATTGGTACCTATCAGGAAAAAACGCTGCACAGTGTGCTCAAATATTATTATGAGCCGGCTATCGATTATCATGAAGTAAAATTAGGTCGATATATAGCTGATATTATGAAAGATGATGAAATCACGGAGATTCAAACCGGCTCTTTTACGCCGCTGAAGCGCAAACTCTCGTTTTTTTTGCCGAATTATCCGGTGACTATTGTATATCCAATTGCTCATATTAAATGGATTCTATGGGTAGATCCTGTCACTGGTGAGGTCAGCAAAAAGAGAAAAAGCCCTAAGGAAGGGTCGCCATATGGCTTGTTTATGGAGCTTTGTCGTATTAAAGATTTTGTGCTTCATGAACATTTGCATATTAAAATTGCTATGTTGGATCTCGAGGAATATCGATATTTAGACGGCTGGAGCAAGGACCGAAAAAAGGGATCTCACCGTCACGATCGTATACCGATTGCATTTGACAGCGAAATTATTTTGCATGCACCAGAGGATTATTTGTTTTTTGTTCCCGAGGAGTTATATAATTCGGAATTTACCGTTTCTGAGTTTGGAAGATGCTGTCATATTCGGCCAAGACTGGCTTCGACTGCGGTACGTATGCTGCGTCATATCGGTATTCTTGATTTTGTAAGCAAACAAGGCAATGCCTATGTTTACAAAGTGAACAAGTCGTTGGTAAATAAACGAGATTAAATATGAAAAAGAAGGACTTCGTTTTAATCGAAGTCCTTCTTTTATTTTTACTTATAAGTTGATTGCTTGTCCTAAATCGAACGAATAAATGATGATTTCTGATACCTTTTTGCCGGTCATTTTTTCGCAAGCGGTGCGGTAATAAGAGAGTTGGTTTTGATGACGCCGGCGAAGAATGGTCACGCAGTTTTCTGGATCTGCCTTTTGTGCGGGCGTAAAAGAATCGGTTTTATAGTCTATGATCTTAATGGTATCTTCTGGCGTGATGAAAAAACAGTCGATCACTCCTTGCACGAGAACTTGTTCTTTTGCAAGTGCCGCTTGTTGTTCTGGCTGTTCGGTAAAAGCCGCGGCGGGCAGGTTGATATTAAATCGTATTTCTCGATATAGCTTTTTTGCCCTTTGCATTTCGTTAAAAAGAGAAGAGCGGAAAAAAGCATGCAGGTGATCACGATTGATTAATTCGCCATAGCGAGTGGTAATAAATTTTTGAGCGATCAATCGTTCAATTTCGGCATCAATTCCTGTTTGTTGAACCGCATCAAAATCACAAAATTGCATAAACACATGGGTGGCCGTACCACGGTCTGCCGGTGTATATAGTGTTGTGGATTCTAAAAATTTCGGTCCGTTGATAAAATAAGCGGGGACAGGCTCCTCTTCTTCATCCAAAATGCCAGGATAAAGATGGGAGACAGACAACTTAGAGGGCAGGCGAGAAAGAGCCGTATATGGATACATGTAGTCAAACTTTTCTTGGAGTATTTGAAGGCATGTTTCATAATCAGGCATCGGCGCCAGAGGCGGTGCCTCTTTTTCGCCGCTGCTCTCTTCAGTCGAAATAGACGATAGCGTATCACCTTGCTTGATGATTTGCAGCGTCCAATCATCGGTAGCATTTGGTTCTTGCAATAGCGTGGTTAGCATCAAAGAGATGAAATTACGGCAAGAAAGGAGGGTGAATTTAGAATAAAGCGAAGCATTTTGCTGACATTTTTCAAAGAGCGTTTTTACACTTTGCGGAGAAGCGGTGATGAATAAACGTTCTTTCGCGCGGGTTAAGGCAACATAAAGTACTCGCATTTCTTCTTCGGTGCGGTTTGCCTCTAATTTAAGCCCGACTGTTTTGCGAACAATTCCGTTGATTTTTGCAAATCCGGTAGAATCGGGCGTGTAAAGCCCTAAGCCGAAGTCTTTTGCCATTAAGATGCCATCTCGGCTTTCCTCGCTTTTGGGGGTGTATTCACAAGCGCATAAAAAGCACACCTTAAATTCAAGCCCTTTTGAGGCATGAATTGACATGATTTTAACCGCCGGCATGGAATCATTTTGCGCTTTGGCTTCTTCTACTGTTGCATCGCTTTGCATAATTTGATTCATATATAAAATGAAATTATAGAGTCCTTTAAAAGAACCTGCTTCAAAATGCCGTGCGTGTTCATAGAGCATCATTAAATTGGCTCGTCTTGCCTTTGCTTCGTCGGCATTATGATGATATACACAGGAAAGCAGGGCGGTCGTGGTGTAAATGTGCCACAGTAGTTTGTCAATCGGTTTTGTTTGTGCATATGAGCGCATATTGGTTAACCAATCGAAAAAATAAGTGAGTTTCGGTTGCGGTGTGTTCTCGTGGAATAATAAAACCGCATCATAGAGAGAAGTCGGTTTTTGCGGTTCGGCGAACCGTCTAATTCTTGCTAATTCCTCTAATGATAACCCGAAAATGGGGCTTTGCAAGGCACCAGCCAAATAAATATCCCGTCTTGGATTGTCAATGATATTTAAAAGACACATGGCTAATAGCACCTCTGCATTTTCAAAGAAAGAACTTGATTCATTGGAAAAACAGGGAATGTGCAGTGCGCTGAGCGCTTCTTCAAAGGGTTTGGCGCTTTTTTTAGGCGACCGGAACAGAAGCGCAATTTCATCGGGCGCATAACCTTCGGCGATGAGTTCCTTTACTTTTTGGGCCACCCATTCCTCTTCTGTTATGTCGGCTCGTTCTTTAGCCGATTGATCAAACAGCGTTATGGTGACAGGGGCTGTTATTTTTTCCTCTTCTTTTTTTGAATAGACTAAATTATCTTCGGGCAGATAGGCGGCTTTTCCATAAGTATTGTTCATCAATGCGGAAAACAGGCAGTTGGCAAAGCGGACAACTGGTTCAGCGCAGCGGAAATTGTTAGCTAAAAAAATGGTGAAGCAGTCTTGTTTTAAATCTGCATGATAGAGCGGGAAACGGTCTCGATAGGAGGCAAAAATATCCGGTGCTGCGCCGCGAAAGCCATAAATACTTTGTTTCATGTCACCAACCATAAAGATATGAGAGGTGGTCGAAAGCATCCGGAAAATCGTATCTTGTACTTCGTTGATGTCTTGGTATTCATCAATATAGATTTCATCGAAACAAGCCCCGTATGTCATGGCAAATTCGCTTGGTCCGCCGTCTTTTTGCAGTAAATTTAGTGCATATCGCTCAATATCTGGATAATCAAGGATACCGCGATTTATTTTTTCTTCGGTGAAGGATTTTTCAAAAATCGACATCATTTGATGCAGCTTAAAAAGCATAGCGGCAGTGTCCCTAAAGCAGGCAGCGATTTGCTCTTTAGTATGGCAGAAAAAACGCTCATGAATCTGCGATATATCTTTTTTAAAAGCAGTTCGTACCGCTTTGATGGTTTGCTCTTCAGGGCCGCTGCCAATACGGGCGCCTGCTAACGAAAGTGAAGAAAAGGAAAGCGCGGCTGTTTTGCTTGCCTCAAAGTCATGACGCTCTAATGCGTCTTGCATTGTTTGAAGGCATAGCGCTATATTTTCAAATTCTTGTTTGTATCGCAGCATGCTTTTGGTGTTTGCCTCAGCAAAATAAGAAAGGGCATGGCGTACAGGTCTGCTGTAACAGGCGGTGAATGAAGTAAGATATGTATGAGCGAATTGACCGTATGTAGATTCAAAAAAAGGTTTTTCCGCCTGCGTGAATAATTCTTCGGCTGTCGTTTTAATTGATTCGATTCCGCTTTCATAAGAGGAAAGTTGGTTGTATAGAGAGATAAAAAGATCTGGCAGTGAATCGTCTCGATCGTTAATAAATGGTTCAGTAAAAGCGGAAAAATCGTCAAATGCAATGAATCCGCTGTAAATATCATCTAAAAGAGAATTCATGAGCTTGGTTTTTAATAAAGAGATTTCCGCTTCTTCAGCGATGCGCATGCGACAGGGAAGCCCCAATTTCTCATAATTGCGTTTTACCATCTCATAACAAAAGCTGTCAATGGTTGCAATGTGAGCACTGGAAAGAGAAGAAATCTGCTTTGACAAATGTTTGTTTGTAGGATCTTTTTCTAGTGCCTCTGTTAATTTGGCAGACATGCGTGCTTTTAATTCGCCAGCCGCCGCATTTGTAAAGGTGACAATCAACATGCGCGAAAGATCAGCATTGTTTTTTACTTTTTCGATAATTCGTTCGGTTAAAACAGCGGTTTTTCCGCTGCCGGCGGCGGCAGACACTAAAATTTTGCTTGCTTTGCCGTGACCGACCGCTGCGATGGCTTGCTGTTGTTGTTCTGTCCATGTAACTTCTGCCACTTTTACTGCTCCTTTCGACATATTGGTTTCATATCGCAATAAGCGCATGGCTGGGCGGGATCGCCGTTCCATTTTGCATTGGCGGTACCTGATTTTATTTGAGAACCAAGCTCACAGATGTTGTTTTCAATTAATGAAACCATTTCCCCGAATTGCTCTAATGTTCTTACTTCTTTGCTTAGGTACTGGCCGGTGCCCGTTTTGTCCATTGCGAAAAGGATGTCGTCATCTTTTAGGAGAATGCCGTTTCGAATGATTTTTTTCTTTGCTTCTTCATAAATATCTTGAGCGTTTTGCGGATTGTCAAGTTTCAATGAAGAAGCTTTTGCGATATAGTATTGTACACCCGCGGGCAGTATATGGCCCTGTGCGGTGCCAAGCTTATCAAGAAAGGCTTGATCCTTGGTTTTCCAAATAGCAAAGAGGTAAAGGAGCATCTGCATCTCCTGTCCCTTTTCGATTAAATCAAGCGAAAGATTCTTAACGCCTGTTTTATAATCGACGATTCGTATGTACACATTTCCGTCTTTCTGGTAACAATCTACCCGGTCGATTTTACCATAGAGGTATATTTGTTTTCCATCGGGCAGAGTGACAGCGTAAGGCGAGACACAGAGTGCTGCTTGCGATTTAGGCTCAGAGATAGCTAATTCAAAAAAAGCGGGTCTAAAATCGCTGTGGCGAAATTCATCTAAAATATTTTCAATCAAAAGCAGCGCGGTCCGGCGCAGGCGTTTGATTAAGGTTTGCAGTCTGGCGCTGATTTGCTGTTTGTCTCTTAGAACTCGCCGTAGATATTCTGTGATAATTTCATCTACCATGTGTTTGCAATCAGAAAAGCTAATGGTAAGATCCATATGTCCGTCTTGACAGATCTGATTCATAAAACGCTCGAGCAGCATGTGCATAAAGTTGCCAATATCTACGCTTTTAAATTCGGGCGATTTAGCACTTTGCAGCCCTAATGTGTATTTGCAGTGATAGGAAAATTCGCACTTAGCAAACGTATCAAGCCGGGATTGCGAAACGTGCAGATTGCCGCCATAAAGTTCTTCAGCAAAAGATTCTGAAAGGTGGTTTTGAATATTCGATATAGGCGTGTTTAGCGACTCGATACGTGCCGTATAGGCAGGATCAGATTGATAAAAATGAAGCAGTGCATTGCCAAACGGCGTTCCATGGTAGTAAGCGGCCCATTCAAATGCGGAATCGTAATCTTCGATTAAATCAAGCGCCGGCTGTTTGTCCGCATCGAGTGCAGTAAGCTTTGGAAATAGTTTTTCCAAGCGGATAACGCCAAGTGAAGGGGATAATCCCTTACCGGCAAGAGTCGCTTTTGGATAACTAACCGTTATATTTTCAGAAGCAGTGCTGATACTTTTGTAAAAAAAGAATAACTCTTCTGCATTTTTGATATCGCTGGGATCGCTGAGTGTGATTCCTAACGATTTGAGCGTTCTGCGTTCACCATCGGAAAATATGGAGCTTTCTGTGGCCGCTTTCGGAAAGCTGCCTTCGGTAGCACCGATGACATACACGTCCTTTACATCGTGTAAACGTAGCAGGGAGGCATCACCAATAATGACCTCGTCAACAAAGAAAGGGATTTTGCCAATGGTAGCTTCTGTTAATATAATTGTTAAAAGATCACGATAAACCTCTGGCGTGGCTTTGGTGTCTTTAGCGCAGTATACGAGCCGATCAAGGCAATGCATCAGTGCGTTCCACACCTGGGTGCCTTCGGTCGAGGATTTTGACTTGTCCCGCAGACCTGCGGCAAAGTCAATCTGATTTATAAAAGCGTAAAGCTGTTCGGTAATGCTTTGTACGGTAGCGTCTTTATCAAAACAGGCAAAAAAAGCAAGCAATGGTTCGCGTACACGCAACCGCAGTTCGTTCACTTTTTGCAGCTGGGACGCGCCTTCTTCGGTTAATATTTCCGTGTAACCGGCCGGGTTCATATTCCATTCAAATTCATCAATCCAGCGCCGTCCGGTGATCCCCCAGGTCACTGCATAATTTTCTAAAAGATCACATTCATCCGGCGCAAGACCGCATACGCCTGTTTTGATATAGGTAATGACATCGTCTAAGCGCCAGTTATATATACAAATAGAGAGCGCGCAAAGAATCAGTTTGACCGACGGCATCAGCGTGATATCAATACGTTTTGAAAGAAACGCAGGCAAGCAGTGTTTTTCAAAAACAGCGTCAATTACGCCAGTGTAATGCTCTAAATCGCGGGTAATAACGGCAAAATCACGATATCGTTTGCCTTGCCGTACCTTGCGTTTTATATCAGTGGCTATAAATTCAGCTTCTTCATACAGATCATTAGCACGGATCAGCTGGATGTGGTCGGGCGACTTTTCATATGGCAGGGCAGCAAAATGCCATAGATGCTGTTCTAAAAAAGCGAGTTCTTCGTTTTTAAATCGAGGGTGCTGGTTTAAGAGTATATCGGGCCGAATTTCCTGGCCAGAGGCTTTGGCTGCTCGGCGCAGTGTCAAATCCGTTTGGCGCAGGGAATGGTACATAATATTTTCGGTGCGATCGTAAGGTAGTGTAATAAAGCAATCAGCGCATTGTGTAAAGAGAGTTGCAATAATGGCAAATTCCACACCGGTGAAGCCATAAAAAGAATCGATCATAATGGTGTAGGAGGAGAGAAAATCAGCTTGCGGCAGTTTTTCTAAAAGCAACGTTAGATCGTCGGCGGGATCGTCAAACTCATTTTGCATGGCGCTTTGGTAAGCAGCAAAGAGCAAAGAAAGATCGCGCAGTTTTTCGGCAAGAGGGGTGTGTACCTCGGTCAGCGCATCGGCGGCTTCTTCTAATTTTGCCGGCGTTACGCAGTAAGCTTTGCACTCATCCATACAGGCCACCATTTCAGTAAAAAAAGAGCGTTCCTTTAGCGTAACGCCGCGGTATTTTTGTAAAAACGGCGCGATGGTGGTAAGAGCGCGCCACAAGATAACTGCTTTTTCTCCATTGGTTACATAATCGTATTTTAGTCCGCCTACGGCACGGAACACGGTATTGGCTAAACGGCGGAAGCTAAGCACCTGTACATGCAAAGAAAGACTGTCGTTGCATTGCTCTGACAGTCTTCTCTCACAAGAGAGTACAGCTTGTTCCGGCACTAAAAGAAGAACATTCTTTCCCTCTTCGGTGCAGGTTTTTATGGTTTGATCAATCAGTGTGCTTTTGCCCGAGCCGCTTGATCCATAAATAAACTGAATCATTTGAATGATTATGCCTTTCTTTGCATCTGTGTCAACAGACACAAAATTTTATACGTCTTTGGTGTAATGAAACAAAATAAAATAGAGATTTGTTTCTAAAATTTATCTTGTCCCCATAAGGAATGACATTCCGGCAGAGCCAGAACCGATAAACTTTGAGGTATTGGACTTTTTGTGATATAACGAAGACACCATGAAACGAGTGCGAACATAGCAAGGTGTCTTTTTAAAAATTTACCGGCAAAGTGCGCATTTTCTTATATGTTACGGTGTAATACAAGGAAATCCACGGGCTATCTATAAGAATAGCCCTCACGGGCATTCTTAGAAAGTTTATCTTTTGGCTTTGCCAATTTGACGGAATGTCGTGCTGTGAGAAAACTGAAAAATTATGGAATCATATGAATTGCAGTGTTTAAAAGTCAATTAAATATCCGCATTAGATAAATATTCATGGCCATGCAGGGTAATAAACTCTTTACGGCCGGGTAGGTCGTCGCCGAGCAGTGTATCAAAAATTTTCGCTGTCTTTTCTGCATCCGCTTCAGAAATTTGAATTAAGCGTCTGGTGGCGGGGTTCATCGTGGTTTCCCACATCATGTCCGGTTCGTTTTCACCTAATCCCTTGGAGCGCTGCAAAGTGTATTTTGCTTTGCCCAATTTATCTGTAATTTCTGTTTTCTCCTGTTCGGTGTAAGCAAAATAAATATCGTTTCCGCAGGTGATTTCATAAAGCGGCGATTCAGCAATGTAAACGCGGCCTCGTTTAATAAGTGTGGGCAGCAGTCGATAAAACATGGTCAAAATTAATGTTCGGATCTGAAAGCCGTCTTCGTCGGCATCGGTACAAATAATAATTTTATTCCATTTCAGCATATCGTAATCGAATTTGGCTATGTCCGCTTTTATTTTTTTGTCGAGCTCTACGCCGCAGCCAATGACACGAAGCAAATCAACAATAATGTCGCTTTTGAAAATGCGATCGTAAGAACTCTTTAAACAATTCAGGGTTTTTCCTCGAACTGGGATGATCGCCTGAAATTCGGCGGCTCTGCCAAGTTTACAAGAGGTAAGGGCAGAATCTCCCTCTACGATATAAAGTTCTCTTTTTTCAGGATCTTTAGAACGGCAGTTGACGAATTTTTCAACCTTGTTGGCAATATCCATTTTGCCGGTAAGGTTGACTTTCACCTTGATACGGGCGCTTTCGGCCGATTCACGTGAGCGTTTGTTAATTAGCACTTGATTGCCGATTTTTTCGGCCTCTAACGGATTCTCAATAAAATAAATTTCTAATTTTTCCTTTAAAAAGGAGGTCAGCGCTTCTGCGATGAATGTATTGGTAATTGCCTTTTTCGTCTGGTTCTCATAAGAGGTTTGGGTAGAAAAACTGTTCGTTACTAAAATCAGACAGTCCTCGACGTCTGCAAAGGTGATTTTGCTTTCGTTTTTGTTGTAACGGCTTTGTGCCTTGAGATATTTATCAATGGCGAATACAAAAGCGTTTTTAACCGCTTTTTCAGGTGCACCGCCGTGCTCCAAAAAGCTGGAGTTATGATAATATTCCAGCATTTTAGCTGTGTTGGAAAAACAAAAAGCAACCTCTGCCTTTAACTTATATTCTTTTTTATCGGCACGGTCTTTACCTGCGGTTTCTAAGTTCCATAAAACAGGTACAGTGAGCGCTGTTTCCCCCGCGGTCTCTTGCACATAATCGCCAATGCCGTTTTCGTAGAAAAATTCGTAGTTCTCAAACCCTTTTGCGGTTTCAAAGCGCAACACAAAGGTAATGCCTGCGTTTACAACTGATTGGCGCTTAAGTATGTCTAAAAAATATTCTTTGGGAATGGCAATGTCGGTAAATACCTCAAGATCTGGTTTCCAATTGATCATGGTACCGCTTTTTTGCTCAGCGCCAATCGCTTCTTTTTTGGCAAGTTCACCTTTGGGTTCGCCTTTTTCAAAATTCATTTCATAGACAAAACGGCCGTCTTTTGAGACGACATGCATATATTCAGAAGAGTATTGGGTCGCGCAAGCACCAAGACCATTGAGCCCTAAAGAATATTGATAGGAAGCACGGTCCGAATCATTGTTGTACTTGCCGCCTGCGTATAATTCGCAGAAAACAAGTTCCCAGTTATATCGTTGTTCTTTTTCATTGTAGTCAAGCGGAATACCGCGTCCAAAATCCTCGACTTGCATGGAATGATCTGCATAAACGGTCATAATCACCTTGCTGCCAAAGCCCTCTCTTGCTTCGTCAACTGCATTGGAGAGGATTTCAAATGCCGAATGCTGGCATCCCTCAAGACCGTCTGAACCAAAAATAACGGCGGGGCGTTTTCGGACACGATCGGCTCCTTTTAACGAGGTGATACTGGTATTGCCATAATTGTTATTGGGGATAGATGACATGTTTTTTCCTGCCTAACTTCATTTCTCTCCTTAAAGAATACCTTTTTTTTCGCATTTTGTCAATAATCAGACTGATTGCTGTATCTTAAAGCAGGGCGGGATTATGATTTTTGACCCATATATGAAAAAACGCTGAAATTCAGCGTTTTTTGTGTCTTGAAAAGTGGAATCTATTATTTGTATTTTTGCTGTACCTTGGCGGGCAGTTCGTCATATTGAACCTCCTCCCAGCGATGAACGCCAAGGGCCCGGACCTCTAAGAGAATATAGGCATCTTCTCGTAGCTCTCTTGAAGTTTTAAACTTTAATTTTTTTTTCTTTCCTTGTTTGTTATAGCATTCCAAAGTATATTCAAATTTCATATTATCGCTTGTGGAAAGCTCTTTCATCTTCGTATTGTCAATTTGTGAGTAGTAGATGCCTTTGTGGTTTTCAAAATAGTAAAAACCGCCTGCGATGCAGCAGATTACGAGCAAAATACTTCCCGCCAAAATTAAACCTTTTCTTTTCATTTTCTATTTCTTCCTTTCATATGAACTGAGACTATTATAACGAATAAAAGGGAGCATCACTATAGTTCTGACTTACATAATGCGCTTTGTTCTTACACTTTTGTAAGACAGGTATATGAAAATGAAAAAGCACTGATTTTCAATCAGTGCTTTGTGGCTGCGGCACTAGGATTCGAACCTAGGAAATGACGGAGTCAGAGTCCGTTGCCTTACCGCTTGGCGATGCCGCAATATGAATTTGACTTGAACACGGTGCTTATTATAGCAAATTCGTCTTGTTTTGTCAATATTATTCTTTCCCTTTTTCAAAAATAATTCCAATTGTTTTTGTTATATGCTGTATTGGGGAAAAAACAAACTTGATTCGTCAAAAAACGCGGGAATGTGCAATGTTTTTTGCGTATTCATGAAAAAAGAGAAGCAATAAAAGAAAAAACGCAGATGTTTTGACGAAGAAAAATTAGCCAGTAGTCTTGAACAACAGGGCATAATGTAGTACAATAAATTGGTTTAGAACATACTTTATAGGAGGCGAAGAGAGGAAAACAGTCTCAGTTAAAATTTAGTTTTTTTAGAAAATAAAACGATTTGTTTTGGAAATGAGGGTATAATGAATCCACGTTATCTCGCTTTTAAAGAGTATGTCAAGGGTAAACGAGTCGATGTGATCGGTATGGGTGTTTCCAATACGCCGGTGGTCGATATGCTTCTTGACATGGGTGCCAAAGTGTGTGCCCGGGATGTGAAAAAAAGAGAAGAGAAGGCCGACTTAGCCGATATGTTAGAGCAAAAAGGCGTGCGGGTACTTTTCGGCGAGCATTATTTAGAGAATCTTGATACAGACATGATTCTCAAAGCGCCAGGCATTCGCTTTGACCGGACAGAGTTTGTTAAAGCCGTGGCCGATGGTGCCGTGTTGACCAGTGAAATGGAACTTTTTTTTGCGCTTTGTCCCGCCACGATTTTTGGGGTAACCGGCAGTGACGGCAAAACCACGACGACTACATTAATCTATGAGATGTTAAAACGTCAGCATGGTCGGGTCTATGTGGGCGGTAACATTGGGCAGCCGCTCTTGCCGCTGGTACATGAAATGAAAGAAGAAGACTTTGCGGTTGTAGAACTTTCCAGCTTTCAGCTTCATACCATGAAGCGCTCGCCTGATGTGGCGGTAATCACCAATGTGAGTCCGAATCATTTGGACTGGCACACCGGTATGCAAGAATATATCGATGCAAAGAAAAATATGTTTCGTTATCAAACAGCGAGAGGCCGGTTGGTGCTCAATTTTGAAAATGAAGGGACCAGGGCTATGGCAGACGAGGCGCCAGCACCAGTGACCTTTTTCTCCTCGAAAGGGCAGCCTAAAGGCGCGCATGCGGTTTACGAGAGAGAGGGTGCCATTTATCTTGATCAAGAAAAAATCTTAAATACTGATGATATTCTGATTCCCGGCCAACACAATGTGGAAAACTATATGGCGGCGATCGGCGCCGTACAAGGATTTGTGGATAAAGAGAATATCAGAGAGGTAGCAAGAACTTTTCCGGGTGTCGAACATCGTATTGAGTTTGTTAGAGAACATAAAGGCGTGTTGTATTATAACAGCAGCATTGATTCCAGTCCAACCCGTACAGAGGCGGCGCTTCGCTCGTTTAAGCAAAAAGTCATTGTTATTTTAGGCGGTTATGATAAAAACATTCCATTTGAACCATTAGCCGTGCCGGTGAAGGAGTGCGTCAAAGCGGCCATTTTAACTGGAAAAACAGCTGACAAAATCGAGAACGCGTTAAAGGATACCGGTGTTCCGCTCTATCGTGCGTCCGATTTGGCCCATGCGGTACATACTGCGTCTGATTTAGCAAGAGAAGGCGATATTGTCTTGCTTTCACCGGCTTGCGCCAGCTTTGATGCATTTGCTAATTTTATGGAAAGAGGAAATATATTTAAGGAGCTTGTAAAGGAACTATCATGAATTCACAAAAAACAAAGGATTTAATAAAAGAAGCAGAAGAAAAATTAAAAGATTCGTTTGAAAGATTTGATGAAATTGCTTTTTTAAACACGCAAAAAGTGATGGCGGCGTTTCAGCATAATCGGGTAGGCGATGCCTGCTTTATGCCTACGACAGGCTATGGTTATGATGACAAAGGGCGCGAGACGTTAGACGCTGTGTATGCAGAGGTGTTTGGTGCGCCGGCTGCTTTGGTGCGGCACAGCATTGTCAGCGGCACGCAAGCGTTGACTATTGGCCTTTTCGGCCTGTTACGGACGGGGGACACGATGCTTTCCATTACAGGAAAGCCTTATGATACGTTAGAAGAAGTGATTGGTATAGCCGGAACGCCTGGGAACGGCTCGCTGCGCGATTTTGGCGTTAAATATCAAGAAATTGATGTGTTAGAGAGCGATGGTTTGGTATTGGCGCGTATCGATCAGGCATTGGCAGAAAACACAAACGTGAAAGTTGTCTTTATTCAGCGTTCTAAGGGATATTTAAATCGCCGTACTCTGTCGGTAGAAGAAATAGGCCGTATGGTGGCCTATGTAAAAGAGCGCAGTGACGCTTATGTGGTCATTGATAACTGTTATGGTGAGTTTACTGAAATTATTGAGCCAACAGCGGTGGGGGCCGATTTGATCATTGGTTCGCTGATTAAAAATCCAGGCGGCGGCCTTGCGCAAAGCGGCGGCTATTTAGCCGGCAGCGAACGGGCTGTTGAGCTTTGTTCTTATCGTTTAACCAGTGTGGGTATCGGTGCTGAGGCTGGCGCAACATTAGGGCATAATCGCGAACTGTTCCAAGGCTTTTTCTTTGCGCCGCATACCGTGGCGCAGGCGCTTAAAACAGCGGCGCTTGCTGCCTATGTTTTTGAGCAGTTGGGCTTCGAGGTAGAGCCAAGACCTTTTGATCGACGCTATGACATTATTCAATCGGTAAAATTGGGCAGTGCCGAGAAATTGTGCGCCTTTTGTCAAGGCATACAGCATGGTTCACCAGTGGATTCGTTTGTCACGCCTGAGCCATGGGCTATGCCAGGTTATCAGGACCAGGTCATTATGGCGGCGGGCACTTTCACACAAGGTGCTTCGATTGAGCTTTCAGCCGACGGCCCTTTGAGAGCGCCTTTTACGGCTTATTTCCAAGGGGGACTCACCTATGAAAGCGGTAAAATTGGTATTATGAGCGCGGCTGATGCTGTGTTGAACAGCAAGTAAAGAAATGGTTATCGTAAAATAGAAAATAAAAAAATCCCTGATAGATTTTAAGTTCTATCAGGGATTTTTGGTGTTATATATGTCCATGCAATTATATCTTATTCTAATGGCATTTTTATGCATGTTTGCTATGCATTTGAATAAAAGTGCAAATGTCTTGCGATGCATTTGAATTGACATATGCCTTTTGTTTTTTCATCATTGCCAGACGACGATTATTATCTGCAATCAGGTCTAACACATTTTGCATGTCTTTATTGTTTTTATAAATGATAGACATGCCTCTTTCCGAAAAGAAGCGCGCGTTTTTTGTTTCACAGCCGGGAATCGGTTTGGTATGAACCAACGGAACACCCAAAACGGCTGCTTCGGTAGAGGAAAGTCCGCCAGGTTTGGTAAAAACAATATCGGCTGCCCTCATATAAAGGTCAGCTTGATTGGTAAATGTGATCGCATGTATCTTGTCGCCAAAAAGACGTTCTAAACGCATTTTGAGTTTTTCGTTATGGCCGACTAATACGGTATATTCAAACGAATCGTCTAAATGTTTCATGATATGATAGAGAATCATCTCAATTCGTCCAAAACCCATACTGCCGCACATAATAAGCGCCTGTTTTTTATGGCGAGAGAGTCCTAATATATCTCTTGCCTGTTCTTTTTCATGAGCTGAGGGATGAAAAGAAAATTTTTCCGAACAGGGAATCCCCAGCGCAATGCGCTGTTCGGGCGAAACTCCACGATATTCATGCGCGATATCCTGATGCGGTATGAAATAATAATCCGGCTTTGTCTCTTCATTGAAGGGAGAACAGGTATAATCAGTGGCTACAAAATAAAAAGCAAACGAATCATCACAGGTACGCCGTATGCGCGTTAATGCTTCGGCGGGGAAAAGATGTGTACAGATAACCGTATCAAAGCCGCCGGCTTTCATATATTCGCGAATTGGCTTTGCGTATTTCAGATTGAAAAGATAGACAGGCGAGCGGCCGCCCGGATGGCTGATCCATCCGGCCAGTTTGTATACAGCACCAAATAATGTGCTCATATTGACCGCCACAAAACTGTATAGAGCCGCTGCTTGTTTGGTTCGTTTTCGTTGAATTAAGGAATGCATATCGCGCAGTTCGCAAATAATTCCTTGTTTTTCAAATTGCTCTTTTAGTGCAAGACCTGCTGAGTTATGACCGCCTCCGGTAGAACAAGATAAAATCAATACTTTCATTAATTTTAAATAAGATCGGCAATCTCATAAATCAATTTTTGCGATTTTTCCCAACCTAAGCAGGGGTCTGTAATTGATTTGCCGTATATGCCTTCACCAATTTTTTGACAGCCGTCTTCAATATAACTTTCGATCATAAAACCGGCTAACATTTTTTGAATGTCTTGGTTGTGTCTTGCTGAGTGCAGCACTTCTTTGCAAATGCGTATCTGCTCAAGCGGTTTTTTGCCGGAATTGGCATGGTTAGCATCAACTACTAAGCTGATATTTTCAAGGCCAGCTTTGCAATATTGCTCATGTAAAAATGCTAAATCCTCATAGTGATAGTTGGGCAGCGATTCACC
Source organism: Clostridiales bacterium (assembly GCA_022793655.1). Taxonomy (GTDB): domain Bacteria; phylum Bacillota; class Clostridia; order Oscillospirales; family CAG-272; genus CAKSEI01. The sequence goes on from JAAWDG010000011.1 coordinate 148,940, forward strand.
ATGTTTATTGACATAGCCACGCAAAATCGCATGAGCGTGGGTATTACCAGTGGTGTTGACTTCCCATCCTCTGTAAACAAAAGAATGGGGATGTTGGGCTGCTTTAATGGCATTGAGCATGACTGAAAGGTCACCACTGGTCGGATTTTTCATACCTACCGGAACGTCAATGCCGCTGGAAACTAACCGATGTTCTTGGTTTTCCACTGATCTTGCACCAATGGCTACATAGGACAAAAGATCAGAAAGATAACGATGATTCGCGGGGTAGAGCATTTCATCCGCGCTGGAAAGACCTGTTTCAGTCAGACACCGTGTATGCAGTTCACGAATCGAGAGGATGCCTTTATATACATCAGGTTTTCCTTCTGGATCGGGCTGGTGTACCATGCCTTTATAACCGTCACCTGTCGTACGGGGTTTGTTGGTGTAGATTCGGGGAATGAGCACCAATTTATCAGCTACCTCATCCTGTATTTTTTTCAGACGATAGATATAGTCCATGACAGGCGCTTCAGCGTCGGCTGAACAGGGGCCGATGACTAAAAGCAGCTTATTTGATTTACCTTCAATGATTTCCTTGATTTCATCGTCTCTTTTTTTCTTAGCGGCGATTGCCTTTTCGCTAAGAGGATATTTTTCTTTGGTTTCCTTTGGAATCGGCAATTTCCTTAAAAATTCCATAGACATCGATCTTTCTCCTTTCTTGCGCGGGCGTTAAAGCAGCCACCCGCATGCTTACTTAGCTTTGGTTACGATTTCTTTTGTATCAGAAGCAATCATAAATTCCTCATCAGTGGGAATTACATATACTTTGACTTTTGAATCTTTTGTAGAAAGTTCTACAATATTGGGCTGACGAAGTATTTTCTGGTTGAGTTCTTGGTCAAATTGAATGCCAAAACAGTCCATGTCGGTGAGTACCCGTTCACGTAACTGCGGATTGTTTTCGCCAAGACCTGCCGTAAAGACAATGGCGTCAAGTCCGTTCATAGCAGCAGCATAGGAGCCAATGGTTTTCTTAACTTGATAAGCTAATATTTCGGCTGTTAATAACGCTTGGTGGCTGCCGGCTTCGATGGCAGCTTCAATATCACGGCTGTCGGAAGAGATTTCAGAAACACCAGCGATGCCGCACTGTTTGTTCATATAATCATTCATTTGGTCAGGTGTAAGCCCCTCTTTATCCATAATGAAAGTAACGATTGCAGGGTCGATTGAACCGCAGCGCGTACCCATTAACAAGCCATCAAGCGGGGTAAAGCCCATCGAGGTGTCAATTACCTTACCGTCTTTGACGGCAGAAACAGAAGAACCGTTGCCAATATGGCAGGTGACAATATGTGTGCCGGCTGCTTCACCACCTAAGAGTTCGATCGCTTTCATAGAAACAAAACGATGTGAGGTACCATGGGCGCCATATTTACGGATATGATATTTATCTGCAATTTGTTTAGAAATGCCATAGGTGTAGGCATAATCCGGCATAGTTTGATGAAAGGCAGTGTCAAAAACCAATACCTGTGGTACGTTTGGCATAGTGGCTAAGCAGGCTTCAATGCCCATGATATGGGCCGGTGTATGAAGGGGAGCAAATTCGACGCATTTTTTTAACTTGTCCATCACTTCGTCAGTGACAAGGCAGCTCTCAAAAAAGTAAGGACCGCCATGTACAACCCGGTGACCTACTGCTTCAATTTCACTCATATCAGAAAGGCAGCCCATCGATGGGTCTGTCAGGGCATTGATCACTTCTTTCATTGCCTCCGAATGATTATTCATGCTGACATTCGATTCGATCGAAGAACCATCTGCATTTTTGTGTTTAATAAGACTTTCGTCAAGTCCAATTCTTTCGCAAATTCCTTTCGCTAACACGGTGTTGTTATTCATGTCGAAAAGCTGATATTTTAAGGAGGAGCTCCCGGCGTTTACAACGAGTACTTTCATTTTTATTTATCCTTTCTGTTTGTTATTCAAATAAGCGGCCGCTTGGCGTTGCTTATTTCATTGACAATGATGATTGAACATGATAAAATAATTTATCTTAACCATAATGCCGCACGGATACAATTATTTTATTTTGTTGCAATTTCGTTTTTTATTATACATGAAGAAACCAATATTTTCAAGGATAAAACCATAATTTACGGCATTTTATTAGGAGGTGGGCATGGCGGTTGTTGCAGTGATCTGTGAATATAATTTGTTTCATAATGGTCATGAGCGTCTTTTGGCCCATATTCGACGTCAGTTTGGTGAAGAAACGGTTATTCTTTCATTAATGAGCGGCCATTTTACCCAGCGCGGCCTTTTTGCAGCAACCGATAAATATACCAGAGCACATGCAGCTTTATTGGGCGGCAGTGATTTGACATTAGAGCTGCCTATGCCGTATTGCTGCGGCGTAGCAGAGCAGTTCGCCTTAGGCGCTGTACGATTGTTAGAGGCGCTTGGGGGGGTGGATGTACTCGCGTTTGGCAGTGAATGCGGTCAGATAGAGCGGCTATCAGCTATTGCCCAAAATCGCCAGTCTGCTGGATTTAAAGCGGCTCTTGCCAAAGAGCTGGCCGTAGCACCGGCAGATGAATCGTATCTTAAGACACAAGACAGGGTATATGCTATGTTGTTTGGCCCTGCATCTTTAGGCGCTAACGATATATTGGCTGTCGAATATCTTAGCGCGTTGCATCATATTCATAGTACCATTGTGCCGTATATATGTAAGCGTGAGGGAAGTGAAACGGCTACCGAGGCCCGGCAGATTTTTTTAAACCAAGGGGCGGCAGGGTTAACAGACCTTGTACCGGCGGCGGTTTTGCCTGTTTTCAGACAGGCGGAACGTTCTTTGCCCCAGTGGGTGCAAAGCGCCATTTTATGGACGCTGCGAACAGCTGATCCTGTTTATTTGGCTTCGCTTGCCGATTTTAATGAGGATTTAGCGCATCGATTCGTTTATCAAGCCGGGCGGGCTAACAGCCTTTCTGATTTTTACGACCGCTGTGTAGCTAAAACATATACCAGAGCACGCATCCGGCGCTGTACCCTTTATGCAATGCTTGGGATTACAAAGAAAGATTTTTTGGATTTACCATCTTATACTTTACTGCTTTCAGCGAATGCGCGTGGACGAGGGCTTTTACGCGTACTAAAGAAATGTTCACGCATCCCCATTTACATGAAAGGTGTTCAAGCGCAAACACCGTTAAGCATAAGAGCGGACGCGCTGTATACGCTGTCTTTAGAGGGAAGCAAGAATCACGGCGGGATTTTGCAAAAAAATCCAGTGCTTTTGTTGGATGATGAATAAAGAAAAGGTTTTTGCTTCAATTATAAAATAGGTATTGCAAAATGATTAAAAATAAGGTATGATATAGAAAGATATTACGACGGAGGTGCTGGTATGCCCGAGATTGAAAACGGCAAAGGAAAATACCTGGTATATAAGGGGAAACCGCTTGTCCGGGAAAATAATTTTATCTGTTATGGCAATATGGAGGATGAATATATCCTTTTTTTGATGATTCTTTCACAAAAGGCAATTGAGACGTCAAAAGGAAAAGAAGAAGTGCCGGATATGATTTTGGTTCAAGTGTTAGGGCGCGAACCAGGCAAACCAGGGCACACAAAGATTGCAAAGCAGTGGAATAAGAACGGCTTGTATGAAGCACTTGACATTGGCATTGTTGCTATGGAAAGATTGAACGCCGAAACGAAATAGAAAAAAGAACTTTCTGCTTTTGCAGAAAGTTCTTTTTGTTGGTAGTTCTATGAATAAAGTCTTGTGATGGGCTTTGCCGTAAACTGTGCAACGAAGTTTATTTCGGATGAGTAAGCGGTTTCGTTGATTTTATTTTTTGTGCGGTTCTGTTTAGCGAAAAATTTGAAGGAGGTATCAATATGAATCAGGAAAAAAAAACGGCAGACAATAGGAATCATTCTCTCCCGGAAAACAGTTTTTATGTTGGCTTAAAAGACGGGGTGCCAATTGCGCTTGGCTATCTTTCGGTTTCTTTTACCTTTGGCATTATGGCGGTTGGCGCGGGACTTCCTGTTTGGGCGGCTGTTTTGGTGTCGATGCTCAATCTTACTTCGGCAGGGCAGTTTGCAGGCCTGCCGCTCCTTCTTTCCGGTTCTTGTATTGAAATGGCTTTAACTCAGTTGATCATTAATATGAGATATGCGCTGATGTCCCTCTCTCTTTCCCAAAAACTTCATCATTCTGTGAATATTCTTGATAGACTGCTGGTTGCATTTGGCAATACCGACGAAATTTTTGCCGTTGCCAGCAGCAAAAAAGGTGAGGTTGGAAAGCGTTATCTGTACGGCTTGATTTTAACTCCCTATTTTGGTTGGGCCTTTGGTACTTTGATTGGGGCCGCTGCCAGTAGCCTGTTGCCGCCGATGATTCAGTCGGCACTTGGCATTGCCATTTATGGTATGTTCCTTGCGGTTATTATTCCGCCTGCCAAACATTCTCGCCCTGTTTTAACGGTTGTGATTTTTTCTGTTGTTCTTAGCTGCATGTTTCGTTTTGTTCCGGGATTAAAGGAAGTTTCAAGCGGCTTTGTTATTATCATTTGTGCCGTTATAGCTGCTGGACTCGGCGCTGTGTGTTTTCCAGTGCAAACGAGAAAGGAGAAGGATTGATGAAACCGTTATTTTGGCTTAATCTGCTTGTGATGGCCGGTGTGACCTATTTGATCCGGATGGTGCCGCTTGTCGTATTTAAAAGTAAACTGGATAACGAGCGTATACAGTCTTTTTTGTACTATATTCCTTTTACTGTGCTGGGCGCGATGACGTTTCCGGAAATTCTTTTTTCTACCGGAAATATCTGGTCGGCCGCCGTTGGTTTAATGGTTGCGGCTTTTCTCGCCTATTTTGAAAAAGGACTCGTAACAGTGGCACTTTCCGCCTGCGGCGCTGTCTTGTTAACCGAGTGTGTTCTTCAGTATTTTTTCACAGCCTGAAGAAGCGGGGGAACGCTTGTTTTAAAGAGCGTGTTTGTAATGATATTAGTTTTGCTCGATAAATAGTTGAATCGAAGGATCGTTCATAAAAAATCTTACAGTATAAAAGACGCGGCAATTTGCCGCGCCCTTTATACTGTAAGAAGAGATTCCCTCAATAATGGGAATCTCTTTATGAAGCTTTGCTCTTTTACAGAGCTTTCCGATTTAAAACATAGTGAGATAAGCATCTCGATCGGGTCCTACCGAAACGTAGCGAATGGGGCAGTTTACTGCCTTTTCAATAAATTTAATATAGTCGATCGCCTGTTTAGGTAGATCCTCAGGCCGTTTGGCGTGGCTGATATCACATTGCCAGCCTTCTAAATATTCATAGACTGGTTTGGCTTGATTGAGTGCTTCGCCAGATGGGAACAGGTCAACCTGTTTGCCGTTAATATCATAAGCAACACAAACGGGAATTTTGTCCATGCAAGATAATACATCTAACTTTGTCAATGCCAATTCATCGGCACCTTGGCAAAGTACGCCATATTTGCTGGCTACCACATCAAATCCGCCTACTCGTCTGGGGCGTCCGGTAGCAGCGCCGTATTCACCGCCGGCTGCCCGGAGTGTTTCGGCCTCACTGCCGAACATTTCTACGGTAAAAGGACCTTCGCCCACACAAGTAGAATAAGCTTTCATAATACCAAGAGAACGATCGATTTTTAAGTGCGGCACCCCAGCGCCAATCGGTGCATAAGCGGCAATGACATTCGAGGAAGATGTATAGGGATAGATACCAAAATCAATATCCCGCAAAGCGCCAAGCTGCGCTTCAAACATGATTCGTTTGCCAGCTTTGTTAGCTTGGTCAAGAAAAGCGGTGGTATCAATAATATAATCGCGCAGCGGCGCCCCATATGTTTCAAACCAATTGAGCATATCGTCCAGCGTATAGCCAGGAGCGTTGTAGATTTTAGTAATCGTGAGGTTTTTATACTCCAAAATGTTGGCTAAACGCTCTTTTAGATAGTCCATATGCAGCAAATCGCCCATGCGAATGCCTTTTTTCATATACTTATCACCATAAACAGGCGCAATGCCACGGTTTGTAGAGCCAAATTTTTTATCACCCAGTCTGGCTTCTTCTAACTTATCGCAAGCAACGTCATAAGGAGGGCAGATAATTGCTTTATCGCTTATTTTTAGGTTTGCAGGCGAAATTGTTATGCCAGCCTCTCTTAGTTTTTTGATTTCGTTTACTAAGTGTTCAATGTCAATAACCATACCGTTGCCCATTACACAGGTAACTTCCGGACGCAGAATTCCAGAGGGCAGCAAATTTAAAATGAATTTGCCTTTGTTGTTAATCACTGTATGACCGGCGTTGTTGCCACCTTGGTAACGAACGACAATATCCTGCTCTTCACTGAGCAGATCGACCATGCGTCCTTTGCCTTCATCACCCCAGTTGATGCCTACAATTGCTGTTAGCATTTTTGTGCCTCCTTCCTCTCTTAGAGAGGGCTCTATATGATATAAATTTGTTTATTTATTGAACATTCGGCGTGGGCCGCTCTTTCTTTTTTAGCAAAGAACAGGCGATTACGCCGTTTGTAACAAGTGCTATGATACTGCATAAATTGCTGAACAGCACGATTTTACTATATAACGATGCTTCGGGCAATGCCGCGGCAGCATCCAAAAGCTCAGTATAGTTACGAAATCCGAACGAAAGAAAAGCGTTCAGTTGAGAAAGAGCGGTTTGTATGCCAGGTGCAACCGCCGCCGCTAAGTTTACAACCACAGTCAATAAAATGCGCCCAAACAAATTTAAGGCGAAAAAACCAAATACGGTCGCTAATACAGGATGCTCTTTCCCGATACGACAGAACGAAATCGCTGCGTACAATAGGATGACAAAACGAAAATAAGAGCAAATCATATTGAAAATAATGGTTGTGCCAAATAACAAGTTAATATATCCTTTTTCTTTTACAATCTCAAGAAAGTCAGAAAGAACCTGTGTTTGTTTTTGCAGTTCAGCAGCGGTATCTTCGCCATAAATTTCTTCAATGCGCGGATCAATTTCTGTTGACAGAGAAGTATTCGCCATATCTGAATAATAAGGAGAGAGCAGCACACCGCCGGCCAAAAGAAGAAATACAAATAATTGTAAAAGAAGATGTGCTCCTATAGATTGTCCAAAAAAGGAAAATGGTTTTTCAAACCCTTCGTCTGCCTTCTTTTTTACTTGGTTATAATAGGCGGCTATATTGATGATGAATATGCTGATTAAGCAAACGATGCCAGAAATAATCATGCCTGCAAAAGCAAAGAGACTAAACGCAGCATACGAAAATGAAAAGCAGGCAGCTAAGATGGTGACGAGCGCAAAGCAGATAAAGAGAATAAGCTGTATTTTGCATTTTTTAATGGTGACCCGTAGCTGAGACGAGAATATCTCCGAAAATATCTGCTGCATTATCAAAATTCATCTTTCTTTCACAGTATAGTGTGTAATATTTTGGCATTTCGCCGCACAACCTTTATTATACCAAATAGCAGGTTTGCTTGTCAACCAATTTAAGAATATGATTTGTATCCTGAATAAAAGGGCTTTATGAAACTTTTGTAAAAAACAGAGTTAAATTCTTGTAATTTGGGAACAATCCGAATATACTATAAATTAGTTTTAAAACTAATTTTAATAGGAGGAGCCCTAATATGAATGAGTGGGAAGAGAAAGAGCAAACACCGTTTATGGTGATTCACGACTTATCTAAAATATTTCATTGCCGATTGAGACAGTCAGCAGAGGAATCTGGTTTAAATGAAAGTTACCGTCATATCCTTTTTCACTTGGCACATCAAGATGGCGTAACTCAGTTAGCGTTGGCAAAGATGACTCGTTTAAAACCGCCGACGGTCAGCGTTACCTTGCAAAAAATGCAGGAGGAGGGCTATGTAGAGCGAAAACGTGATGAAGAAGATCTGCGAAATACAAGAGTGTTTATTACAGAGAAAGGCCGCGCTTTCAATGAAGAAGCGAAAAGTCTGGTGGAATCATTAGATGCGGCGGCGATTGCAGGCTTTAACCAAGCGGAAATACAACAGTTGATGGCCATGCTTGTCCGCATCAGAGAAAACTTGGTGCCAAAAGAGTGGGATTTATCTAAAAAACATCGGCCTTGGCATCACACAAATCATGGAGGAATGGAATGAAACGTTGGTATAAATACATAAGACCCTATCTTGCTTATTTTATCATTGGGCCTATTTGCATGATTGTCGAAGTATTAGGTGAGATTATCATGCCTAAGTTGCTTGCCTGCATCATTGATTACGGTGCGCAAGGCGGGGATAAGCCCCCTTTGCTTGCGTGGTTTTACCAGTTGTTTGGGGCGGATACGCCTTTTATTTTGGCAATCATGGTTGGTATGATTTTAACAGCTGTACTGATGATGCTCGGCGGTATCGGCGGCGCCTATTTTGGTGCGAAAGCAGCAGTGAATTTTGCCGCCGATTTGCGGGAGGATGTGTATGGCAAAGTACAACGCTTCTCGTTTGCTAACATTGATAAATTTTCAACCGGATCATTGGTGACAAGACTGACCAATGATGTCACCCAGCTGCAAAATTTTATTAATATGATGCTGCGCATGGCGCTTAGAGCGCCCGGTATGCTGATTGGCGCCTTGATTATGGCTGTCGTGCTAAACCCTTCTCTTACGTTGGTTTTGTGTGTAGCGCTGCCACTACTACTGCTAACCATTTCATTTTTTGTTATGAAAGGTTTTCCCCGATTTTCAGTCATGCAGGAGAAAATTGACCGATTGAATTCAACCGTTCAAGAAAATATTACCAATGTGCGTGTGGTAAAATCCTTTGTTCGAGAGGATCTCGAAAAAGAGAAATTTAGAAACGCCAATGGCAAATTGAAAGGCGCCGGCATGAATGCGATGATGATGATCATATTAATGTCGCCTGCTATGACCTTTTTTATGAATGCGACAACGATCGCTGTGTTATGGTTCGGTGGTAATATGGTAGTTGACGGCGGCATGTCAACAGGCGATTTAACTGCATTTGTGACCTACATCACACAAATTTTAATGTCACTTATGATGGTGACAATGGTCTTTATGATGCTCTCTCGTGCCATGGCTTCGGGCCGCCGGATTGCAGAGGTGCTTGACGAGCCAATTGATATTGCCGATGATCATATAAAGGATCGTTCGCTTACCATTCAGCAAGGCAAGGTTGAGTTCCGCAATGTTTCGTTCCGCTATTATAAAAATAGTGAACAAGAAGTGTTAGATCATATTAACTTGACGATTAAACCTGGTTCTATCACAGGCATTCTCGGTTCAACGGGAAGTGGAAAAACATCACTTGTGTCGATGATTCCGCGTTTATATGATTGTGATGAGGGCGAAGTGTTAGTAGATGACGTCAATGTAAAAGACTATACACTTTTTCATTTGCGAGAGGGTGTAGGCATGGTTTTGCAGAAAAATGTTCTGTTCTCGGGTACTATTGAAGAAAACCTGCGATGGGGCGATCAAGACGCTTCGGAAGAAGAAATTCAGCATGTGGCGGCTCTTGCCCAAGCAGATAAATTTGTTCGTGCGTTTACAGACGCTTATCAAACGGATCTTGAGCAGGGCGGCACGAACGTATCCGGCGGGCAAAAACAACGTCTATGCATTGCCAGAGCGCTGCTAAAGAAGCCTAAGATTTTAATTTTAGATGATTCCACCAGCGCGGTTGATACGGCGACCGAAACGCTGATTCGTAAGAGCCTGCGCGAAGATTTAAGCGATTCGACTAAAATTATTATTGCACAGCGGATTTCCTCTGTCATAGAGGCTGATCAGATTGTTGTGATGGATGAGGGCTGTATTACAGGCATTGGAACGCATGAGGAGCTGTTGGCCTCAAATCAGACGTATCAGGAAATATATTATTCGCAAATGGATAAAAAGGAGGCTTGAGGATGGGAAAACAAAGAACCTTGCAGGATTTACAGCGACAATACAGCAAAGCGCCTTCAAGCCAAAGCGGTCCTGTTATGCCAGGACCGGGTCATGGCCCTGGCGGTGGACGCAGAGGGGGCGCGGCGAAGGGACGCCCCAAAAACACAAAACATACTATACGCCGTCTTTGGCATTACTTATCTGCTTATAAAGGCCGATTAGCGATTGTAATTGTGTGTATGCTGTTTAGTACCTTTACTTCGCTTGCCGGTTCCTATATGCTGCGTCCTATTATCAACAACGTAGCCGATGCAGGAAAGACGGTTTCGGCACGTGTAGGTTATCTTGCTATGATTTTGTTGGTGTTAGGCTGCATTTATGCGGTTGGCGTTTTGTCTACTTATCTACAGGGACGCATGATGCTCACCATTTCACAAAACGCAGTTGAAAAATTACGAAACGATTTGTTCGATAAGATACAAACACTGCCTGTACGTTTTTTTGACAATAATTCGACGGGCGAGATTATGAGCCGTTTTACTAATGATGTTGATAATATCGATACGATGATTAACAATACCATTACCAACCTGATTTCGGGTGCGGTCACGTTGGTTGGTACCTTTGTGATGATGGTGTATACCAATATCATTTTAACCTTGATTACCGTGGCTTTTGTACCAATCTATTTGAAAGCGGGTATGGCGATTGCGGCTCGTTCAAGCAAATATTATGGGGCGCAGCAGGCAGCGCTCGGTGCTCTGAACGGCTATATGGAAGAAACCGTGACTGGCTCCAAAGTGATTAAGGTGTTTAATCATGAAGATGTTTGCAATGAAGAGTTTAAGCTGCTCAATGAAGATATGCGCGATAAACAATTTAAAGCGCAGTTTTACGGCGGCGTTGTGGGGCCTATTATGGGCAATACTTCGCAAATCAGCTATGCAGTTACAGCAGGCGTTGGCGGAGTCCTTTGCGTTCTTCGCGGCTTTGATGTAGGCGGGCTTTCGGTATTTTGCAATTATTCACGTCAATTTTCACAGCCGATTAATATGATTTCACAGCAAATGTCGACGATTTTTGCAGCCTTAGCCGGCGCGGAGCGAGTCTTTTCGGTTATGGATTTATCGCCTGAAGAGATTGACAGGCAAGGCGCGGATGGTATTTTGCCTGAAAAAGAGGAGCAGGCTGCTGGGGGTGGTTTGACAGACACAATTCATGGCGATGTTGTACTTGAGCAAGTTACCTTTGGCTATAATCCGGATAAAACGATTCTTAAAAATATTTCGCTTTATGCGCATCAGGGGCAGAAGATTGCCTTTGTCGGTTCAACCGGCGCGGGTAAGACCACGATCACAAATCTTCTCAATCGCTTCTATGATATCGAGAGCGGTAAAATCATGATTGACGGTCATGATATTAAAGAATATGATCGAGATCATTTGCGGCGCAATATTGCTATGGTACTGCAGGACACTCATTTGTTCACAGGGACTGTGATGGAAAACATTCGATATGGCCGTTTGGACGCAACCGATGAAGAGGTCATGGAGGCAGCCAAAACGGCGAGCGCGCATTCCTTTATTATGCGATTATCAGAAGGCTATCAGACCATGTTAGAGGGAGATGGAGCCAATTTGTCGCAAGGACAGCGTCAATTGCTGAACATAGCGCGTGCTGCTTTGAGCAAAGCACCGATTTTGGTATTGGACGAGGCAACCTCCTCGGTGGATACAAGAACCGAAAGACATATCGAACATGGTATGGATCGATTAATGGCAAATCGAACAACTTTTGTGATTGCGCACCGGCTTTCCACTGTACGCAATGCCAATGCGATTATGGTGTTGGAAAACGGTAAGATTATTGAGAGGGGCAGCCATGAAGAACTGCTTGCGCTGAAAGGTCGATACTACGAACTGTATACAGGCAAGAAAGAATTAGATTAATGAAAAAGAGCAGCTTGTTTTGCGAAACAAGCTGTTCTTTTGGTTGTTTAGGAATAGACTGGTAAGGTTAATGGTGCGGTATGTTCATATCAAATTCAAATCATAATGGTACCATATTTGCAAATCATGATCGTAAAGAGGAGCCGCTCATCATGGCAAAAATGCTGAACAAAGAACCGATTCAAGTAAAAGCGCCCAGTGTTGAAGAGCAAGATGCTGCCGTAATAGAACCATTAGAATCGGTCTCTCAAGATTTGACAGAAGAAAATCACGTACGTCATAGCCATAAAAAACGAAAAAGTATCTGGAAAGATCATCGAAGTTATAAAAAGAGATTTCTTTTGTCCGCTTGTCTTTGGTTTGCTGTTGCGTTTACCTTTCTCTTTTTTGGACCAATTGAGATAACAGCAGGCAGTGGCGATTCGGTGCCTTTTACTATCTGGCAGATTACGCCCTTTATGGCTGGCGTGGCTATGATCGTGTTTATAGCTGGCGCCTTGCTTTTGCCTTTGCTGCGCGGTCGGGTGTTTAATTATACGCTTTGTGTTCTTGTTGCAGGGTTGATCGGCGGATATATACAAGGTAATTTTTTAAATGGTCAGCTTGGCGCACTCACAGGCGATGCGATTGATTGGCCAGGGCAAACAAAGAAAATGCTTTTGAATGTGCTGATTTGGCTGTGCATCCTATTTGTGCCTTTTGTGATACATTTTTTGAGTCGTAAAGTATGGCGCCGGATGGTGGTTTTTCTTTCAGCAGGCCTTGTCGCTATGCAATCGGTCGCATTAGTCACTCTGTATGTTAGTGCAGCAAGATCAGAAACAGACGGCTGGTTTTTATCAGAAGATAGTATGTATACCTATTCAAACAAGAAAAATACGCTGTTATTTTTGCTGGATCGACTGGATTATGACTATTTAGAGCAGGTGATGGAGACGGATTCCGACTTTTTTGATCGCTTAGATGGTTTTACATCCTATACGAATGCGATTTCTGAATATGCGAGGACCATGCCGGCGGCTAATTTTATGCTGACAGGCAGTGAAGAAGCGTTTATGATTCCGCGAAAAGAGTTTTTCATAAAATCATGGGAAAATGAAGGACGCAACGTGCTTCGAGCTATGCACAATGCGGGATACGAAGTCTCTATTTATTCGGATATCAAACATATGTTTGGTGATGGTGCATCTGCCAAAGAATATGTTTCAAATATTACCACCGCCCATGATAAATTAAACAAACCGGCATTATATAAAAATTTAGTAACCTTATCGGCTTATCGATACACGCCTTTAGCGATGAAACCTTTTTTCTGGTGCTATACCGATGATGTGGCAAACAATGCGTTTATCGAAAGCAAACGATATGAAATCGATGAAGCAAAATATGCGGCGGGTTTTCGAGAAAAAACTTCGATTGCCAATGAAGTAGGGTGTTTTAAGTTTTATCATTTTATGGGTCCGCATGCGCCTTATACTTTACGGGAGGACGGAACAAAAAGCCAAGAGCCTACATCAGTCATAGCGCAAACAAAAGGTTCTTTTCAAATTTTGTTTGATTTGTTTGACCGCATGAAAGAATTAGGGATATATGAGGACACGGCTATTTTAATTACCGCTGATCATGGTGATCCTGTCTATGATTCGGAACCAGTGCAGAAAGCAACCCGTATCGGATTGTTTTATAAGCCATCCGGCGTGCAGGGAACCCCGCTTGTCCGCTCAAAAGCGCCGGTATCGCTCAAGAATATTCCGGCGACATTGCTTAAGTCTATGGATTTAGATTATGAAGTTTATGGACGGCCTCTTGATGAAATTGGCGAACAGGAGGCGATAAAACGTACTTTTTATAAATCAGTGACACATAACGGACGCGAAAAAGAACTCTATGTTTATGAAATCAATGGAAATGCGGCCGAATTTGATCATTGGGTAATAAAAGAGAAACGAGAGATTGAGTATCCCTTTTATTAAGCACGATATTTTGCATAAGATAGAAGAAAATCCCCGCTGTATACGTTTACAGCGGGGTTGTTATATCCTGTTTTTTGTCATAAAACAAAGCATTCTATAAGAGTTCTTTTACCGCTTGTAAGAGATAGTATACATCATCATACGTGTTAAAAGCACCAAAAGAAATGCGTACGGCGCCATGTTCTGGCGTGCCAAGTGCCGCATGCGCAAGCGGCGCGCAGTGCAGTCCGCTGCGTACACAGATACCGCGTTCGGCAAGGGCGGCAGCCGTTTCCTCTGATTTCATGCGGTCGATATTAAATAGAAGAATGGAGGAACGTCTAATTTGGCTTGCGTACATAGTTAGTCCGTACATTTGTGAAAATTCATTGCGCGTGTATTCATATAGAGCTGATTCTCTTGTAAAAATTTTAGAGGGTCCTTCTTTTTTTACAAATTTGAGGCCTTCGCCAAGCCCAACAATGTTAGGAACAGATAGGGTGCCCGCTTCAAATCTTTCAGGCATAAATGGCGGCATGAGCATTTCTCTGGAGTTGACGCCGTTTCCGCCTTCAATAAGAGTGGTGCCTTTTTCGGCTCTTTTTGCTGCTTGGTTAGAAAACAGAACAAAGCCGCTGCCTTGCGGGCCATATAGACTTTTATGACCGGGCGCGCACAGCGCATCAATATTCATTTTCTCAATATCAATATCATGTGTGCCGGCATATTGCGAGGCATCTACGATGAAAAAAATGCCGTGTTCCCGACACAGCTTTCCAATTTCAGCAAGAGGCAGAGAAGCGCCGCAGATATTGCTTCCGGCGCTGGCAATGACTGCTTTTGTATCTTGGCTTAAATGCGAGGATATATCATGAAGCAGTTCTTCTGTTTCGGAAAAAGCGCTGAAAAGGCTGTAGCGTAACCCGGAGGCAAAAACAGGTCTCACTACTGCGTTGTGTTCGATATCAGATAGTAAGACATGCCCCTGCGGTACTAACGATTTAATGGCAATATTCAGAGCACTTGTCGCATTGGCTGTAAAAATGACATTCTCTGGCGACTTTGAACCGAACATCGCGGCGATTTGCTCGCGCACGCCGAAAACAGCTTCAGCGCTCTTTTGGGAAAGCGGATGAGCGCCGCGCCCCGGGTTCCCGCACCAGCCATCTATGCAATTTTTCATGACAAAGCTAACGCCGGGTGGTTTGGGAAAGGTAGTGGCTGCATTATCTAAATATACATACTGCATTACTCTTCAACCAATCCTAAATAGTGAATTCCATAAATGTCAAATAGGTTTTCACAGTTTCTTGCTTGCGCACAGGAAATAACAAGGGCATAAGAACAGCCCTTTTGACTGTTTTTAGGGTCCTTTTTCACAACTTCCGAATCGATGGCGTTTTGGGCAAGGACCTGCTTGCCTTTTAATGCAAGCGTCAGGGATCGAAATCCCGCGTAACACCGTCTCATAAATATTTAAACCTCCCTTATCATGTTATGCAAAAGGGAGGTTTTAGATAGCGGAATATTTATTGATAGAAAGCAGGCAGGAAAGATTTGTTGACAGCGTCCTTGACTAATTTTAACAGTGTATCATACGTAAAGGGCCCTGTATGCTGAATTTGGGAGCCATGCTGGGCGGCCAAATCATTGTTATAATCTTCTAATTTGTATATTTGCAGCCCATCACGATCCATTGAATAATGGCACATCGTTGGAATGAGCGCTGGGTTTTCAATATGCACTTCATCGCCTTGTTTGATAATATCGAAAGAGGCAAGACCGCCGACCATGCAGTAATACTCATACATGGTTGAAATCATATTGCCTAAGGAGTAATAACAAAGGGTTTTGTGAGTTCCATCCCCGCTGGTTATCCATTCGACCGGTTGTAGTGTATGTGAATGGGTACCGATAATCACATCGACACCGTTGTCACATAACAGCTGTGCAATCGTCTTTTGTGCATTCGTTATCGGAATGGCCGAATCCTCGCCCCAGTGCATAGAGGCAATAACAACATCCCCCACTTGCTTGGCGAGCGCTGTTTGTCTTACGATATCGGCTTCATCAATATAGGGGACGATCAGTCCGCTTGACGAATCAATGCTGATGCCATTGGTACCATATGTGTATGAAAGCCAGGCAACGGTAATGCCATTGACGGTTTGTGTGCGAATGGTATCATAGTCGCTTTGTGTGTAAGCGCCTAACAGGGTGATGTTTTTTGTTTGCCAATAAGCGATACTGTCTTTTAATCCGTTTGTACCCTTATCCAACATATGATTGGTGGCAATGTTCACCGTGTTGAAACCAAGTGAGACTAAGGCGTCTCCACATGCCTGCGGTGTGTTAAAGGCGGGATAGCCTGAATAACCGTAACTGGCGCCGGCCATAGGCGTTTCTTGATTCACATAGGCGATGTCTTTGTCTTTAATCAAATCAGCTATGCCGTCATACATATCAATAAAATTAAAGCCGTTGCCCTGGGCCCGTTTTTCGGCATCCTCAAAAACCGCTGAATGGACTAAATTGTCGCCCGCTGCAATGAAAGAAATTTTGCCATCTTGCTTGGTGGCGGGCGTAGTTGGTTTTGTTGAGTCGGGTATGGCGAGCGAATTTGTTGGGCTCGGCTCACTGCCAGAGCCAAAAACATCGTCTGGATTTTTATAACCCAGAACGCCAGTAAGTTTTAGACAAGCCAAAACGACTAGTGCTACAAGGGTGATGATCAATACAGTGAGCGAGACACTAACGATAAGACGACGTCTTTTCGCTTTTTGCTGTTGCGCTTTGCGTTTGGCCATCATGGCTTCATATTCGGCGCGGGTTATTTGTCGTTTTGATGAGTTTGGTTGATGATTCATAATATACCTTATAGTTTGAGTTCATTTGCATCTGGAATAAAAAGTTGTGCCGGCGGGGTGGGTATTCGCTTTAATAGATCATAAGAAAAGTGCCGGCACCGATATTCTTTATTCACAACACCCTTATGTTTGCATAAAACGTTTTCGCGGTCGGCGATACAGACTGCATGTTCGCAAAAGGCGCAGAACTGCGGCCGTTCGATAGCTTGCTCTTTTGACATCATTTTTTCCTTGTTTTTTCTTTTCATACTTCCTATAAATTGTAATAAATTTTCACAATTTAATTTTTATATGTCATTCATTGTTTTGATAAGCGATGTTCCAGCAGAGCTGGGACGATCCAATATTTCGATACAAATCATTTGAATCGATACAATTGCTTTTTATTATAAACGATAAAAATGAATATTTCTACTATTTTATAAAAATTAAAAATACTGGAATGCAGATTAGGGCACAGAGTATGCCCTGCAAAGCTTTTCCACCCATATATTTGATTAAAGAGAAATTAGCCGGCAGCATAAAAGAAGCTGATTGGGCATGCACGCAAAAACCCGACCAACCAATCGCAAAGGCGGCCAGTGTAAATCCGCTGATTCCACTCAGCTCAGCGGCCAGAGAAACGCCGGCTGTTACTTCTAATAAACAGCTGATTAGCGTGAGTAAAGAAGAAAGTCCTGCTGCCAGCAGAATATCGGTTAAAATGCTCATGAGAACCGAGAAAAAAACGACAAATCCACAAACGAGCAGAACGGCGCTTACTGCTTCTTTCACGGCGGCGGAAAAATCGAGACGATAGCAGACAACACAGCGGTTTATGGGTCTATTTCGCTCTTTTCCAATTGATAAAAAAAGTCCAGTTAAAAGAGCGGCTGCTATTTCAATTAGATAAAGAGCGATCCCAATGGCCGGCCTGCCAAAAAATCCTGCGCCAATGGCGCCAATCACAAAAGCAGGACCAGTATTATTGCAAAACGCGCAGAGTCTTTGAGCTTCTTCCTTTTCACAATAGCCGTCTTTATAAAGAGAAACAGCGGTTTTAGCGCCAACTGGAAATCCAGCAATAAACCCAATGATTACCGCAGCGCAGCAGCTGCCGTTCATGGCAAAGAGCTTTGAAAAAGGCTTTGATAAAAGACGGCCCACGAAAGAGGCAAGTCCTGATGAGACGAAAAGGGTGGAAATGACCATATAAGGAAAGAGAGAGGGAATCACATTATGGACGCACAGAACTAACGCGTCATATACAGCGACCGCTGCTGCATTGGGCTTTTGCAGTACGAAAACAGAGAAAAATAAGATTGCGCACCAGGTAAATCCGATGGTGACTCTTTTTGCATATGAATTAATTTGAACCACTCCGCATAATAGTTTTAATACATTATACTGTGTGAAGAGCGGGGGTATTCTGTGAAAAAAGAAAAGGTGAAGGCGGCCGTTGCAGACGCTTTAGGGGCAGCGGGTCTTTGTTCTGAGTTGACAATCAGTGGCCGAAGAGAGATTATGGCTCATGGCTGTCTGGCTATTTTATGCTATTCAGAAAGCGAGGTGAAGCTCCGGCTAAGCGACATGATTTTGACAGTTTGCGGTACAGGCCTTACCATGAAAAGTTATTTTGGCGGTGCGGTGCGCGTGTCTGGCCGTCTTACGGGGCTGCATTTTGAAAGTTAATTTATTAGAGAGAGCCGCCAATTATTTATACGGCTATTGTCTTATGCGTGTAGATGGTTATGCCGAGCGAGCGCTTACCGCTATGATGCGTTCAGAAATCAACTATTGGGGGCTTACACGAAGAGAAGAGA
The DNA here is from genome assembly GCA_022793655.1 of Clostridiales bacterium. Taxonomy (GTDB): domain Bacteria; phylum Bacillota; class Clostridia; order Oscillospirales; family CAG-272; genus CAKSEI01. The sequence goes on from JAAWDG010000011.1 coordinate 167,447, forward strand.
CTATCTTTTTCTATATTCCCTGTAGAGAGAAGAGACGGCTGCGCGCGGCATTAGCCGATTGTCGATGCCGCGTTGAGCAAATGCGAATTTGCGGGGCAATGAATACGGTAAAGCGCTATAAAGGCCGTCCTGGACTGATTGTGGGCGCTCTTATCTTTGCTTCCGTATTGTGGGCGTCTACTTATTTTGTCTGGGATATTTCAGTAACGGGCAATAAAGATCTGACCGAATGGCAGATTATTGATTCATTTGCGCCATATGGCGTGAAATATGGGGCGTTTATTCCGTCTCTTGATTTGGATCGCCTTTGCCATGAATATTTAATTGATTCAGAAGAGATAGGCTGGGTTTCAGTGAATCTTTCGGGAACATGTGCTAATATCGTGGTACGGGAAAGAACTGATAAAGGCGAGGTGTGGCAGGATAGCAAGCCTTCCAATCTGATTGCTACGGAAGATGGGCAAATCACGGGTTTTTGTGTTTGGAGCGGTGAGAGTAAGGTAAGTATTGGTCAGGTTGTAACAAAAGGCGAAGTGTTAGTCAGCGGGGTGAGTGATCGGGTTGAAATGGATGGTACGGTGAGCGGTTATACAACCGATCGTTCGTATGGCAGCGTGTTTGCAGAGGTATATAGAGAATATACGGTTGAAGTGCCTTTGCATGGACAAAGCCAGGTGTATACAGGGCATGAAGAGACAGAAAAGCATTATCGTTTTTTTACACAAGATCTGAATTTTTTTGGAAAAACCAAAAACAGTTTTGATACATGTGATCAGATTGTTGATTATGAACAGGTCATGCTGTTTGATTTTTTAAAGTTGCCTATTTTTGTGACGACTTCGGTTTATAAAGAGTATGAATTAGTTGATTATGCTCTTGAAGAAGAGCAAGCGAAGCAGATGGCTGAAGCCAAGATGATGAAACTGTTGGCAGATGAATTAAAGGATTGTGAGCTGGTGAGTAAAATAAACGAAGGTGAACTTGTGGATGATGTCTATATCCTCACTTGCAAAGTATATTGTATTGCTGATATTGCCAAAGAGATGGAAATAGATTACAGTGTGGAACAAGCAGAATGAATTTTAAAACGCTATTTGTAACTGTTTTCTTGTATTTTATGTTTTAGTATGCTATAATCAAAATCAAATAAGAGTTATACTCGCCGCCGGGTGAGGCTTTGTGCGTTGAATTTTGTATCGTTAGGCCATAGAAGATACGAAATTCAGCGCTTTTGTTTTTATATGGTTTATGATAGCAGTTTATCATAAAAACTTATTTCTCGGGAAATGAATTTGAAAATCTTTTGAGTAAGAATAGAAAGGAAAGAAAAATGGAACGGAAAACGATACGGCGCCTTTTTTTGAAATATATATCTCTCAATATTATGGGACAACTTGCGTATTCCTGCTATACATTAGCAGACACATTCTTTATTGCGTCTGATTTGGGGGCCGATGGTTTAGCGGCACTGAATCTTGCTTTTCCCATTTTTTGTTTTATAAATGGAACGGGTTTGATGATCGGTATGGGCGGCGCAACAAAATATGCGATTTTAAAAAGCAAAGGAGAATATTCCAAATCAAATCGCTTTTTTACACAGGCACTTTTTCTTGTATTTCTATTTTCAGCTCTTTTTGTTATAATTGGCATTTTTGGGGCAGGGGTATTGGTGGAGTTATTGGGGGCGGACCTGACGATTTTTCAAATGACGAAAACGTATGTACAGGTTTTATTATTATTTTCGCCTGCTTTTTTAATGAATAGTTTGTTGCAGTGCTTTATACGAAATGATGGCGCGCCATCTCTTGCTATGGCGGCCATGATTGGCGGCAGTTTGTCAAATATTATATTAGATTATCTATTCATTTTTCCGATGCATATGGGCATATTAGGTGCGATATTGGCGACGGGGTTAGCGCCGGTAATTAGTATTTTGATCTTACTGCCATATTTTTTTAGAGCTAAAAATCATTTTCATTTGGCTAAATGTCTGCCTGATAAAAAGGAAATCTTGGCAGTTACGGCTAATGGTTTTCCTTCGTTTTTGGTTGAGGCTTCTTCAGGGATTGTCATGATTATATTTAACTTTATTATATTGCGGCTTGCTGGCAATACAGGTGTTGCGGCTTATGGCGTTGTGGCGGCCATTTCATTGGTCGTCGTGGCCATATATACCGGTTTATCACAGGGCTTGCAGCCGCTATTCAGCCGATTTTATGGTTTGTCTGATATCATGGTTGTGCAAGCTCTATGGCGTTATGCATTGGCTGCGATGCTTGTGTTATCTTGTGTGATTGAATTAATTGTTTTTTATGGTGCTTCTTTTATTGCAGCTGCGTTTAATCATGAACAAAATATCTTGCTGCAGCAAATGGCTGAGGATGGGTTAAAACTTTATTTTACCGCTTGTCCGTTTGTTGGTTTTAATATGGTGCTGTCGACCTATTTTACCTCGGTTGAACGCCCCATGCTTGCGCATTTTATTTCCTGGATGAGAGGATTTTTGCTGATTATCCCCACAACATTTATGTTGGCTGCTATTATGAATGTAAATGGCGTTTATATTGCATATCCTGTAACCGAGTTTATCGTAGCCAGTATAGGAACGCTTTTTTATTGTATAAATCGCAGACAAAATCATAACTCTTTTCGATTAGATGATTAAATTTTTTAGATATACTTATGAGAGAGTACGCGACGGGCGAAAATAAGAATAAAAAAGAATGCGTTTTGAATCTTGAAAATAAAAAGTGTTTTGATTATAATAGGTTTATGTAAATGAAAAGGAGCGGAGGTATCGTACATGCAACTGGAATGTATACAAATGAGCACAATTGAGCAGCAGCAAGCGGTTTTTGGCACGTTTGATCATTTTGCCAGAATCATCGAAAAGGCTTTTGCTGTGTCCATTATACTGCGCGAATCGGTTGTTGAAGTGAGAGGCGAACAGGCGGATGATGTATCGAAAGCAGCTTCTGTGATACGTTCGCTGCAAAAAATAAATGAGCAGGGCGAGAGTGATACTGTGAATGAAGACACCGTATATCGTTTAATTGATCATGCGTCTGACGGTGAAATTGATGAAACGATGAAGGCCATGGAAAATATGGTGACAATGACGCATCGTGGGCTTGCTATAAAATGCAAGACTTTGGGTCAAAAAAATTATAGTCAAGCCATGCAAAAAAATGCGGTGACCGTTTGCATTGGCCCTGCCGGAACCGGAAAAACATATTTGGCGGTTGCCCAGGCGGCCGAGGAGTTAAAAAGGGGAGAAATTGAGCGCATCATTATGAGTCGGCCTGCTATTGAAGCAGGGGAAGAGCGGCTTGGTTTTTTGCCTGGTGATTTATCGCAAAAGGTAGATCCGTATTTAAGGCCGCTATATGATGCGCTGTATGATATCTATGGTGCGGAGAAGGCAGAAAAACTGCGCGAGCGCGGGGTGATTGAAATTGCGCCGTTAGCGTATATGCGTGGTCGAACATTAAATCGGGCCAGAGTCATTATTGATGAAAGCCAAAATGCCTCCATCTCTACCCTTAAAATGGCGCTGACACGATTGGGAGAGGGGTCAAAGATGGTGCTCACTGGTGACGTGACGCAAATCGATTTGCCGCATAAGGCCGATTCGGGCCTTGAAAAGTGCGCAGCTATCATTGGTTCGGTCGAAGGTGTTTCGGTGATTCGTCTTAACAATCGCGATGTGGTCCGCAATAAAATTGTCAAAGATATTGTCAAAGCATTTGAAAAAGCAGAAGCGGGTAAGAAAGAAAACGGAAATCAGAGTTTTCGAGATGTGAAACGAAAAAGATAAAGTCACAGCATCTACGCATGCTGATCGCGTATCGTCAAGGAAAGGAAACATTTGATGGGCAACGGAATCATTGTGTGTGGCTTGAACGGCTGCGGCAAAAGTACAGTGGGAAAAGCACTGGCCGAGGCGATAGGATTCTATTTTATTGATCATGAAGAGTTATGTTTTGGCGGAATGAGTGAAGATTATATAGCTGGGCACTCTCGCCGTGAAATGATAGATAAATTTAAAGAGATTATAATAGAACATCCGAATTTTATATTGGCTGCCGTTAATGGCATGGGCGAAGAAGAACTTTGGCCTTGTTTTCAATATGCTGTCTGGATCAGAGCGCCTAAGAGCATTCGAGAACAGCGGGTGCGTGATCGTTCTTTTCAGCGTTTTGGGAATCGTATGCGCCCAGGCGGCGATTTGTATGTACAAGAAGAAAAGTTTTTTCAAATGGTAAGCGATCGGACCGAACGCGATGTAGACGAGTGGCTGCAGGGACTTACGTGTCCGATCATACAGATTGATGGCACAAAACCAGTGCGCGAGAACATAACATTGATTATGGATCAGCGTCCGCAAGGTATGGAGGCTTTTTTTGAAACTTGAACGATTGATAGGCATTTTATCCATATTGTTACAGCAACAAAAGGTAACAGCCCCCTACTTAGCTGAAAAATTTGAGGTGTCACGCCGCACGATTCAACGGGATATTGAAGCGCTTTGTCAAGCGGGCATTCCGTTAGTAACTGAACCAGGTACTAAAGGCGGTGTTTCGATTATGGAAGGATATACGATCGATCGCACTTTGCTTAGCACCTCGGATATGCAGGCGATTTTGGCTGGACTTCGCAGCTTAGACAGTGTAAGCGGCACCAATCGATATGTTCAATTGATGGAGAAGTTGTCGGCGGGCGCTTCTAATTTGTTAGCAGGGGATGCGCATATATTAATCGATCTTTCTTCATGGTATAAAACATCGCTGGCCCCTAAAATTGAATGTCTGCACGAAGCCATATTATCGGCAAGAAAAGTATCTTTTCTGTATTATGCACCAAAGGGTGAATCGGTGCGGATAATCGAGCCTTATCATATTATTTTCCATTGGTCGAATTGGTATGTGTGGGGATGGTGCGAACTGCGGGCGGATTTTCGTCTTTTTAAATTGGGACGGATGGTTGAGCTCAAAATGGACGAGCCTTATACCAAACGCATTGTTCCAGAGCCGGATTTTTCTAACGAACGGATTTTTCCTGCTGTCTATCAAGTGAAAGCGAAAATTGCTCCTGTATACAAATGGCGGTTGGTAGAAGAATATGGTTTAGAAAGTTTTGTAGAGCAGCCAGATGGCACGTTGCTTTTTTCCTTTGGGTTTACAGATAAAAGAAGCGTGGTTGGTTGGATCGCGTCTTTTGGAGAGGGGGCAGAGCTTTTAGAACCGGCTGAACTTCGTAAGGATGTTTTGGCGTTTGCAGAAAATATTCGGAAAAAATATATGCAATCATGACAAACAGATGTCATGATTGTTTTGATAGAATAAGAACATCAAAAGAAAGGGTGGTCTTATCAATGAATTATGAAATTGTAAATCTGGAAGAAAAAATAGCGGTGGGGATATCGGCTAAAACAAATAATCAATCCCCTGATGCGGGCGCGGTGATTGGCGGACTGTGGCAGCGTTTCTTTGGTGAGGGCATTTATGCTTCGATTCCTGGTAAAGTAAACGAAAAGGCGCTTGGTATCTATACCAATTATGCCGACGATGAAAAAGCGGATTATACGGCGCTTGTTGCTTGTGAGACAGATAAAGAACCGACCGAAAGTGCATTAACTGTATGTAAAATACCCGCTGGACGGTATGCCAAATTTGTGATTCACGGTGATATGGTGCAGGCGGTGAGCGCTGCCTGGCAAGCAATTTGGTGCATGGATCTGCCAAGATCGTTTCAGTGTGATTTTGAAGAATACCAGGATGACAAAATGGACAATGCCGAAATTCATATTTATGTAGGACTACGCGCTGAATCATAAAAAAACAATCAATGTGGGGAGAATGATCAGATGGCATCTCATTTAGATTTTGTTGAATATGTTGTTGACCAATTGAGTGAGGCGGGCAATATTACTTATCGAAAGATGTTTGGCGAATATGGACTCTATTGTGACGGAAAAATTGTGGCTTTGGTATGTGACAATCAGCTTTTTGTTAAAATAACCGATTCCGGCCGGCATGTTTGGCCTGATTTACGGGAAGCACCGCCCTATGATGGCGCCAAGAATTATTTTCTTGTAGAAGATGTGGAAAACAAAGAACAGTTAGTGACGTTTGTCAGGGCAACTTGTGCTGAACTTCCTGAGCCGAAACCGAAAAAACATAAAAAGACTGCTGATTAAATCCATACGTATTTTATAATAAAAAACGCAAGCAAAACGCTTGCGTTTTTTGTATAGGGAAGTGAAAAATACCATTTTAAAACCTTGGCTTCCTCGAATTTTGAAAAGATTGAGATTGAAATTTCATGTAAGTGTGGTATACTATAATTATATGAATAAAACATGTTTAATTTGCCTTGTAAGGAGGATGTTAATGGATTTTTTTGATGGCTTGACGATGATAGGCGGCCTATGCTTGTTTTTGTTTGGTATGAATATTATGGGACAATCATTAGAACGCAGGGCCGGCGGAGCGCTTCGCAGTATTCTTGGCAAGCTGACGACCGGCAAGGCGGCAGGTCTTGCAACAGGACTCGGCGTGACGGCTGTCATTCAAAGTTCGTCTGCCACGACAGTAATGGTCGTTGGTTTTGTCAATTCAGGTCTGATGACTCTAAAACAGGCAATCAACGTGATTATGGGCGCTAATGTTGGTACAACCGTTACCGCGTGGATTTTAAGTTTAGCGGGCATTGAGAGCGGCAATTTTTTCATACGACTGCTAAAACCATCTGCTTTTACACCTATGTTAGCGCTTATTGGTATTGTGTTTTACATGTTTACCAAAAGCGCAAAGAAAAAAGATACAGGTATGATTTTGCTTGGTTTTGCTACCCTAATGTTTGGCATGGAAACAATGTCGGGGGCGGTATCGGGCCTTGGTCAAATGACCGCGTTTCAAAACCTATTTGTTTTATTCAAAAACCCGGTCTTGGGGCTGTTAGCCGGTGCTTTTCTCACGGCCGTTATTCAGTCAAGTTCTGCTTCTGTTGGTATTTTGCAGGCGTTAGCGGTGACAGGGCAGGTATCGTATGGGGCGGCTATTCCTATTATTATGGGACAAAATATTGGTACTTGTGTCACAGCGCTCATCTCGTCTGTTGGCGCCAATGTTCATGCAAAGCGAGCGGCAATGGTTCATTTGTCTTTTAATGCGATTGGTTCAGCTGTATGGCTGTCTGTCTTTTGTTTAATCGATGCGATTTGGAAGCCGTTTATTTTTAATCAACCGGCCTCTTTATTTGGTATTGCCATAGCGCATACGGCTTTTAACTTTTTATGTACGATTATAATGCTGCCTATGGCCGGTTTGTTGGAAAAATTAGTTACCAAACTCGTTCATGATAAAAAGAAAAATGCAGATCCAATTGAATTAGACGAAAGATTGTTAAGCACGCCATCAATTGCGATCCAACGCTGTCAGGAATTGGCGGCGGAAATGGCAAATGCAGCCGTATATGTATTAAAAGAAAGTATTCTTTCACTGAAAGATTATTCCACGGCGCGTGCGGAACAAATTCGGGAAAAAGAAGCTCTGACTGATCATTATGAGGATATTTTGGGTACTTATCTGGTCCGTTTAAGCACAAAACCGATAAGTGAGAGTGACAGTTGGCAAGCGACTAAATTGCTTAAAATTATCGGTGATTTTGAACGAATTGCCGACCATGGCGTTAATTTGCTTGAATCTGCTGAAGAACTCCAAAATAAGAGCATGGAATTAAGTGTTGAGGCCCGCGATGAATACGATGTCATAGCAAAAGCAGTAAGCGAGGTGCTTGATCGGACGCTTTTAGCTTTTCTTAATAATGATTTAAATGAAGCGCAAGAGATAGAACCGCTTGAACAGGTGATTGATACGCTTAAAGAGAAAATTCGTACCAATCATATTTTGCGCTTGCAGCAGGGTCGTTGTTCCATTGACGCAGGATTTGTCTGGTCTGATATTTTAACCAATTTAGAGCGTACTTCCGATCATTGTTCAAATTTGGCAGGCTGTATCATCGACATGGCGGCGCATCATATGAACATTCATGAATCGCTTCATGCGATTCGCAGTGACAGCGTTATCTTTCGGCAGAAATTTGATTACTACTTGGCCAAATATGCTTTGGCCTCTTCCGTCAAATAATGAATGAATATAAGATAAAAATTATGATTTGAATGGCAGAGATTTTTTCTCTGCCATTTGTTATGCGTTTATATTGACCGTTTATCGCTCTAAATTGACCGATGAGAGAAGAATGATTGCGAGAGTCACTTGGTAATCTTATAATAAAAATGAAAAGGAGGTGATTGTTATGCAAATAGAAATCAAGATTGATGATTCTTATGCAGAGCCCAAAATTGTCATTTTAACAGCATCCATGACCGATGAAATTGACAACTTGATAAAGAAAATCTCAAATGAGTCCCCAAAAATTATTTCTGGCCGCAAGGATCATATAGTAGAAATATTAGAGCCTAATGATTTGATACGCATTTATACAAACGCAGGTACAACATTGGCTGTAACTAAGAGAGGCGAATATACACTGCGGTGGCGGTTGTATGAGGCAGAACAACGTCTAAATCCCAATCAATTTGTTCGAATTTCTCAATCTGAGATCATTAACTTGAACAAGGTTGAAAGCTTTGATTTAGGCCTTACAGGCACAATTTGTGTGAAATTATTTGATGGTACAGTAACCTATGTTTCCAGGCGATATGTGTCAAAAATTAAAAAAACGTTAGGAATATGAGGTGATAAATATGATTCGAAAAATTATTTTACGCGCTCTTTTGGGCTTTCCCTTGGGCGTAGCGATTGGCTATTTAATTACGATATTGATTTCTTTTATATGGGCGAACGGATATTACGCCCCTTGCGTGCCTGAACTGACAGCGTTCATGGGCAATGAAATAAACGCCGTTCTTTTACAGACATTTTTGTGCGGCCTTTTAGGCGCTGGTTTTGGAGTTAGTTCTTTTATTTGGGAAATCGAGAAATGGAGCATTGTGAAACAAACGGGTATATATTTTACGATTGTTTCGCTTATTATGCTGCCCGTAGCTTATGTTGCTCGCTGGATGGCGCATAGCTTCTTTGGGTTTTTGCGTTATTTCGGTATTTTTGTTCTTATTTTTGTGATAATATGGATTATACAGTTTTTGATTGGCAAATACAACGTCAAAAGAATGAACGAAAGTCTGTCCATCAAAAAAATCAAAATGAAACATTTGGATGAATAGCAGCAAATAACTTAAAAAGGTAATAGAGGAGCGGTGTAAGGTGCGGGATACAATTTTAATTGCAGATGATGAAACGGATATTGTTTCGACGTTGGCCGATTATTTTATGTATAACGATTATCAAGTCATGACCGCGTCAAATGGTCAAGAAGCCATTGCGAAGGCGGGCAAACAGCCCGACCTCATTTTATTAGATATTAATATGCCTGATGTAGATGGACTGACGGTATGTGCCCGTATTCGCCATTTTGTCAGCTGCCCGATTTTGTTTTTGACAGCCAGAACCGAAGACAGTGACAAAATCAAAGCTTTTGGTTTTGGTGGGGATGATTATATTGTAAAACCGTTTTCACTCGAGGAACTTGGCGCCAGAGTGGCGGCCCATTTAAGAAGAGAGCGCCGCAGAATCGAATCACATAAAGTTCGCTTTGACGATGGACTCGCCATTGATTATACCCAGCGCTCTTTGTTTTGCAATGGAGAAAAACTTTCTCTTGCGAAAAAAGAGTTCGCTATTATTGAACTATTGTCCAGCCATCCCGGACAAGTTTTTGATAAAGAACGGATTTATGAACTTGTGTGGGGTTATGATAGTGAAGGGGAAGCGTCGGTGGTGGCCGAGCACATTCGACGAATCCGGGTTAAGTTAAACGAGGCTGGTGTGAAGCCGTATGTGGAAACGGTTTGGGGCGTGGGATACAAATGGGCAAGATGAAGCATATATTCGATAAACGCTCGATTAAAACTGTTTTTATTATCTATACGCTAGTTTGTTTATTAGCGGCTCTTTTACTTTCGTTAATTCTTTCAAATATATGCCAGATGATGCAAGCACAGATTTATCAAACATATCAAGTACGTTATGAGATGGATAATCCTGATAGGATTATAGGGTTTGATAGTTCTGATGTAAGCGAGCAAAAGGGTGTTGTTATTTATCAGCAGCCGATGAGCCTTTTTGAACATTTTACATCATTTGATCGAACGGTGTATGAGATTTTTGGCGTTTTGAGTGTAGGGGTTTATCCAATTTGTTTTTTGATTTGTCTTGTGATTACCAGTTTTTTGTTTTATAAACAGCAGATGCAAAAGCCGTTTGTTATTTTAGATAAAGCGGCGGCCCGCATTGCCGAACGTGATTTGGATTTCCACATTGCTTATCAAAAAGAGAATGAATTAGGCAGATTATGCACCTCTTTTGAAAAAATGCGACAGGCATTGCAGGAAAATAATAAAGAAATGTGGCGGCAAATAGAGGAGCGCAAACGATTGAACGCGGCTTTTTCACATGATTTAAGGACACCGCTCACGGTTTTAAAAGGACAGAGCGAATTATTAGCGCAATATGCAGACAAGATGACGGCCGAAAAAGTGATTCATACTGCAGATCTGATGCATCGACATATTACCCGCTTAGAGGCGTATGTAGAAACAATGGGTGATTTGCAGCGACTTGAGGATATTGAAATAAGGCGAGTCTCTATGCCTTTTGCCGAACTTTGCACCCAGCTTAAAGAAGTGGGAATGACTATTTGCGGGGATAAGCAATTGATTTGTGAACTGCCTGTAGAACAAACAAAGAGAGTGTGTGTAGATTTTGCTGTTGTTTTGCGTGTGTATGAAAATCTGTTGGCCAATGCGGTGCGCTTTTCTGAATCCAAGATCATTACGCAGGTGAAAGTACAGGATGAATTTTTATATCTTTCTGTTTGTGATGATGGAAAAGGATTTGCCGAAAAAGATTTAAAAAACTTGTTAAAACCTTTTTATAAGACGTCAGAGAAAGACGATGATAAACATTTTGGCATGGGTTTACACATTTGTAAGATCCTTTGTGAAAAGCATGGCGGTTCTATACAGCTTTGCAATCAGACGGGTGCTTGTGTTACAGCGATATTCAGACAATAAAAGCAATTGGGAAAAGTTTCTGCTTTAAAGCAGAAACTTTTTTTACTATGTAGATAAAAAGTTGATAAATTGCGATTATGCTGTATTTGAAAGGAGATTTACAAATGAATCATTGCATAGAAATTAAAAATTTGAATCAATTTTATGGAAAGAAACAGGCCCTTCGTGATGTGAATCTTTCTATTTCCCAGGGCATGTTCGGTCTTTTAGGACGGAACGGTGCCGGCAAAACAACATTAATGAAAACATTAGCCGCCTTGCTCCCTACAAAAAAAGGTGAGATCACAGTATGCGGCGTTTCCATTCAAAACGTTGCTGAAATACGTCAAATGATTGGCTATCTGCCGCAGGACTTTTCTATGTATCCATCCATGAATGTGGGAGAAGTCCTGGAATATTTAGCGATTCTTTCGGGATTAACCAAAGATCAAAGAAAAGAGAGAATCGAAATGTTATTAAAAAAGGTGAATTTATTTGACCATAGACACAAAAAAGTAAAGGCGCTTTCGGGCGGCATGAAACGACGGCTTGGCATTGCGCAGGCATTGTTACATGATCCTAAAGTGCTGATTGTGGACGAGCCCACCGCTGGCTTGGATCCAGAAGAAAGAGTGCGTTTTCGAAATCTCCTCGCAGAGTTAGCAGAGAATAAAATTGTTCTTTTATCCACCCATATCGTAGGCGATATTGAAGCCGCTTGTGAAAAAATTGCGATTATTCATGAAGGCAGTGTTCTTTATCATGGTACTGTAGAAGCACTTTTGCAGCGGGCAGAAGGACGTGTATTTACGATGACAATCCCTAAACATGAACTTGCCCAAATGAAAGACAGATTTTCCATTACCAGCATGCATAGTCAGGGAAATGAGGTCTATATTCGGTTTATAGCAGATACGTTAGTCAGTGGCGCCAATGTATGCGGCCCTAATATCGAAGATGCTTATATGTTGTATCTGCATGCCAGCGGAGCGCAAGATATTTTATCTGAGCATGAGGCTGGGGGTGCGTGGTGATGTTGTTTATCCAGGAATGCAAGAAAATAGTGGGCGCAATTCCTTATTGGCTGTTTGTGGCGGCTATGCTGCTTGCGCTGTTTTCTCAAGGCGTTTTTCACTTTGTGGGTGAACCGTTGCAGGAACCAGAACCAGGCGGTCATTATGGTACAAAACAAGAAGAAAATCCAGCGATCATTATGCCGGCGGCTTTTAGCCGGCTTTGGAGCGAGTTTTGCGCCAATGATTATACCACTTATCCGATTGGCATCGTTAAACATATTAAACTGAGTAGCAATAAGCAAGACAAAATGGCCGAAATATTTTCTGAACTTACGGGAATTAGTAAGGACGAGGTGTTACAGCGTCGCCAAGAGACGGCTGTTGCTTCACATGATTCTGGTGACGCTGCTTTCCAAATTGGCGAAAACAGTATGCAGCAACAAGAAGATGGCAGCTTTACGATTGCGTCGGAAAAAAGCGAGAATCGTACCAGCAAAGAAAACTTGACCATACGTGATGACATGAACTATGTAGATTTTAGGCGGCTCATGCAGCAAGCGGATGATCTATTGGGCGGTGGTTCTGATTATGCAGCGAAAAATTTGATTAGTTATGGAACCGTTCCGCTTACCTATGAAGAGGCAAAAGAACGATATGAACTTGCGGTAAACAAAGATCATATTACAAGCGGGTATGCACGTTTGTTTGCAGATTATGCCGGTGTGATGGTACTATCTATTTTACCGGTATTTTTGGCGGTTGTGTTATGTATGAAAGATCGGCGATCGAAAATGCAAGCACTGATCTATACCAAAAGAGCATCGTCTGCCAAGATTATATTGATTCGTTATTTAGCATTGTTGGCGACGGTTATGCTGCCAGTCATCATGTTTTCGTATTTGTCTAATATACCTATATGGAGCGCTTATAAAGGGATTACGCTTGATTACCTGGCGCCGTTAACTTATGCTTTTGACTGGCTGTTGCCCAGCGTGATGATTTCGACAGCTGTTGGCATGTTCCTAACAGAACTGACCGGCACGCCTGCCGCAGTGGCCGTACAAAGCCTTTGGTGGCTTCTTGATACGAACATGGGAATTCAATCAGTACAAGCGGGGTATGGGTTGTTCCGTTTGGCGCCTCGGCACAATGCAGGTGCTAAGTCTTACTTCCGAACGCAAGATTATCTGGATCATTGGGAAAATCTTATACAAAATCGGCTTTTGTTAGTGGGTTTGTCTTTGCTTCTTATTGTATGTACCATTTTGATTTATGAAAAGAAAAGAAAGGGGTTTTTAGGTGAAAATAAATTCTTTCAAAAAGCGTTTTTCCGTATTCGAGATCGCAGCCATTAATTTCAGGCATAATTCACTGATATCGGTTATCGTGGCGGCTCTTTTTTGCAGCATAATACCGCTCTTTGTGGGTATAGCCAATTTAGATGTTCGTTCTGCGGCAATGCCGCTTGAAATGTTTGTTTCTTTGATTGGTATTGTTCTTTTGACACCAGTTTTCCAACCTGAGCAGAATGAGGAAATCCGCGATTTGGTTTCGTCAAAATCATTTAGTACCATGAAGGTGTATTTGATACGACTTATTTACTTGGTTATATTTGCGTTTCTTTTTATTAGTCTATTTGCGATTTTTATGAAGCTTCAACATTCAGATATAACGCTTATACTCGTGATTGGTACGCTCATTGATGCTTTGTTTTTAGGCGCAATCGGCATGTTTACTTCAGCTTTAACCGGAAATACGGTGATGGGATACATGGCGGGACTTTTATACTATGCACTGAATGTGGGTATGGGCAATAAACTTGGCTGTTTTTATTTGTTTTCGATGACCTTTGGTCAATATGCATCGAAATGTTGGCTGGCTTTGGCCGGTTTTGCTATGGTTGCCATCTCATTGCTTTATCAAAAAATTGTCAAGGTAAGATAGTCTGTGTGGTGCTTTGCTTAGAGAGCATGACTGATGAAAATAAATATTGATAAAAAGAGAGTTCTGTATTGATTCAGAACTCTCTTTTGAGCGCTTTATGGCTATGTTTACGATTGTTCAGATAGGAACTAAAACCATTTTGCCTTTTTTGCAGTGATTACTAAAATTAAAATACAAAAAATGATTGTATTTAAAAAAATTAAAAAGGAAAAATGATGAGTATGAGGATGGTGTATAATAGCTTGCTGAAGAGAGAACGCTGAGACCGCTTCAGCAGTTGTATTGTTGTTTTGTTCACTAACTGTACTAGTTATTAGGTATGACGGATCATCCTCAGTGGACAAGACTTTTGCTGGTTCATCAAAGTCGGCTGCCCAAGCGATTTGTGTGGTAAGGCAAACTATACTTAGTAGAAGCAAAATTGCTTTTTTCATATCAAATTCCCCAAAATCATAAATTGAACTGTAAATTCATTTGCAAATCAACGGATAACACAGAAAAAATATATATGATTTGACATCTTTTATAGTCTTATTGTTTGTGATTGGCAGGTAAAGATACGTGTTAAATATAGGAGAATAAAAATGATCAATTATGATTGTGTCGCAAATATCTGCTGTTGCTGGAAAAAAGATTTAAAAATAATCTATATATGAACGAAAAAAATATTTTATAATAAATTGAAAACACGTATTAAAATAAATGTAATATAGAAAAGGGGTATGATCGATGGGAATTATAAAAGCAGCCGCAGGGGCTATTGGCGGCGGATTGGCCGATCAATGGTTAGAGGTGATTGAAGCAGACCGTTTAAGTCCGTCAACGGTGATGGCTGCCGGTATCATGGTGAGAAAAAAAGATAAACGTCTTGGGAACCGCAAGGGAACAGAAAACACAGTTTCTAATGGTTCGATTATCCATGTTTATCCCAATCAGTTTATGATGCTGGTGGATGGAGGCAAAGTGGTCGATTATACGGCGGAGCCAGGTTATTACAAAGTTGACCAATCTTCCTTGCCATCTTTATTTAACGGTGCTTTTGGCGCTTCGTTAAAAGAGACGTTTGAACGGGTGCGCTATGCTGGCGTAACGCCTTATGCACAAAAAGTGATTTTTATTAATTTGCAGGAGATACGGGACATTCCTTTTGGTACAACTAATGCCGTCAATTATTTTGACGCCTTTTATAATGCAGAACTGTATTTCCGAGCACATGGCTATTTTTCGATTAAAATTGTAAACCCACTGCTTTTTTACGCTGAAGTGGTCGACAAAAATGCGGATCGTATGGAAAGCAGTACCTTTAAGGAACTCTATTTAGCTGAGTTTTTGGGTGAGTTTCAAGCGGCGCTTAACCGTATGTCGGTAGACGGTATTCGTGCATCGCATGTTGCTTCTAAAGCGACTGAGTTGACCGGATATATGCGCGAAATCATGGATGAAGATTGGCGGCGTATGCGCGGTATGGAAGTACAGTCGGTGGGCATTAAGAGTGTTTCATTTGATGAAGAATCGAAAAAACTGATCCAGATTCGCAACGAAGGCGCTATGCTGGGCGATCCCTCGATTCGTGAAGGATATGTACAGGGGGCAGCGGCCCGTGGAATCGAAGCGGCTGGATCAAATGCAAACGGCGCAATGCAAGGTTTTATGGGCATTGGCGTTGGCATGCAGGGAGCAGGGCTTGCCGAAATGAGCCGTCATAATCAACAGCAAATCGAAGAAAAACAAAGTGTTTCTGATACGACTTGGCAGTGTTCTTGCGGTCAGCACAATACTGGCAAATTTTGTTCAGCATGCGGTAAGGCGGCGTCAGATGTTCGTTGGCGCTGTGCTTGCGGAAAAGAAAACGAGGGGAATTTCTGTTCTGATTGCGGCAGCAAGAGACCAGAGAGGTTGTTTTGTCCGAAATGCGGAAAGCAAGCAGTAAGCGGCGCCAAGTTTTGCCCTGATTGCGGTGAAGCCTTAGAGTAAGGAGCAAGTATGAGCGTAGTTGTTTACAAATGTCCAAGCTGCGGCGCAGCGATTTCGTTTGATGCGGATGCGCAAAAATGGATGTGCCAGTTTTGCGGCAGTTCCTTTGATAAAGATGTCAAACCGGAAAGTGTTGATGGGGAAGCGAATGCAGAGGAAATAAGCGAACCTGCTTGCCCGGAGTGGGAAACATCGCCAAAAGAGTGCTCAGAGCAAGAAGAGTCTTTGGGAGAACAAGAACAGTTTGCGGCGCAAGAGGTTGATACATACATTTGTCCTGATTGCGGTGCCAAACTGATGACCGATCAAACAACAACGGCAACATTCTGTGCCTTTTGCCATAATCCAATGATTATTCAAAATCGTTTGTCTGGCGTATATAAGCCCCAAAAGGTGTTGCCGTTTAAAATTAGCCGTGAAAAAGCGCTCGAAATCTTTAAAAAGAAGCTAAAAAAGCGTTTTTTAGTACCGAAAATATTTCGCACCGATGCACAAATTGAAGAAATGAATGGCATATATGTGCCTTTTTGGCTTTTTGACTGCGAGGCATGGGGCGGTTTCCATGCAAAAGGCACCCAGGTGAGCAGTTATCGAAGCGGCCAATATCATGTAACAGTTACGAATCATTATCATATTGTTCGAGAGGGAACGGCATTGTTTCATCATGTGCCGGCAGACGCTTCTAAAAAAATGGACAATGCGATGATGGATCGCTTAGAGCCTTATCAATATGATGATATGCGGGACTTTGATATGTCTTATTTATCAGGATTTTTGGCTGAAATGTATGATGAGAGCGATCGAGATGTGTGGCCGCGTATCGATGAAAAAGTAAAAGAATCTATGCAGAATATGCTGCGGGATACGGTAAAAGGCTTTGCTGCTGTAGTTCCTTTGCATCAGCGCCATACCGTAACAAAAAAGCATCCATCTTATGCACTGCTGCCTGTATGGATGCTTTCCTGCCGCTATAAAGAGAAAAACTATATTTATGCGATCAATGGACAAAACGGCCGGGTCGTTGGTGATCTTCCCGTAGATGTATTAAAAGGTGTTCTTTGTTCGCTTGCGGTTTCGGTTGGTACATTTTTGCTATGTCTTGCGGGAGGGCTGCTATGGGCGTAAAAATAACTTCTTTGTTTTTTGTGTTGCTTCTCTGTCTTTGCTGTACATTTTGTGTGCAGGCGGCCGGGCCGGTCGATAAGGTGTTTGATGATGCCGCGCTGCTTTCTGCCGATGAAAAACAGATGTTGAATGAACAAGCGAAGAAGACGGCACAGACAAGCGGCATGGATGTGGTGGTGCTGACCACCATGTCAACCAAAGGGCAAAGTGCGAAACAATATGGTGAATCATTTTATCTGCAGCACGAGTTTGGCATAGGCGAAAAGAAGGACGGCGTTATGCTTGTGATCAATATGAATCACAATCGTGCAGGGCAAAGAGAGATCGAAATCATTGCTTTTGGCGATACCTGTGATGTGTTAACGCTAAAGCGTTTAGACCGTATATTAGACAGCGGCACGCTTATCCAAGATTTAAAAAATGAAAAATATTTTGAAGCTATGTCTTTTGTTTTGGATGAGTGCGGCGATTATGCAACAAATCCATGGCGCCGAGTTCGAGATTATATTCCAATATTTATCATTGTTTCTTTGCTTGTTGGAGTCGTTTTCTTTGTCATTGTATATACCAAAAGCAAAAATCCGGTGCTTATGCGTATCAAGAATTATGCAGACGCGTCATCGCTTGTCCTCACTAAACAGCGTAATGAATATGTGAGAACTTCGGTAGTGCGCACGCCAATTAGCAGTAGTTCTTCAGGCTCTTCGGGACGAAGCCGTTCTGGCGGCAGTGTTCGTTCTCATAGCAGCGGTCGACGATTTTAAAAAACGGTGTTCCTGCTTTTGTTGGAAAGCGGGAACACCGTTTTTTGCCCTCATATACAAAATCATACTACTCTCAAACACTTGTGTGCGCCTTTTTCGGCATAAATATGTTTAAGACCTCTACAAAATTACACTACTCTCAAACCTAACAGAATAAACAGTACTGAACGAATAGGTTTAAGACCCCTACAAAGTTACACTACTCTCAAATACCGTTTTATTGATATTGTTTCCACTGATAGTTTAAGCCCCCTACAAAATAACACTACTCTCAAACACGGTAGTACACTTTATCATCTACTACTGTGTTTAAGACCTCTACAAAACTACGCTACTCTCAAACCTATGAGGGCAAAGGTAAAAACCGCCACCAGTTTAAGCCCCCTACAAAATTACACTACTCTCAAACCTCAAATTCAATCAAAATTGAAAAACAGGCTACGAACCCGTGCGAGATGAAAGGGAGATTTTGTAGAGACTTTAGATTTACCATTTAATTGTATCACATTCCATATGGAATATCAACTAAAATTCACATAGATCCATATCAATCGTGATTCGTTTTTCATTTTGTAATATGGGATATGCTTTTGATTCAATCATTAAAATTTTATGTTCGTGGGCTATACAGGTCTGCATAAAGGATTCGGTGGCCGCATCTAAGAAATAAGCCCGCATATTGATAAAAAAGAATATTTTATCACGGTCGAACTCGCGCACGAGTTCCATATAATCAAGAATTTTTTCCAATTCACCGCTATGCCCAGTATAATCGTTTTTTAATTCTATACCAATCGACTTTAAAATAGCAGGAACTGACAACTTGGTTGGAATTATATCGCAAGAAAAATCAAAACTCCAATCGGCAACAGCATTTTCAAGTACAGACAACAATTCTTGAGTCTTTAAATATTGCGTACTATTCAGAGCGGCATTTTCCATCGATGAAATAATTTTGCTGAGAAGCGTTTTTTTATTGATATCAAAATGAACAAATTCGGAGATGATTTCAATATTTTTCGTCATATCAAGTATTTTGTTGTTTTCTGATAAAACACATTTAGAAGGGAAGCCGTCAAGCGCTGCATACAGTTCGCACAAGAATTCGCGAAAAGTCTTTTGGTTCTCGATTACAATTGTTGGTAGATATGTTCCGTTCCATGTAAATAGTTCATTCCACTCAGAATACACAAACTTCATAATATAATCAGCCTTTCATCGCTGTCAATCATGTCGCTATGGTTTTTACCCACCAGATACTCCATTTTTGAAAATTGTTTTTCTGTAACAGACAGTATTTGCACAGTTCCGGATGGCGGCTTGTTTTTGCGGATGATTTCCATGGCGGTGCGTTCTGCTGTCGGCGTGATCAGCATACGGCAATACACCGATTCCTGCATCATTAAAAAAACGTTTTTGATGACTGTACGCCAGCTCATAGCAATGCAAGAAGATTTTCGCTTCTTTTTTCAAACAATCCTGATGGCGATTGGTCGATAATATAAGCTGATGAATAGTTTTTCTTCCAATTGCTGAGCGATGAACTAAAATTTCCTGTAGAAGCAGCATGGGGGGCGCCGCCAACGGTTTGCAAATCACAGCCCCCAGCATTGCGGCCGAACACAGATATGATCTGCAATAAGCATTTTGCCTGTTCATCGATTTCTGCTAAAACAAATTTTTCACGGCCGCTTATCAGTATTTGGGCAGGGTTGGCCGGCCGTTTGCTGTATATGTTGCATCGCAGCTTTTCTGTCAATTGATCATAAAGAACAATATTGTTATCTTTCGAGATGCCGTCATATTTTTCAGAATAAACTAAACTGGGATGCTGCTTTTTCTTCTCGACAAATCGTTCGATGCATTTGATATACCGCTCCCAACGATATCCCACAATTAAGGGTTCGCACAGCGAAACAATTAAACATTTTCCTCCGTTTGATTTCCCGTTAATCGACATTCTCATACCATCAAGTTCAAGCAAGGTATTGATCTTAATTTTTCGCATACCTAATGGAAAATCCGCCGAATCAATGCTTTTATTGGTAATCTTGGCGATGTTTTCTTTTGCATACTGCTCAGCAAACGCATGGTCGGATAAAAACGGTTTTGCGTATAGCAATTCTACAGGCATAAGCATAATCTCTGCTTTTTTACCAGCTGAATACTTGGTCATGATAAAGAACGAAGCGGTGGGTTTATTATAACCGCCGTATTTTTCAGTTGGCAAGCCTTTTTTCAGCGGCACAAGCCCTTTTTTTGCTTTAACGGGCTGCATGTCAAAGAACCCGCCTTTTCGGCAGAAAGCATATTTTGTAAAATGGATAGCATGTTTGTTGTGCACGATGTTTTTGACTTGGTTAATAGACTTTCCGCCTTGCCAAATGACTTTACCGGTATAAAGTTTCACCGGGTGTCCAAACAAGGTCTTAACCTTAAGGTTGTAATCGTCTCTATGTTCAGAAAACCATTTTCGTGTAAACTTTTCATGGTAGACATTTCCTACAACGATATTCAAATATGCGTCTTTGGCATGATGCATATCGTTGACTGCACGGGATTTTAACAGGTCAAATTCCTGACGGAATTCAGATACAAGTCCTGCTTTGACATAGACAATTTCCGTATCGGGCCACTTTTCTTTTAGAAGTGTGGCAACGGCTTTCGTTGATTGTCTTGTCTCGACAAGCTGGCGGTTAATGAAGCCCCATTCTTCGTTTTCATCGAAAGGAGTGTGGCGCACGAGCCTTTTATACTTTTCCTCGGTAATAAAGGCATTATCACGTAATAATTTCCACCAGCTGCTCATCCGGTTACGAATTTCAGCTTTAATAGGGTAGTTATTACTTTTTTGCCCGTTTTCCTCGGAAAGGACAAGAACCTTATTATTGAGCACACTATCGTCTTTCACCTTTGATTGTGGGTAGATATGATCAATGTCATACAGTTTTTGGTCGGCAAGATGTTCAATATCAATTGTTTTACCGCTATAGATTGATTTGCCAAGTTGCAAATAATATAAGAACAGTTTTTCGTTTTGCAGCCGATTATCCCGGTCATCACCCATATGATCCAGCATTTCGGACATGAGGCGCGCCTCTTCGAGATCGCACTTAGTAAACAACTCTTTTAATTGTTGATAACGAGATTTAGAACGTTTACCCTTATCCTCTGGTTTGCCCCCGCGCGCCATTTCAATGAAAATTTTTTCGGGGGCGGCCCCATTTACTTTGACTACATCAGAAATAACAGCAAGAGTACGTAAGATAGAACGTTTGACAGAGTTAGAAATACGCATCTCATTCATGCGCTCATCAATGCTCCTTGGATGTTCTCGATAATATTCTTCGTTGCATTTGACTATCTGTTTTTTGTATGTATATCGGTCTGAAAGAAGTTCATTCAAATTAATATTTTCATGCCACATTCTGTCAATGATCGAAATCACTTCGCCTGTTTGTTCATTTGGTTCTTCATAAAGTTCACATAACAACTCTTTTGACAATCTTGCAAAATCTTTGCATTTTAAATTTGAGATGTATCGTCTGTCATCCTCCGAAAGAAAGCTATATTTTTCATCGATCCATTTGCGAAAACGGGTCTTGCTTTCCGTGTAAGTCGCACGTTTGATGATTTCTTCTACATTATCGTAAGAAAGACGGCCGCTATGAAGCAAATTTCTAAATGCAATATGCGAAGAAAGGGAACTTTTAACCGTATCGTCAATACCGCTGAGGGTGTCTAATTCCTCTTTGGTATAATGATTATTGCTTAGCAAAAAATCTTTTATTGCTTTTTTGGTGACTTTCTTGTGAGACATAAAATATTCATTATAGAGTTGTTGCTTTACATCAACTGGAATTTTCACCCCGTTCACAGTTAACGTGTTGATTTCATTTAGCACTTGAAATTTTTCGTTGAGCAGGGAACATTTCGGCAGTACAGAGGCAAAGGGAAGGAATGTACAGGTGTTTGTCATTCGGTCGATAAACTCTTGCTCGCTCTTGTCAAAATCAATCAGCTTTTCAAAGTTCCAAGGGTATATTTTTCCTTCTGCTTTTCGAGAAAACCACGAAAAGTCTTTGCTCGCCCTGTTTAAGGGGCCGACAAAATAGGGAACCCTAAATTCAAATATGGAAAGCAGCTTGCCTTTCGCAGCGTATCCGTCTGCGTCAGCCTCGTTTAGGAAGGGAAGGTACGCGGATGCATTTTCTACAATCTTTTTTAATTCTACCCAATATACTTGATGGGGAATGACTCTGTTATCTGAGTTGACTTGTTTCGGGCAAAGCATATTGGCATTGATTCTGTTCATGATAAAATCAAAATTGTCTTTGTCAGACTCCTCCACTTGGAGAGAAGAAAGCGCTGTTTTTAAAAATTTGCAAAAGTCTTCTTGCGATGCCGTTGTCTCTGATTTTTTGATATATGCGGCATAATTGCAAAGATTTTGTTTTTTATCTCGGAATATCTGATCGTATTTTTTAGGCAAATACTTGCGAACAATTTGTTTTAAAAGCCGTAAATCTTTTTCATGGTTTTCATAAACTTTGATTTTAGCCTTGGATATTTCTTCTTCACCCGCTAAAACATCGGTTAATATCGTCCAGTCATACAACGCCTTTAACCGAAGAATCAGTTCGGCATCATCGCCTATTGCCGAAAGAATAGGCGATAATTCCTCATCGCCTTTGTCGAGCGAAAAAGAATCAATATCAGCATATTCTTCGTTGCCAAACAATTCTTTTGCGGATGCTTTTCCTCCGCAAAGAAGTTTGAGCATAGCTTCTTTGCTGTAGAAAGTTCCATTGTCACTTTGTTCATTTTTTGGCGCTTTGGGCTTTCCGAATAGCAACAGGCAAAGTTCTTTGTATTTTGCGTTAATACCGCTTTTTTTCTTTAAAACATTGGCAAACGCTGTCTTATCGCACTTCCACGGCAAATTATCATCAAAGAAATTAATAAATTCATCATATATTTTTTGAAAATCTAATACTCCGGCTATATTATCTTTTGATACTTCGCTTAAAAAGTGTCCTCGATGCGCGACAAGCCATACGCAAGCCAAGTATACCAAACGCACATCATGAGGCGCTTTATTATGCATTAATTCGCAAATCAAATGATGAATGGTGGGGTATTGCTGATGATAATCCTTATCTTTGAAAGTCGGATCGTTGAATAGCGTGTACGCCTCTTTTGCGTCTTCACGCCATAGGGAACTTTCTTGGATGCGGCGATAGAAATGAACATCAACGTTGGCAATTTCATTTGCAAAAATTTGTTGAACCAGTTTTACACGCTGTTGTTTTCTGTCAAGGCGACGGCGTGCGGTTCTGAAATTGCGGCGTTCGTCGTTTAGCTGCGCAGCATCGAATAGATGTACCCCCCACATGGGTTCGCCCTTGTGTTTTAGCAGGTTATATGCTGTGTCCGATACGGCATAGCCTACAGAATCTGTACCAATATCAAGTCCCAAATAATATTTTTTGTTTGCCATATTGACACCTCAACTTTTTTGTGATAAAATCTATCTTGTTATGTAGACCTCTACAAAATTACACTACGAGTTCAAATAAAAGATTTCTCAAATCGTCGATTTTTTCGACTGCACAGTGTGTGCTAAAAAGGTTTCCTTTTAGGGGGCCTTTTATTTTTTCTGTCGTTAAGCGGCAAAAGAAGATGCAAGATGTAACTAAAATTATGCCGCTATGCACACATTATATCAATAGTTTGCAATTCAATAATAGAAAGAAACCAATTTGAACAAATAAATTTTATCAAAAAAAGATTATTTTGTCAATATTTAACAAAAGTGAAAGAAAAAGGCCGCTTAGTTTTGCCAACTAAGCGGTCAATTTGATTTTCTTTGATTCTTGTTTTAGTTTCGATCAAATTCTGGGTTATAGCGGTAAAAATTACTTTTATCTTCCATATTGTCTTGTGCGATGCGCAGACAATCCGCAAAACGCTGATAGTGCACAATTTCTCTGGCTCTCAAAAAGCGAATGGCGTCGCTGACGTCTGGGTCGTCCGAGAGGCGCAGAATATTATCATAAGTGGTTCTTGCCTTTTGTTCTGCTGCCAAATCTTCGTTTAAATCAGCAAAGGTGTCGCCGGTGGATTGTAAAGTGCTGGCAGAGAAGGGAACGCCCGAAGCGGCCTGCGGATAAATACCGGTTGTGTGATCAACGAAATATTTATCAAAACCGCTGTCCTTGATTTCTTGTATTGTTAAGTTTCGTGTGAGTTGATAAAGAATTGCTGAAATAATTTCGATATGTGCCAATTCTTCTGTGCCGATGTCTGTCAGTGCGCCGATGATCTTTCGATCTGGCATGGTATAGCGTTGTGATAAATAGCGGGTGGCTGCGCCCATTTCACCGTCTGGACCGCCAAGCTGTGAGATGATGACTCCAGCAAGTTTTGCGTTAGGCGTTTTGATATTGACTGGATATTCTAACCTTTTTTCATAAATCCACATTTAATTAACCCCCAATTCCCATGGCCATGGTGTCAGTGTCCAATCCCAATGATTGCTGGTGTTTGCAGCGGCTGTTAATGGTCCGCACACCGCCTCGTATTCTTTTACTGCTTGATTATATTCGTCTCGCATGCTGTAAAAGTATTGAAGCGCTTCTTCGCTTTCTGGATATACATCTAAATATAGATTAGCCTCTACGAGAGCAAAGCCGGTTTTTTGTACGTTGTAAAGAAGTGTATTTTTGTTGTTTTCCATTTTCAGCACCTCCGGCCTGGGGCGAACGGCAGATTTAGTTCTTTGAAAATTGTACCGGTTTGGAGCCCTGTATGCAAGTCATATAATTGATCAAACGATTGTTTCGGCGCGTACACCATTGAGAGCGAATAAGCCGTTATATTTTGTGTTCGAGATGGAAAGCCACCAGTAACTGGTTTACAGCCGGCAGGAATCATGCTCGGATTTATATTTCGATTTGACATGCCCATTGATGCGTTAGTGGGAATGCCATAACGAGAAAAATTTCTTCTTGAATCCATATGGTTTCTCCTTTATTTTTTGTTTCAATATATCTTATGCGGTATTAAATCATTTTGACAGGTGGAAAGGCAGTTGAAATGAGGGGTTGCTTATGTTATAATAAGAACAAGTCGTATGGCTTGTTCTTAGAAAGTTCATCTTGCAGCCTACATGGCTGAATTTCAGCAAAGATGGAAATGATAAACTGAGAAAGAATCGAAAATTTTATGTTATATTATAGAAGCAAATCAAAGATTTGTTTCTAAAGTTTACTTTGTAGCTTATAAGACTGTATTTGGACAGGGGCAGAACCATTTGGCTTCCGGTTTTACAGGAACGTCCGGCTTCCGCCTTTAGAGAAAAGTCTTGTTTTCAGGTTGCAAAAACTTTGTGGAATTATAGAAGAAAATGAAAAGATTTCTTGTTTATGATTCGTGAATGACCGAAGATTTAACATTTAGGCGTATGAGAACAGATATTTGTCCTGTCAAATTAGGTATTCATTTATCTTGAGAAACAAGAAGTTTAATGGAGAATATAATGTCGATTGAAGTTGAAAAAATATTTAAAAAAACCTTGCCCGTTATTGTTTTACAGGGGCAAGTGATTTTTCCCGGCGGGCCGTTGACTTTAGAATTATCGCAAGCGGATGCTATTGAAAATTGCCTTTGGGCTGATGAACATGATAGTGAGCTCTTTCTTTTGGGGCAGAAAGAGGCCGGACAGCCCCTGGAAGAGACTTCTTCATTTTGTGTGGGCACCATTGCTGTGATGAATCAAATGATTAAATTGCCAGATGGTAATTTGCGCATATCAGCAGAGGGGTTTAGCCGGGGCAAAGTGGTTGATTATATAAAAAGCGATAAGAAGCTTTTTGCAGATATCATGGTAAAAAACTACTTTGTTGAGTCAGATCAATTTGAAACAGGTGCGAGACATCGAATCCTTAGTCTATTTGAAGAAATTTGTCTTTTTATTCCCAGAGTATCAAGAGAAATGGTAGAGGGAATGAAAGGAATTGACGATCTAATTTATTTAATGGACAGCGTAGCGAATAACGCGCTTTTTCGATTTGATGATAAGATGGCTGTTCTAAGTGAATTTGATCCTGTAAAGCGGTATAATGTTTTAATTGATGCCTTGGAAAGAGAGATCTTCAACTTAAAAACCGAGAGCGAACTGCATAAAAAAGTACGTGTCAATGTAGACCAAGGACAGAGAGAATATTATCTTAAAGAACAGCTCAAGGTTATTCAAGATGAACTTGGATATGAAGAAGACGATGAAATCAATGAGTATATTACCAAGATTAAAGAACTGATTGACGATGAAAAAACGCAAGAGAAGTTAATTAAAGAGGCAAATAAATTAGCAAAAATTCCTTTTGGTGCCGCCGAAGGGACGGTTATTCATAATTATCTGGATACAATTTTGGAATATCCGTGGAAAAAACAGACGATTGATACCATTGATTTAAAAAAGGCCAAAAAAATATTAGACGCAGATCATGAGGGAATTGTCAAGGTTAAAGAACGCATATTAGAGTATTTGGCGGTCAAAAAACTCAATGGCGGAAAGAATTCGCAAATTCTTTGCTTGGTTGGCGCGCCTGGCGTCGGCAAGACGTCGGTAGCGAGTTCGATTGCAAGGGCTATGGGACGAAAATTTGTTCGTGTGTCGCTTGGCGGAGTTCGGGACGAGGCCGAGATACGGGGACATCGAAAAACATATCTTGGTTCTATGCCGGGACGAATTGTAGCTGCCATTATCGAGGCTGGGGTGGAGAATCCTTTGATTCTGCTTGATGAAATTGATAAATTGACTATGGATGTACATGGAGATCCTTCCTCTGCGCTATTAGAAGTACTTGATGGAGAACAAAACAAGAATTTCCGTGATCATTTTATGGAAATACCGATTGATTTGTCAAAATGTATATTTATTGCTACGGCAAATACACTTGAGACTGTGCAGCGACCGCTAATTGATCGTATGGAAATCATAGAAATGAATGCTTACACAAGAGAAGAAAAGCTAAGTATTGCGAAAAAGCATTTATTTCCCAAACAGCTTGAACGCGCCGGTTTACATAAAGGACAGTTAAAAATAACCGATCAGGCCATTATGACAATCATTGATACATATACTGCCGAAGCGGGCGTGCGTGGTTTAGATCGATGCATGGCTGCAATATGCCGTAAAGGGGCCGTCAAACTCTTAGAGGGCGCAGAAAAGGTCGGTATCAACCAGCGCACCCTAAAAGACTTTTTAGATGAGCCGCTTGTGACAAACAAAAAAGTTACAGCCAAGGGACGTGTCGGGATTGTCAACGGTATGGCTTATACCCAAACCGGCGGCGATCTTTTGGAGGTTGAAGCGATTGCTTTGCCAGGCACGGGCCGGGTTATGTTAACTGGTTCACTTGGCGATGTTATGAAAGAATCAGCCAATATTGCGATTTCCTATATCCGTTCGATTGCCAAAGAACTTGGTATTCGAGAGTCTTTTTATCGGGATACAGATATTCATGTTCACTTTCCGGAAGGAGCTGTGCCTAAAGATGGTCCTTCGGCCGGTGTTACCATGATTACGGCTATTGTAAGCCAATTGACTGGCTGCGCTGTACGCGGTGATATTGCAATGACGGGTGAAGTTTCATTAACGGGAAAGGTTTTGCCGATTGGCGGGCTGCGTGAAAAAACGATGGCGGCTTATCAAGCCGGCGTGACTAAAATTATGATTCCTAAAGAGAATGAAAATGCAATGAGTCAAGTGGCTGATACCGTCAAGGAGCATGTAGAGTTTGTCTTTTGCGATCATATTGCAGATGTACTGCGGCATGCGATTATATTGGAGGGAATTGAGGATGCAGAGCCAGTAAAACGAAAAAGAATGGTCGCACTTTCTCAATTTGTAAGGAATAGAATATGAAGCTAACAATACAAAAAACAGCGTTAGAGGTCACAGCGGGCCTGCCTGAACAGTTTCCGCAGAAGCGGCTTCCTCAGATTGCCTTTTCAGGGCGCTCGAATGTGGGAAAAAGTTCGCTGATTAATTGCCTTTTAGAGCGCAAAAGTTTGGCTCGCGTTTCCTCTGTGCCCGGCAAAACGGTTACCGTTAATTTCTATAATGTAGACGAAAAACTCTATATTGTTGATTTGCCAGGTTATGGATATGCCAAGCGAACGCCCGCTGAGATAAGAAAATGGTCTGCGCTTACCGATGGCTATTTCACCAGCGGGTATGCAGAGGGGCGGCTGCAAGCAGTGGTTCAGCTTATTGATTTAAAAGTAGGCGTTACGAAAGATGATGCGATGATGCTTGATTTCATGAACGCTTCTGGCATTCGATATATCGTGGCGGCGACCAAGTGCGATAAGTTAAATAAAACACAAGCGCAGCAAGCGTTTGATAAAATTCAAAGTCATGAACAAGTGGCTGAAAACACGCCGATTGTGCTCTTTTCTTCATTGAAGAAAATCGGAAAAGAGGAACTTTGGCACAAAATTTTTAACTATTGTTGAGGAAATATGATCATTCAATTGATACGAAGTTTGCTGGCGGGCGATTTCTTTTCGCTAATCTCTATCTTTATGATCGTCATAGTAGCGCTGGTTTCGCTTAGTGTTCACGAATGTGCACATGGCCTTATGGCGTATAAGTTAGGTGATCCGACCGCTAAAAGTATGGGACGACTCTCCTTAAATCCTAAAAATCATTTGGATCCTGTTGGTACAATATTGCTGCTGTTATTTGGATTTGGCTGGGCAAGACCAGTTCCCATTAACCCCAATTATTTTAAGAATAGAAAACGCGGCATGGCGCTTACTGCGTTTGCAGGTCCTTTGTCTAATTTGCTATTGGCTTTTATCGGCTTATTGGCTTATCATACCATTTATACTTTTGCTGTAGGCATTGATCTTAACGGTTTGGCGATTTTTTGGAATGGTATCTCGGTTGCTCAGGCAATTGGCACAAACAATTTTGTGATTGTTGCGTTGATTTTTTTCTATTACTTTGCATCGCTAAATGTCAGTCTTGCTATTTTTAATCTTTTGCCGATCCCGCCGCTTGATGGTTCGCGTATTTTGAATATTATTTTGCCTGAAAGATATTATTTTAAAATCATGCAATATGAGCGGTATATTTATTTGGTGATTATATTGTTGTTAGTGACCGATGTGCTAAGTATACCGCTCAATTATTTAGCAAGTTATATTATCACTGGTTTTGAGTGGGTTATTGGATTCATACCAGGTTTATTATAAGATGGATACACTTAAATTTAAGTTAGATGCCTTTGAAGGACCACTTGATTTGCTGCTTAAATTGATTTCCGATAATCAAGTGGATATTTATGATATACCCATTTCATTGATTTTTGAACAATACATGGCCTATTTAGACGAGATGCAGGCCATGAATATGGAAGTAGCGGGCGAATTTATTGCTATGGCCTCAGAACTGATGCTGATTAAAAGTAAAATGCTTCTTCCATCAAACGAAAATATGGAAGAAGGCGACCCTCGCGAGGCTTTGGCTCTTGCGCTTATCGAGTATAAAAAGGCGAAAGAGGCCGCTGGATTGTTGGCAGAACAGTATGATGCTTATTCAGGTCGTTATGCGAAGGAAACGGATGAGATTGAGGCCGACGAAGAACTGAGCGACCAAAGCATCGATCTGTTAAAACAGGCATTTATTCGTATGATGAATAAACGCAAACTGTTGGAACAATCGCTTAATAAAGAACAAGATGTAACGCTGCATAAGATTATTCATCAAAGGGTTGCGCCGATTCACGAGCATGTTGAACGAATTAAGCAAATTTTTGAAAAAAAGATGCGGGTATCTTTTGAAGAAATATTATTGACAACCGATACTCGTTCTGATTTAATCGCCTCATTTGTAGCGGTATTGGAATTGATTAAAGCGCAGAAAATTATTATGACGGCAGATTCGGATGAAAATGCAGTATATTTTGAAATCAAAGAGCAGGAGGCGGAGGAAAGTGCATGGAAGAAGTAAACAAGATGCCCCTTTCCACGGCGGAAATAGAACGCATTATTGAGGCGGCTCTTTTTGCGGCCGGCTATCCGCTTTCGTATGAAAAGCTGGCAGAACTTGTTGACTTAACGTCGGCCGAGGTCAAGCGGATTATTGATGAATATGCTGTTTACTATAATGACGAAAGCACAAGACGAGGTGTTCAGCTTATTTTGTATGAAAATAGCTGTCAGCTCTGTACCAAAGAAGCATATCAGCCTTATGTAAAAAAAGCTTTGGGCATAAAAAAAGGTGGCTCTCTTTCGCCATCTGCGTTAGAGGTTTTATCGATTATTGCTTATCATCAACCGGTAACCAAAGCGTATGTAGAACAAATTAGAGGGGTCGATTGTGCTTATGCTGTTTCTAATTTGGTGGATAAACAACTCATCGAAACAAAGGGACGTTTAGATGTACCAGGTAAGCCATTTTTATATGTAACAACAGATACTTTTTTGCGTTGCTTCGGACTTGCTTCTCTTGACGAATTGCCGGATTTAGAATTATTTATGGACAGCATCAAAGATGAGCCGAAAGAAACAAAAACAGGAGAATCCTCTTAATGTGGAAATTTATTCTGCTTGGCGTTTTACTTTTTTTTGCGTGGCTTTTGTGTACGAAGCTGTCGTTGCAATTATTATACACAGATCAATTCTATGTTTATTTAAAAGTATATTTTTTGCGGTTTCGGCTGAGCCCTAAAAAACAGAAGCTCAATCTTAAGCAGTTTAGCGCAAAGGGCATTCAGCAGAAGCTAACGAAGGACAAGCAAAAGCAGGCAAAGGCACAGCAAAAGAAGCAAGAAAAGCAAAAGGATGAAGACGATAAGAAGTCGTTTGCAACGATTTTAGATACAGTTCAAATGGTAGCGCAGATTATCAAGGCTATCAAAGACCGCTTTTTTCGTTATTTAAAAATTAAAATTACGCAGTTTACCTTTGTGGTTGCGTCGGATGATGCAGCTAAAACGGCTATTTTATATGGAATAGCTGTTCAAGCTGTTCAATATATTATTGTTCTGTTAGATGAAATAACCAATGTAGAATACAAGCAGAATACAAGCATAGCAGTCAGTTGCGACTATACAGCGGGTAAGACTTATTTTGCTTTAGATATAACACTGTCTTTACGAGTATGGCAGATTCTAACGGTTCTTTGCTGTGCTGCATTATCTTATATAAAATCGTCTAATAATAAAGAAGAGAAGGGATGAGATAAAATGGCTGAAAGTAAGTTGAAAGATATTATTCAAACATCGCTTGCCAGCATACGCGAGGTAATTGATGCTAATACCATCATTGGCGAGGCAATTGAAGTAGGCAACGGCACAGGCACAGTGATTATTCCTGTTTCAAAGGTATCCATGGGCTATGCTTCGGGAGGAGTCGATTACTTTGGTAAACACGCAGCGCCAGCGGCTGATTTGGCCAATTTTGGCGGCGGCGGCGGTACAGGTGTTTCGATAAATCCAGTCGGCTTTTTAGTGGTGAAAAGCGACGGAAGTGTAGAAATGTTAAATGTAAACGCCAGTTCTGACACAGGCGACGCGATAGCTTCACTGATTGAAAAGAGTCCTGAATTAATTGCGAAAGTGAAATCATTTTTCTCAAAAGAGAAAAATGAAGAAAAAGAGGAAGAACACCATTCGAACAAGGAAGCAGACGAATAAGGTATAAATTGATTTCATGACATCATATAAATAAATGGGTGATTGTCATAAAACGATTCATATTAATTTTTGTCAGTGTATGGTGTGTGCTGCCTTTCTCGTTTGTATCGAAAGGCAATGATATTTCTGCTGCCTGTGCGATTGCGGTAGAAACAAGTGAATTTGATATTTATTTTGATGAGGCAGCCGACGATAGGCATGAAATTGCCAGTTTGACTAAAATCATGACGGTGGTCATAGCGCTTGAGAACGGGGGCGATTTAAGTCGCGTGGTTACGGTTGCCGATGAGGCGATCGGTACCGAAGGAACCAGCATTTACCTTAAATCTGGCGAACAAATGACCGTAAGTGATTTGATTTGGGCTGTTTTGTTGAATAGCGCGAATGATGCTTCAGTTGCATTGGCGGTGGCGGTTGGCGGCAGTGTGGAAGAATTTGTGGCTATGATGAATGCAAAGGCGTATGCCTTATGTATGAATGCTACTCATTATGTCAATCCAAACGGTCTGCCGGCAGAAGATCATTATTCATCTGCAAAAGATTTAGCGATTTTAGCTTGTTATGCGTTGTCTGTAGAAGGATTTAAAGAAATCTCTTCTTCTTATACGCATTCGATTCCTTATGATGGGGTTGCCAATGGCAGACAACTGGTTAACCATAATAAGTTAGTGAAGCAATACGACGGTTGTATTGGGATGAAAACCGGCTTTACGAAGTCGGCGGGAAGATGCCTTGTTACGGCTGCGCAGCGTGATGGTGTAACGCTGGTCTGTGTGACTCTGGATGATGGTAATGATTGGAATGATCATAAAACTCTTTTAAACATCGGCTTTGATACATATGAAAGGGTAGTTCTTTCTGCTCAAAGTGAACAAGGGTTCGGTATTCCAGTGGCAGGCGAAGAACGATTGGTGCTTTGCGCAAACGAAGCGGACGTGAGCGCCGTGTTAAAAAAAGATCGATCAGAAGTGATAAAAAGTTTGAATGTGCCAGATTTTGTGTATGGTCCAATCAACTTGCATGATAAAATTGGTACGGTGACCTATAAATACAACGGAAAGGTAATTGGAGAAGATTCAATTGTAGTAATTGAAACAGATCCCTAAAATATGGAAAGTCTAAGAATACAGAAATATATAGCCGAATGCGGTCTTATGTCCAGACGTGCGGCTGAAAGAGAAATTGAAGAAGGTTCGTTCACCGTAAATGGAAAATTGGCTTACATTGGCCAAAAGATAAGACCGGGTCACGATCAGGTATGTTATAAAGGGAAAAAAGTGCGTAAAGAAAATGGAAGCCACTTTGTTTACATTATGTTGAACAAACCCAAAGGATATGTAACTACGCTGTCGGACGAAAAAGGACGCAAATGTGTGGCAGAATTGGTGCGATCTGTGAAAACCAGAGTATATCCCATAGGGCGATTAGATATGGCGTCGGAAGGGCTTTTATTACTGACCAACGATGGTGATTTGACAAACAAACTGACTCACCCAAGGCATGAAATACCTAAAATTTATAAGGTTCGGGTCAAGGGGAAACTAACTAAGCATATGCTTGATTGTTTAAATCAATCCATGATTATCGATGGATATAAAACAAGACCCGCTTTATGTGAAATTTTAAGTCAAGAAGAAGATAGAACGGTTTTACAGTTTACTTTGTTTGAAGGTCGTAATCGTCAGATTCGTAAGATGTGTGAACAGGTAGGGCTGCAAGTGCAATCTTTAAAACGCACTGCTATTGGCGAATTATCGCTTGGTAATCTGCCAAGAGGCCGCTTTGTTTATTTAAAAGAAGAAGAAATCGAATATTTAAAAGGAGAGAGAAAACATGTTGAAGATACGTCCGATTGAAGATAAAGCTTCACAAGAAAGATACAGCTTGTTTTGCGGTGCAGATTATTATCCAGATAGTTTGGCCTATTCTTGCTATGATGATGATACGTTTGTCGGTATCTGCCAATTTCATTTTAGCGATGAAAAAGTTTTTATCGATAATTTGGTCAATGCACTGCATATTGATGATGTAAATGCATTGTTTATTATGGGCAGAGCCGCTTTGAATTTTGCCGATTTATCTGGATTTCATGATGCTTTTTATTTGCGCGCAACAAATGATCAACTTGCCAAAATGATTGGTTTTAAGAAAAATATTGGCGGAGATTGGTATATGGATCTCCGTAATTTTTTTGTTTCTCCCTGCTCTCATGACACGAAATGACATGTAATTGCCAATTATTGGTAATAATTAACAAATTTTTATTGTCAAAATTGGTGGTAATTTATGCCAAGAAAAGATTGCTAAAATTGGTATTTTATGGTAATATATTGTTGCTATAAAAAATTACACAAATGGAGAATTAAAAATGAAGAAGGACATTAAATTTATCATTGCGGATGGAAACGAAGAGTTTAGAAAAAGTGTGGCAGAGCGACTTTTTGCTTATGGTTATGAGCAGATCGCAGAAGCTGAGGACGGCGAAAAAGCGATTGAAATGATCGATTTAATTCGCCCGGATGTCGTTTTGATCGATTCATGGATCGATAAGGTGGATTGCTCGCTACTGATTCGCATAATCAATAATACGGATTTTGGTGAGGACATGCATCCGTTTTTCTTTGTATATTCAGTTGTGAATAACCAACAGCTTTTGGCCAATATCGGCAAAAATGAAAGAACTTGGTGTATTACAAAACCGATCGATTATGCAGCGCTTGATGCCAAAATTGATGCTGTATTTAATGGTAAAGTGCAGCCAAAACGTTCGCTTGCAGCGGCTGAAAAAGATCTTGAAACACAGGTAACAAACGTCATTCATCAAATTGGCGTGCCAGCTCATATTAAAGGTTATCAATATATACGCAAAGCGATTATGATGGTCATTGAAGATAGCTCTATTATTAATGCGGTGACCAAAGTTTTATATCCTTCGGTAGCGAAAGAATACGGTACAACAGCTTCTCGTGTAGAAAGAGCGATTCGGCATGCAATCGAAGTCGCTTGGGATAGGGGCGATATTGAAACGCTGAATTCGTATTTTGGCTACACAATTCAAAATACAAGAGGAAAGCCAACAAATTCAGAATTTATTGCTATGATTGCAGATAATTTAAGATTGATGAATAAGTTGTCTTAATCCTCTAAAAATTAATTACATGATGAAAGAAATATATAAAACACTCGAATTTTTTATTCGAGTGTTTTTGTTTTGTGCGTGTTCATAATTGCTTTGGGACAGGCATATATTTTAATGACATGAACAGTTATCTTGAAAACGTAGTAAAGCTTTTTTCACCAGAGGTGAAAAGTTTTATTCAACACAACCCATCGATTTATGAAATACGGGTTCGTCCAGAAAAAAAGGTTTTTGTTGTGAGTGCAGAAGGAAACTTTCCTTGTGGCCCAGCCATTTCTTTACATGAATTTAATCGTATTTTCTCAATACTAAACGGCGGTAGTCTCTATAAGCATGAAGATACCTTGCCGTATGGCTTCTTTACCGACTCGTTTGGGGGGCGCTGCGGCGTGGTCTGTGAGCTCGCAGGATTATCCAGCGAAGGGCGCAGTGTGGTAAAGGTCAATGGACTCAATTTGCGTGTGCCTCGCTTTATTCGTGGCGTTTCAGAGTCACTATGCGACGCTTTACTGGCGGAAAAAGCCGTGCAAGGAACTTTAATTTACGCGGCGCCATGTACAGGAAAAACAACGGTTATACGTGATATGGCGCGCTATTTTTCAGAGTTTCCACATCGTTTGCGGGTTTGTGTCATCGATGAGCGCAGGGAGTTTGACAGCGGTGACTATCGCACCGATGCCAATATTGACATTTTATCAGGCTATAGTAAAAAAATAGGCATCGAGATTGCCATTCGAACTCTTTCTGCGCAATTGATCATTTGTGATGAAATAGGCGATTTTGACGACGCCAAAGGAATTTGCCAACTTGCGAATTCTGGTGTGCCTTTGATTGCTACAGCGCATGCTGACACGTGTGAAGAGTTGTTTCATAAGGATGCAATTCGATTGATGCATGACAAAAAGATTTTTACATGGTATGCACATTTAGCAACCTGCCATTGGCAGGGCTTATGTTTTGATCAATTGGAGAAATTATAACATGTTGATAAAAATTATAATGATTATTGGTTGGATCATGTTGATGCGAGTCGTATCTTTGTCGGCACATCAGACAAATCAAAAAATAGATGATTTTTTAAAAATAATTGCAGCAATACGTTTTGGCGTATGTGAGCGGCATATGGGGCTAAATGATATTTATGCGGCGGATCATGAGGATTTATTTGATGAAATAAAGCACAGTAGTCTCTTTCATTATGCGAATCAAAAGAAAGAAGCGCTTGGTCTTTCTGAAATGATTATACAAAAACTGCATTTTTTTGAAAAACAAACGGCCGTTGCTTCATTTGCTGAATGCGAATCGCAAGTATTTGAATTGAGCGCTCTTGTCTCAAAAGAATTAGAAGAACGCAAAATACAGCTTAAAAGGCAGTTAACAGGTACTTATACAATCGTAACGGCTGTATTTCTGATTATCATGATTTTATTAATATAAGGTGTTTAGCGTGAACGAGACGATAAAGCGGGAATGAAATATAGTTGATTCACGCCGCTATTGGGGAGATTAATATGGATTTAGTTGAAGTTTTAAAAATCGTTGGCATTGCCATGATTGTGGCGGTCAGTTGTCAGATATTAAATAAATATGGCAGAGAAGAGCAGGCGTCGCTGGTTTCAGCTTCAGGTATTATTATTGTTGTGTTTATGATTGTATCTCAGTTTTCATCGTTGATCATTGAGATAAAGAATACATTTGGCTTATGATTAGACTGTTTGTTTTTTCCGTATGTGCAGCTCTTTTGCTTATTATTGTAAAGGAGTTAAAGCCAGAATATGCAAAGCTTGGCGGCATTTTAGTCACACTGATGATCAGCCTTGCCTGTATTGGACTTTTTGCAGATATTGTTTCAAATGTGAAAGCGCTTGGCGAAGCGGGTGTGACCGAATATGTAAACGTATTGTTGAAAGTAGCGGGTGTTTGTATTTGTGTAGATATATCATCAGATTTGTGCGCCGAATGCGGCTATCCTTCGGTATCAAAAAGTGTGCTGCTTTACGGCAAAGCACAGCTAA
Organism: Clostridiales bacterium; assembly: GCA_022793655.1. Classification (GTDB taxonomy): domain Bacteria; phylum Bacillota; class Clostridia; order Oscillospirales; family CAG-272; genus CAKSEI01. The sequence goes on from JAAWDG010000011.1 coordinate 204,273, forward strand.
TCCTCATCATTTTTCCCTATATTCAAAAGCTTATTACAGGTGTGTCTTCATTCTTTTAATTTTGCTTAGCAGCTTCTTTTCGATGCCAAGCGCTGCAGCATCTGAACTATATGACGAAAAGGAGTATCGAGATGCGATTCCCGATTCGGTGAGTGAGTATGCCGATATTGATGAAATTGCCGAGGGGGCTGTTACTACCACACAGTTTTTTGATATTTTAAGCAAAATAGCCGGCGAACAAGTTAAAACGGTGATCAAAGCTGTACCCGGCTTGCTTTTACTGATTATGATTGGGGCAATATCGACCGAATTTTCGGCTCTTTCTTTAGACGCTGGCCTTAAAAACACAGCCAACATGGCGGTTAGTTTTATCACTTTTCTTTATATGATGGATATGTTAATTCAATTGTATACCAGTGTTTCTTATAAGATGGACGAGTTGTATGAATATGGAAAAACGCTTAGTTCTGTGATGGGTTCTTTTCTGTTTTTTAGCGGCAACTATTCTTCGGTGAGTGCCATTCTTTCGTCTATGATTGTGTTGTGTACCTTTTTGTCTTTTTTAAGCCGTACCATCTTTCCTGCTGTATGTGCGGTGATTATTGTATCTTCGGTTGCCAGTCTTTCTGGAACGGCGTCTCATTTAAATTCTGTTTCGCAGCGTTTATCTACGCTGTACGGTACGATAAGCACCGCAGTTATTTCAATTTTATCGCTGATAATGGGATTTCAAAATCGAGTGGCACAGTCTGCTGACTCGGTGGTGCTAAAAAGTGCTAAAATTGCGTCAGCATATGCGATTCCCGTTGTGGGCGGTGTTATTTCTGAATCGGTTGACAATATTTCATCTGGCTTTTCACTCATTAAAAATTCGTTTGGCTTTGGTGCTGTCAGCGTGATTTTACTTTGCGTTGTTCCAAGCCTTGTTTCTTTGCTAATTTATAAGCTTTTTTTTACAGTTATGGCCATTTTTTGTGAGATAGCGGGTTCCAATGAAGCGAGCCGTATGTTTACTGGTATAGACAGTTTGTTTAACGTGCTTTTGATTACAGTGGCGCTGAATGCACTGACATATATTTATTGTTTGATTTTATTCACGGGTCTTGAAGGTAGTATATGAAAACATTTTTTTCTGCATTATGCGTTTTTATTGTCATTAATGGCCTGTTAAAAACCTGCGTTGACGAAGCAAAATTTTCGCGATATTATGGTCTGCTATCCGGTGTGTTAATCTTGAGTTTTGTGGTATTTCAATTTGGCAAAATCGATTTGCCAGAGGCGATTGAGTATCCGGAACAGGCTTATACTGAGAGCAGCAGTTATGAGACGTATGTGGTGAATGACGCGCAAAAGCGACTGAGTGCATTGGCAGAGCAGCAAATTTTAGAGAAATTACATATTGCTTGTCGGGTCAATGTCTCTTTGCGGTATGAAAATGATATGATTTCAGTCAAGGAGATTGAGGTATTCGATACGCCTCGAAATGGGGAAATTGTTTATTTGCTTTCGCAGTTATTTGAAACAGAGGGCGGGATGATACATTTTAATGGATAAATCAATGAAAAAGATTCTTTTGATTGGCGCTGCTATGATCCTTTTGCTTGTGCTGATCGGCGGAATCGCAGAGCAAGAAAAGAAAACAGATGTGCCGGCGGGCAGTGAGTTAGAGGCTTTGCTTGCCTCTTTGGAGGGCGTTGATCAGGTACAGGTAGTGTTCTATTATAATAAAGATACAACGGCTAAAAAAGAGGAGGTGAACGGTATTGCCGTGGTTTATTCAGGTACGGCGGATGCGGGTACTGAGAAAAAAATGTACGAGTTGATTCGTTCATTGTATGGTATCCCATATCATCGAATTTATATTAGCCAGTAAGCATAATTTGTGTTTTGTTTCATATACATGAAACAGGAATTAACTTGGAGGAATCGTTATGACGGATAACAAGATGAAAACAAATGAAAAAGGCAAGATAAAAATAGAAGAACTGAAAGAAAAGGTCAAGACGTTTTGCGGCAAGTTCAAAAACGTTGGAAAATTTTTTGTCAAAAATAAAAAGAATCTGATTGTGTGTACGTCGGTTTTGGTCATTTGCGGTGCGGTTTATTTAAACTATTCACTGTTCCATAGACCACAGGATGCTTCTGCGGGAGCTGATTCATCGTCTGGTGATTCAAATACGCTTTCTCCTGCCGAAGAATATTTCAGCTCGGCCGCGTTATCAAGGCAGAAGGCAAGAGATGAAGCGATGCAGGTTTTACAGCAGGTTATTGACAGTTCTGATGCCGTTGAACAAGTAAAAAGTGATGCGTATACCAGCATCAATACTATCGCACAGCAAATTGAATGTGAATCCAATATAGAGCAGTTAATTATGGCCAAGGGATTTCAGCAGTGCTTAGCAGTCGTCAACGAGAACAGCGCCAGTGTGATTGTGAAAAGCGATGGTTTGCTTGCGAACGAAGTGGCGCAGATAAAAGAAATTGTATATGAGCAATCGGGTATTCATCCTAAGGATATTAAAATCATCGAAAAAAGCTGAGACAATCTGTCTCAGCTTTTTATCGCTATGAAAGATAGCGTTAAATCAATAATTGAATTTGTTTGGGAAGAATTGAAACAGAAAGAGAAGTGGTTGGATGCACTTCACCATCGGCGCAGACGGTGTCTAAGCCTTCCATCGTAATTTTGCGACATTTAAAATTTTCTAACACATGTTGGAACCGGGGAGCGACTTGACCGGTAGCGGCGTCTATATGTTTTCCGTTTTTATAAGAGGAGACCATTTTTAAAAAATAAGATTTAGAAACCTTTTTGACAAGAACAAAATCAAGAAGTCCATCGTTGTAATGGGCGGCTGGCGCTGCTTCAAAGCCGCCGCCGTAAAAGCGACCGTTGGCAATAGCACAAAGCAAATATTCGCCTGCAAAAGAATGAGAAACGCCGTTGTGATCTTCTAATGTAATGGCAAGCTGTTTACCATAATCGCTGAAAAGTGCGCCCATAACGCCGGCAATATAAGCAAAACCGCCACTTACGAATGTTTTTTCTTTGAGTTGATTCGCACGAAGAGCAGCAGCGCAGTCGAATCCCACATTCAGCATATTCAGTGCATAGCGATCATTATATTGTATCACATCAAGCAGTCTCACTGTTTTAGGTCCGTTAAAGCAGCGTATGAGGTCGTTTCCTGTACCAACCGGAATAACCGAAAGCATTGCATCGTTCTGTGCACCGGCTGCCATGATACCGTTTACCACTTCATTGACAGTACCGTCACCGCCATAGACAAAGAAGTGAACAGAAGGGTCTTTGATGCATGCTTCATAAACATAAATCTCAGCGTCGCCTGCAAATTTAGTAAGATAACTCATTCGTTCGCCGTCAAGCGCGGCGAATTTTACTGCGTCACCTTTGCCAGCTGCAGGATTAATGATGTTAATTTCTCTCATAATTTTTTCCTTGTTTTTGATATCATTTTTATTTTAACATATAATTCATGTTCTTTCAACAATTTAATCGGATTATCCTTTTATTTTTATTGACAAAGAAAGTTCAGAATTGTATAATATAAAGAAATAATTCATTTTTGGGAGGAAGATATGGGATTTTGCGATGGGAAATTTGTAAAAGAAGGTTTGACGTTCGATGACGTTCTGCTGATACCGCAAAAAAGTGATGTAACACCAGATATGGTTGATCTTGGCACTCAGCTTACAAAGAAAATAAAGCTGAATATTCCGCTTATGAGCGCGGCGATGGATACGGTTACCGAATCGCGACTCGCGATTGCTATGGCCAGAGAAGGCGGTGTTGGTGTTATTCATAAAAACATGTCAATCGAAGAGCAGGCTGATCACGTAGAGCGGGTAAAACGCAGTGAAAACGGTGTCATTGTAGACCCCTTTTGGCTGACGGGTGAAAACTATGCGTATGAAGCAGACGAACTCATGAGCAAATACAAAATTTCCGGCGTGCCCATTTGCGATCCCGATAAGAAACTTATTGGTATTATTACCAACCGCGATATGCGTTTTTTCACTGATCTTGGTGTGAAAATTAAGGATGTTATGACAACCGAAAAATTAGTTACCGCACCGGTTGGTACTACCTTAGAACAGGCGCAGAATATTTTGCGTGAACATAGAATCGAAAAATTGCCGTTAGTCGATGAAAACTTTATTTTAAAAGGACTTATCACGATTAAAGATATTGAAAAAGCGACGAAATATCCTAATTCTGCCCGTGATGAAAAGGGAAGATTGCTTTGCGGCGGCGCTATTGGTATTACGAAAGATGTGTTGGAACGTGCTGGGGCGCTGATCAAAGTGGGTGTTGATTTTTTGGTTCTCGATTCTGCGCATGGTCATTCACAGAATATTATACAGTGTGTCAAAAAGATTAAAAATGCTTTCCCGGACTGCCAGTTAATTGCCGGCAATATTGCAACTGCAGAAGCGGCCGAGGACTTAATCGCCGCTGGCGCTGACGCGATTAAAGTGGGCATCGGCCCTGGCTCTATCTGCACGACTCGAATTGTCTGCGGTATCGGTGTGCCGCAAATTACGGCGATTTCAGACGTAGCTGAAGTTGCGCAGAAATATGGTGTTCCGGTCATTGGCGATGGCGGAGTTAAATTCAGCGGCGATATTCCTAAAGCGATTGCTGCTGGCGCCGATGTTATCATGGTTGGTTCGCTGCTTGCTGGTTGCGAAGAAAGTCCGGGAGCAACTGAAATTTACCAAGGACGCAGTTTTAAAGTGTATCGCGGTATGGGTTCGCTTGCTGCCATGGAAAAGGGGTCAAAAGACCGCTATTTCCAGACGGGAAGCAAAAAACTCGTACCCGAAGGGGTAGAGGGGCGTGTTCCTTTTAAAGGTCCCCTTTCAGATACAGTCTTTCAGCTGATGGGCGGTTTGCGCGCTGGTATGGGTTATTGCGGCTGCGGCACCGTTGAACAATTAAAACTGAATGGAAAGTTTGTGCGGATAACCAACGCAGGCTTGCGCGAATCACACCCGCATGATATCAGCATTACAAAAGAGGCGCCGAACTACACTTCACATAATTAATCAGTAAAGGTTGTGCAGCATGAAGGAAAAGCTTCAATCCACAATTAAGTATGCGGCTAAAAATGTTTATGGTCACAGGTGGGAATTTTTGCCTTTTGTGATTACGATTTTAGTTGTACAAATTATTTTTGGTGTCATATCCTATTGTTATTTTAATAACAATAGGATTGATTATCAATATGCTTCGCAGGATTATGACTATCATTTAGAGCTGCAAAATCTAAATACTGAACAATATTATTCGTTTGTCAATAATGATGAATACAGCACACGAGAAGGGGATTCGATTTACGAGATTGTTAAAGTGATTGAGAGAAATCGAAACTCTGTGAACAACACTCGTTTTGATGTATATATTCGCCTTACTGGCAACGCTGCTGCTAATTTCAAGCGTTTTCAAAAGCGTTATTTGCCTGATTTAGAACTTTATTCAGACGGCAATGATGCGATTGTGCATACACCACTTTTGGATTATCAAAACCATGTATCTGCCAATCGCTGGATTTTTGCAGCAGCGCTTTTTTTGACAGGACTGATTGCGTGGTTTTTATTGGCCTTTTTATTCCGCACAAGGCTTGGGCATTATACTTTTGTCTATGGTATTTATAGTACGTTTGGTGCTGATTTTCGGCGCCTTTTTACCAATTCATTTTGGGAATTTATTGTCATTTCGCTTTGCACCTATATACCATCTTGCCTTATATCGATGGGACTATCTAAGCTGATTTATACTCTTTCAGGCGTTACTTTTTACCTATCTGTTTTACCGTTTTTTATCATTTTTATTTTTTCGGCTCTCGTAACCAGTCTTGCTGTGCTGCTACCTATCAAAGGGCTGACCCGTGTGCCGCCTATTCGACAGCTTATGGCGAGTGATAATACACATTTAGTCTCTAGTCCTCGATGTTCTAATGAACGCTGCATTCGTTCTTTTCCCATCGGTTATGTGCTCAACACCTTGATACGTACACGTAAATATTGGACAAAGCTGATAGTCTCTGGTCTTTTGTTAAGCATTTTGTTTGTTGGCGGCGTTGATTTTGCTCGCTTATATAAAGCGAAATTGGACTATAATAGCCCACGTTTTTTGATTGATTTTACGTTGGGAAATGATAGTTATCAAGAGAATATGGCCGAAACGTTATTATCGATCGACGGTGTCATAGATGTGGTAAAAAAAGAAGAGACATCGGCTATTTCGGTTCATTCTCATATGTTGGTGTCTGGATCAGATGCCAAATTCTCAAATAAATTTTATTCGGCTCGGGTAGGCGGCGAGCGATATAAAGTGACTAATTCATTAGTATACAGCCCGCTTGATGAAGGCAAGGCGCAGTATTTGGCGCAAACTTATCGTTATGATGGCGATATTCTAGCGGCCGTGGGACAAGAAGATAAGATTGTCATTGCCGATGGTCTTTTCAATGCGTCTGTATATCGATTAAAAGTAGGCGATACGGTCAAAATCGCGACGTTTTTATATGCGAAAGAAAAACCAGAAACTTATGAGACAGGCAAAAAATATTTAAGACAGCAGTTAGCGTGTAATGAATATGCCTATCGAGAATATACGGTAGCCGCCGTTATTCATGACATGCCTACCGGCGATCAAACGCCTGTGTTTTTACCAGCCGTTGATTATACAGTTATAACAAAACGCTCAAACGAATATCAGAACGCAGAAGTGTATGTGAATCCAACTCTTTCGGATGCGCAGGTCAAAGAAATAGAAACCAAGCTTCGTAATTTCGCTTATCAATACGATCAAGTTTCATTGACAGATCTTTATGCAAGCGCGAATCGAAAAGAAAATGATAAGAATTATTATGCTTTTATCATCATTTTAGCGTATTTAGTTGTCATTTTGTCTCCCGTTGTATGGATGTTTTCACAGATTCTTTTCTATATGAAAAGGGAAGAGGAATTTTTCTTGTTAGAGGCAATGGGTGTAACACAGCGAGATTTGCGAAAAATGGTGCTCTGGGAGGCCTTGCTCGTAACGGGCGTCACATTAGTGCTTTACAGCCTTTTATCATTTTTTGTGATTTATATAGTTTTTCGGTTAGCAAACGCATTATTTATATATCCAGGTTTTTCATTTCAGCTGCCGTGTTTTGCCTTCTTTACCGGTTTTGTTCTAACTGGTTTATGCGCGTTTGTCTCAATTTATATGGCGTATCAATTGTATCAGAAAAAGAAAGCCCGTCTTGTGCGTGCTGTAAGTGAAGATGGACTATGATTAGGTGAGAAAGGGAAGAGCGAGATGGCCATTTTAGAAGCAGAAAATATCATAAAGCAATATAAATCGCACGATTCGGTAGTGACAGCGGTAAATCGTGCTTCTTTGAGTGTTGAAGATGGAGAATTTGTAGCTATTATGGGCGCATCCGGTTCGGGTAAGTCTACTTTTTTGCATATTTGCGCTGGACTCGATATTCCTAATTCCGGTACAGTCACGATACGCGGCCAATGCCTAACCTCTATGAATGCCGATGAAAAAGCTCGTTTTAGAGGGATATATACCGGCATAGTTTTTCAAAAGCACAATTTAATTCCACAGTTAACAGTGCTTGAGAATATCATGATTCCCACTGTAATGGGGAATCGTCCTGCTTCAGCTTTTGAAGAGCATTTAAAGAAACTTGTGCATATATTGGGACTTGAAGATCGTCTTAATCATTTGCCAAGCGAAATTTCGGGCGGCCAGCAACAGCGCTGCGCTATTGCGCGGGCGCTGATTAATCGTCCGCAGGTTTTGTTCTGTGATGAGCCAACCGGCAATTTAGACCGTGCCAATGCAGATGAAGTTTTAGCGTTACTTTTAAAAACCAAAGAAACCATTGGCCAAACGATTATTATGGTGACACATGATATGCAGATTGCAGCGCGTGCAGACCGTGTCTTTGTCATGGAAAACGGGATATTGATTCCTAAAAATAAAACCAGCTTGTCATGAGAACAAGCTGGTTTTATTTTTATGTTAATAGACCTGATTGTACAATACAATTGGCGGTTGCGCGGTTGTTAGCGATTGGTATATCGTAAACCTGTGCAATGCGCAATAACGCTTTTACATCAGGGTCATGCGGCTGTGCAGTTAGTGGATCAGAGAAAAAGATGATAATGTCAATAACCCCTTCTGCTACTTTAGCGCCAATTTGCTGGTCACCGCCCAAAGGGCCGCTGCTGTAGCCTTTTACCAAGAGACCTGTTTTTTCACTGATTTTAGCAGCCGTTGTACCAGTGCCGCATAAGTCGTGCTTAGATAATATCGTTTTGTTTTGTTCACACCACTCAATAAGCGCCGGTTTCATATTATCATGTGCAATGAGGGCAATCTTTTTCATTCATACATCCTTTGTTTTATCTCAAACTAAAAAGCAAGTCTTGCTTCTATATAACTCTCAAGTTCGCTAATCGGCATCCGTTCTTGCTGCATGGTGTCTCTATCTCGTACGGTGACCATGCCGTCTGTCCCTGACTCAAAGTCATAGCAAATACAGAAGGGAGTACCAATTTCATCTTGTCGACGGTATCGTTTACCAATAGAGCCGGTTTCGTCAAAGTCTACATTAAACTTCTTAGCCAGCATGGTATATACTTTTTCAGCTTCTGCCGAAAGCTTTTTAGAAAGCGGCAAAACTGCAGCTTTGATAGGTGCCAATGCTGGATGCAACCGCAACACGATTCTTGTATCGCCTTCGCCTACTTCCTCTTCGTCATAAGCGTTGCACAAAAAAGCAAGTGCGACTCGGTCTGCTCCTAATGAAGGTTCAATGACATAGGGCACATATTTCTCGTTTTGCTCTTGGTCGAAATATTCCATGGACTCACCAGAATGCTTGGCGTGCTGCGATAAATCGTAGTCAGTACGATCGGCGATTCCCCACAATTCACCCCAACCAAACGGGAAGAGAAATTCAAAGTCTGTGGTGGCTTTTGAGTAGAATGACAACTCGTCCTTATCATGATCTCTGAGTCTTAAATTCTCTTTTTGTATGCCAAGATCATATAAGAACTGCTCACAATAATCTTTCCAATAAGCGAACCATTCAAGATCAGTACCCGGCTTGCAGAAAAACTCTAATTCCATTTGCTCGAATTCTCTGATTCTGAAAATAAAGTTGCCAGGCGTAATTTCATTGCGGAATGATTTACCGATTTGTCCGACGCCAAACGGAATTTTTTTGCGGGTAGTTCTGGCAATGTTTTTAAAATTGACAAAAATACCTTGTGCTGTTTCAGGACGAAGATACAGCTCAGAAGAAGTATCTTCGGTTACGCCTTGGAATGTTTTGAACATAAGGTTGAATTTACGAATCGGTGTAAAGTCAGCTTTGCCGCAATTTGGGCAGAGAATCTTATTTTGTTCGATATAATCAGCCATTTGTTCATTGGACCAACCACCTGGATTGACATCAAGGGCATTTTCGGCGGCAAAGTCTTCAATTAACTTATCGGCTCTGTGTCTGGTTTTGCAGCTTTTGCAGTCCATCAGTGGATCAGAAAAGCCTCCAACATGACCTGAAGCAACCCATGCTTCAGGATTCATTAGGATCGCGCTGTCGAGTCCTACATTATAAGGACTTTCCTGCACGAAGCGTTTCCACCAAGCCCGTTTTACATTGTTTTTGAATTCTACGCCAAGCGGTCCATAGTCCCATGAGTTAGCAAGGCCGCCATAGATTTCAGAGCCGGGATATACAAAGCCGCGACCCTTGCACAGGGCTACAATTTTATCCATTGATTTTTCTTCTGCTCTCATATTAATTCTCCTGTTGTTAGAAAGTCGAATTGGTTGTTTTGATGATAAGCTGAATCAGAGGGCGCACTCGTCTGTGATGCGTTTGTGGGATCTGTATTCTTAGGCGCTGGCTGACTGCTGTTTGGCCACATAAATTTGATGATAACAAAAGCAATAATGCCAAAAATAAGCAAAGATATGCAAAAAGAAACAGCAAAATTTTTAACTCCGTTCATACAACAACCTCCATAAATAATCGCATTTATTATACAACAGAACCCTTTTCTTTTCAATAGCTACTTGAAAATTTTGCTTGTTTATGATACTATAACAAATAGTGACTTGGTAGTTGTGGTACTAAGATAGCGCGAGTACATCAAGAAGGGGAGAGGACGTATGTTGCGCCATGGAAAGAAATAGGTTGTAAGTTCTGCTGTTTTATAGTTTTTATAAATGTTTCCGTAGCTCAGCTGGATAGAGCGACCGCCTCCTAAGCGGTAGGTCGGGTGTTCGAATCGCCTCGGGAACGCCATCAAAAAAGCCGAACCCATGTAAAATCAAGGGGTTACGGCTTTTTTTATTTTCTGCTTTTTTGGAGTGTTTGCTAATTGCTAATCATTACGCATGATTTTAGATTTGCACTTAGTGATACAAGAGATTTTGCTTGTCTTGTAAAAGTGGTAATTTTATACTTGTTTCCTATAATGTTGAATCGTATAATAAAATAGGAATAAATGTTATATATTAAATCAATTTCCACATTTTTCTTCCTATTTATATATAGGAGTAAATACAGGAATAAATACAGTTGTTATTTAGGCAGTATAATGTTTACATGTCAAAAAATGTTTACAATTCATTCATGCATGGAGGGAATACATACTTGATTTTTAAAAACAATTGTCGTATAATGTTTCATGCTAATATTGGCAATGCGCTCGTGAGTGTGTTGTCGCTTTTAAAGTGTTGTTGATATGCGATGAAGATTTTTACCGTCTATCGTGCATCTTTACAGCACTTTAACTACGTCAACTACTTTTGCAGTGTATTGGCTATATCATGCAAAATAAATCGCCTCTAAGAAAGGAGAATGAGGGTGAAGAATAATTTGAAAAAGCTTTTGAGTTTATTTCTTTGTGTCTTAATGCTGGCAAACGTAATACCGTTAGGCGTATTTGATACATTTGGCCTCTCTATTGACCTTGGCAGCAATCCAACGCCCGATGTAGATATTGCCGTCAGCGTACCGGCAGACTACGCTGGTGACTTTGATAGTTTCAAAGAGGAACTCACACAAAGCTTGATTGCAATGGGAATGGATCCGTCTTCGTTCCGTATTACCGATACGGCTGTGAAGATTGATACCACCAACTTAGACGGCTGGTATGTATATGACCATTATTATAGTCAGGCTGCATACGATGCGCTGAATCTATCGGCAGCCCAGAAAAAGAAACAGCCGTTTAGACAGGCAGATAATTCGCACATGGCAAGTCAAGGTGGCTGTCCTACCCCCTGTTTGATTCAGGATGTATTTGTCAATAAAAAGTATGGAAATCCGACTTCTAGTCTTTATCCGTTTAATCAGCATACGTATTCTTGGCAGACAGACGGTAAGGCAAACATGGCCTTTGCAGGTTATGGTACAGAGGTTAAAAATGACTTTATGATTTATCCGGCGACCAGTGATTCCAGAAGAACCATTGAGTTTGACTTAGACTGTGCCATTATTGATGCCCACACGCTGAATGGCGCCGGTTTCTTATTGAATGCTGGTGTTACAGATGCTGGTATTTTAAATGGTTATGCATTTTATTATGAATGGCCAAGTACGGCGAGAATCATGAAAATAACCAATTATAATACAATGGGTGCTGATAATACGCTGAAAATGGGTGGTACTGATGTATCAACTCATGCCGTTTCGTTGAGCGGCGGCGTTAAACTGAGAGTTAAGGTTGTTCTTGAAAAAGACAAAGTAACTGTTACTCAAAGACAGTATAATGGTAATGTGTTGGGCGATGAAACACTTCTGTTTGATGGAGTGGAATTAGATCCAACGGGTTATAACGGTTTTGGTCCATATGTTGGTTATAAATCACATGGCTGTGCTTCTATGACTTATTTCCAGTACGGCGACTTGTCTATGACTTATGCGGCTACTGCATTTGACGCATTAAAGAACGTGCAGTATGCACAGAGCGCAACCCAGAAGTATTTTGTCAATCTGGTGGGCGATAGCTTGGATCCGAACGTACCGGATGAAGTTGATGAACCGCAGAACTATATAGACGGTATCAACCGTATGGATACCAACGAAATTTTCTATTTAAGTAATGCAGACGATGGTAAAATTTTAACAGACTCAAATGATGAGACAAAGCATCTCGGTCTTGGTACTGAGAATGGTATGATTGCTTCTGGTTCTGATTATATTGAAGCAATGGCTCAATATATCTATAATAGTTATATTGAGAAAAAAGAGTTTGAGCATCAAAAAGAGATTCAAAGCGAAATTCCGCTTGCGAACTTCTATATCACAAATGCCGACACGGGTTCTCAGTTGATGACGGTACATCTGAAACACTTAGGCGACAGCGATATTGTTAATGTTAACATTCATGATAAATCGCTGACTGGTTCACAGGCACTTGGTGCAGGTGATACTCTGACCGAGTGGACGCTGACGGTGTATGACCCCGAAGGAACGGCGATTCAAACCAATACAACCACACAAACAACAACCGATGAAGACGGCAACGTACAGCCTGTTCTGCCTGATTTCTCGATTAGCAAGAATATTGCTAAACAAGGCCGTTATACGTTTGAGTTAGTTGTTAAAGATAATAACAATAAAAAATCCGAGACGTTCCAGACCTATCTGACCGTTTTCTTGGATGAAGAAGAGCCGGTTGCAATCGCTGAAAACTCAGCGCGCAATACCGCAACGATTACGCTTACTGATAAAGGCCCTGGTATCGCTGATGACGGTATCACCTTTTTGGAAGATGACAGAGGTTCTGGTGTTGCTGCTTACTGGCTGACCGATGACCCGAATGCTTCTCCTACTGAAGAGGATTGGGAATATTTAGCAGAACCTAAACATGAGTATTCTTTTGACGTCAACTTAGAGGACTTTGCCGGCAAGGGCAAGGCCATGGTTGTATGGTATAAGGATGAATGCGGCAATATTGGTAGTAAGCTTGCTTACAAGCCTGTACATGTAGAGGTGCAGGATCCTGATGGAAATCCCATTGATGATTATTATGTCATTGGTGACAATCCCATTATCGTTTTGCCGGACGAAGCACCGGATCCTGATGATGATGACTTTGAGTTCAGTACCTGGGAAACACCAGATGGTGATCCTGTAACAGAGGGTAATAATATTCCGGTTAATCCTGATGATGATGAACCTTCGATTATTATCCGTCCTTCCTACACTGATACAAAGGTTAAATTGATTTATGATGCCAATGCGGCAGATGCTACCATTGACCCGAACTATACAACCTTTAATGTATCGCAAAATTCCAGCTTGCCTGGTAAGATTGCAGCACAGAAAGTAGCTGAGAAAACAGCTCGCCCAGGTTATAATTTTGTAGCGTGGACGTTAGATGCAGCGGGTAAACAGCCCATTACCGATCAAACAATTGCAACCGATACAACGGTTTATGCACAATGGGAAATCGCCTCTTATACGCTGACCTTTGATCACAATGGCGGCGGCGCTAAGGGTGTTAAATCCAAAGTGGTTGTTTTCAACACACCGTTGCAAACCGGCGTGATTGATAAACTGACTGGTAGTGATAACCCAGACCGTGAAGGTTACATCTTTAAAGGCTGGACATTGGATGCAGCTGGCACACAGGCAATTGGCGCAACAACAATGCCTGCTTCTGATTATACTGTTTATGCGAAATGGGAAGTAGATCCTACCAAATATTTGGTTCACTTTGACAGTAACGGCGGTAGCGCTATTAACGATCAATCCTATGTAACGGTTGATAAAAACTACAAAACACTGCTTTCACCGAACCGCGCTGGTTATACCTTTGACGGTTGGTTTGAAAAGATTGTTGAATCTGACCCAGAGACAGGTGCAGAGAAGATAACAATTGGTGATACCCAAATTAATACTGGTGATCCTATTTTGCCGAAGTATGCAACACAAACGCCTCTTGCAAATAGAGAGCATACATTGATTGCAAAATGGACTCCGAAAAACGACACCCGTTATAATGTTGCTTACTATATCAACAGCGGTGTCAAGAATGATCAAGGCGAGTACATTTATACGAAAGTACAAGCAGCAGGTAAATCTTATCAGGGAACAACTGAAGCAGAAGTAACAGTTGCTGATGAAGATATCATTGAAGTTCTGGAAGGTAGCAAGTACGGTTTGTCTCAGGATTACTGGTACAATGCCGAACTTGCACAGAATAAACTGACTGGAACAGTCACTGGCGGTACGGCTCTTGAGTTGCAGCTTTATTATGACCGATACTTCGATGTTGAGGTTAAAATTGGTAAGGGCGAAGGAACCAAGACCGAAGCGCTGAAAAATAAAGAGGGAACTATTCCTACTGTTTCTTGGAAAGCAGCTGATGACTATCATACTTCTAAAGTTATGGTAGACGATGCTATGCGTGATGAATTGATTGAAAAAGGTCAATTTACATTAGACAAAGCAATTCATGAAAATCATGTTGTTTATGTTGAGTTTGAGAAAGACGACGAAGATCCAACACCGACGCCTCCCGATCCAGGTCCTGGTATTGATTTAACTAAATTCTATACTATTTCGGCTTCGATTGAAGGCTGTTATGATGGTTCTTGTACCATTACACCGAACTCACGTGTTCCAGAAGGTGCTAATGCAACCGTTGAATGGAATATCGCGGACAATTATCAAATTGTTGAAGTGATGATCGATGGCATTGCCGTCAACAAATCGATTCCAAATGTTGCCTTTACTGGCACTAAAGCAGACCATGAAGTTATTGTAAAAGTAGTAAAACTTCCATCAGCTGGCGGTACGACTGAAAAGGGTCAGTACACAGTTACGGTAAACCGTTACGGCGGCGATGACAGTGTGACGGTTAGCCCTTCTGCTGTTGTAGACGCAGGTGAGAATGTTACCGTAAGATGGGATGCTTCTAAATCGAATACCTATAAAGTATTCAGAGTGCTTGTTGATGGTGTAGAGCTTACCAGCGTTTCCAATATCAACAAAGCAAATCAAACCTTTAGAAATATTGGCGCAAACCATGTCGTTGATATTTATCTGACTGAAAAAGACAATGAAGAAATGCCGATTTATCCGGAAGAGGATTACAACAAGCTGAATACGCAGATTGTTGGTGGTCCTGGTACGGTTACCAGCGGTGGTCTGATTGCATCAGGCAGCGATTATTCTGTATCATGGGATATCAATGCCGTGACCGATCCTACAAGCGAGGATTATTCTTACTACGAAGTAGAAGAAATCACTGTAAATGGTGAGAAAAAAGATGATTCTGCAATCGCAGATGGCAAAGTTGATTTAACCAACTTAACTACGGATACAGATGTAGTTATTAAGATTAAACCTGTTCTTTACAACGTGGATGTTTTGAAGTTTGGTAACGGTACTGTTTCAAATTCTAAGACATTATATAAAGGACAGTCTTATGACAACATTGTGGGTACTCCTGATGCTGGTTGGGGTATCGCCAAAATCGTTGTAGACGACGAGACGAAGTTTGATATTACAGGTGTGCCTGACACTGCTTCGGTTGCTGCTTATGCATTAACGCCTGAAGAAATCAACTATACACAGAGCGATAAAGATAAAATGGATTTAGGTATTTCCGGTATTGAAAGTGACCATATCGTTGTCGTTTACTTTACCGAAATTCCAGAAGGTACGGATGATCCAGCACCAGCTCCTTCTGAGGATGATCCTGATGCACCGAACATTTATAAAGTAACTGCTTCGATCAACACAGCGCCTAACGCAGTGATTGAAGGACAAGGTCTTGTTGTGGAAGGTGCTGATCGCACTGTTACATGGACAGTTCCTGATGGCTATACTTTGACAAGTGTAACGATAAACGGTGCACCTGTTGAAGTGACTGGTAATGAGATTGTACTGAACGGTATTAATGCTGATCAGAATATCCAGGTCAATGTTGAAAAAGAAGCAAAGCCGAACGACGAAAAAGTTCCTGTAAAAGAGGATAATCACGATGAAACCTATACGGTTACTACACAGCTTGTTGGAACCGGAGGAACTATTTCTGGCAGCGGCGTTTATGACAGTGATGTTACTTCTACCGTTAACTGGGGTGTAACACCTGCTGAGAATCACAACTATGAAGTGAAGTATGTCATTGTAGATGGTGTTGTTAGAGCCGATCTGCTCAATGCTGCTTCTATCGAGTTTAATGATGGTCAAGATCACAGAGTCGTAGTTGCGATCGAAGATGAAAATAGAGCTCCGACTAACATTGATAAAGATGGCGACGGCGAACCTGACATCAATATCGATACCGATGGCGATGGCGAACCTGATGTTGATATCGATACGGATGATGATGGTGAACCCGACATTAACATTGATACTGATGACGATGGCGAACCTGACATCAATATCGATACCGATGGCGATGGCGAACCTGATGTAAACATCGATACCGATGATGACGGTGAACCCGACATCAATATCGATACCGATGATGATGGTAAGCCTGATGTTGATATTGATACCGATGGCGACGGTAAGCCTGATGTAAATGTAGATACTGATGGTGACGGTGAACCCGACATTAATATCGATACCGATGATGATGGTAAGCCCGACATTAATATCGATACGGATGATGACGGCAAGCCCGACATTAATATCGATACGGATGATGACGGCAAGCCCGACATTAATATCGATACGGATG
>JAAWDG010000012.1 GCA_022793655.1 Clostridiales bacterium
GACAAATTTTCTAAGAGCAAGCCGTAAGGCTTATGTTAAATAAAAAACATCTTAAACGTGAAATTTGGCGTTGCCGGTGTGCCCGGCAGGAAATGCGTAAGCATGACAGACAAATTTTCTAAGAGCAAGCCGTAAGGCTTGCTCTTATTTTATCATTTTTTTGTCGAAATGTAAATGTTTGCTTGCAATACATGTTGATTCAGGGTATAATAAAATTGACAGTTCTAAACAAAATCCATTCATTTTTTGATATGAAGTGAATCAGGCATTTTTGAATAGGTGTAAAAATAAGGAGAAACAAATGGGCGAATTATTTATTATTGATCATCCGCTGATTGTACACAAACTCTCGATTATGCGAGATAAAGAAACAGGCACCAAAGATTTTAAGGAATTACTAAATGAAATTTCAATGCTTATGGCTTATGAGATTACCAGAGACTTGCCGTTAGAGAATAAAGAAATTGAAACACCGCTTTGCAAAATGACGGCGAAAAAAATATCGGGCAAAAAGTTAGCGATCGTGCCGATTCTACGCGCCGGTCTTGGTATGGTAGACGGTATTACCAAGTTAGTGCCGGTGGCGAAAGTGGGGCATATTGGTCTGTATCGCGATCCCGTGACGCATGAACCGGTCGAATACTATTGCAAAATGCCAGAGGATATTGAAAAGAGAATTGTTATCGTATTAGACCCCATGTTAGCAACCGGCGGCAGCGCGATTGATGCGGTGACCATGCTCAAAAGCAAGGGCTGTAATAATATTAAAATGATGAATCTTGTTGTTGCGCCGGAAGGTGTAAAGCGGTTTCATGAGGTACATCCGGATGTGGATATCTATACGGCTGCGCTTGATGATTGCTTAAACGAACATGATTATATTGTGCCTGGCTTAGGCGACGCTGGCGATCGCATTTTCGGCACGAAGTAATTTTTTATGAGAGAACTGACGATTGAAAAAAATGACGCCGGACAGCGCCTTGATAAGTTCTTGTCGAAAGCGGTGCCGGCGTTGCCAGCTTCATTGTTATACAAATTTATACGGCTGAAAAAAATCAAGGTAAATCGCGCCAGAACCGAGCAGGGATATATGCTTAAAAAGGGTGATGTTGTTCAACTTTTCATCAAAGAAGAATTTTTCGAGAAAGAAACGGTTGAACAAGCTTTTACCAAGCTGGCTCCTCGTTTAGATATTTTGTATGAGGATGAGCAGATTTTGCTTTGTGATAAGCGGCCAGGTCTTTTGGTTCATTCAGACCAAGCAGAACAGACCAATACCTTGATTTCGCATATTAAAGCCCATTTGTATCGCAAAGGTGAATATTTACCGGATAAAGAGAATTCTTTTGCGCCGGCGTTATGCAATCGGATTGACCGCAATACCGGTGGTATTGTGATTGCCGCCAAGACTGCTGAAGCACTGCGCATATTGAATGAAAAAATAAAACAAAGAGAGTTAACCAAAAGATATTTATGTGCGCTGCATGGTTCGGTGACGCCACCCGAAGGGCAGCTGCGGGGATACTTAATTAAAGATCCTGTTACCAATCAAGTGACCGTCTATGATCGCAATGTAAGCGGAAAAGCAAAAGAAATTCAAACTGATTATCAGATACTGAAAGAAAAAAACGGCCTTTCGTTAGCTGAGGTGACGCTCATTACGGGGCGCACACATCAGATTCGGGCTCATTTCGCTCATATTGGACATCCTTTATTAGGAGATGGGAAGTATGGTGTGAACAGTGAGGATAAAAAGCGCGGGTATAAATTTCAAGCGTTGTATTCTTATCAGCTTACCTTTCAATTTCGAGATCAAAATGCGCTTTCGTATTTGAACGGAAAAACATTTGAAGTGAATCGGGATAAAATTTGGTTCTTAAAGGAATTTGAATAGCAGCTGTTGTTTTACCAAAGCACAATTTAATAAAATAAAAAACGAGGAAAATTTTTCCTCGTTTTTTATTTTGATTTAGTCTGTTACGTAAGGCAGAAGTGCGATTACACGTGCTCTCTTGATCGCTGATGTAAGCTCTCTTTGATGCTTAGCACAGGTACCAGAGATTCTGCGCGGTAAAATTTTGCCTCTTTCGCTGATAAATTTACGCAGTTTTGCTGCATCTTTATAATCAATAAAAGCGGTTTTTTCAGCACAGAAAGCACAAACCTTTCTTCTGCGGCCGCGCATATTGTTTTGGCGATAAGGCTTTTTCTCATAAGGCGCTTTGTTCTCAGCGGCCGGTGCTGCCTCAGCCGGTGTTTTTTCTCCTTCAATCGATGCGGCGGTTGTATCCATTGTGACAACCGGTGCTTCAGCCTGCTCTTGTGCCGGCTGTACTTTTTCGTTATCCATAATTATGAAATCCTCCTATTAAACTTAACTTCTCTTAGAATGGGAGGTCATCGTCATTTGAAATTTCTTCAAACTTGGGTGCCTCTCCCTCTTCGCCTGAAGAGAAGGATGGGGTTGTGTAGCTGCTTTGTGCATAAGAAGCCGCTGGATTTTCACCCTTGCTGTCTACAAAATTGACTTCGTCAGCGACAACGTCTGTTGCATACTGCTTTTGTCCGTTTGCATCCGTCCAAGAACGGGTTTGAATAGCGCCTATTACACAAATGCTGCTGCCCTTTCTGAAATACTTGCATACGAACTCGGCCCGGCTTCTCCACGCGACAATGTTGATAAAATCTGCGGTCTGCTCGTCTGTTGCAGAATCCTGCGAGGTGTATCTGCGATTCACTGCGATCGAAAACGATGTGACGGGAATACCGCTGCTGGTTTGCCGCAGTTCAGGGTCACGGACTAAACGTCCCCCTAAAATGACCTTGTTCAGATTAAAATTTGCCATCTTTACATGATTCCTTTTCGAGTTCCGTCTCATCAAACAATTATTCGATAAGACTTTTTCAAATGTTTTAAAAACTTAGCCTTCTTTAACAACCATTGAACGCAGAATGCCTTCTGTGATGTTGTAAATTCTTTCAAGCTCGGCAGGGAACTGTCCGTTTGAAACAAATTTAACCAACACATAATAGCCCTCTGTCAAGTCATTGATGGGATAGGCAAGTCTTTTTTTACCCCATTCGTTCACTTCGGTGATTTCACCGTTTGAAGCGATTAAAGATGTGAATTTTTCAACCATGTTCTTGATGCCTTCTTCGCCAAGCTGCAAATCCACTACAAAAATCGATTCATAATTGTGTTTGATCTCTGTCATTGTTCTGTACCTCCTTTTGGACATAAGGCCGCTGGCATGTTTGCCTGCCGGCGGCAAAGAGAAAATAGTTTATTTCTCGTGTACAAGTACACGAATCTATTATAGCGTACAAATATATTTTTGTCAATATTTTGCAGCCAAATGCTGTAGCATTTGGCTGCTAATTTCTTATGATTGTTTCAAAATCAGTTTTTTCGTCTGTGGAATGTTCATCAGCAGCATAGTGGCCACTACGGTAAATATAGTTTCGGGCAGCATGTATATTCCGTTGTAACACAGTGAGTAGAGAACGGGATGATTCACCCATTCTTTTCCAAAGGCTACAAATTGCTCTAAATTAGCCCAAAGAATGAAACCGGACGCAAAATGCGACAGGAAACGCAGCGTGCAGACCAAAACAATGCCGGCGATGATGCCGTAAGCTCCTTTTTTACGGAAGAGTCCGGCAAGGCCTATTACAGTGAATGCGATGATATAATCAAGCAGCAGCGAACCAATCAGCGTAGCGGGCGTGAGTCCCCAGCCAAAGACGCCGCCGGTGATCATCTGAATGCAGGCAAAGCAAAAGGCGGAGCCTAATCCCCAACCAATGCCGTGTCGGATGGATACCAGCATGATAGGCATCATACTGAGCAGTGTGACCGAGCCACCATATGGCATCTGCCAAATTTTCACCATGTCCAGTACGACGGCTAAGGCAATCATAATGGCACTTTCAACTAACGCTTTTGTTTTTGTGTTCATTTTTAAATCCTCCTTAAAATAACAAAACCGCTTAGAACATCCCAAGCGGTAAAAAAGAAGGCGGTTTTCCAAATCTCCCTACGCCGGCATTATCCGTATCAGGTTAAGGGTTTGGAGCAAAGCTCCATCTCAGCCGTAAAGCACCCCTGATTCTATGCGATTTTTATAATTATACAAAAATTATACATGCAATTACAATATTTGTCAAGCAATATTCTCCATTTCTTGCATTTGACATCAATTGGTGAGTTTGTTATAATAGATGTACAAATAAGAAAGACTTATGATTTTGTTTGCGTCAGAACGAAATAAGCGAGAGGAGCCATTTTCCTGTAAGCAGATTGATTGGGAATGAAAGAACATAAAGTATCATTATATGGATTATTTTAATTCGATTTTTGGCAATGATGTGCTAAAACAAACCCTGTGTGAAAATATACAAGCCGGCAGCTTTTCACACGCACATATAATAGAAGGGCCTGAAGGAAGCGGCCGTTTTACCCTGGCCAAGGCAATTTGTGAAGCGTTGGCAGAAGGAAAAGACGGGGGCAAGATTGCAAGAGACGTCTGTCCGGATGTCATATATATCAAAACGCCGGAAGGTAAAAGCATTCTGCCGGTAGATGCCATTCGTTCTATTCGCGAACAGGTGTATTTAGCGCCGCATGAATTACCCTTCAAGGTTTATATTGTACTGGGCGCCGATCAGATGAGCGAAGGGGCACAAAATGCTTTTTTGAAACTGTTGGAAGAACCGCCCGCGAGCGTATATTTCCTGCTTTTATGTGAGAATCGGGCGAGACTCTTGCCGACGGTGCGCTCACGGGCTTCTTTACTTCGCATGCAAGTGTTTTCAGAAGAAGAGCTAACGGCTTATTTGCAAGGCAAAGAGGAATATGTATCCGCTTGCAAAGAAAAGCCAGAATTGTTAAAGCAGGCTTTAAGAGACAGCATGGGATCTATCGGCGGGGTTATCGAGAGGCTTATGAAGTCAGATTCGCCGGTAGGGACTTGCGTCGATGCGGTAAAGGCTTTGCTAACCAAACTTCATGGGCGGGACCAAGGCGCTTATATGCTGGCCGGAGAGCGGATTTCTGAAAATCGGGAAGAAATGAAGCGCTTTATGTTATGTTTAGCCGAAGCATTTCGAGATATTTATTGTCAGAAACGTGGCGTTGACACATCGCTGTTGTTTTTTGATTCACCATCTGAGGCTGAGGAATACAGCTTTGTTTTTTCTGAAGACATGCTCTTGAAAAGATGGCTTTTTTGCCTCCAAAGTGTCGAGCAAGCGGAATATAACCTTAATGTAAAAACGGCCAAGCTTCATTTTTTAAATGGCTTATGGGAACCGGCCTATTAAATATATTATTGTAGAGAAAAAGTTGAGAAATAAACATGGATAATGAAAAGGAAATCATCAATCAGCCAGCCGAAACAGCGCCGGAAACGGCAGAGGTGGTAGGCGTTCAATTTAAAGCTTCGGGTAAAACTTATTATTTTGATCCCGCGGGCCAAAGCTTTGCGTCGGGGGCGCATGTTATTGTTGAAACGGCACGGGGGCTTGAATATGGCTATGTGAGCATGGGCAACACCATTGTGTCGGGCAAAGAACTGGTGCTTCCTTTGCGCCAAGTGTTGCGGGAAGCAACCGAAGAAGATGAAAAACACAATGAAGAAAATAAAGCAAAAGAGAAAGAGGCGTTTGCTATTTGTGCTGAGCGGATTGAGAAACATCGTTTGGGCATGAAATTAGTTGATGCGGAATATACTTTTGATAATTCCAAGCTTTTATTTTATTTTTCGGCGGAAGGCCGGGTCGATTTTCGCGATTTAGTGAAGGACTTAGCTTCTGTCTTTAGAACAAGAATTGAACTGAGACAGATTGGAATCCGAGATGAAGCCAAAATGATAGGCGGTTTTGGTCTATGCGGACGTCCTTTTTGCTGCAGCACTTTTTTGCCTGATTTTGTGCAGGTTTCTATTAAGATGGCCAAAGAGCAAAATTTGTCTTTAAATTCGGCCAAAATTTCAGGCGCGTGCGGTCGGTTAATGTGCTGTTTGCGTTTTGAGCACGAAACATATGAAGAAGAAATTAAAAAGACACCCAAGGTTGATTCGATCGTCGTTACACCGGATGGAGAAGGTGTAGTAGTTGAAGCGCTGCCCCTCACTGGCGTTGTAAAGGTGCGGTTGCAAAAGGACAAGGATCAAATTAAAGAGTTCTCGCGTGAACAATGTATTCTCAAGAAAAAAGCGCAGGGAAAAGCAGAGGTTTTTGATGAAGAATTAAAAAAATTGGAGGAAAATAATTAAAATCAATTGCAATTTGAAAAAGGTTGTGATACAATGTCACACGATACGATATAATGGAAAGGAAGGTTGTTATTTATGGCTTATAAGATTAGTGATGAGTGCATTTCCTGCGGCGCATGTGCAGGTGAGTGCCCGGTAGGCGCTATCAGCGAAGGTGAAGGCAAATACGAAATCAACGCAGATGAATGCATTGAGTGCGGCGCATGTGCAGATGTTTGCCCAGTTGATGCTCCCTCTGCAGACTAAGTGCAGACTTTACATGAGGTAATAGATACCGAATTCGGGCAAGCGGTTGCTTGCCCTCATTTTATATATGATGGAAAGAATCGATATTGTAAACGAAGATATAAAATTAACCCAAAACTTGTCGGGGCTGACTTATGGCACCGACGCTCTTTTGCTGTCCGCTTTTGTTAGGGGGCGTCGGCAGGGACGCGCGGTCGAGTTTGGCGCCGGTACGGGCATTGTGTCTTTGCTGTGTGCTAAGCGACAAAAATTCAGCCGCATCTACGCGGTAGAGATTCAGGAAAAATACGCCTCGCTTTGTCGGCGCAATGTGGAAGCCAATCAATTTGACCAAATCATTGAGACAGTGCCGGCGGACATACGAGAAATTGATGCTTCTTTATTCGGCGGACCGCTTGACGCTGTGTTTTCAAATCCGCCCTATTTGAAATTGGGGGCCGGTATGACAAATGAGAATGAAGAAAAGGCCATTGCCAGGCATGAATTGTTTGGACAAGTGTCTGATTTTTGTGCTGCGGCGAGTCGGCTGCTGAAACATGGCGGTTCTTTTTATGTGGTGTATCGGCCAGACAGGCTTGACGATTTGCTGACTGCACTGGGTCAGCATGCATTGGCGCCCAAACGATTGGTGATGGTGTATGCAGATGCGGCGCATAAAGCGTGTTTGGTTTTAGTAGAGGCCGTCAAGGGCGGCGGTGCTGGCATTTTTGTGACCAAGCCTTTGTTTATTAAAACGGGCGATCAAGACTCCGAAGAGATGAAATGGATTTATGAAAACGGAGATTTTCATGAGCAATACAGAAAAAAATAAAATTATAGGCGGCACGCTGTATATTGTGGCGACACCGATTGGCAATTTAGCTGATCTTTCTGAGCGGGCCCGCAAAGTGCTTGGGGAGGTTGATTTTATTGCGGCTGAGGATACAAGAGTCACCGGTCTTTTGCTTTCGCAATATGGTATTACGAAACCAATGCTGATGTATCATGACCACAACAAAGAGCAAAAGGAAAAAGAAATTATCAAAAAATTGCAAAGCGGGCTTTCGGGCGCATTAGTTTCAGATGCTGGTACGCCTTGTATCAGTGACCCAGGCGGAGAATTGGTACGAGCCTGTATTGAAAACGACGTGCCGGTCACCAGCGTGCCGGGCTGCTGTGCGGCGATTACGGCGCTGACTCTTTCTGGATTTGTGACAGGGCGTTTTGCTTTTGAGGGTTTTTTAACGGGTTCGCAAGGGGAAAAACGGAAACGGTTAGAAGAAATCAAACTGGATAAACGAACACTTATTTTTTATGAATCGCCTCATCGTGTACAAAAAACTGTAGCTTTATTGCATGAGGTTTTGGGTGAGCGAGATGTTGCATTGGCAAGGGAACTGACTAAACTGAATGAACAGGTTGTTCATACGACGTTGGGCCGTGCCGTTCGGTTTTTTGATGAGCATGCACCCAAGGGTGAATATGTTCTTGTGGTGGCGGGTGCGAAGAGTGAGCAGATCAGAGAAGAGGCTTTTTTTGCCGACATGACAATTGCGGAGCATGTAACGTTTTATATGAATTCAGGGCTTTCCAAAATGGAGGCAATGAAGGCGGTTTCTCGTGACCGCGGCATTCCAAAAGGCGTGGTTTATAAAGAAATGGTGGAGTAATAAACACCTGCGCCTTAGGCGGATATCATTTGGCTTGAATGGGAGCGGCTATGGAGTTTTGGTTGGAACGAAGCGAAAAGCTTTTTGGAAAAGAGAGAATTGAACGATTGGCTCACAGCCGAGTGGCGGTTTTTGGCCTTGGCGGTGTGGGCGGCTATGTGATGGAAGCGCTGGTTCGTTCTGGTGTGGGGATGTTAGATTTAATTGATAACGATACGGTATCGGTCTCGAATCTCAATCGGCAGATTATTGCGCTTCATTCAACGCTTGGGCAGAAAAAAACCGAAGCCGCCGCCCATCGTCTATTGGATATAAACCCGAAACTGAAACTTCATCTGCACGATTGTTTCTTTTTGCCTGAAACGGCTGAGTCATTTGATTTCACTGCCTATGACTATATTGTCGATGCGATTGATACGGTAAAGGGAAAAATCGCACTAGCCGTGCAGGCGGCTTTGGCTGACACGCCGATTCTTTCTTCGATGGGGTTTGCCAATAAAATGGATCCCACGCGGATTCGGGTGACTGATATTTATAAAACAAGCGTGTGTCCGCTTGCCAAGGCGATGCGCACGGGTTTGCGTAAAGCGGGTATTAACAGACTAAAGGTTGTCTTTTCAGATGAGCCGCCGCTTTGCGCCGCAGAAAACGAACGAAGCGAAAACGGCCAAAGAGTAATTGGTTCTAATGCATTTGTGCCGGCCGCAGCCGGTCTTATTATGGCCGCAGAAGTGATTAAGGATTTGGCGGGGGATTAAGCAAGATGAATGCGGAAAAGAAAAACGTAATGATTGCCATGAGCGGTGGGGTTGATTCATCGGTGGCCTGTCTTTTGCTTTTAGAGCAAGGCTATGCGTGTGTTGGTGCCACCATGCATCTGTTTTCCAAAGAAAAATTGTTTTCAGGTGAAGATTCCACAGCTGAGGACGCGCAAGCAGTTGCCGAGAGGTTAAGCGTTCCATGGCAGCTTTGCTGTTTGGAAAAGGAGTTTGACGAGCATGTATTAGCGCCTTTTGCCGCCTGCTATGAGGCGGGCGGTACGCCTAACCCCTGTGTTTTTTGCAATCAGTATTTAAAATTCGGCGCTTTAATTGACCATGGTTTGGCAATGGGATGTGATTATATTGCAACCGGCCATTACGCCCGCATTGAACAAAAGAACGGACGTTATTTATTAAAAAAAGCGGCTGATCTGAGCAAAGATCAAAGCTATGTTTTGTATACGTTGACCCAACGGCAGCTTGCACACGTTCTTTTGCCGTTAGGCGAATTGACAAAAGAGAAAGTGCGGACGCTGGCCCTCGCCCACGGTTTTGGCAATGCGGGTAAAAAGGACAGCCAGGATATCTGTTTTGTTCCGGATGGCGATTATGCGGCGGCCATTGCCCGTTATACGGGAAAACAGTATCCAGCGGGAGATTTTGTCGACCGTACCGGCAAAAAACTCGGCCGGCATAAGGGATTTATACGGTATACCATTGGTCAGCGCAAGGGCCTTGGTCTCTCTCTTAGTGAACCTATGTATGTTTGCGAGAAAAGACCGGAAACAAATGAGGTGGTTCTCGGTAGAAACGATGAATTGTTTTCATCTTCATTAGATGCTGTGAGGGTCAACTGGATTGCCTTTGATCCACCCGAGCATCCGGTCAAGGCAGCGGCTAAAATTCGATATAATCAAGTAGAAAGCCCGGCTACGATTACGGTAACGGGAGAGGGACAAGCGCATGTTGTATTTGATGAGCCGCAGCGGGCAATTGCTTCGGGCCAATCGGTTGTTTTTTATGACGGTGACTATGTTTTGGGCGGCGGCATCATCGTATAAACATTGAGCAAAAAAGACGGTTTGAAAACCGTCTTTTTTAATTTTCTTCGATTAAATGATACGATGTGAGAAGCGATTTGATGAACTGTTTATTTTCCTCGTTCATGCTGCAAAGGGGCAATCGGACATCCTCTTGGCAGAGTCCCATTAAAGATAAGGCATATTTAAGGGGGACTGGACTGACATCTAAGAACATGACGCTCATAAGATTGTATAGTTCGATTTGTTGCTTAGCGGCTTCTTTTATATCGCCCTGCTCAAAGGCTTGGTATAAGCTGCACATCGCTTCTGGAACTAAGTTAGAGACAACTGAAATCACACCGGCGCCGCCGATTGCTAATATAGGCAGGGTTAGTTCATCGCTGCCGGCATATAAATCGAGTGACTGGCCGCACAATTGTTTGATATGAATGGATTTTGCAATGGATGGCGACGCTTCTTTGATGGCGGCAATGTTGGGGTGATCCTTGAGTGCCGCATATGTTTCGGGTGCTATATCGACGCAGGTTCTGGTTGGCACATTGTAGAGAATCATGGGTTTGTTAACCGAATTGGCAATGGTGGTATAACTTTTGATGAGTCCCGTCTGTGAGGTTTTATTGTAATAAGGGGATACGACTAACAGGGCATCGGCCCCGATATCGCAGGCATATTTACTCATATCAACGGCGTGATTGGTGTCGTTGGACCCAGTGCCAGCTATGACGGGAATGCGGCCGTTTACACAGTCAATTGCAAAACGAAGTACTCGCTTATGTTCAGCATCGGTCAGGGTTGCATTTTCTCCAGTCGTACCGCAGATGGCTACCGCATGGATACCAGCGGCAATTTGCCTTTCTAATAATCTTTCCAGTGCATTAAAATCGATGACGTTATCGCGAAACGGAGTGACAAGCGCGGTGCAGACACCGCGGAAAATAGGTTCTTTTTTCATTTTACTCCTATGCTGCCTGCATATGCTACTTGCAATTGCAGAATGGTTCATGTATAATAATAGTTATGTTGAATAAAGAAGAAAAAACAATACAAATTGTAAATGATAAGCCCGCCACCGCTCTTTTGACAAAGGATTTTGATTACGAGCTGCCCGAGAGGCTGATTGCCCAGCATCCGCTGGAAAAACGTGATCAATCGAGACTGTTGGTGGTCGATCGGAAAACAGGGCAAACCGAGCATCGTGTTTTTCATGATGTGCTTGATTATTTAAAAGCCGGCGATGTGTTGGTCATTAACGATTCAAAAGTCATTCCGGCCCGTCTTTTCGGGCGGAAAGCAGACTCTGGCATTACGGTTGAATTGTTATTATTAAAAGAATTGAAAACGGACGAGTGGGAAACCTTGGTTCGTCCTGGCCGGCGGGTAAAACCGGGTACTATTATTGTATTCGAAGACGGCCTGTTTCGTGCCGAGGTTTTGCGTACCGTAGAGGGCGGCAACCGCGTGGTTCGCTTTTTATATGATAAGAAAAAATATCATTTGCTTTCTTTGTTAGACCAGGTTGGCTCTATGCCGCTGCCACCTTATATTACTGAAAAGTTGGCACAGAAAGAACGATATCAGACCGTATATGCAAAAGAACCGGGCAGTGCGGCCGCGCCAACGGCGGGACTGCATTTTACCGAAGAATTGTTGAACGGGGTGCGTGCCAAAGGCGTTTTGATTGCACCGGTCATGCTGCATGTGGGGCTTGGCACTTTTCGTCCGGTTAAAACAGAGCGGATTGACGAGCATGTGATGCACACCGAGTTTTTTTCTATATCTCCTGAGAGTGCGGCGCTCATCAATCAAGCAAAAGCGAATGGCGGTCGGGTCATCTGTGTTGGCACGACTTCCTGCCGTACCATTGAAAGCGCTTCTGACGATACAGGCAGGGTGCAGCCTATGTGCGGCCAGACGGGTATCTTTATTTATCCGGGTTACAAATTCAAAACGATGGATGGGCTAATTACTAATTTTCATTTGCCGCAAAGCACTTTGCTGATGCTGGTATCTGCTTTTGCTTCGCGCGAGATTATGTTAGATGCCTATAAAACTGCCGTGGCGCATGAATATCGCTTTTTCTCTTTTGGCGATGCCATGCTGATTATGTGAGAACAAGCGGCGTGCCATTTGGACGGTCAATAGGATTGGGTATAGGATGCAGGCAGTCAACGAGAGATCGACTGCCTGTTTTTTCGTGCTATAGAAATGAGCGAGTTTTACTGAATTTTATCGAACACGCCAGAGCTGGTAAAAGTTTTGTGACTCTATATAAAATTAGGTAGGCGGCGGTGAGATGTTGTTGCAATCTCGGTGCTTATATTGTATAATAATATAATAACAGTGAAGAACGAATCGAACAAATAACAGGATGTGTAGACGCTTGTGTGATATAAATAAAAGGAAAGTGATAGCGGTTGTTGGACCAACCGGCGTTGGAAAAAGCGCGCTTGCGATTGAGATTGCTAAACGCTTTGGTGCGGAGGTCATCTCTTGTGATTCTATGCAGATTTACCGGGGCATGGATATTGGCACAGCCAAAGTGACGCCGGCGCAGATGCAGGGAGTGCCTCATCATTTAATCGATATTGTTGATCCGGATGTCTCTTTCTCTTGTGTGGAATATGCGGCGTTCGCGAAAAAAACGGTAGAACAGCTAAGTGAAAAAGGAGTGCTGCCCGTTTTTTGCGGCGGCACGGGACAGTATTTAGACGCAGTTTTAAAGGGGACCCGTTTTTCTGATGCGGATATTGACCTTTCGCTGCGTGAGGCATTATTGGCAAAAGAGCCGATACAGTTATGGAACGAATTGGATTTGATCGATCCGGAAGCGGCGCGCAAGATTCATCCTAACAATAAAAAGCGTGTTGTACGCGCATTAGAAATTTATCAAACAACGGGTGTTTTAAAAAGCGAGTGGGATCGTCGTTCGATAGACGAAAACGCGCCATACGATGCATTGATTCTTGGCCTTTGCTGCTCGGACCGCGATTTGCTGCGCCAGCGTATTGACCAGCGGGTGGACGAAATGTTAGAAGCGGGCTTGGTTGATGAAGTCAAACGTCTTTCGTTTTCTGCACATGCGACAGCCAAAGCGGCTATTGGGTATAAAGAAATTATTTCTTATTTGAAAAATGAAATTACATTAGAGGAAGCCGTGCAAAAGATAAAGACAGCATCCCGACAATATGCAAAACGGCAGATGACTTGGTTTAAAGCAAATCCGGCGATTCACTGGCTGGATATCAGCGTGATGGACGCTGCGCAGCGACAGCAGGCGGCTTTTTTAGCGGTGGAACATCATATCAGCGTGGCGCAGTAAAGAATAGATAGGCCTTTTTGGGCGGCAGGATAAGAATGGATAAAAAATTTTTAAAGAACATTGCAAAATACATCCTCACCTCACTCATTTGCCTGAGTGTGATTGTCTATGTATGCTATCATTTTATCGTGCTTGGCATGAATGATGTGAAAATTATGCCGGCTGAAATGATTACTTCTGAGCAGAGGACCGAGCATACAGCCTATTTATTCCGAAACGAGACGGTTTTGTATTCACCGAATGACGGGGGTGTCAGCTATCAGTATTTAAATGGCGAAAAGGTGAACCGGGGGAGTGTAGTCGCAAAGGTTTATTCAAGTGGTGATGGTGCATCGCTTAAAAATGAATTGGTGGGCTATGATAATAAAATATCAATACTATCAAGAAGCGACGTCGATGAGGGAACCCGGTTTATCGGTACTAAAATCATGGACCAGGAAATCAGTAGTCTTTATAATGTGATGATGGAGAAACTATCGGCCGGCGATTTGGATTTTGTGCAGCAAAAGCAGGAAGAGTTAAATATTCTGCTGAATAAAAAGAAGATTGTTGTTGGAGATGTGTCCGATTATCAAGAACAAATTGCCGAGTGCGAACGCAAACAAGAGGAACTAATTGCTGGCCTTGGCAGTGCTTATAGTGAAATTACAACCGATGCTTCGGGCTACTTTTACTCAGGCGTTGATGGATATGAAAACATTTTTACAGCAAGCAACATAGCGGATATGACGTTAGATGATTTTGATGCAATGTTGTCCGCCAAGCCAGAAGGCCCCTCGTCCAAGGGTTACTCAGTTGGGAAAATGGTCACTGATTTTAAGTGGTATATCGGCTTTGAAGTGGATTTGGAAAGCATGCGCAAATATACGTTGAACAAAACATACGATGTTGTTTTTCCCTATAATGCGGACACGACGGTCAGTATGCGTTTAGAGCGCATTGTTACCAAAGACAATGCAGACCGCTGCCTTTTATTATTGAGCAGTAATGAAACGCCGAGTTATTTTCATTATTTGCGTGTGCAGACCGTTTATTTAGTCGAGCAGAGCTATACGGGCTATCGTGTGCCGATTAGTGCGGTAAGGGTGATTGATAAACAAAGAGGGGTCTATATTCTAAAAGGCAGCGTGGTTCGTTTTAAGCGGATTAAGCCGCTGGCCGAAGTAGATGGTTATTTTATTGTAGAAAAACAAAATTTGTTAGATAACGATTCGGTGGCTTATGATCTTGGCTATTGTGACCTCATTATCACTGAAGGCAAAAATTTGTATGATGGCAAAGTTGTCGGTTAAAAGCAGAAGCAGAAAGTGTTAGAAAGGATAGGCGATGGGATGAACGAATCTCTTTTGCTCGCACAAAATATAGAGACAATCAGGCGGAACATGGCCGCCTATCCACATGCTAAATTATTAGCGGCAACGAAAACGGTGCCGGCCGATGTGATCAATGAAGCCGCCGTTCATCATGGCGTTTGTTTAATCGGAGAGAATCGAGCGCAGGAATTGCTTCAAAAATATGATGCTTTGGCGAAAGATCAGTTAGAGATACATTTTATCGGCTCTCTGCAGACAAATAAGGTCAAATATATTGCCGACAAGGTGAGTATGGTGCATTCGTTAGATAGCGTAAAATTAGCCGGGTCGATTGACGCCGTTTGTCAAAAATTAGGCCGTACCATGGATGTATTGATTGAAATCAATATTGCCGGTGAAGCGGCAAAGGGCGGCGTTTCAGCAGAGGAACTATATGCCTTTTATGATGCTTTGCAGCCTTTTTCTGCGCTGCGCGTCAGAGGACTGATGACGATGGGGCCAGCCGGTGCCTCAGCGGCGGAATACGAGCGTTATTTTACGAAAACAAGAGACTTGTTTGATCGGTTTGCAAAAGATAAAATTGCCTATGATGCAGAGCCGATTCTATCCATGGGCATGTCGGACAGCTATGAAATTGCTTTAGCCTGCGGCAGCAATTTAGTGCGGGTTGGCAGTGCGCTTTTTGGGAAACGGGCAGTATCAAGATAATGGGGGAGCGGCGTTATAAGATATTTTGCTATCGTTTTTTGCTTGTTAAAGACAAGGATATTTTGATAGAATTGTTAAAAGTATTGAAATTTGGTGTTTTGTGTGGTATACTGTAACGTATAAAAGTGTTTTTCATTCTCGGAGGTAAAATAAATGGGAATTGTTGATAAATTAAATCAACTGATGAATCCGGATTCGGTTGAAGATTATGATGATGGCGATTATATGTTTGGCGATGATGGCGATACCGCTAGCTATGGCGCTGATTATCAGCAGACCGGATATACCCAAGCGCCTCAGGGAGCGGCGCAGGGATTTCAACCGAATGCATTAGAACTGAAAGTTGTCAAGCCGGAGAAATTTGAAGATGCTTCTTCAATTGCAGATCATTTGCTGAACAAGCGTACGATTGTATTAAATTTAGAGGATACGAATAGTGAGGTGGCCAGACGGTTGATTGATTTCCTGTCAGGCGTGGCTTATTCGATTGACGGAAATCTCAAAAAGGTGGCGGATCATACCTTTGTTATTACGCCGAATAATGTCTTGTTGTCGGCCGAGAGAATGTCACAGCAGGCTAAAGCCGATACATTTGGAGGATTTTGATCTTCCGCTATACACTGGACACAAATACCTCTCCCGTTTTTTGCGGGAGAGGTATCATATGCTTTAAGGGAGGATTCTGAATTGGCGCTTTTGATGATTATGCGCAGTTTTGTCCATTTGATGCTGACAGTTTTGGAACTGATGTTTTTTGGGCGAGCGGTGTTGTCGTGGTTTAGAGAACTGGATAACGAAACGATCAATAAATTGTATGAAGCATTATATAGTTTGACAGAACCTTTGATTATACCTATGAGAATCCTGCTTGATAAATTTGCATGGTCAAGAGAAAGTCCGATTGATTTTGCTTTTTCTTTTACTTTTATGATTTTGATCATCTTGACTATGTTTTTTTAGAATATATTTTAAAAGGAGCAAAAAGAGGAAAAGATGGTTTCACCGCATGAACTAAAAAACAAAGCGTTTACCCGTGCGATGCGGGGCTATAATCCGACTGAGGTAGACGAACATTTTGATTTTTTGCTTTCTACATATACCGATTTATATAAAGAAAATGATGAATTAAAACGGCGTATTGTCAAGTTAGAGGAGCAGCTTGCGCAATACACGAAGGATTCTGAGGCGATTCGTACAGCGCTTTTAAACGCGCAAAAGGTTTCGGCTAAGATTATTGACGAGGCCAACGGCAAAGCAGAATTGATTGTGAAAAGCGTAAAAGAATCCTGCGATGCGAAGTTGGAAGAAATTAAGGCCGACCTTGTGAGAGAGTGCGAGGTATTAAATACGTTAAGGCAAATGAATCGCGAATACGCCCACAAAATGCAGGCAGTGACAGCCAAGCAGCAAAGCGAACTTTCCGCATTACCTAATATTGAAGAGGATGTAGCGAATGCGGATGAAGCCATTCGCGGTATTTTGAATACGGTAAAAACAGAGCTTGAGCATAATCAAGAGTCGCTTCCGGCATTAACAGAAGAACCAAGCGACGAGGCTTGAAAATAATTTTTTAATGTATATTTACGACAACGGACGGTAAAGAAAGGATAAAAGAACCATGGCAAAGGATTATACAAGTACACTGAATCTTCCTAAAACCGATTTTCCCATGAGGGCCAATCTGGCGCAAAGAGAGCCGGATATGTTAAAGCGTATGGAGGATAAAGATCTTTATCATAAAATGTTGGCGCGCCGGGCGGAAAAACCTTTATTTTTGCTTCATGACGGCCCTCCATTTTCAAATGGAGACGTTCATATGGGCACTGCCATGAATAAAATCTTGAAGGATTTTATCAATAAATATAAATCCATGCGGGGCTATCGTGTGAAATATACACCCGGTTGGGATAACCACGGTATGCCGATTGAAAGCGCTATTATCCGTCAAAATAAATTAGACCGGAAAAAAATGTCGATTCCTGCATTTCGCGATCAATGCCATCAGTTTGCCGCTGGCTTTGTTGAAAAACAGATGAATCAGTTTAAGCGTTTAGGCGTTTTGGGAGACTACGAAAATCCTTATTTGACGATGAATCCCTCCTTTGAGGCAACTGAGGTCAAAGTTTTTGGCGAAATGTATAAAAAAGGCTATATCTACAAGGGATTAAAGCCGGTTTATTGGTGTCCTAAAGATGAAACGGCTTTGGCTGAGGCAGAGATTGAGTATCAGCAGGACCAGTGCACGTCTATTTATGTAAAATTCCGCGTGAAAGATGATTTGGGCAAGCTTTCTGGTGTGGATTTAGCGAATACCTATTTTGTGATTTGGACGACCACGCCATGGACCTTGCCAGGCAACTTGGCGATTGCTGTGCATCCGCGCGTGGAGTATGTTTTGGTTAAGGCCAACAATGAACAGTATATTGTTGCTGGCGAGTTATGCGAAAAAGCGATGGCTGCCGGCGGTATTTCTGATTATCAGATCGTAGGAACTTATAAGGGCCAAGATTTTGAATATATGAAGGCATGCCATCCTTTCTTAGAGCGGGAGAGCCTGCTTGTGTTAGCTGATTATGTCACCACCGAATCGGGTACCGGCTGCGTGCATACGGCACCGGGCTTTGGCGCGGACGACTATGTTACCTGTAAAAAATATAATATGGATATTGTTGTGCCGGTTGATGATCAGGGTATGCAAACCGAAGAGGCAGGTCCGTTTGCCGGTATGTACTATGCAAAGTCCAATGAAGCGATTTTGGCTAATATGAAAGAATCGGGCGCGTTGTTTGCCAGCGAAGAAATGACCCATGAATATCCCCATTGCTGGCGGTGTAAAGAGCCGATTATTTTCCGTGCTACACCCCAGTGGTTCTGCTCGGTCGATGCTTTCCGCGAGGAGGCGATGAGAGCGTGTGACGATGTAGAGTGGATGCCGGCTTGGGGTCATGACCGTATGGTGAAAATGATCAATGAGCGGGCTGATTGGTGTATTTCAAGACAAAGACACTGGGGTTTACCTATTCCGGTGGTATACTGCGAAGACTGCGGCCAACCGATTTGCACTGATGAAACAATTGAGCGGATTTCTGCTTTGTTTGCGGCAAACGGCTCTAATGCTTGGTATGAAAAAGATGTAGCTGAAATTTTACCGGAAGGATTCCGCTGTCCTCATTGTGGTGCAGACCATTTTGAAAAGGAAACCGATACATTAGACGGATGGTTTGACTCAGGTTCCAGCCATTTTGCTGTGATTCATGATGATCCCGAGGCGAAATGGCCGGCGGATTTATATTTAGAGGGGGCTGACCAATATCGCGGCTGGTTCCAATCCTCATTATTAACGGCTGTGGCAACTAAAGCAGAAGGCGCGCCTTATCGTGCTGCGCTGACACATGGCTGGGTGGTTGACGGCCAAGGCAAGGCCATGCATAAATCGCTTGGCAACGGTATTCAAGCGGCGGACGCAGTGAAAAAATACGGCGCTGATCTGTGTCGACTTTGGGTGGCCTCCAGCGATTATACGGTTGATGTTCGTGTCTCGGACGAGATTTTCAAACAGCTTTCAGAGGTTTATCGAAAGATTCGGAACTCGGCGCGTATTTTAATGGCAAACTTGGGAGAGGATTTTGATCCAAACCGTGATTTGATCAACCCGGATGAGTTGTATGACATTGATAAGTGGGCGCTTGTCAGACTAAATCATCTTGTTGCAGATTGCTTAGCTGCTTATGATAAATATCAGTTCCATATTGTTTATCATAACATCAGCAACTTCTGTATCTTAGATTTATCTAAGCTGTATATTGACATTACAAAAGATCGTCTTTATACCGAGAAAAAGGATTCAAAAGCAAGAAAAAGCGCTCAAACTGCTATGTTTGTAATCTTAGATTCTTTGGTTCGGCTGTTGGCGCCAATTCTTACGTTTACCGCCGATGAAATTTGGGAATCAATGCCTCACTTGGCTTCGGATAATGCGGAAAGCGTATTTTTAAATGATATACCCGAGGTGAAGGCGCAGTATCAGTTTGAAGAGGTTGAGCGTAAATATGAGCAGCTTTTTGCCATTCGTGATGATGTTATGAAGGCTTTGGAACTGGCCAGAAACGAAAAAGTAATCGGCAAGAGTTTAGAAGCGAAAGTTGAGATTTTTGTGCAGGACGAAAAATTGCAAACGATCCTGTCTGCTTTTGGCGAAGAGTTGGCCACTGTGTTTATTGTATCGCAGGCTTTTGTGAAAAACGAAGCAGCGCCGTCTGATGCTTTTTCTGAAACCGAAAGCGGCATCGCTGTGCGCGTTTCGGTGGCAGACGGCTGCAAGTGCGACCGATGCTGGATGCATGCTGAACAAGGCACCAAAACAGAAGATGGTTTCTTGTGTCTGCGCTGTGAAACCGTTTTGAATGGATAACTAAGAAAGCCGCTGCACAGAAAGGATTTTTAGAACCAATGATTTTAGTGATCGTAAGTGCATTGTTTTGTATTTTCTTAGATCGCGTGACTAAAATGGCGGCTGTAACCGTTTTGGAACTTGGTGAAAGTAAGACGGTTTTTGAGGGATTATTAAATTTTACATATGTCCAAAACGAGGGAATGGCCTTTGGATGGCTCGCTGATTATCGGTACATTTTTATGTGTTTATCAGTGATTTTGCTGGCGGGCATAACCGTATTTATTTTCTGGTATCGAAAACAAGCGAATCACTGGTTAAAATTAGCCTGCGGCTTGGTGCTCGGTGGCGGTGTCGGTAATATGATCGATCGGGTGGCATTGGGTTATGTGATTGATTTTATCGACGTGAAGGTATTTTCTTTTTGGACATGGGTGTTTAATGTAGCAGATGCCGCTGTTTGTATTGGTGTATTGATGTTAGCTGTTTACTTGTTTTTTGATTCGAGACAAACCAAGAAAGCGAATCATACACTCGCAGATAATATAAACGAGGACTATAATGACTGAGATTTGTGTGGATGAAGCGTTTGCGGGTGAACGTTTGGATCAATTTCTGGCACACACCTGCGATTTTACGCGAACGTCGGCGCAAAAATTAATTGAACAAGGGCATGTTACGGTGGATCAAGTGCCGCGTGACAAAAAATATCGTTTGCATGCGGGCGCTCTGATCCAGTTTGAGCAGCCTGCCCTTGAAATGTTGCAAGCAGTTCCCCAAAATATTCCCTTATCGATTGTCTATGAGGATGCCGATGTGATTGTGGTAAATAAGCCCAAAGGCATGGTGGTTCATCCGGCGCCTGGCCATTCGGACGGAACACTTGTCAACGCGTTGCTTTATCACTGCGCCGGCACATTGTCTGGTATTAACGGTGTAATTAGGCCTGGTATTGTGCATCGGATTGATAAGGATACCAGCGGTCTTTTACTGGTGGCCAAAAATGATCGAGCGCATTTGCACTTAGCAGCGCAGATCAAAGAGCACAGTCTTGCCCGTTTTTATGAGGCGATTGTGATTGGCCGTATGAAAGAAACCGAGGGCACGATCGACGCGCCGATTGCCAGGAATCCGTTGGATCGAAAGAAAATGGCAGTGCGTTCGGATGGCAAGCCTGCGGTAACGCATTATCAGGTCATTCATCAGTATAATGGCTTTGCTCATCTAAAGCTTCGTCTTGAGACAGGCCGAACCCATCAAATTCGGGTGCATATGGCGTCGATAGGGCGGCCCGTGCTGGGTGATCCGGTTTATGGGAACGGAAAAAATGTATTTGAAAAAAAGAATGCTTCGATTTTGTGTGGACAATGTTTGCATGCAAAGGCAGTGGGTTTTACTCATTTAAATGGAGAGACCATGTATTTTGAAAGCGAGCTGCCAGATTATTTTCAAACCATATTAACAAAGCTGAGTGAGATGCAAAAAAATGAATGCTAATTGGGCACAGGGAAAAATTATTTTTTCGGATATAGACGGCACGTTTTTAGGGATCGATAGCGGGCGGGTTGAAAGGAATTATGAGGCGGTGGCGTCGTTCATTGAAGCCGGCGGCCTTTTTACCTTTAATTCAGGACGCATGCATTTAGAAGGAGTGGTACCTGATTTTGAACGTATTGTCAATGCACCTCAAATTCTCAGTAATGGCGCGTTGATTCAAACGGTAACCGGCGAAATATTGCGGGAAGAGTTTTTGAATAATGAGATAGCAGAAGATATTATTTCGATGCTTGGCCAATCTTTTTCGCCAAATGAGACTGGTTATGAATGCTTTATGGACAAGGCAGGTAAGCGGTATTATAAAGTTTATTTCTGGGCAAAGCCCGAAACGGTGATTCAAATGCATCATATGGTGCAGAAAAAATACCAGGATAGGATCAGTTATTATTATTCTTGCCCGTCGATTATTGAGTTTATGAAGCAGGGAGCCTCGAAAGGCCATGCGCTTCAGTTTGTAAAACACATGTACGAGCAGCAAGGGATTTCGTTAACGGCTTACGCGATTGGCGATTTTCATAATGATATTGACATGTTAAAATGTGCTGATGTTGCCTGTTGTCCGGCCAATGCTTCAGATGAAGTAAAATCGATTTGCCGGCAAATACTATGCCATCATAGTGAGGGCGCAGTGGCCGATTTGATAGAACAGATTAAAGGGGGATTATAAAAATGAGCACACTCAAAATAACCAACGCAAATCTTTTTGATGCAAAAGAAAAGAAGTTTTTTAAAGGAGC
This sequence comes from Clostridiales bacterium, assembly GCA_022793655.1. GTDB lineage: Bacteria > Bacillota > Clostridia > Oscillospirales > CAG-272 > CAKSEI01. Next base: position 21,999 of record JAAWDG010000012.1, read on the forward strand.
GTTAATCGCGCAAGATGGTGTCATTACCGAGATTACCACCGATATTGCCGATGTGGATGCGATCGACCTTGGTGGAAAATATGTATTGCCCGGTATGGTTGATATACATACACATGGCCGCGCCGGTTATGACTTTGACTCTGCTACCGTAGAACAGTTCCATGAGATGCAAAGGGCCTATGCCAAAGCAGGCACTACGACTGTGATGGCGACCATTGCTTCGGCCCCTATGGAGCAAATTGAGCAATATGTGGCGAATTGTAAAGAGACAAACGCTCAGCCGCTTGCTGAGTGCGCGGCTTCGATTGCCGGCATTCATTTTGAAGGACGGTATTTGAATCCTTCCAAAAGAGGAGCGCATAATGCCGAGTTGTTAGCTGCTTTAGATGAAAATGAATTAGAGGGCCTCTTAAACCAAATGAAGCCTTTGCCGGTGCATTTAACGGCCGCTGTTGAAATGGAAAATGGAGAAGCGTTTACTAAAAAAGCAGTATCAATGGGTGCAACGGTGTCGTTAGGACACACCGAAGCCTCCATGCAGCAGGCAGCAGAGGCGCTGACATGGGGCGTGACCGGCTTTACACACACCTTTAATGCGATGTCTCCAATTCACCATCGGAATCCGGGCACGATGTTGGCTTCACTTTTGCTGGATGACGCTTGGAGCGAGGTTATTTGTGATGGGTTCCATGTTTGTCCAGAGATGGTGACGTTACTGCATCGTGAAAAGCCGGAAGGCAAGTTGGTTTTGATTTCGGATTCAATGGCGGCTACCGGCTGTCCAGATGGAGATGATTATTCAATTGCTGGCATGCCGGTTTCGGTGAAAGACGGAAAAGCCTACACCTCAGACGGTGCTATTGCGGGCAGTACGCTGAATTTGTTTGATGGTATGAAAAATTATGCTCGCTTCACGGGTATCCGTATTGAAGACGCCATTTTGCATGGCTCGCTTTATCCCGCACAGATGGTTGGTATAGACAATCAATGCGGCTCGATTGAAGTTGGCAAGCGTGCTGATTTATTGGTTGTTGACAATCTGAATCTCGATGATATGCAGCTTGTCGATGTATTCGCTAATGGGTATCGGCTGAATCGGTAAAGCATGCGCAAGTAAATTGTTTTTAGATATGATTGGCGCCTTTCGCCTAAAGCGGGGGGCGCATTTCATAGGTGGAAAAAACGACACAAATTAAAAGAAAGGCAGGGCCATATTGATGGAAAAAGAGAAGTTTTATTTGACAACGGCAATTGCATATGCCTCTCAAAAACCCCATATTGGCAATGTGTATGAGATAATTTTAGCAGATACGATTGCCCGCTATAAAAAACAGCGTGGATACGATGTTTATCTATGTACTGGTACCGATGAACATGGACAGAAAATTGAAGATTTAGCGCAAAAGAAAGGCGTTACACCAAAGGCGTATGTCGATGATATATCGGGCGAGATTGAACGGATTTGGCGCAGTATGAACACTTCGTTTGATCGGTTTATACGCACCACTGATGATTTTCATATACAATGTGTGCAAAAGTTGTTTAAGCAGCTTTATGACCAAGGAGATATTTATAAAGATAAATACGAGGGCTGGTATTGTGTGCCTTGTGAGTCTTTCTTTACAGAAACCCAGGCCAAAGACGGCCTGTGTCCCGATTGCGGCCGTCCTGTCAAACGAACTGAAGAAGAGGCCTATTTCTTTAAAATGAGCCGCTATGCCGATCAGCTTATGGAGCATATTGAAAAAAATCCCGGTTTTATTGAGCCCGAGTCAAGAAAAAAGGAAATGATTAATAATTTTCTGAAACCAGGACTTCAGGATTTGTGTGTTTCCAGGTCTTCGTTTAAATGGGGCATTCCTGTTTCATTTGATGATAAGCACGTGATTTATGTTTGGATCGACGCACTTTCAAACTATATCACGGCGCTTGGTTATGATAAAGAGCAGCCAGGCGAAAATTTCAAAAAATATTGGCCGTGCGATGTGCATATTGTGGGCAAGGATATTATGCGTTTTCATACTATCTATTGGCCTATTATATTGATGGCGCTTGGCCTGCCGCTGCCTAAGAAGATTTTTGGACACGGCTGGTTGAATTTTGGCAGCGACAAAATGAGCAAATCAAAAGGGAATGTCATTTATTCTGATGATTTGCTGCCTCTTCTTGGTGTTGATGGTATCAGACACTATGTGCTGTCCGAAATGCCTTATGCGGCCGACGGCTCGATTACCTATGAAGCGATGATTAGCCGCTATAATACCGATTTGGCGAATAATTTAGGAAACCTTGTCAACCGCACGGCGGCGATGACCAAAAAATATTTTGGCTCTGTGATTCCGGCGCCGGGCGTTGGCACGGAATTTGATGAGGATTTGAAGGAAACGGCGCACAAAACAGCCGTCTCTGTGCAGGAAAAGTTAGATTCCTATCATGTGGCCGACGCATTAGAAGAGGTGTTCTCTTTATTCAGGCGTGCCAATAAATATATTGACGAAACAGCCCCCTGGGCTTTGGCTAAAGAAGAAGCAAACAAGGCGCGCTTAGAGACGGTGATTTATAATCTTTTAGAGACCATTCGCATCGGTGCAGTTCTTATGTCATCGTTTTTGCCTGAAAGCGCTGAAAAGATTTTAACCCTGTTAGGCGGAGCCGAAGCAGCGTGGGATAGTGCGTTTGTCTTTGGCACATTGGTTCCGGGCAGTCAGGTTGGCGAACCAGTCGTTCTGTTTGCAAGGCTGGATGAAGAGGCCGTGCTTGCCGACATACAAGCAAAAAAACAAGCAAAGGACGAGCCCGCCGAAAAAGAAAAGCCGGAAGGCTTAGCACAGATTTCAATTGACCAATTTATGCAGGTTGAACTGCGCTCTGCACAGATTATCGCATGCGAACCAGTGCCGCGTGCGAAGAAGTTATTAAAATTACAGGTTGATCTTGGCTATGAGACAAGGCAAATTGTTTCGGGCATTGCTGCTTTTTATGGTCCTGATGATTTGATTGGCAAAAAGGTGATTGTCGTGGCTAATCTGGCGCCAGCAAAGCTATGCGACGTGGAGAGCCAGGGCATGTTGCTGGCGGCTGGTGAAGATCCGATTCGTGTTGTTTTCCTTGATCCCGAGACACCGAATGGCGAACGAGTTCGATAGGATAAAGAGATGAAGATATTTGATTCACACGCACATTATGATGATTCGCGTTTTGAAACAGAATATGAGGGAGGGCGGCAGGCCGCCCTTTCTCATGTGTTTTCGCATCAGGTAAGCCGTATTGTGAATGTAGGTGCCAATATACCAACATCGGCAGAAAGCATAGCGCTTGCTAGACAATATGAGGATATCTTTGCGGCAGTAGGCATTCATCCGTGTGACTGCGGAAAAAGCGGAACACTAAAAGATGAGATGGCCGAAATCAAGCGGCTTGCTGAAGAGAAAAAGGTGGTAGCTCTTGGTGAAACGGGATTAGACTATCACTATACACGCGAAAACGAGCAACAGCAGCATGCTTATTTTCATGCCCATTTAACTTTAGCAGAAGAAATTGATTTGCCCGTGATTGTGCACGATCGAGAAGCACATGGCGATAGTCTTTCGATTGTTAAAGCACATCCGACGGTAAAAGGTGTGTTCCATAGCTTTTCGGGCAGCAAGGAGATGGCAGAAGAACTATTGCGGCTTGGTTGGATTGTTTCTTTTTCGGGTGTGGTTACCTTTAAAAATGCAGCACGCATGCAGGAGGTGGTGGCCAATGTACCTCTTGATAAAATGATGGTAGAGACTGATTGCCCTTACCTTACGCCGCATCCGCACAGAGGGGAACTCAATCATTCGGATTATCTTACCTATACCATTGAGAAAATTGCGCAGCTCAAAGGCGAGAGTCCCGAGAGGGTAGCCGAGGTGACGTATGAAAACGCTTGCCGTTTTTATCGTTTAAAACCATAGTGTGCGTTCATATAAAAGGGGAACCTGATCTCAGGTTCCCCTTTTATATGAATGAAAGTTTCCATCATGAATACAAAAAATGAGTTACTTTCATAAAGAAAGTAACTCAAAAATACATGATTAACTTAGTTTTTACGCCATTTTGTTCAATGCAATTGTGTACTGACCTTTTTTTCTGGCAGCTTTGTTTTTGTGCATAATGCCTTTGGTTACGGCCTTGTCGGTCATAACGATTGCTTCTTTGTATGCAGTCTCGGCAGCGGATTTATCACCTGAGTCGATTGCTGCTTTAAATTTTTTGCATGATGTTTTCAGCGCGGTTTTAAAAGCTTTATTCTGTGCTGCTTTTGCTTCATTGACAAGAATTCTTTTTTTAGCAGATTTAATGTTTGCCATTCTGAATCTCCCTTAATATTAATACTTCATGATATATCGTAAGGAGCGTCCAGCGCTGAGAGGGTCGCCGCGGCACCTTGCGTTCATAGATTTACCTCAATATCATATCATACAAAATGCAGAAATGCAAGGTCTTTCTCTAAAAAAATAGAAAAGTGGAACTCGTTTTAATAAATTAATATTTTATGTACTATGAAACACCGCCGTCTTAAATCTTAACGGTGTCGGCTATGCCGGCAAGCTGTGCAAATGCATGGTTTTTTATAACAATGTATGTTTTTATGAATGCAGTGATAGTTCAGCCATAACCGGGTAATGGTCAGAAGGGTATCGTCCTTGCTCTTTGTCGGTAATGACTTTAAAGTATTTGACTTTGCATTTGTCATTGACAAAGATATAATCAATGGTTGAATGGGCGGCATTTTCTTGTGGATTGTCAAAAGCATGAAATGTATAGGAGGTTTCGCCCGAGCCGTCGCGAGCATCAATAAAACCATTCTGCGTGATTATGTTATAGGGAATCGAGTGAGGCGTTACATTAAAATCACCGGTAATGATGCTTGGCAACTGTTTGTTTTCATCAGCCATACGTATAATGAGTTTAGCGCCTTCTTGCTGTGCTGTCAGGCCGATATGATCTAAATGAGTATTGTAATGGACGAATGTTATATCGCTTTTTTTGTGCAGAAAAATCCCATATGTACAAATGCGGTCGCAGGCGGCATCCCATCCTTTGGAGGGCATCTTTGGTGTTTGCGAAAGCCAGAAGGTTTCGCTTTTTTGTACTTCAAACTGGTCTTTGCGATAAAATATAGGTGAAAACTCACCTTTGTCTTTACCGTCCTCTCGGCCGACACCGATATAACTATAGTCGGGAAAGGCGGCCGTGATTTCTTCCATCCATTCTTTGTGCGCTTCTTGCAAGCCAAACATATCTGGCTCGTTCTTGCGAATGCTATTGACAACTAATCCGACACGATTTTGCCAGGCGTTTTCACCTTGACCAGCGCACAGCAGGTTAAAACTCATGATTTTTACCATCAATCATTCTCCTTAATCATCATATAAGAGTGAATTATGCTCCTTTACGCATTATAGCAAATCTATTTTGCTTTAACAAGAAATTTTAGGAAAATATTCAAAATAGTTTGCGGGATATTCTTGACAAGACTCGTCCGGTATGGTAAACTAAACAATACTATTATCCTCGGGGATTATCGGCATTTTTTAGAAAATGCTGATTCTTCGATGGGTTTCTGTTGTGATCAATTATTATTTTAGTTAATAAAATCAGAAAAATAAATGGCGGTGTACCCGATTAAATGAGGCGCTTAATTTTGTAATTAAATGACACCCGGCTTATAATTTACCAGTAACCAGCTTGGTATAGGAGAGGGAATGTTAATTAATTGTAAAATAAAGTGGCGTCATTTCATTGGTATGCCCGTTTTTATTGTTGGAATGGAGGAACAAAGCAATGGTCAAACCCCATAAGATGGGCAAAACGACAAGAATGAGCTTCTCGAAAATTGATGAAGTCATCGATATGCCAAACCTTCTTGAGGTCCAGAAAAAATCCTATAATTGGTTTTTGGAAGAAGGACTCAATGAGGTTTTGCGTGATGTGTCACCAATTGTTGACTATTCTGGTAATCTGCAAATTGAGTTTGTAAGTTATTCGATTGACAAAAATCCCAAATATCCCGTAGAAGAATGTAAAGAACGGGATGTAAATTATGCAGCGCCGCTTCGCGTAGTGGTACGTCTGTTTAACAAGGAAACGGGCGAAATTTCTGAAAAAGAAATTTTCATGGGCGATTTTCCGCTTATGACAGAAAATGGAACTTTTATTATCAACGGTGCTGAACGAGTCGTTGTATCACAGATTACTCGTTCACCTGGTATGTATTATGAATCCAGCATGGATAAATCGGGTAAGCGGAACTACGCGGCTACCATCATTCCATACCGCGGCGCATGGTTGGAATATGAGACTGATGTCAACGACATTTTCTATGTTCGAATTGATAAAAACCGCAAAATCCCGGTCACTGTATTGATTCGTGCATTGGGCGTTGATACGGATGATAAGATTAAACAGCTATTTGGCGAGGATGTAAAAATTCTTTCTACCATTGAAAAAGACGGCATGAAGGACGCTGCCCAAATGAATGGCAGCAGCGAACGCGACGAGGCTTTGAAAGAGATTTATAAAAAGCTGCGTCCGGGTGAGCCGCCGCTGGTAGAAAGCGCGTTGACGTTGGTTAGCAATTTGTTTTTTGATCCTAAGCGTTACGATTTAGCGCCTGTCGGCCGCTATAAATTTGATAAAAAAATGGGCATTGCACCGCGTATTGCCGGCCGTAAGTTGGCAAGCGATGCTGTTTCAGCTATCACAGGTGAAGTTTTAGGCACGAAAGGGACTATTGTCAATGCTCAACAGGCTTTGGAATTTGAAAAAGCCGGTGTGAATGAAGTCATTGTCATTGCGGATGACGGTGCTGAATGCCGCATTTTTTCCAATGGAATGGTGTATCCCGAGAGTGTTCTTGGCTATGATTTGTCTGACATTAAGCTGACCGGCAAAGTGGATCTTGACGTATTGAACGAGATTATTGAAGAGTGTGGCCAGGACAAAAAGGCTATTCTCGAGGCAGCCAGCCAGCGCAAAGGTGAATTGTCGCCTAAACATATTACGAAAAAAGACATTTTCGCTTCGATCAACTATCTGATTTCGCTGTCCCATGATGTGGGAACGGTGGACGATATTGACCATCTTGGCAATCGTCGTCTGCGTTCAGTTGGCGAATTGTTGCAGAACCAGCTTCGCATTGGTTTCTCTAGAATGGATAAGATTGTCAAGGAGAGAATGACGATTCAGGATAGCGATACCATTACGCCTGAAGCCTTGATCAATATTCGCCCCGTTGTAACGGCGATTCGTGAGTTCTTTGGCTCTTCTCCCCTTTCACAGTTTATGGACCAGCACAATCCGCTGGCAGAACTGACGCATAAACGTCGTTTGTCTGCCTTGGGGCCGGGAGGTCTTTCACGTGACCGCGCGTCTTTTGAGGTGCGTGACGTTCATTACACGCATTATGGCAGAATGTGCCCGATTGAGACGCCTGAAGGACCCAATATCGGTTTGATTTCGTATTTGTCTACCTACGCTCGTATTAACGAATATGGCTTTATTATGGCGCCATACCGTAAGATCGATAAAGAAAATGGTGTTGTCACCAACGAAATCGAATATATGACGGCGGATCAAGAGGACCAGTTTATTGTTGCACAGGCAAATGAACCACTTGATGAAAATCAGCGGTTTATCAATAAGCGGGTAACCGCCCGTATGAGAACTGAGATTATTGAAGTGGATGCTAACGACGCCGATTATATGGACGTTTCACCAAAAATGGTGGTTTCGGTAGCAACCGCTATGATTCCGTTCCTTGAAAATGATGATAACTCGCGTGCGCTGATGGGCTCTAACATGCAGAAGCAGGCTGTGCCGCTGATGATCACCGATTCTCCAATTGTGGGAACAGGTATGGAATATAAAGCAGCCATTGATTCGGGCGTTGTTGTTTGCGCAAAAGAGGCAGGAACCGTTGAAAAGGTGACCTCCAGCGAGATTACGATTCGGCGGGACGATGGCAAAAAAGATGTTTATCATTTAATTAAATTTAAGAGAAGCAACCAGGGAACTTGTGTGAACCAAAAACCAATTGTAGACGCGGGTGACCGGGTCGAAGCGGGCGAGGTGATTGCAGACGGACCAGCCACCAACGGCGGTGAAGTTTCGCTTGGTAAAAACGCGTTAATTGGCTTCATGACGTGGGAAGGTTATAACTACGAGGACGCCGTGCTACTCAATGAGCGGCTGGTGCGTGATGACGTGTATACTTCAATCCATATTGAAGAATATTCGCATGAAGCGAGAGATACAAAACTGGGGCCAGAGGAAATCACACGCGAAATTCCCAATGTGGGTGAAGATGCGCTGAAGGATTTGACGGCCGATGGTATTGTCCGTAAGGGAACTGAGGTGCAGGCCGGCGATATTCTGGTCGGTAAAGTGACGCCAAAGGGTGAAACCGAACTAACGGCTGAGGAAAGACTGCTGCGTGCTATTTTTGGTGAAAAAGCACGTGAGGTTAGAGATACCTCGCTGCGCGTGCCTCATGGTATGTCGGGTATCATTGTCGATGTAAAAGTATTTTCGCGCGAGAATTCAGACGAGCTCTCTCCTGGTGTCAATAAGGTGGTACGCGTTTACATTGCCCAGAAGAGAAAAATCTCGGTAGGTGACAAAATGGCTGGACGTCACGGAAACAAAGGTGTTGTTTCCCGCATTTTGCCGCCGGAGGATATGCCATTTTTGCCAGATGGAACACCACTCGATATCGTGCTGAATCCGCTGGGCGTGCCTTCGCGAATGAATATTGGTCAGGTGCTTGAAGTGCATGTAGGTATGGCGGCCAAAAAACTTGGCTGGAAGATCATGACCCCTGTATTTGATGGATGCAATGACGACGATATGAAGGAGCTTCTTGAAACGGCCGGTATGCGGCCGGATGGCAAAACCATTCTGTACGACGGCCGTACAGGTGAACCGTTTGATAACCCAGTGACTGTGGGTATTATGTATTACTTAAAGCTTCATCATTTGGTTGATGATAAAATCCATGCAAGAAGTACAGGTCCTTATTCGCTTGTAACACAGCAGCCGCTTGGTGGTAAAGCCCAATTCGGTGGTCAGCGATTCGGTGAAATGGAGGTTTGGGCGTTAGAGGCTTATGGCGCGGCCTATACCTTGCAAGAGATTTTAACAGTGAAATCAGACGATGTGACCGGTCGAGTGAAAGCCTATGAAGCTATTGTCAAAGGACAGAATATACCGACGCCGGGCGTACCGGAATCCTTTAAGGTACTTGTCAAAGAGTTGCAGTCTTTGTGCTTGGACGTTCATGTATTAGATAAAGACGGCAGCGAAATCGAGATGACGCAGCTTGATGATAACGAGTTGGAACTGCCGAATTATGTACCGCCTGAAGACATTGGTGAGGCGGTGCAAACCGATGAGGTTGACAATTACTTCACAGAGGAAGCTTTTGATGAAGAAGAAGTTTTTGAAGTGGAGGCATATAACGACGAAAATGAAACGGATGATTTTTAAGGCGGAGAAAATAAGCTTGGGGCTTTTAAGCTTTTGCAAGAAAGGAATGGCGTGTGAATGAACGAAAATGTATTTGATTCAATAAAAATCGGTCTTGCTTCTCCCGAGGTAATCCGGGGTTGGTCATATGGTGAAGTCACAAAGCCGGAAACGATCAATTACAGAAC
>JAAWDG010000013.1 GCA_022793655.1 Clostridiales bacterium
AAGAAAAACCTAACGGTTTATCTTGAAAAGTTTACCTTTTCGCTTGACCAAGCGAAATTTTGGCAGAGCCAAAACCGGCAAACTTTAAGGCAGCTAAAAGATGATGATAGGTTAAGAAAAACCTAACGGTTTGACAGAGGGATTGACAAACCGTCAGGAACACAGTATAATGAAATTAGATTGATGATCGTCAATAGGCAGATGTAGTTCAGTGGTAGAACATCAGCTTCCCAAGCTGAATATGCGGGTTCGATTCCCGTCATCTGCTCCACAACAAGGAGCCCTCGGAAAGAGGGCTTTTTGTTGTGGTAAATAACGTGGGGAATTGAACCCTCTCGATATCCCGTCATCTGCTCCACAACAAGGAGCCCTCGGAAAGAGGGCTTTTTGTTGTGGTAAAAAAGAGTCTATCTTTCTTGAAAAGCTCTGTGCGATTCTTTTGATTCAACCAGGATTTATTTCTGTGATTGATAATTAATGTTTGATAATTTTGCTTGTTTACACAAATCACTTGTTTTTAATGTATATTGTTTACCATCTTTTATAAAATAAGTTCCGCATTGCCTAAATTCAAAACTAACATTTTTTCGAATACATTGTTCTCGAATATCTAAAACCCAATTATAATCAAGCGGCCTTGCATGATAATCTGATTCTCCGCCAACAACAACGAGTTCGATTGTATCAAGATAATTTTCAATTTCAATTTTCTCAAGTAATGGTTGCGCGGTAATACATTTATGCTTGATTGGTAAATCGCTGAATATTGACAACTTATAGTCTGCATTTTTTTGATTTTCTATGGTGCAGCATACTACGACATTGTCATATCCGGTGCCCCAGTCATTCGGAATGCAATGCATAAATCGATCAATTCTTTTTGTCAAAAATAAAAAAGTACAATCATTTCTTTCTTTTATCATCTGCCAACATTCGTTTCTCCACTCATCTGCTTCTTCAATTAGAAAATCGGTTGAAAAACATAGATATACGATTCCTGCCTTCATTTTATAATTTCCATTTTTTAATTTTTCGATGGGTTTATTAAAATCTTTCGTTCGTACGATTTCATTCGTATTGATATTTCTTTTTGAATCACCTTTATGGATATAGCAATATTTACAACCATCACTGCACTTTATACAACCTCGCCACGGATTCCACATTGCCATAATCAGCGCCTCCTAATATTTTTGGTTACTCTTTTGCTTTATGATCACAATATTCATTTCTATAACTTACTTTTTTCGGTGAGAATATTATACCATTTCATGCGAGAATATTCTATGTTCCATTGAATTTTAATAGAAATTCATATATAATCTTTTTAGAAAGGGTGCAAGATTCATCGCTGGTATATAAGTCGCGCATGATGTGGGAACCCAAATCTGCAGTCAAAAAATCAATTACAAAAAGAAAATTGATTTTTTGTTGTCTGTAAACGTGATATACTTTAATAAGTAAAGGAGATAAAAGCAGTGAAAAACAAAGTGGCTCTTATGTGGCTCCTAACAGGGATTTGTCTGGTCTTAACGGTAGTATTTTGGTTTTTGATGAATCAATCAGAAGTGGAATACGAAGAAGTAACCGTCATGGTGACCGATACGTCTACAAGAGAAGTTGTCAACACAAACACACAAAACAGAACGACGTTTTATGAAGTTAAAGTCGAATACAACGGCCAAGAGTATGAGCTGCACAATGTGCATGGGTTAGCAGGATATTACAAAGGAAAAACAGTAAAAGCATTATTATCGAATAATAAGCTATATGCCAATGAAGAAGGAATCAAGTCCACCTCTCCTATCGCGATCGTCTATTTTGCTTTTCTGTTTGGCACGTTTGGCATGCTTATAGCGTCAGCGACTTATATGTCCAAAGTAAAAGCAAAGAAAAAAGAAGCCAATTAAAATTTCATTGGTATAGAAAAGGATAAATAAAATTAACGAAGTGATTATTGTGCTCAATGAGTATTTTGCGCTGTCCAGCGCATTGGCAAGTTGAGACAGTGGAGGATTTATATGGCAAGGCAAATCAATCATAAAGAATTAGTGAATACAAGATTAGCAGCGAACTATGGCGGTTGGATGTATTGCAATGTGTGCAATGAAAATATCGGCTATTTGTGCTACGCTACATACGATCGTATAGACATGACATATGAGTGCCAATGCGGCAGCAAGGGGAGCGTTTGTATTGATTTTAGCGATAGTCAGGCGGGCGCATGTTGTGATGAACCGCTTGTCAAGATCAAAAACAGGTGGTGTTGTTCGGCTGATCAAGAGCCTTTGATTACGATACTTGAGCCGAAACTGCGTCGTTATCATGTGGCAATCACCTGCAAAGCATGCAGTCGTATTTATAAGCAGTCTAGGGAATAAGCTGATGTTAGAGGGAAATGGAAAGGCGCGAAAAGGCCTTATTTTATACAAGTCAAAATATGGTGCGACAAAGAAATACGCATCCTGGCTGCAGGAAGAAACCGATTTTGATTGTATAGAAACTAAAAGGGCAACGATAAAAGATGTGGCAAAATACGATAGTATTATTTTGTGCGGCGGACTTTACGCCTCTGGCATAGCGGGCATCTCGTTTCTTAAAAAGCACTTTTCTGTATTAAGATACAAGAAATTAGCGGTGTTTTGCGTAGGCGCTTCTCCCTTTGATCAAAAGGCCTTTGAGCAAGTGAGGGCGCATAATTTTAAAGAAGAACTGCAGAGTATCCCTTTGTTTTATGGGCGGGGGGCGTGGCATGAAGAGGCCATGTCTTTTAAGGATCGAATGCTGTGCGGGATGTTGCGAAAAGCCGTTGCTAAAAAGGATCCAAGCACCTTTGAACCATGGATGACGGCGCTGATGGGCGCCGTCGGCCAAGTCTGTGACTGGACTGACAAAAACGAGTTAGCGCCATTAATTGCCTATATAAAAGCAGAAACCGCTCTCTAAGAAATGAGGAGGATCACAAGCGTACGTTCAATGTTGGACGTGCGCTTTTTGAGCGAATGGTAGGAAGCGTCTTCATAAACTGCTAATAAATGTTAAGAAAGATTTTATTGTCTTCTTTTCGGGGGTATGGTATAATGAAACAAATCAGAGATTTGTTTCTAAAGTTTCACTTTACGCTTTTGCAAGCGTAATTTCGGCAGAGCCGAAACCGTTAAACTTTAAGGTAGTTAAAATTTTGTGGTATAATACAAGAAAACTTATGGTTTTCTTGAAAAGTTTATCTTTTTGCTTTACCAAGCAAAATTCCGGCTCTGCCGGAACCGTCCGACTTCCAGCTGTGCTGGTATGTCGTACTTTAAGGTGATTGAAATCTTGTGGTATCCTAAAGTTTATCTTGCCACCCCAAAAGGGTGACATTCCGGCTTTGCCGAGACGTCTTGCCTTCAAGCGACTGGTCGGTGAGCGCTGCTAAAATCGAAAAGAATAGGTACAGAAAATGAAAAAGTTAACCATATGTTTGCTTATGCTTGTATTATCTGGCAGTTTGCTGCTCGCTTCCTGTCAGTATACGCCCGATTCGTTGCAAGCAGGCAAGGCGAAAGCGGATGAGGGTGAAGTGCACACCTTGTTAAAAAGAGAAGAGCCCGGCCATATTCCTACCATTGTGATTGACCCAGGCCATGGCTTTGGCGATGTAGGCGCGGCTGGTCCGGCAACGCCGCTCGGCCAGTATGAGTGGGAGCTAACAATTGATATGGCAAAAGCGCTGAAAGGCTATTTAGAAGAGAGGGACTTTCGCGTTTATTTAACCCATGACGGTGAAAAATATCCATCCGTGGCCGAGATTGCATCATTGGCCGATCAGTATGGCGTGTCGTACGATAAAACAAAAGAGCAATGGCAGGATAACACGATTTTTTCTCCCTATGAACGAGTGATTTATATGAATTGCTTAGATGCCATGGTGGGCGTCGATTTTGCGATTTCGATTCATGTGAATGCCAATGAAAATTCAAGCGATATTTCCGGCTTTGATTTAGATTATTGTGCTGAAAATGATTGGTCGGACCAAAGTCGGGTTATTGCACAGGTGTTGAAGGACAAGCTCCATACGGCCTATCCCGAATCGAATCTTTGGTATTATGAGGATAAATGGGACGAATCATTTATCGTAACCAAGTTTAATACGATGCCTTCTGTGCTGCTTGAAACAGGCTATTATACGAACGAAGAGGACGTTAAAAATTTGAAAACACAGGCCTGGCGGGATTCGTTAATGCAGCGGGTGGCCGAGGCGATCGACAGTGCTTTTGAACAGTAAAAGGAGTGATTGACAATGGAAAAGCAAGAGTTTTGGGATATTTATGACGAGCATAAAAAGCCGACTGGCAGGACGATGAAACGTAACGATTGGATATTAGGACCAAACGAATATCATTTGATCGTTTTAGGGGTATTAAAGCGAAGCGACGGACGGTTTTTAATTACCAAGCGCAAAATGAATAAAGCATTTGGCGCAGGTTGGTGGGAGGTACCTGGCGGCGGCGCCATGGCGGGCGAAAGTTCGTATGAGGCGGTCTTGCGCGAGGTGCGTGAAGAGACCGGCGTGGATGTTTCAGCATGTGATTACAAGCTGGCGCTGACCTATAAACGGGACGCCGGCGGGGGAGATAATTATATTGTAGACGTCTATACCTTCGCTTGTGACTTTGAGCAGGGGGACGTGCATTGCCAAGAAGAGGAAACAGACGGATTTATGATTGCTTCGGCTGAAGAAATTGCCGCGTTTGCAGATGAAGGCATATTCCTTCATTTTAATAGTATTAAAGCCGTGTTTGCATAAAGATGAAAAAGAATATAGTCTTTTGCTATGACTATATTCTTTTTTGTTTTTTGTGCTGTTCAGTCCGCTTGTTCTTATCATAAAACAGCGTCTTTTTGTTGAATTATGGCATGACGTGTGCTATAATAAACACAAGCTTGCGCTTTGGTTTATTGGAGCCAAAGCAAAGATTGGTTCTTAAAGTTCGTCTTGTTGCCAAAATGGGCAGCATTTCGGCTTTGCCGGAGCGTCCAACGATTGACTCTGCCAGTACGTTGTAGCCCCAGCTACTAAAACTTTATGCATATAATAGAAGCAAATTTTTGATTTTGCTTCTGCAAATTTTAAAATCAGCTTTTGCAAATCGTAAAATAGGCCGGTTTTATATATGAATTCTTTTGGATTTTTATTGATGATCCGGTAAAAAGGAGATGGTCAGATGAAAATTGATCTGAAAAACAAGTATATTCAATACTTTCTTTCTAAGGGACATGCTAAAATGGAATCGGCTTCGGTGGTGCCGGAAAATGATCCCTCCTCGCTGTTTATCACGGCCGGCATGCAGCCGTTAGTTCCTTATTTGTTGGGTGCGCCGCACCCGCTGGGTCGGCGTATTACCGACTATCAAAAGTGTTTCCGCTTAACCGACCTTGATCTGGTGGGGGATAAAACGCACCATACTTTTTTTGAAATGTTGGGCAACTGGTCTCTTGGCGACTATTTTAAAGAAGAGGCCGTAGCGTGGAGCTATGAATTTTTAACGCAGGTGCTTTCCATCCCGCCGGCGCGGTTAGCCGTGACGGTTTTTGAGGGGAATGAGGTGGCGGCCCGTGATGAAGAAACGGCTGCATTATGGAAAAAGGCAGGCATTCCAGAGGAACGGATTGCCTATTTGCCAGCTGAGGATAACTGGTGGCCTTCTTTTGAACAGCATGGTCCCTGCGGGTCGGATACCGAGATTTTTTATTGGAGTGATAATGAGAATCCAGCGCCGGCTGTGTATGATCCGTCCGATAAAAGATGGGTCGAGATTTGGAATAATGTGTTTATGCAGTATAACCATACTGAGTCGGGTGAGTTTGAAGAACTTGCACAGAAAAATGTGGATACCGGCATGGGCGTCGAACGGACAACCGCGGCGCTCGAAGGGGTAGATGATAACTATTTAACAGAAATTTGGCAGCCTATCATTGCCAAAATTTGCGCGTTATCCGGCAAAGAATATAAGCAGGATACCGAGCGGGCTATGCGGATTGTGGCCGACCATATGCGGGCGGTTGTTATGATTGCTGCCGACGGGGCTAATATTTTACCTTCTAATAAAGACCAAGGGTATATCCTGCGCATGCTGATTCGCCGGATGTTACGGTATGCAAAGATGCTTGAGATCGATATCACAAGCGACTTTGATATACAGATTGCCTCGGTGATTGCCGATATGTTTGCCGATTATTATGTCGAGGTGAAAGAGAACTTTGACCAGGTGGTCAAGGTGTTGGTTTCTGAAAAAGAGAAATTCGCCAAGACGATTGAGAGGGGCTTGAAAGAAACAATGCGTTTCCTTGGCGAGGTAGAGCCAGGCGGCCAGCTTGCCGGCGAAAAAGCTTTCCGCCTATTTGATACCTTTGGTTTTCCGATTGAAATGACGGTGGAATTAGCGGGTGAAAAGGGAATTTCGGTGGATACAGAGGGCTTCCAGCGGTGTTTTGCAGAGCATCAGGAAAAATCTCGAAAAGGTTCTGAACATAAATTCAAAGGCGGCCTTGCCGATTCGGGCGCCGAAACAGCCAAACTGCATACAGCCACCCATCTCTTGCAAGGAGCTTTGCGAACGCTTCTTGGCGAAGGGGTACAGCAGAAGGGCAGTAATATTACCGCAGAGCGGCTTCGGTTTGATTTCAGTTTTGACCGTAAGGTAACGCGTGAGGAATTAGATCAAGCGGAGGCGATTGTCAACCAGGCGATCGCTGAAAAGATAGACGTCATTAAGACCGATATGCCGTATGAAGAGGCGCAGGCAAGCGGTGCCCTTGGTTTCTTTAAGGACAAATACAACGATGTGGTGTCGGTTTATGAGATCCCCGGTTACAGTAAAGAAATCTGCGGCGGACCACATGCGCAAAATACAGCTGAACTCGGTCATTTTAAGATTGTGAAAGAAGAAGCCTGTTCCAGCGGTGTGAGAAGAATCAAAGCAATTTTAGATTGATTATTTGAGCGTTCGTCAGTAAGAGGCGGCTCATGTGTGAAAGTGCATGCATTCGTTGTCACCATGATGGATAGCAATAAAAAAGACTATGCAAAATTTTGTTTGCATAGTCTTTTTTGCTGTGTTGTGTTATTCGTATATAGCAGAGGGCAGAGCCGCCCTCGATTTAGCGATAAATTGAATAGGGTATTACCGCTAATTTTGCATTAGTGCTTTGTAGCTTTCGCCCCAATGGCTCATAACATCAAGCACCGGCTTTAAACTTTGTCCAAGCTTGGTTAATGAATATTCGACCCTGGGCGGAACCTCTGCATAGACTTGTCGGCTGATAAGGCCGTTTTCTTCCATATCACGCAGTTGGGCGGTGAGTACTTTTTGTGATACTCCTCCGAGTGACTTTTTGAGTTCGCCAAAGCGCTTAGTGCCGGGGAGCAGGTCTCTGAGAATCAATATTTTCCACTTATCATCGATCAGCATTAATGTTGTTTCTACCGGACAGGCCGGCGGTTCGTTTTTTATGGTTTGTTTTGTCATATCAGAAACCTCGCTTTCTGCTATTTTGTCGGTCTGCATGGATGGAAATTATAGGGGATAAGAATTTGACGTCCATAAAATCAATTTTTTATATTATACTATATATTCCCGTTTGACATCAAGTCATCTTGCAAAAGATGAAAAAACTTTTCCCCATAATTGCTTGATTTGGCGCAATGGTTTCTTTTTGGTAACTATGGCACAAAAAAGTGCGTACTTTACAAGGAAAAGTCTGTTTTTTATAATAGAACTGCAAGCGATGAAGAACGGCCGCTTCAGTCGCCAAAAAAATAATAAAGGAGTTTTTGTTATGAATAAAAATATGTTTGTTACGGTGAAACTGGCTAAAGGAGAAATGAATATTTATCAGTTTGGCAATGTTAAGCTGCATGCCTATAAGACCAATGACTTTTTGGCGGATGAGGTCTTTGTTGTTGAAAAGAATGGCAGGGCGGTTGTGATCGAGTCTCCCTGTTTTCACGATAATAATAGAGAACTGACTGAATATTTGAAGGATATAGAAGTGGAAGGCATGTTTGTTGCTTACCATGGTGCCGGCGCTGCTTTTATGCCGGATGTCCCTGCATATGCGACGCAGAATGCAGTGGAATATTCGCAGCACGGCGGCGGAAAAGCTTTAATTGATAACTTTACTGGTGCTTTTGGCGAAAGCTTTGATGGCTCGGTGCATCAGATTACGAATATAATCGAAGAAGGGCGGATGACGATTGGTGACATTGATTTTATCATTAAACAGACGGCAGAGGCATTTGATATTGAGATACCTGAAATCAATGCCGTATACACACATATGCTGGGCCATGATTGTCATTCGATTGTGGCGGGGGCGGCCCATGCTGATGCCATCATAGCCGAGCTTCGCAGCTATCTGCGTAAAGGGTTTGACTTGATTTTGACTTCGCACTATACGCCTGAAGATCTAAAAGACGCTGAAACAAAAATCGCTTATTTAGAAAATATCAAAAAATTGGCCGAACAATATAAGACGGCTGATGATTTTAAGAAAGCGGTGCAAGACCAATATCCTGCATACAGCGGGCAAAATTATTTGGATATGACAAGTGGTTTCTTTTTTCAGTTATGAACCTGTATAGACGTATGAAGTTTAATATAGTCTACATGGTCATGCGGTAACCTAAAAACGACAAGCATTTGCTTGTCGTTTTTGGGTTATATATATATGCTTCTCTAAGGCTCAGCCGTAAGACATCTTCTTTGAGGAGCAAATAAAGTTTCAGCATCCGGAAAGTTTAATTTGCGTTCTTAGAAAGATGCGAAGCACGTTCTATTACTGTATTCCAATTTTATTGGCAAATTTGTTTTTTCCGCCGGTAAAGATATAGGCAAAGAAAATCGAGCCGGTGATCAAGGCATAGAAAAGAACAAATAGACTAAATAGAATGGTGGAGGAAAATGCGCTGCTGATACTCATGAAAATGAATAAAGGGAACCAATAAAGCAGCATGCCACCAAAGACGGCTAATATCGTAGCACCCGATTGTTTAATCGCCGTAATGTCGGCGGGGAAATCGAGTCTTGGCAGCCATAGATTACAGCAAAGACCCCAAGCCGCGCTTGAACAATTGATCAGCAGCGGCACGATAGCCAGCAAAAGGAACTGGACGGGGGTTAATGCAAATAAAACACCGGTAACAATGGCGAATACGAGAGTGAAAGGCGTGCTGACGATGATGTGGCATAAAAGTTTGGAAAGCAGTACCTCGCCAGGCTTTACCGGCATCGCTTTCATTTGCCAGATGCGGCTTCTTTCCAGCGAAATAGAGGGAGCGGTAATGCAGTTGAAAGAAACGCAAATCGTAGATGCAAAGCACAAAAGAATCGGAATGAAATTTTCGAATTGAAAGGAAATGGATAAAGCAGCGAGTTCTTTTTCAATTTCGGGCAGCATGGAAAGGAGCGTGTCTTTGTAATAAATGAGCAAAACCATCGCGATGATTTGAAATAAGGTGCCCATAGAGGAATTCAGTATGTACATGGGCATGGAGAAGAAACGAGAAAGTTCTTTCCTAGTGAGCGCCGCAAGAGAGGAACCGCGATTCATTTTTTTGGCGATGTATTTTTTCTTTCTTTCCCCGCGGTTGGCTGTGGCAATCGAAACAAAAGATTTGGAAAGAATCAAATAGACAAGACCAAAGGGAATAAGACAGGAGCACGCGAAGAGGAGTCCGTCTAAAAGACTGCCGGCGCAGAAATGTCCTAACGAATTGAATATAAAAATGCGAGTGGCAACGGCAGCGCCTCGCTCGGCAATGACGCCCATAACCGCGTCCATGTTCATGGCAAAGACCATATAGCCTAAAAAGAACACAATGAATATAAGGGTCGTAATCAGCGTTTTAAAAGGCAGCTTAGAAGCAAGGAAAGCGACAAGAGCGCCGATAATAGCGGTAATTGCTAAGGACAACAGCGGAATTAACAGCAATGCCAGTATACAGCCAAGAATCAGCGGCGCGGTCACATGACTGTAAATGATAAGAAAAATAGAGGCGGGAACCAGCACCAGCGCCGAAAAGAGAAAGTTGATAAAATAGAGTGAAATCATGCGGCTGAAAAGAATTGCCCATGACGGAATTGGCATCGCGAGAAGGCGTTCGTTATCCGGTGCTTCATAGAGCTGCTTTTCAGTGGAGAAAACGCTGCCGACAAAGCAAAGAACAAGGGCGGCGAGCGCAAATACAGAGATGTAGTTGACAATGCCTTGCGCGCTTCCGTCTAACATAAAAACAGCGGCGCCAAAGCTGGCGGCACAGGATAGGCCGATAAAGACGATGGCTAAATAAGCAAATAAAATGCCAAATAAGATAAGCCGGCCGACGCCTGTTTTTTTATATTTTCCATTTTTCTTTTTCTTGACGCTCCCGCGGCCGAATAATGTGAAAAAGAGTTGGGATAATTGTGATCGAATGATTGCTTTAAACATGAAGGAGGCCCCTTTCTAAGGATCATGAGGTTTGCATAATGTGTATTTTGCTTATTCGGCTAATTCGAGGAACACATCCTCCAAAGAGGTATCGCCATGCACCTGTTCGGTGGGACCAGAAACAATGAGTTTACCATTTTTAATAATAGCGATGTGGTCGCACAACTTTTCGGCAACTTCAAGAATGTGGGTGGAAAAGAAGATGGCGCAGCCGTCGGCGCACATCTCATGCATAATCTCCTTAACGGCATGAGAAGCTACGGGATCAAGCCCTACAAAGGGTTCGTCCATAATCAGCAGTTTGGGTTTGTGAATCAGCGCCGAAATAATGGCTAATTTTTGTGCCATACCGTGTGAATAAGAGGATATTTTCTGCGCTAAGTTTTGGGTTAAGCCAAATGCGTCAGCGTATTGTTTAATCCGTGCTTCGCGGTCTTGGGCAGAAACGCCGTAAATATCCGCCACAAAATTGAGGTATTGTATGCCTGTCATAAATTCGTAAAGGTCCGGGTTGTCGGGTATGTAGGCGAACTCTTTTTTTGCATTTAACGGATCATCTTTAATGGAAATTCCGTTGATCAAAATCTCTCCTTCGTCAAATTTGACAATACCGCAGCAAGATTTGATCGTCGTTGTTTTGCCGGCGCCGTTATGGCCGATAAAGCCATAGATTTGGCCAGGTTCAATGTGCAGCGTAAGCTGATCTACCGCTTTTTTGTTTCCATAGGTTTTGGTGAGATTTCGAATTTCTAACATATAGCGCTCCTTGTCGTTCTGCTCGATTTTGCCGTTTCATTAGACGGCTTTTTTTATTATAATTATAATTATAATTATAATGTTTTAGCTATCTTAAGCTTAACCCGTTAAGGTTATTCTTATTATATAACAACTATCCCCGTTTTGTAAATACCTGCCGCTTTCCGAATAGGGCGGAAACAAAATTATGATTATCCATAAAAAGCATAGAAACACGATATACGTATTTCTATGCTTTTCATGGATCTATGCCATACGAAAGACGCGACATCCGGCTTTGTAATAGGGCAATCTTGCACAAAATTGTATACAACCTACAAAGCCGGCCGCGGCATATTTAGAACCCTCACTAAAACTGATTACCGTATAAATCGGTGTTAAAAATGTGCTTCCGAACAAAAACCGAAGCTAATAATAAGCAAAAACTTGAAAAGCGAACGCTTAACAAGCTTATGTATACGGCTGCGGTTTCATACCTGAATAGTAAACGCTACCGTCGAAATAGCCCTGCCGCTCAGTACAGTCCAAAAACCGACATTGTGGTATATGATAAGCGAAGAGGAGGTTATGAGATGACTCCCAACTTAAATATACGTGTTCTTTTTCAATTAGGGGTTGAAAAAAGACAAACAAATGTGGTAAAATATGTCTGTACCGTGGTCGCCGGCTTTCCGGTGGGTAAGGTGTTGATGCACCCGAATCGGTTGGAATGGGTCCAGCATATCCAACCGTCCACGGTATTCACTTCAGGAGAGAGAGCTCTCTTGAGAGAATGAAGATTCAAATGATTGCAAGCATGGCTGCAAAATGGTATAAAAATGGATCCTGCCATCGACATCCATTTATATATAGTATACAGATAGAATGTCTGAAAGTCAAGATATTTGTCGAAAAAGTGTCCTTTAGGGCAACAAACCGCCGTTCATTTATAACGAACGACGGTTTATTTTTGTTTTTGAAGTTTTCTTAATTCTTCTTAAAATTTGATACAAACAGGGTAGCTTCTTGTATAATAATGGTGATAAAGATATCTAAAACACAGGTTCACAAAGAAAGGCATTTGGATGATGTTGAAGCAAGAAGACAACGAGAGAAGAATGAATGTGTTCGGTATGATTTTGGCTGTGATTGCCTTGATGGGCGTTTGCGTTTTTGCAAGCGTTGGCGGTAAAAAAGGCGAGTAACGGCTGCGGCTATGCCGATGGATAAATAAGGCTGCTATGCCCCTTTGCTTTGCTCGTTCAAAGCGCAAAAAAAGCGAGCATGAATATGCTCGCTTTTTTGTGTTTGTGATTACTTAAGTTCAACAGAAGCGCCGGCTGCTTCGAGCTGTGCTTTGATTGCGTCAGCATCTTCCTTAGAAGCGCCTTCTTTAACAGCCTTAGGAGCGGACTCAACCAACTCTTTAGCGTCTTTAAGACCTAAGCCGGTAATTTCACGAACTGCTTTGATAACGTCCAACTTCTTGTCGCCAACAGCAGCAAGAACTACGTCAAACTCAGTTTTTTCCTCAGCAGCAGCTGCAGGTGCGCCAGCTGCACCGGCTACAGCAACAGGAGCAGCAGCGGTAACGCCGAATTCCTCTTCCAGTGCTTTAACAAGATCGTTCATCTCAAGGATGGTAAGTGATTTAATTTCTTCTAAAATCGATAAAGCTTTTTCGCTAGCCATTTTAAAAATCCTCCATTAAATTAAAATTAAATTTGAATGTACGTCTGATTATTCTGCATCAGCCGCTGGTGCTTCCGGCGCATCGGCGCCCTCTGCGTTTTTGTCGATAATTGCTTGCAATACATAAGCAAGGTTGAACAGCGGACTTCTCATGCTGCCCATGATTTTGCAAACCATAGTCTCCTTAGAAGGAACTTTTGCAATTGCGTTTACTTCGTCTACGCTAATCGCAGCGCCATCCATGAAGCCGCCCTTGATTGAGAATGTCTCAATTTTCTCTGCGTATTCGCTGAGAATCTTGGCAGGCGCAACCGGGTCTGATTCGCTGATCGCCAAAGCGGTCATGCCGACTAACTGATCACTGAACTGATAACCGGCGTCTATGCAAGCTCTGTCAATAATGGAGTTCTTATAAACCTTGTATTCAACACCTGCACCACGAAGAGCAGCACGCATTTTAGTATCATCTTCTACACTGATACCCGAATAGGTTACAAGAACGCCGGCGGTAGACGCTTTGATCTTTTCAGAAAGAGATGCTACGACTGCTTTCTTAGATTCAAGAATTTTTGCACTTGGCATTCTATTTTACCTCCGTATGGATTCAAAACAAAAACTTTCTTTACGATACGGCGACCGAAAAGAAAGTTACAATACATAGTATTATGATCGTTTTCTCCTCGGCAGGAAAGCGCTTTTTATAAAATGCAACTTTTACCGTAACCTGCTGTCTTTGGATTGTTCTCTTATTCTATCATATGATTTTGCATAAGTCAACAGGTATTTTAACTTTTTCTTTTTTATATGCCAAGCCCGGTTTTTGTGCGTCTATTCTCGCCTTGCAAAACATAAGTTGTTATGATATAATTTATCCTGAATTATTATGTATTAAATTGAAATGGAGCTGTATAAATGACATTATTGCAATCGTTGCTTTTGGGAATTGTTCAAGGACTAACCGAGTTTTTGCCGGTTTCCAGTTCGGGACATTTGGCCATGCTGCATAGCTTTTTTGGGCTTGAGTCGGGCGAGAATATCGTGGCTTTTGATCTTTTATTGCATTTAGGGACGCTGATTGCGGTGTTTATTGTGTTTTATAAAGACATTTGGGCGCTGATCAAAGCCTTTTTCTCCATGATGGGTAAACTGTTTACAGGCAAGTTTTCATGGCGCGGTCTTGCGGCCGAAGAACGGATGGTTCTTTTTGTTCTTGTGGCTACACTGCCGCTGGTAGCCGTTAAGTTGCTTGGTTTAGACAATATGGTAGAGAAATTGTCGGCCAGCCTTTTGGCGGTGGGCATTATCCTTTTGGTGAACGGATTTGTTCTTTTTGTCTCAGACCGCTTTCATAAAGGAAACAGAACTATGGAAACCGCCAAGTGGTATCATGCGTTGGGTATCGGCGTTTGCCAGATGTTCGCGGTGCTGCCGGGGCTTTCCCGCAGCGGTTCGACGATTACCGGCGGCCTGATGGCGGGCCTTGATAGAGAGAGTGCCGTTCGGTTTTCCTTTATTCTTTCGATTCCGGCGATTCTTGGCGCGAGTATCTTTGAAGTGCCGGACCTTTTTGAACAGCATACCGACGGAACGCAGTGGTTGATTTATTTGGCAGGCATGGCGGCTGCCGCAATCGTAGGCGTGATTGCGATGAAAATGTTAAACTATATATCAAAGAAAAGTAATTTCAAAATATTTTCCTATTATTGCTGGGCAGTGGGGGCGATTGCGGTGGTATACAGTCTGACCCAATTGGCGGCCTGACGCTCTGCCTTTGCACATAGAAAGGTGTAGAAAAAAGCATGGCTGGAACACAAGCAAAAAATAAGAAAAAACAAACAAAGGCGCCTTCTAAAACGGCAAGAACGGCGAGCAATAAACGAGGCAAAAGAGAAGTGAAGAAAGACGGGCTGCTTTATCAGTGCGTCCCGTTTATTCTGCTTGTTGTGGCACTGTTTGTGGAGATTTGCCTTTTACTGCCGGACAAGTTAGGGTTATTAGGCGTGTGGATCAGCGGTCTTTTCTTTGGCCTTTTTTCGGTGACCGCTTACCTGCTTCCGGCCTTTTTGGTCGTCATTGCTATCTATTTTAGAAAGATTGACCAGGCTATATGGCGAAAGGTTTTGTATGCTTCCATTTGCTTGATTATGGCGGGTGCATTGTACCATGCTTTTTCATCGGTCAGCGATTCGATGAATCCGATTACGTTGTTTAAAGCAGGCATAGAGAAAAAGGGCGGCGGTACCATCGGCGGTCTTGTCGGCGGTCTGTTGTTAGTGTTGGCCCGCCGGACAGGCACTACCATTTTGTCAATTGCCTGCATTTTGTTATTTGGCCTTTTACTTTTTGATTTAACGCCGCATTATTTATGGATGATGCTAAAGGAGCGTGCCATTGAAAGAAAACAACTGATGCAGGAACGTGAAGAATCGTCATCGGGCCAAAAATTCTCGTTTCGCGTGCAGCAGCCAGAGAGAAGCAGTGGCTCTGTGCGGGCGGCTTTTCAAAAAAAGAAGAGCGGCACGTCCCACTCGGATGCCCGCCGCATTATGGAGGAGAACGAACGAATTGTAGAGGCGCTTGAGGCGGAACGAGCAGCAAGCACGCCTGTGGATGCAGTTGCCTCGGAGGAAAAGCCGATTGTTGTCGAGCGGGCGGGGGATGCGCTTGTGGGAGAGATTGATCTTGACTCGATTTTTGCCGATGAAGATCCGTTTGCAAATAAGGAAAGTCAGCTCGCTCTTCCCGAAGTCAACAGTCCAAACACTGCTTTGTCACCCGAAGAGGCCGCGCCTTCTCTCTCTTTGCAAGAGGATGAGGAAGAATTAGAAGCACAGCGGGAGCCGGTTGGCAAGCGAGAGCCGGCAGAAAAGAAAGAGTATATTTTTCCGCCTTTGTCTTTATTAAAAAATCCGCCCCAGCGCTCGGCGACCACCGGTGAGGAAGAGGCAAAAGCAAACGCGGTTAAGTTGGTCAAAACCTTAGCCAGCTTCCGGGTGAATACCAAAATTTCTAATATTTCAAGGGGACCGACTATTACTAGGTACGAGTTAGTACCTGAAGAAGGGGTGCGTGTTCGTTCAGTTGCCAACTTAGTGGATGATATTTCGTTGTCCCTGGCAACCGAAGGGGTGCGTATTGAGGCGCCGATTCCTGGCAAGAGCGCAATCGGTATCGAGGTGCCCAATAAAAATGTAGAGACGGTGTATCTAAGGGAACTAATTGATCACGAGACTTTCCAGTCTGCCGGCAGCCGGTTGACGGCGGCACTCGGCATGGATGTGGCGGGTGCGCCGCGGTATTTTGATATTGCCAAAATGCCGCACTTGTTGATTGCGGGTGCCACCGGTATGGGTAAATCAGTATGCATTAACAGTATACTAACCTCTCTTTTGTACCGGGCCAGCCCCGATGAATGCAAACTGATTTTGATTGACCCGAAAAAAGTGGAGCTCAATATTTATAACGGGTTGCCGCATCTTTTGGTGCCGGTGGTCAGCCATCCGAAAAAGGCGGCCGGTACGCTGAACTGGGCTTGTATCGAGATGGAGCGACGCTTTGAAATGATTGAAGAAGTGGGCGTTCGTGATATCAATGGGTATAACGAGGTTGTCGCGCGCGAACCCGAACGGGAATATCTGCCCAAGATCGTGATTATCATTGATGAGTTGGCTGATTTGATGATGACAGCGCCCGACGATGTAGAAAACTCAATTTGCCGGCTGGCGCAGAAAGCGCGGGCGGCCGGCATGCATTTGATTATTGGTACCCAGAGGCCTTCTGTCGACGTCATTACCGGCTTGATTAAAGCGAATATTCCGTCTCGTATAGCCTTTACGGTGGCGTCTCAGGTGGATTCACGAACGATTTTGGATATTGCTGGCGCGGAAAAGCTGATCGGACGGGGCGATATGTTGTTTGCGCCGGTGGGCAGCAGCAAGCCAATGCGTATACAAGGCTCGTTTGTATCTGATCAAGAGGTTGACGCGGTGGTTGAGTTTATCAAGCGCCAGTCGGGCGATGTTGATTATGATAAAGAAGTCGCTTCTTTGATCGAAAAAGAAGCCGAGCGCTGCGGCACGAAAAAGGGTGCGGGCGGCGCAGCTTCTGCTGAGGCGGGCGGTGAAGATGATCCGCGTCTGATGGAGGCGTTAGAAGTGGCGCTGGATAATGGCAAAATATCAACATCTTTGCTGCAGCGCCGTATGTCGATTGGCTATGGCAAAGCGGCAAAGCTGATTGACCAGTTAGAGGCGAAAGGGTTTGTCGGGCCGCTCGAGGGTTCCAAACCGCGGGAAATTCGCATTACAAAACAAGAATACATGGAAATGATAGTGAATAAGGAGGAGGAGTAAATGGCGCGTCTTATCGCAATTGACGGTTTGGATGGCAGTGGAAAGAACACCCAGTCTGCTCTTTTGGCTGATTTTCTGCAAAAAGCGGGTCAGACGGTGCGCCTTCTCTCATTTCCCACTTATCAAGAACCGGCCTCGGCGCTTGTGAATTTGTATTTAGCGGGCGGCCTTGGCGCCGCGCCCGAGGACACGGGAGCGTATGCGGCATCTACCTTTTTTGCCTGTGACCGTTATGTTTCCTTCCGGTCTGATTGGCAGAAAGATTATGAAAGGCCAGATGGCGTGGTCATTGCGAATCGCTACACCACGGCCAATGCGGTCCATCAGCTTTCTAAGCTTCCAAAGGAAAAATGGGAGAGTTTTTTGAGCTGGCTTTGGGACTTTGAATTTGGAAAATTAGGTCTGCCGGCGCCGGATGAAGTTGTGTATTTAGAGGTACTGCCCCAAGTGGCGGCCGGCCTCATTGACAAGCGGGGACAAGAAAAAGATATTCATGAGAAAAATCTTTCCTATTTGGAAAATAGCTATGAAGCGGCGTTGTTCTGCGCTGAAACACTCGGGTGGAAACGGATTCGCTGCTGTCAGGATGGCAAGATGAAAAGCAGAGAAGAGATTTTTTTGGCCATGAAGGAGGCGCTGCAATTATAATGGCAAAAGTATATGTTTTGTTAGCTGATGGCTTTGAAGAGATTGAGGCCCTGTGCCCGGTAGATGTACTTCGCCGGGGCGGCCAGGAGGTGCAGTTGGTTTCGATTGACACGTACGAGGTAAAGGGGGCCAGGGGTGTGCGCGTTTTGGCGGACATAACGTTAGACCAAGTTCACGATGTGCCTGATATGCTTATTTTGCCGGGCGGCATGCCGGGGGCGAAATATTTAGATGAGAGCCATGCGGTGCATGCGCTTTTACAAAAAACCATTGAGGCCGGGAACCTTGTGGGCGCCATTTGTGCTGCGCCTATGATTTTGGGTAAGGCTGGCTATCTTTCTGGTCGGCGGGCAGTGTGTTATCCCGGCTTTGAACAAGATTTATCCGGCGCTATTCTCTCGGATGAGAGAGTTGTGCGCGACGGCCCGTTTATTACCGCCTGCGGCATGGGGGCGGCGCTTGCCTTTTCAGAAGCATTGCTTGGGGCGCTGACTGATGCTGCTACCGCCAAACGGGTTATGGAGCAGGTGTTAGCATGACCAAAGAGGAGGCGCGGGCTTATTATCGCCGGCAGCGGGCGAAGATGGAGCCGGCTGTAAAGGAGCAGCGTGATCAGGCGATGATTAAACATTTGCTTGCTTCTTCTTATTATCAAAACTGTGAAAAACTGCTCGGCTATTATCCATTGCCGGGAGAAATCAATCTTTTGCCGCTTTTTGAGAGGGCAAGACAAGAAGGGAAAATTGTCGGTCTTCCGGTATGCAGTGAAACGGGCATGATAAAAAAGTTAACATTTATGCGTTATAGTGGTAAGGTAAAGGCCGGACGATACGGAATTGCCGTGCCGGAAGAAACAGAAATTGTCATGCCGGACGCAGAGACGCTCTGCTTGGTGCCGGGACTTGCCTATCGGCAGGATGGCCATCGCCTTGGCTATGGCGGCGGTTATTATGATCGTTTTTTGTGCCAGTTTCCCGGCGTTTCAGTCGGCGCGTTTTATCGGTGTTGTTTGGATGATGATTTGCCAATCGGCCCTTATGATATACCCTTAGAAATAATTGTGACAGAGGATGGAATAAATTGAAACTAAAAGAAACCATAACAGCGCCCATAGCGGCTCTCGTGATTTATGGGCTTTATTATGTGTGCTTTGTCAGCAGCATAGCCCAAACCGCGTTGGCAGAATATGATGAATATTCAATCATATCGGGCATTGTGCTGATTATGATGACTCTTTTGCTGCCGGCTGTTTTTTATGCGAAACTAAAGGGCGTCGGATACAGCATGAAAATGAATTTTCTCTCCTTTAAAGGGTCGCGTATCATTTTTTCATTTTGTATGCTTGTTTGTCTTTGTACAGGCATTATACTGATTGCGCTGGCTTTGCAGTATCTTGGCTTGGCGGGTTTAAAATATTCGCTGGTTGAAACTTATGTGCTGCGGCTTTCCAATCGAGAATTACCTATTGTCTATCGTTTTGTGACCTATGCAGTATTGCCTGCTTTTGCGGAAGAATTTTTTTATCGGGGTGTTCTTGTGACCGAATACAAGCAAAGTGGATTCTTGATTTCAATTCTTTTCAGCGCACTGCTCTTTGCTTTTGGACAGTTCTCACTGGTCGCTTTTCCGGCGTTTCTCTTTGTGGGGATTGTGATGGGCGTAATTTACTATGTTTCCGAATCACTGATCATCACGGTCTCGGTACGGCTGGCTTTCAATCTTGTGTTGTTTTTCTTTGAGGACGCTGTATGGTCTTTACTTTTAAAGCAATCAAATTTCGTGTTTTTTATCTGCTTAACCACGGTTTTGTTTTTGTTGTTTTTAACACTTGGCCTTTCCGAGGCGCAGCGTATTTATTATACGAAAGGCGTCGACGCAGAGGAATCGCCAGACTTTGAAATGAGTAAGGAGTTAACATGGAGACAGCGGTTCGCTTCGGCGATTTTGTCTCCAACATTTATCATGTGTGCCGCTGCTTTTTTTGCGGTAACGCTGTTTGGGTGAGGTAAGAATGGATAATAATCTGAATCATCAAGAAAATAAAAGTGCCAGAACTAAGATGGATACAGAGGGGAATTTGCAGATTCGCAGTTCCAGCAAAAGGGACGCACCTTTGGCTGGTGCGAAAAATATCCCTGGCGCGTCACAGCCCCGTCGGCCGGTCAAGGCGGCCCGTTCGGTCAAAGGGACGCCGGTTAAACGGACTCAAGATAAAAATAACATACAGAAAAAAGCGGCCGCTCTACGGAAAAATCCTCCGTCTTTGCCTGGTGCGGGTGCGAACCCTGCTCGTCGGCCGACTGAAAATACGACCGGAGCAGAGGGCGTGGAATATTCTTTTACAAATAGCCAGCTTTTTAATAATGGTCATACAAAATTAGAAGGAACCGCCCTTTCAGCCGCTAAAGCAGAAACGGCTGCACCGCAGCCTCAAAAAGAGAGACCTCAACATGGGCAGACAAAAGTACTGCCGCTTAGCAAAGGGCCACAAAACGAGGCGGCAACACGGGTTACGCCCGCCATCCATATGGGCCGGCCAATAACCGGCAAGGGACCAGAGAGGAAGGCATCTATGCCGCTCAAGGCAGTTTCAGCTGTCAGCCATGCGGGCCCCAAGCAAGAGGGGGGACTGTCCGCCAAGGAAGCAAGAGGGCCGGTAAAAGGGTCACAGGCGCCGAGTTTTGCAACAAAAGTAAACCGTGTAGTCAAAGCGCCGCGGGTGCCAAGAAAACCGCGCAGAGAAAGCGATGCAGAACCGCCTTCCGGCGCGATGAACAGTATTTCTCAAGCGTTTATTTATATTGCTGCCGTGATGCTCGCCTCGATTGTTCTTAGTTATATCGTTATTACGAATGCCAATGATATTTTTGCCTTTGTGAAAAGCGATGAGGAGTGTACCATCACGATTGAATCGGGCACTGATCTAAACAAGTTAGCTGACCAGCTGAAAAAGGCAGGAATTATTGAACATAAACTGACCTTTAAAGTGTATATTAAGTATAGAGGGAAAGATTCAGACGCCTATACGCCCGGCACCTATACAGTTTCACCTTCTATGAATTATGATCAGCTCATTAGCGCGATCACGCCGAAGGTGCAAAGAGAAACGGTTGTTATTACCGTGCCCGAGGGCTATACTGTCGAAGAAATTATCAATTTGTTTGTTGAAAAGGGCATTGGCGATCGGGAAAAATTTGTCGACGTCATTCAAAACTATAATTTTGATTATTGGTTTATGAAAGATATCCCGAGCAATCCAGACCGTTATTATCGCTTAGAGGGTTACTTGTTCCCAGACACGTATTACTTTTATACTGATATGAGTGAAGTGACCATCATCAGCAAATTCTTAGATAACTTTGATAAAAAGTATAAAGAAGAATACAAAACCAGGGCCGCTGCTCTGAATATGACTACTGACGAGGTATTGACGTTAGCTTCAATCATCCAAGCGGAGGGCAAAGAAAAAATCATCACATTGGGCGAAGGCAGCGATACCAAAACCTATGTGGATTATGGCTTGATTTCAAAAGTATTTGCCAACAGACAGGCCATCAATATGCGGCTGCAGTCGGACGCTACCACCTTGTTTGCTCTGAAAATGGATAAAACAGGTGAGGATAAGGTAACTGGTTCGAATAAGAACTATAAGAATCCATATAATACCTATGAAATTGATGGACTGCCGCCGGGAGCGATTTGCAATCCTGGTTTGAATGCGGTTTCCTTCGCGCTCTGGCCGGACGATGATGCCACGACCAGACAGTTATATTATTTTGTATCGGATGCAAAGGGTGTAACGCACTTCTCTAAAACATTAAAAGAGCATGAGGACTTAACGGCTCGCATTAACGCAGAATAATCGCCGCAGGTCTATTGATTTTTTAAATTGTTTGCGGTATCATATAGAAAAAGAAAATAGGAATAAATTGACAAAGCTAATTCATTGCAAAGCAGGCATTGACGAGGCAAGGGGATTGAAACGACAGAAAGGAAGGATGTTTTTAACATGAAAACATTTGAAAGAATTGGGGTATTGACTTCGGGCGGCGACGCACCCGGCATGAATGCGACGATTCGTGCCGTCACCAGAGCTGCACTTGCGAACGGCGTAGAGGTGATGGGGATTTATGAAGGCTATAAAGGCCTGATGGAAGGAAACATGAAGCTTTTTGATGAGCGGGATGTTTCTAACATTATAAACCATGGCGGCACGATGTTGTTTTCCGCGCGCAGTCCGGAATTTAAAACAGAAGAGGGCATGGCCCGTGCAATCAAGGTTTGTGAAGAAAACCATATTAACGGCATTGTCGCCATTGGCGGGGACGGCACGTTTAGAGGCGCTACCGACCTTTCTGAAAGAGGCGTTGCCTGCATTGGTTTACCGGGTACGATTGATAACGATATTACGGCCACCGATTATTCGATTGGATATGACACGGCGATGAACACCGTTATTGAGATGGTGGATAGACTGCGCGATACTTGTGAATCACACCTGCGCTGTAACGTGATTGAAGTGATGGGACGCAATTCGGGCTATATTGCTTTAAATACAGGTATTGCTGTCGGGGCTTCCATTGTTGTGGTGAGCGAGTTGCCTTTTGATGAAGACAAAGCCATTGAAGCGGTTCTTGAATCGAAAAAAGAGGGCAAACGAAACTTTATTGTGATTGTCTCCGAGGGGGCAGAGGGCTTTGCAGAACCTTTTACCAAACGGTTTGCTGAAAAAACAGGTATCGAGACAAAGTTTGCAAGACTTGCGCATGTGGTACGGGGCGGCTCTCCTTCTCTAAGAGACCGTGTATTAGCTACTGAAATGGGTACGGAAGCTGTTAATTTGCTGTTAGAGGGCAAAAGCAATCTTGTTGTGTGCAATCACGACAATAAAATTTGCTCTATGGATATTGGCAGTGCACTTACGTTAGACAGAATGTATAAGGGCAAGCTGAAAGAGGGAGACTTGGATTCTTATACCCAAGAGGAAATCCAGCAAATGAGAGAATTTTGTGCGAAAAAGAGCGCCGAATTCAAAAAATTGTATGAGATGTCCTACTTAATCTCAAGATAAGCGGGACATAAAAAACGGGCCGGATATTGGCCCGTTTTTTGCGGATTCAAGGCGGAGTCATGTGATGGAAGATGGTGCGCAAAGACAAAATCCCTGTTGAAAAAAAGATGAATTTGTTATACAATAAGAATAACCCGTAAGGGTTATTCTTAGGAAATTTAACTGGCCGCGTTCCGCGCGATTTGTCGGATAAACCGGTATCGTTAAATTTCAGGGTAAGAGGCACTCTATGACATCATAAGAACAAGCCATATGGCTTGTTCTTAGAAAGTTAAAAAGATTATTGATACAACAAGAATAACCCTCGTGAGTTATTCTTGGGAGATTTACCTTTGCGCTTTTTTTACGAAATGACGGCATAGCCTGGCATAGTCGTGCAAAGCCAGAGCCGCTAAACTTTTTGCTGCTGAAAGGATTAATTTCAAGGCAGCTAACATTTAGGTTATATAAGAAAAATAGAGATGTTCAGTATCCGCAGGAACAAAAGCGCATCTTGCGCGGCATATCCGGCGGAGAGCAGAAATCAAAGTCATAATGACATAACGTGAATCGATCAAGGACGAATAAAATATGATCAGTAAAGTATATTCAGCAGGGCTTTTTGGGGTAGATGGTTTTGGCATCACGGTGGAATGTGATATACAAAATCGTCTTTCACAGTTTGATATGGTCGGCTTGCCGGATGCAGCTGTTAAAGAGGCAAAAGAGAGGATTCGCTCTGCTTTTGTCAATTGCGGATTTTCTTTTCCCGATACCTCCATTGTGATGAATTTGGCACCGGCTGACAAGAAAAAAGAAGGCACCGCCTATGATTTGGCGATGCTTGTGGCCTTGCTTTGTGCCTCTGGCGCATTACAAGCAGACGGTATGGAGGAGCGGTGCTTTATCGGAGAACTCTCTCTTTCGGGCGAGGTGCGCGGGGTCAACGGTGTGTTGTGCCGCGTCGTGGCTGTCAGAGACGAGGGGCGCAAAGAGGCGTTTGTTCCGTTTGAAAATGCCGAAGAAGCGGCCGTTGTCGAAGGTATTTCGGTCTATGGCGTGAAAAATGTGAGGGCATTGACCGATCATTTAAAGGGCGTGCAGACCATTGAGCCGACGCGTTTTAATCAGGAAATCTTTACGAAGGGCGTCAAGGGGTGCCTGTTTGATTTTGCTGATGTCAGGGGACAGGAAAGAGCTAAACGAGCGCTCGAGATTGCTGCGGCCGGCGGCCATAATATTCTCTTAATCGGGCCGCCAGGAACCGGCAAAAGTATGTTGGCCAAGCGGCTGCCCGGCATATTGCCCGACTTGACTTTTGATGAAGCTATCGATGTGACAAAAATTCATTCGATTGCAGGGCTTTTGCCTGCACATGCTTCGCTGGTGGTAGAACGGCCTTTCCGTGCGCCGCACCACACGACCACGCCGGCGGCTATGTCGGGCGGGGGCAGCGGAACTATTCATCCCGGCGAAGTTTCGCTGGCGCATCATGGCGTGTTGTTTTTAGATGAACTGCCCGAATATGCCAAAAACGTAACCGAGGTACTGCGCCAACCATTAGAGGATGGTGAAATTACCATTACCAGGGCTACCGGACGAGTGACTTTCCCCTGTGAACTCACCCTTGTTTGTGCGATGAATCCTTGTAAGTGCGGATATTATGGGCATCCCGCCAAGGCGTGCACTTGCGGCGAGACACAGCGCAAGAAGTATGTCTCTAAAATCAGTGGACCGCTTCTTGACCGGATTGATTTGCAAATTGAAGTGCGTTCGCTTACTTATGCAGAATTGTCTGACAAAAAAGGGGGCGAACCTTCGGCCGTGATCCGGGAACGGGTAAACCGTGCCCGCGCTTTTGCGCATGCGCGTTTTGAGGCGGCCGGCGATAAAATTAGCTGCAATGCGCAGATGAGTGCCGCTCAGATCAGACGGTATTGCGCATTGGATGCACAAACCGACGCGCTGCTGCATGAGGCTTATGATTCTTTGGGCTTATCGGCCAGAGGGCACGACCGAATTTTGCGCATGGCCAGAACCATTGCCGACTTAGAACAGAGCGCGACTATTGAGTCTGATCATATTTTAGAGGCCATTTCTATGCGAAAGTTGGACAGAGAAGTATTTTAATGTGTTTATACAAAAACAATGCATAAATATGCAAAAAATGCATAATGGGTAAAAAGTCAAGCTGTTGTTGAAATAAAATGATAAAATGACTTGACAAATTTGAGGTTATGGTGCATAATTATGCTTAATAAATGAATATTAATACATGTTATACAATAGGAGGCAACCAATGAGTGCAAAAGAAATCAAAAAAGTAGTGTTAGCCTATTCAGGTGGG
Source organism: Clostridiales bacterium (assembly GCA_022793655.1). Taxonomy (GTDB): domain Bacteria; phylum Bacillota; class Clostridia; order Oscillospirales; family CAG-272; genus CAKSEI01. The sequence continues at coordinate 25,298 of JAAWDG010000013.1, forward strand.
CTGGATACATCGATTATTATTCCGTGGCTGAAAGAGAATTATAATAACTGTGAAGTTATCGCTGTTTCAGGTGACGTAGGCCAGGGGACTGAATTAGAAGGCTTAGAGGAAAAAGCGCTGAAAACAGGCGCTTCTAAGCTGTATATTGAAGACTTAAACGATGAGTTTATCGATGATTACGTATTTCCGACCGTAAAGGCTGGCGCTAAATACGAGGGTGATTATCTGCTCGGCACTGCGTTTGCAAGACCGATCATTGCGAAAAGAATTGTAGAGATTGCCAAGCAAGAGGGCGCAGACGCTATTTGTCATGGCTGCACCGGCAAGGGCAACGACCAAGTTCGCTTTGAACTTGCAATCAAAGCATTTGCCCCTGATATGGCGATTATTGCGCCATGGCGTGAATGGGATATTAAGAGCCGTGAAGAAGAAATCGCTTATGCAGAGGCGCATCATATCCCGCTGAAAATCAACCGTGAGACCAATTATTCAAAAGATAAAAACCTGTGGCACCTTTCGCATGAGGGGTTAGATTTGGAAGACCCAGCAAACGAGCCGCAGTATGAAAAGAAAGGATTTTTGGAGATGGGTGTTTCCCCCATCGACGCGCCCGATAAACCCACTTATGTAACCATTCATTTTGAAAAGGGTGTGCCTGTTTCGATCGATGGCGAGACCATGAAAGGTTCAGACATTGTGCGCCGGCTCAACAAACTTGGCGGTGAAAACGGCATTGGCCTTGCCGATTTGGTCGAAAATCGCTTGGTTGGTATGAAGAGCCGCGGCGTGTATGAAACGCCGGGCGGAACCATTTTATATCGGGCCCATCAGATTTTAGAGACGATTACCTTAGATCGTGATACCCAGCATTATAAAGAACAGGCGGCCATTAAATTTGGCGAGCTTGTGTACTTTGGCCAGTGGTTCACGCCGCTTAGAGAGGCGCTCAGCGCTTTTGTGGACGTCACCCAAGAGCATGTAACTGGTGATGTGAAACTCAAGCTGTATAAGGGCAATATCATCAATGCCGGCGTAAGTTCACCTTATTCTTTGTACGATCCGGAAATCGCAACCTTTGATGAGGATGAAGTATACAACCAGGCCGACAGCGCGGGCTTTATCAATCTGTTTGGACTGCCGCTGAAGGTGCAGGCTAAATTAAAAGAGAAATTGGGCGAGTAATAATCGCTATCGACAAGATCAGATGCAATTCCCAACGAAAGGGGTCATTCAAATGGAAAAATTGTGGACAGGGCGCTTTTCCGAAGCACTGGACAAAGCGGCGGATGAATTTAATGCGAGCATTCGGTTCGATTCTAATATGGTAAAGCAGGATATAACAGGCTCAATTGCTCACGCCGCTATGCTGGGCGCTACCCATATTCTCTCGCAAGAGGATGCCGAGACGATCATGCAGGCTTTAGCCGATATTTTAGCCGATATCGAAAACGGAAAAACTGCGATTGATATGAGCTGCGAAGATATACACATGTTTGTCGAGCAGGAACTGACGGCGCGCATTGGTGATTTAGGCAAAAAGCTGCATACGGCCCGCAGCCGGAATGACCAGGTTGCACTTGATTTACGTCTTTATTTACGGGATGAATGCGAAGAAATCATGACCTTGCTAAAAGAGTTGCTGGCTGTCCTCTGCGATAAGGCAGAGGAAACCAGCGACGCGCTCATGCCGGGCTACACCCATTTACAGCGGGCGCAGCCGGTGACCATGGCCCATCATCTTTTAGCATACGGCATGATGTTTAGCCGCGATCTTGAGCGGATGCAAGATGCGGTAAGGCGCATGAACGTCTCTCCCTTAGGCTGTTGTGCCTTGGCTGGCACTACATTCCCGACTGACCGTGCTATGACGGCGGAAAAGCTTGGGTTTGACGGAGTAGCGCTCAATTCGATGGATGGGGTGTCGGATCGAGATTTTGTGGTAGAGTTGCTAAGCGATTTTGCGCTGATTATGACCCATTTGTCCCGCTTTTGCGAAGAGTTGATTCTTTATAGCAGCTGGGAGTTTAAATTTATCGAATTGTCAGATGCTTTTACGACCGGTTCTTCCATTATGCCGCAAAAGAAAAATCCCGATATGGCCGAACTCATTCGCGGCAAAACCGGACGGGTGTATGGGGACTTAATGGCTATGCTGACCATGCTCAAAGGGCTGCCGCTGGCGTATAACAAAGATATGCAAGAGGATAAAGAGGCCATTTTTGATGGGGTAAAAACCGTAAAAGATTGTCTTGCAATTTTTGCGCCTATGCTAGCGAGCATGAGCGTTTACAGAGAAAATATGCTAAGGGCGGCTAAAGGCGGCTTTATCAATGCAACTGATTTGGCCGATTATTTAACCAAAAAGGGCGTGCCGTTCCGCAGTGCCTATAAAACTGTGGGTCAGATTGTGGGCGCTTGCATTAAGGCTGGCAAAACGTTAGAAGATTTGACCATAGACGAGTATAAGGCATATGATACTCAGTTTGAGAGCGATTTATATGAAGCAATTGCCATTCCCACTTGTGTTGCCAAACGAAATTCACTTGGCGGTGCTTCGCCTGACAATATACAAATTCAATTTGATTATATCAAAAGCAAGATTGAGGATTAAAATTTTACACTAACGGATATAAGCTGCGTCTCAAGCCGCAGCATAGAGGCTGGAATGAAAAAAGTTTTTATTGATGGAAGCGCCGGCACCACAGGACTGCGCATTTATGACCGACTGAGAGGCAGAGAAGACATTGTGCTGGTTACCCTTCCCGAAGAAAAGAGAAAAGACGCCGGCGCGCGAGCCGAGGCGATGGCCCAGTCGGATATTACTTTTTTGTGCTTGCCGGATGACGCGGCAAGAGAGGCCGTCCAAATGGCCGGCGCGGATACGGTGGTGATTGATGCCTCCAGTGCTCATCGGGTACATCCTGATTTTGCCTATGGTTTTCCGGAACTTTCCAAGATGCATAAGGAAAGAATAAAAGATGCGAAGCGGATTTCAGTCCCAGGCTGTCATGCAAGCGGGTTTATTGCACTCGTTTATCCACTGGTTGCAAGTGGTCTTGTGCCGGCCGATTTAAAATTGACTTGTCATTCTCTAACCGGTTATTCGGGGGGCGGCAAAGGCATGATTGCTGCATATGAAGAGAAAAACAGAGATCCTTTACTTGACGCGCCCAGACAATATGCGCTCGGGCAAGCGCATAAACATTTGCCCGAAATGAAAGTGCGCACGGGGTTAACCCATGAACCGGCTTTTTGTCCGATTGTAGCCGATTATTACTGCGGCATGGAGGTAACGGTACCCTTGTTCGCCTCTGACTTGCGGGGAACCAAAGCGGATATTCGCGCCATTTATCAAAAGACTTATGAAAATTCGCTGATTACGGTGCTTGACGATTGGAACGAGGGCGGCTTTGTTTCAGCCGGGGCCCTCGCGGGATTTGACGGTATGCAGCTTTGTGTAGCCGGCAATGAGGAACGCATTTTGCTGATGGCCCGCTATGATAATTTAGGAAAAGGCGCTTCGGGCGCGGCAGTGCAGTGTATGAATTTGGTCATGGGCGTCCCGGAAACCAAAGGCCTTGTGTTATAATAAGAACAAGCCATATGGCTTGTTCTTAGAGAGCCGGAATTTTCATGTTATAATAAGGCGGTTTAGAACTGCCAAGATAGAAAAGAGATAAGTATGTTGGAACAGATAAACGGGGGCGTGTGTGCGCCGAAAGGATACAAAGCAAACGGAATTCATTGTGGAATCCGGGCGAATAAAACAAAAAAAGATTTAGCGCTTGTGGTGAGCGAAAAGCGGGCTGCTGCTGCGGCTGTCTATACCACGAATTTAGTGCAGGGGGCTCCGATTGCCGTTTGCCGCGAACATTTGGCAGATGGCTATGCGCAGGCGATGATTTGCAACAGCGGCATTGCCAATACCTGTGCCGTCGGCGGCAAGCAGGCGGCCGAGGATATGTGCCGGTTAGTCGAGGAGTATACGGGCGTTTCGGCGTCTGATGTGATTGTGGCCTCTACCGGCGTCATTGGCCAGCCCCTGAATATAGAACCGATCCGGCAGGGAATGCCGGCGCTGGCCAGCGGCTTAAGCACCGATGCAACCGCCGCGGCTGAGGGGATTATGACAACCGATACCCACCGCAAAGAAGCAGCGGTTGTATTTACGATTGGCGGCAAAAGGTGTGTGATCGGCGGCATGGCCAAGGGGTCTGGCATGATTCATCCTAACATGGCGACCATGCTGGTCTTTTTGACAACAGACTGCGCCATTATGCCGGCGTTGCTGCAAAAAGCGCTTTCTGAAGATATTACTGATACGTTCAATATGGTTTCGGTTGACGGCGATACATCTACCAACGATATGGTCAGCATCATGGCAAACGGCCTTGCCGAAAATCCGGTGATTGATAGCGAAGGGGTTGATTTTGATACCTTTAAAGGGGCATTGCGTCACCTGACAACCTATCTTTGTCGGCAGATTGCGGGGGATGGCGAAGGGGCCACTAAGCTGCTCGAATGCCGGGTTAGCGGGGCAAAGGATGTCGATACGGCCAAAAAAGTTGCAAAGTCTGTTATTTGCTCATCTTTAACAAAATCCGCTATGTTTGGCGCTGACGCCAATTGGGGTCGGGTGCTGTGTGCCATTGGCTATGCCGGCGTCCCGGTGACGATTGCGAAAACGGCGGTTTCTTTTAAGAGCCGGGCTGGTGAAATTTGCGTGTGTCAAAATGGAGAGGGCGTTTCTTTTTCAGAAGAGCTGGCAAAAAAAATTCTTTTAGAGGATGAAATTGAAATTATCATCGCTTTACAGGATGGAGAGGGCACTGCCTCGGCCTGGGGATGTGACTTAACTTATGATTATGTGAAAATCAATGGCGATTATCGGACATAAACAGATTTTACACATAAGGGGATAAGAAAGGATTTAGAAAATGAACGAAATGACCAATGCGCAGCGCGCCCAGGTGTTAATACGCGCCCTGCCCTATATTCAGAAATATACCAATAAAATTTTAGTGGTCAAATACGGCGGTAATGCCATGATCTCAGATCATTTAAAGGACGCGGTCATGGGCGATATTGTGCTTTTGTCCTTAATTGGCGTCAAAGTGGTTTTAGTGCATGGCGGCGGACCTGAAATCAACGAAATGCTCGCGAAAACCGGGAAAAAGAGCGAGTTTGTCGGTGGTCTTCGGGTGACTGATCAAGAAACCATGGATATTGCGCAAATGGTGTTGGCCGGCAAAACGAATAAAGATTTGGTCAACTTGCTTGGCAAAAAGGGCGGCAAAGCCATTGGTATTTCCGGCATTGACGGACGTTTAATCGAGGCAAAACCGTTAGATGAACGGTTAGGACAGGTAGGCGAGATTACATCGGTGAATCCCGAACCTATCTTAGATTTGTTAGAAAAAGGTTATATTCCGGTTATCTCCACCGTTGGTTGTGATGGTGAAGGCAATGTATATAACATCAACGCTGATACGGCGGCTGCCAGCATTGCCGGCCGGCTGCAGGCCGAGAGCTTTATTTTAATGACCGATGTGGACGGCATTTTAAGAGACCGGAACGATCCTGCTACCCTGATTCCTACGATTCATGTAAGCGAAGCGCCGCAACTCATCAACGAAGGGGTTATTTCGGGCGGCATGATTCCCAAGGTTGAAAGCTGTATCGAGGCTATTCGCCGCGGGGTGAATCGGGTATTTATCATTGACGGACGCATTCCCCATTCGATTATCATTGAAACGCTGACCGATGAGGGGATTGGCACCATGTTTATTAAGGAAGCGCTAAATTAAAGAGGCGATGCAAATGATACAAGAAATTGATCAAGAATATATAGCCCATACTTATGCGCGTTTTCCGGTTACCTTTGTGAGGGGTGAGGGCGCGCTTCTGTATGATGAGCATGAAAAACAATATATTGATATGGGCGCCGGCATTGCGGTGAATACCTTTGGCGCCGCTGACGCTGTATGGCGTGAGGCGGTGGCAAGTCAGCTTGGCAAGCTGCAGCACACGTCCAATCTTTACTATACAGAGCCTTGCGCCAAACTGGCCGAGGCTTTGTGCCGCCGCACCGGCCTTAAGCGGGTGTTTTTTGCAAACTCAGGGGCCGAGGCCAATGAATGTGCCATTAAAGCGGCACGCAAATACGCATTTATGAAATATGGCGATGAAAGCCATGCAACGATTATCACACTCAAACATTCTTTTCATGGACGCACGATAACGACTCTTGCCGCAACAGGGCAGGATGCATTTCATACCTGTTTTGGTCCCTTTACCGAGGGATTTGCCTATGCAGATCCAGAAGAGTTGGAAAGTCTTGAAAAAATAGCGTCTGCCAACAACTGCTGCGCTGTGCTGTTTGAGTTAGTCCAGGGAGAGGGCGGCGTACGGCCTCTTTCTTTGCCATATATAGAGGAAATCAAGCGAATTTGCGAAAAATATGGCTTGCTGATGATGATTGACGAGGTGCAGACAGGCAACGGAAGAACCGGTTCTCTTTACTGTTATGAGCAATATGGCCTGTCACCCGATGTCGTCACCACCGCTAAGGGTCTTGGCGGCGGACTGCCGCTTGGCGCGGTTTTGTTTGGTGAACGAACCAAAGATGTTTATGATCCAGGCAGCCACGGTTCTACCTTTGGCGGTAATCCTGTCTGCTGTGCGGGTGCACTCTCTATTTTAGACCGGTTGGATGACGCATTGTTTGCAGAAGTAAAGCGCAAGGGCGAATTGATAAAAGATTTACTTTCTGATAGTGATGAGGTTACAGAAATCACCGGTCTCGGTCTCATGATGGGAATCAAGACAAAGCGTCCGGCCAAAGAGGTGGCCATGGCTTGCCTCGAAAAAGGGGTCTTGGTGTTGACGGCAAAAGATAAAATAAGATTAGTGCCGCCGCTCATTATTAGTGATGAGCAGATCAAAGAAGCGATCGATATCTTGAAAGAAACGCTTAAGGAAAACAGTGCAAATTAACTTGGCAATCGAAAGGGGAAAGGGCAGAAAAACAATGAAACATTTATTAAAGCTGCAGGATTTATCGGCAGAGGAAATCTTAGAGGTATTAAACCTGGCCGATCAATTAAAGTATGAAAAAAGAAATGGTATCGCACATCCGCACTTGCAGGGAAAAAGCCTTGGCATGATTTTTGCCAAAGCATCCACCAGAACACGCGTGTCTTTTGAAGTGGGCATGTATGATTTGGGCGGTCAGGCCTTGTTTTTGTCGGCCGATGATATGCAAATTGGCAGAGGAGAGCCGGTCAGCGATACGGCCAGAGTGCTTTCGCGTTATCTTGACGGCATTATGATTCGTACTTTTGATCAGGCAGAAGTAGAGAATTTAGCGGCTTTTGGTAATATCTCGATTATTAATGGACTCACTGACTATGCCCATCCCTGTCAAGTATTAGCCGATTTAATGACTATCAGAGAGCATAAAGGCTATTTAAAGGGACTTACCCTTTGCTATATTGGCGATGGCAATAATATGGCCAATTCATTAATCGTCGGCGGCATTAAAATGGGGCTTCGTGTTACCTGTGCCTGTCCCAAAGAGCACGAGCCAGACGCGGCGCTGATGAAATGGGCCGCTGAAAACGGCGATTTTCTTTGCACAGAGAATGTGTTAGAAGCAGCGGCTGGCGCCGATGTGCTTTACACAGATGTGTGGGCCTCTATGGGTCAGGAGCGTGAGGCCGCGCAGCGTCGAAAGGATTTTGCCGGATACCAAATTAACGATGCCGTTTTATCCGCGGCGGCCGAGGGCGCTATGGTGCTGCACTGCCTGCCGGCGCATCGGGAAGAAGAGATTACGGCGAAGGTGTTTGAAGAACACGCCGGCGAAATTTTTGATCAGGCCGAAAATCGCCTGCATGCGCAGAAAGCCGTCATGGTGCTCTGCATGAAAAATAAAGAAGGGAACAAATGATCGATGAAAAAGGGTTATCTGGTCCTTCAAAATGGACAAGTATTTGAGGGGATTCGCTTTGGCGCTGGTTCTGAGGACACAGCGTCCGGTCAAAACGATTCCATCGGCGAGTTAGTTTTTACCACCGGTATGGTGGGTTATTTAGAGACGCTGACTGATCCAAGCTATTATGGACAAATTGTCATGCAGACCTTTCCCCAAATTGGCAATTATGGTGTCATTTCAGAAGATTTTGAGGGAGAAAGCGCCGTGCGGGGCTATGTGGTTCGTCAACTCTGCGATACGCCGTCCAATTTCCGGTGTGAAAAGCCGCTTGACGCCTATCTCAAGGAAATTGGCATACCTGGCCTTTATGGCGTAGATACACGGGAACTGACCCGTATTATTCGGGAAAACGGCACCATGAATGCGATGATTTGCGATGAGGTACCGGCCGATTTAGCGGCGATCAAGGCGTATCAGGTGACTGATGCGGTACGCAGCGTGACAAAAGAGGAGGTTTTAACCTACCCGGCTGATCATCCTGTATACAAAGTAGCGCTCATTGATTATGGCGCAAAACAAAATATTATCAGAGAGCTTTGCCGCCGCGGCTGTGATTTGACCGTATATCCGCCCTCAGTCAAAGCCGAAACCTTGCTCGCTGGCGGTTTTGACGGAGTGATGCTGTCAAACGGCCCTGGTGATCCGGCAGAAAATGTTGATGAAATTGCAGAAATAGGGAAGCTCATCGGCCATATTCCGCTGTTTGGCATATGTTTAGGTCACCAGCTGTTAGCGCTTGCCTTAGGGGGAAAGACCGAGAAACTTAAATATGGACATAGAGGCGCCAACCAACCGGTGAAACAAGTGGATGGTACACGCACCTATATTACAAGCCAAAACCACGGCTATGCCGTTGTGGCTGATTCTTTAGCCGGAATCGGAAAAGAGATTTTTATCAATGCGAATGACGGTACCTGCGAGGGCATGTCTTATGACGCTCACAAAGCATTTTCGGTGCAGTTTCATCCCGAAGCTTGTGCGGGACCGCACGATACCTCATTTTTGTTCGATCGATTTATTATGCTGATGGAGGAACACCATGCCTAAGGATAATACGATAAAAAAAGTTATGGTTATCGGCTCAGGGCCAATTGTCATTGGTCAGGCGGCTGAATTTGACTATGCCGGCGCACAGGCTTGTCGTGTGCTGAAAGAAGCAGGGGTCAATGTCGTTTTGGTCAATTCAAACCCAGCGACAATTATGACCGATAAGGCGCTTGCCGATGAGATCTATTTAGAGCCGCTTTCGCTTGAAACCATGAAGCGGATTATTGAGAAAGAACGTCCCGACAGCCTGCTTGCCGGCCTTGGCGGACAGACTGGTCTTACGCTTGCTATGCAGCTGGCCAAGGACAATTATTTAGAGAAAATGGGCGTGCGTTTGATTGGTACAAACGTCGAAGCCATTGACCGGGCCGAGGACCGAGAACTGTTTAAGGAAACGATGGAGAGCATCGGCATGCCGGTGATTCCGTCTGATATTGCCACAACGGTTGATGATTGTTTAGCAGTGGCTGAGCGGATTGGTTATCCGGTCATTGTGCGTCCGGCCTTCACCTTGGGCGGGGGCGGGGGCGGTGTCGCCTATAATGCCGAAGAGTTAAAGGTGATTGCCAGAACCGGGCTTGATCTTTCGCCTATTACCCAGGTGTTGATTGAGCGTTATATTTATGGCTGGAAAGAAATTGAGTTTGAAACCATGCGGGACGGTGCCGGCAATGTTATTGCGATCTGTTCGATGGAGAATTTTGACCCGGTTGGTGTGCATACGGGTGATTCTATTGTCATTGCGCCGGCGGTGACGCTCTCTGAAAAAGAATACCAGATGCTGCGTTCTGCCTCGTTAAAAATTATATCCGAGTTAAAGATCGTGGGCGGATGCAACTGTCAGTTTGCTTTAAATCCGGATAGTTTTGAGTTCGCCGTTATTGAGGTCAATCCGCGTGTATCCCGTTCTTCGGCGCTGGCTTCTAAGGCGACTGGCTATCCAATTGCCAAGATCACAACCAAAATTGCATTAGGCTATACCTTAGACGAAATTAAAAACGAAGTCACCGGCAAAACATGCGCTTGCTTTGAGCCGGCTATCGACTATGTGGTTGTCAAACTGCCAAAATGGCCGTTTGATAAATTCCCTACGTCCAAAAGAACTTTGGGCACGCAAATGAAGGCAACCGGCGAGGTCATGGCGATTGCCCCCTCGTTTGAAGCGGCGATTATGAAAGCCGTCCGCGGGGCTGAAATATCTTTGGATACGCTTAACGCCGCACCGATTAGCGATAAACCGCTGATGGAGAGATTGGCCATTTGCGATGACCGAAGACTCTTTACCGTGTTTGAAGCCTTGAAAGCCGGCGTAAGCCCGGACGAAATTTTTGAAATTACGAAAATTGACCGTTGGTTTTTGGGTAAGCTGCAAATTTTGGTTGATTACGAGAATAAAATTTGCGGTAAAGGGGTTCTTAGCGAAGAGGAATATAAAGAAGGCAAAACACTTGGTTATTTAGATACAAGCTTACAAGCGCTGTCCGGCGCGACTGACCTTCCGCACAGGGATGCCGTTTATAAAATGGTGGATACCTGCGCAGCCGAGTTCGACGCGCAAACGCCCTATTTTTATTCGACCTATGATGATGTGTGCGAGGCACGCGGCTTTGCCGATTCAGGCAAGAAGAAAATTATTGTGTTGGGTTCAGGGCCTATCCGTATTGGCCAGGGTATTGAATTTGACTATTCTTCGGTTCACTGCGTTTGGACGCTGAAAGAACTTGGCTATGACGTGGCGATTATCAACAACAATCCCGAGACGGTATCCACCGACTATGATACTGCTGACCGGCTGTATTTTGAGCCGCTGTCGCCAGAAGATGTGATGAATGTGATTCATGTCGAAAAACCGGTGGGCGTTGTGGTTGCGTTTGGCGGACAAACGGCCATAAAACTCACCAAGTTCTTAGACGATAACGGAATACAAATTTTAGGCACCTCGGCTGAGGGAATCGACATGGCTGAGGACAGAGAACGCTTCGACGCACTGCTTGAGAAATTCAACATCAGCCGGCCGAAGGGCACGGGCGTTATGACGAAAGAAGAGGCGTTAGAAGCAGCCCACCGATTAGAATATCCGGTTTTGCTTCGTCCTTCTTATGTTATTGGCGGCCAGAATATGACCATTACCCATAATGATAAAGCGGTAGAACTCTATATGGACCGCATTTTGTCAACCGGCATTGAAAATCCCGTCTTGGTGGATAAATATATGCCGGGTACTGAAATTGAGGTTGACTGTATTTCCGATGGAAAAGATGTATTGATTCCTGGCATCATGCAGCATATTGAGCGGGCCGGCGTTCACTCTGGTGACTCGATTGCGGTTTATCCCGCCTTCTCTCTTTCAGATAAAATGATTAAGAAGGTGTGTGATTGTTCGGAAAAACTGGCTCTTTCACTTGGTACAAAAGGGCTTGTCAATATTCAGTATTTAATTTATCGGAATGAATTGTATGTCATTGAGGTAAATCCACGCGCGTCCAGAACCATTCCTTATATCAGCAAAGTGACCGGTGTGCCCATGGTTGACTTAGCGTCTAAAATCATGACTGGCGCTTCGCTTGCCGATCTTGGGTTTGGCACAGGCCTATACCCGACCCCGCCGTATTTTGCCGTCAAAGTGCCGGTATTCTCTTTTGAGAAATTAACCGATGTTAATTCCTATTTAGGGCCGGAAATGAAAAGCACGGGCGAGGTGCTTGGCATTGGGCGTTCGTTGAACGAAGCTTTGTTCAAAGGGCTGTGTGCCGCGGGCATTAAGATAAAATTGCCAACCTGTTCGCATTCAGTCGGCGTGCTTATTTCGGTGGAAGATCATGACTATTATGAAATTGTCAACTTAGCGAAAAAGTTAGATGATATGGGCTTCCGTATTTATGCAACCTCAGGCACTGCGCATGTTATCAGTCAGCTTGGCATTGATGTAACCACCGTGGCTGGTTTAACACCGGGCGGCGAGGTATACGAGCTGATGGAAGAGGGGCGCATTAGCTATATTGTTTATACAGGCGCCATGTTGGATGCCACCATGGAAGACTTTATTGCCTTGAACCGCAGGGCACTGCAGCTTTCGATTGCCTGTCTTACCAGTCTTGATACGGCCAATGCCGTAGCGGATATCATTGCCAGCCGTTATACCGAGCACAACACAGAGCTTATTGATATTAATGCGATGCGCAAGACCAGACAAAAGCTGCATTTTACCAAAATGCAGGGTGCAGGTGACGATTATCTCTTTATTGATAACCGTGAAGGGGTGGTCTCTTCTCCTGAATCCATTTGTATCTCGGTGTGCGATCGGCATTATGGTATTGGTGCAACCGGCGTAGTGTTAGTTGAAAATTCGGCCGTGGCCGATATTGGCATGCGGATGTTTAACCGTGATGGCAGTGAGGCCAAAATGGCGGGCAACAGCATCCGTTGCTTGGCAAAATATGTGTATGATAAAGGCATTGTGCAAAAGGAGACGCTCACGGTTGAAACGGCCAGCGGTGTCAAAAATCTTTCACTGAGCGTTATCAATCAAGAGGTATCTTCGGTGAGCGTACAGATGGGCGTGCCTGATTTTTGTCCCGACAGCTTGCCGTGTACCCTGTCCGGCGAGCGGATTTTAGACCAGTTGGTGCCCATCGGCGGCATTGGCTATCAAATTTCGGCCCTGAGCGTAGGTACACCGCACTGTGTAGTCTTTGTAGACCGGGTGGACAGTATCGATATGAAGAAAATGGGGCCTGTGTTTGAACACGCCGATATTTTCCCTGATCGGGTGAACACTGAGTTTATACGAGTGGTCAACGAATATACCTTGAAAATGCGAGTGTATGAACGGGGCAGCGGAGAGACGATGTCTTGCGGCACCGGCGCGTGCGCCGCTGTCGTGGTCGCTTGTGAACTTGGCTTTTGTCCCAAGGGGGAGGATATTGTCGTGAAGCAAAAGGGCGGCGATATCACCGTGAATTATACCGATGCCGGCATTACACTCATCGGTGATGCGAAACTCATTTTTGAGGGCGACTTTTACTATTAAAAAAACGCCCTATTGCTTTGATCAAAGCAATAGGGCGGCCAGTCAAGAAATAAATTTTATCTAAAATGGCGCAAAATATGATGGCAGCGGAAGTTTCTCCGCTGCCATCATATTTTATTATATACGAGCGTTATTGTTCATTTGGCGATTAAAAAAAGCGTATGTTGGTACTCTTTTTATAATTTTTCAAACACAGTTCTTGTAAACGTGCAAAGTGCTTTTTCCACTTTTTCTGCATCTACAAAATGCGCCATCGCATGGCCCGCATGCGGAACCGAAACAAATGTTTTTTCACTCGATGCCGCTTTAAAATTGGCAAGGCCCATTTCATAGGGCACTAACTCGTCAGCTTCGCCGTGAATAAATAGCTTAGGCAGCTGATTGCGGCCAACCGCTTGGGATACCGAAACCGAATGCCAGGAAACACCCGTAAGCAGGCGTGAAAACAGATTAGCGGCCTGTACGGCTATGATTGGCAAGTGCATTCGATGTCTCGCCACATAAGCAATTTCATCAAAGGCCGATGAATAACCACAGTCGTCTATCAATCCTTTCACGTTTTTCGGTAGGTCTAAGGCGCCCGCTAACATTACAGTAGCGCCGCCCATCGAGATTCCATGCAAAATGATTTTGCATGCCGGATAAAGAGAAACAAGCCTTTGACAAAAGGAAAGACAATCATATTTTTCTTTGCCGCCATAGGTGATGAGCCGTCCCTCGCTTTCCCTATGGGAACGCTGTGTGATGAAAAGCAGGCCATACCCGAGCCTTTCGTAAAAACGAGCGATCTTTCCAAAATCATATTCTGAACAAGAATGGTAGCCATGCATCATCACAATGAAGTGATTGCTTTGATGATTGGGGAACAAGACGCCGTGCAGTTTTTTGCCGTCAAAAGAGGTGATCCATATATCTTCATGCGGACTGTTTTGCAGTGCTGCATGCGTCTTGATACATTCCTGCACATAATGATATTTGGGATGCGCTGTCCTGATAAATCCATTCTCAAACAATCGATCTTTGCGAAAGCATGCGCATAAAAAGGCGGTTAAACCGCTAAAGGCTAACAGAAATACGAGTATACCTAAAATAATCAAAACGATCAATATATCACACCTTAAAACAGCCGGCCGCCTAAACGTGCGGCCGGCCCTGTTTCCTTAGAAAAAGTTCCGCTTTTATTATAAACAATTATGACTCAATTTCATTCGCCTTTTTTAAAGCAAGTTTTGTACAAACCGGCCCCACTAATTCATAAATAAATGTACCGCAAAGAACCACCGCCTGAATGGTAGCGCCTACCTCGGGCAAAGCTTTCGCCGCTAACAGAGAAAGACCAATTGCCACGCCCGCCTGCGGCACCAAGGTAAAGCCAACATACTTGCGAACGGTCGGCGGCGCTTTGGTGATGATCGCGCCAAACGAGGCGCCGCCAATCTTGCCGACCACTCGCGCTAAAACATACGCCACGCCAATTACACCGATTTTCGGCAGTATGGCCAAGTTGAGTTCAGCGCCCGAAACGACAAAAAACATTAAAAAGATAGGGGGCGTGATCGAATCGACAATGTCTAACAGATCTGAACCTTCCTCGCAGAAATTAATAACCGCTGCGCCCATACACATGCAAAGCAAAAGGGGCGAAAGACCCAGCATAGAAGCTAACGCCGACCCTAAAAAAGCAAAACCGAGGATGATAATCAAACGATTTGACGTTTTTTTGAAAAAGTGCAGGGGTAGCTTAATGAGAAGGCCAAGGGCAGCCCCCAACACCACCGAGCCGACTACCTCGCCAAACGGCTTTAAAATGGAAAGCAGCAAGCTTACCTCGCCGGGGTGATGCATCGTATTGACCACCGCCATGGCAAAACCAAACGAAATTAAGGCCACCGCATCGTCCAGCGCCACAACGCTGAGCAGCGTGTCAGTTACCGGTCCTTTGGCCCGGTATTGCTTGACCACCATAATCGTAGCAGCCGGCGCTGTCGCCGAAGCAATTGCGCCTAATAACAAAGCTAAATCAAAACCAAAGCCAAGAACAAACAAAACGACCGCTACGACCAGCATGGCCGCTAATGCCTCAAATAAAGCAATGATCAAGGGGGTGATGCCCACTTTTTTCAAATAAGTAAACTTAAATTCAGCGCCTACGGTGAACGCAATCAGCGCCAGCGCCATGTCAGACACAAGTTCCAACTCATGGACAAAACCAGCCGGTAAAATACGCAGTACCGATGGTCCTAACAGCAATCCGGCCAGCAAATAACCCGTAACGTTCGGCAAACGTACCATTTTAACGGCTCGTCCCATCAACAAGCCTGCTAATAAAATTAACGCGATGTAAAATAATATACTAAACGGCATCAGAAATTCATCCCTTCTGCCGACAAAAGAGGCATGGTTACCATAATACCGGTATCGGGTTTTGACAGATCACCCACCACAGTACGCACACATTCTTTGGCTGTTTCAACTAATTCTTCAGGCAAAATCAAAAACAAGGTCCGGCTGTCTTTACGCTCTTCTGATTCCCAAAGGCTGCGCAGCGAGCCAAAGATGGGATAATGCTCAATATCCTTTGACAATGTTTTTACCATGCCGGTGCTTTTTAAAATGGTAGCCCCGCGAATTTTTTTTTCCATGAATGCATCCAATAAAGGATTTAATTTCTCTGTGCGGTTTAGTACAATGAGAAGCATTTGCATATTCATTTTCAGCTTAACCTCCAACCTACAGCGGCCTATCAAACGCGTTTCGCCGCTGTCTATCCCTTTCATCGTCATTTTCCTATGCTATTGTATGCCTTGTTTATGAATAATTTAAGAACGAATGCTCATTTTTTATTCATTCAGAGATTTTTCTAGTGAAAGTTCTGCCGACATAGAAAACCCCTTGATTTTTTTCATGACTCCTCTCATAATGAATAAGGTGAGAATAAAGGTAAAGATATCTGAAACAAGCTGGGCCGCTTCAATTCCCGTTACCTGCATAAACAGTGGCAAAATCAAATAACCTGGAATGAGAAATAATCCTTGTCGACCCATGGCAATCACAGCGGCACGGACGCCATAGCCAATGGACTGGGTCAAGAACTGCCCCATCATGATTGTTGCTTGCAGCGGCATGCCTATGCATTGGAAACGCAAGGCTGCGCTGCCAATTGCTAACACGGCCTCATCCTTTTGAAATAATGATAAAATGGGTGAGGCTAATAGGAAGAAAAGCAAGCCTAAAACGCTGAGCATAATGAGCGCTACCTTTAAACTAAATGTATATGCTTGTATGACTCGGTCATATCGTTTCGCTCCCCAGTTAAAACCGCAAACCGGCTGAAAACCTTGGGCAAATCCAATGAGTGCCGAATAAATAAACATGGTTATGCGATTGACAATTGTCATGGCTGCCAGCGCCGCCGTACCAAACGAACCGGCGGCAAAATTCAGCACAACAGAAGAAATACTCACCAGTCCTTGTCGGCAAAAAGAGGGTAACCCGGCATGGAAAATCTCTTTATAAGCCGTCCATGTAGGTCTAAAACACTGCCACCGAATGGGTATAACGCCTTTGGTTTTTATGGTTAATACAATCAAAATGACAAAACTCACCATTTGACTGATCATCGTGGCAAGACCGGCCCCGCCAATACCCATGAAATGAATCAGTATAGGGTCAAGCACCATGTTTAATATGCCGCCGGTGGTGAGCCCCACCATTGAGCAGGTGGCAAATCCCTGTGCACGCAGTTGATTGTTCATCACAAAGCTGCACATCATAAAGGGGGCGGCGATTAAAATATAAACCGCATATTGTGCCGCATAGGTGCGTACGGTGCCGCCGGCACCCAAAAGCGCAACAAATCCCAAGGGATTGATAAGTCCTCCTGCGCTGATCACTACGCCAATGAAAAGGGCAGTAAAAAAGGCCACCGAAACAACCGTGGCGGCTTTTTGTTCTTCTTTCATACCTAACAAGCGGGAGACATAATTGCCGCTGCCCATGCCCAGCGTAAACCCAAGCGCCTGAATGACAGCCATCAGTGAAAAAACAATCCCGATTGCGGCGGCTGCGTCACGGTCGATTTGAGACACAAAATAGGTGTCAGCCAAATTGTAAATGGATGACACCAGCATAGAAATAACAGAAGGGACAGCAAGACGCGTAATCAACCGTGAAACAGGCGTCTTTGTCATATCCTCAAAATGATTTGGTGTTTGCATGATGCTTTTCTTTCTTATTCAAAATTACATTATAAACTTTCATGCCAATCAGACTGACAATGCCGGTAACCGCATATAAAATAGCCGCATAGACATATTCTCCATTGGAAATCAAATTGCCGCCAATGGTGGAAGAAACTACTGAGGGGAAACGGGCAATTAGTGAAATGGTCAAAAACTCAGACAGCTTAATGCTCGTCAAGGGCGCAAGGTAGGTAAGCAAGTCTTTCGGCGTGCCCGGAATGATAAACAAAATAAAAATAATTTGTTTAAGCCGCTTTTCGTTATGCATGAAGGAAAAACGGTCTAATTTATCAAGCGAAACAAAATAGCCGATTGCGCGGACGCCGAATTTGCGTATAATGATAAATACCAGTGTTTGGCCAATGAGGATGCCCGCGTAGCATAACGCAGTGCCAAGCCAGGCCCCAAAAGCATAGCCCATGCCGGATTCGACTAACTCACCTGGAATAAAGGCAACTAAAATCTGCAATACCTGAATGCCGAGCGCTACAAGCCAGCCCGCATAACCAAAAGAGGCAATAAATTCTTGCATGTCCTCAGGGGCGCTGCCGATTTCAACAATCCGCTTGGTGATAACCCATGTTAATGCACCTACGCCAATCAGCAGGGCAATTAAGATAAAAAGACCAATAATTTTCCTTTTTTTCGTGTATTTTGAATCTTCCATTTTCTAATCGATCTCCAAAAAATCGAGTCATATTCTTGTTTGTATTTCATTATGATGAAATATAAACAAATGCGTTTCATTGATAAGTTGTTAAATCAACAGATTTGTTTTATGATAGCAAAGAGGTCGTTCGCTATCTTAAAGTACGACATTCAGACAGAGCCGGAATGTCACCTTAATGGGTGACAAGACAAACTTGCTAATAAAGTTTTAGCAAACCGGCAAGTTTGACGGTTTCGGCGGAGCCGAAATGGTGCCCATTTGGGCAACAAGACAAACTTGTGGAACAAATCTTTGATTTGATTCCGATAAACACAAGCGTAAGTTTGTGTTTATTATAGCATAAATGAACAAAATTTCCATCGTGCCGTCTGCTTATTCACAAATTATTTTATACTCATCAAAAAGATGGTCCCTGCTTGTTCACCATTTTCTTCATAATTCTAACAAGCGTGCCGCATTTTGATAGGTGATTAAATTCCACTCTTTGTCAGATAAAGCAAGAGAGCGCAATGTTTGGAGCGCCTCCTTTTGATCTTCCCACGGAGAGTCAGTCGCAAATAAAATTTTGTGCGCACCATGTTTCTTTATAATTCTTTTATATTGTTCGGCATCAATGACTGGTCCGATGACCGCTGTGTCTAACCAAATGGGTGTGCCGACTAAATGTTTTTCTACCTCATCCCACATCTCAAAGCCGCCAAGATGCGCAGCTACCAGCCGCTCGCCGCTTACATGTTCGAGAACGCGGGCTAGCCGCGCTGGGGTGCAGTGCACGGGCGGCGGCATACCAACGTCCACGCCCGCATGCACAACAACAAGCAGTCCAAGTTCCTCTGCCTTTTTTAAGATTTGTATGGAGCGTGGCGAATCAATATAAAAATGCTGAAATTCCGGATGCAGTTTAATTCCTTTAAAGCCCCGCTGCTTTAAATCCACCAAAATCCGCTCATAGTCGTCTTGATCAGGATGCAGACTGCCAAAGGATAAAATATCTTGTGCCTGAATCTGCTTTGCAAAGGCGTTAATTGACTCGGTCTGCGACGGCTTTGTTGCAATCGGCAGCACCACGCTGAGGTCCACGCCGCTTTCTTTCATAGAGGTTCGCAAACCGTTTACGGTAAGATCGGTAAACGCCTGTCCTTTTCGATTTTGTGAAGCAATGCCGCTAAGCAGTCGTTCAAGAGCACGCGGCGCTACCTTTTCCGGAAAAACATGGGTATGGAAATCAATGACCATTTATATCTTCTCACTTTTCTAAAACATTGATTTTTATATCAAATCATTCTGTATCGTAAAAAAATTATTTGATTCATGTATGCTAAAACACATTATGTACCATATAATTTTTAATTTTACCACACAAGTTCCTTTTATTCAAGGAAGTATATACTGGCCTTACGGACGCTTACCATGCCATATAATACCGTTTTGTATGAAAAGTACACAAAGTTTGCAAACAGTGGTTGTGAAATTCAATTGAATATGCTATAATAAACACAGGCTTTCGCCGTGTTTATTAGAAAGATTGTCTTGTCACCCATTAGGGTGACATTCCGGCAGTGCCGGAAACACCAATCTTTCCGGTTTGCTAAAACTTTATGCTATAATAAACACAGGCTAACGTCGTTGTTTATCGGAATTAAATTAAAGATTCGATTTGGGCTTTTGGGTATCTTGATACTATCATAAAGACAAACGAAGCCAATTTACCAAAGCGATTGAATTTAACATTAATATAATTATTATTAAGAGAGTTTATTTATGGAAGAACCCCCTTTATGTAATATTTTTAATCTTATTACAGTGTCCTACCGCTTGCCATTATACCATTTTGACAGAAAACCTCCGGCGCGAAGACCTTTTCGGTGCTGATGTCAGCTAAACCGAGTTCGTGCTATACAAAAACAATTTGATTTTTTAAGGAGAGTTTTACAATCGATATGGATAATGAAAGTATATTATCGATTATTATCATTATTTTATGCGTCATTCTATCAGGTTACTTTTCAGCAACCGAAACGGCATTTTCGTCATTAAACCGGATCCGTATCAAAAATATGGCGGACAACGGCAATAAACGTGCTGCGCTGACTTACAAGTTATCTGATAATTATGATAAACTGTTATCGACCATTTTAGTGGGCAATAATATTGTCAACATTGCGGCGGCTTCGGTGTCAACGCTATTGTTTGTACGTTTTTTAGGTAACGCGGGGCCGACTGTCTCAACGGTAGTAATCACGATTACGGTCCTTATTTTTGGTGAGATTTCGCCCAAAAGCATTGCCAAAGAATCGCCTGAAAAATTTGCAATGTTTTCAGCGCCTTTCTTAAGTATGCTTGTTTTTATCCTGACTCCGGTTAATTTCCTGTTTACTCAATGGAAAAAGCTGCTTTCGCTCATTTTCAAGACTGGTGACGATCGTTCCATCACCGAGGAAGAGCTGCTCACTTTGGTAGATGAAGCCGAAAAAGAAGGGGCTATCAACGAAGAAGATAAGGAAATGATTAACAATGTCATTGACTTTAACGACCGAGAAGTCAATGAAATTTATACCCCCCGTGTTGATATTGTGGGCATTCATGAAACTGCCTCCATTGACGAAATCACTGATACGTTTATGGAGTCCGGCTTTTCGCGCATCCCCATTTTTAAAGAAAATATTGACAACATTATCGGCGTCATTCATATTCATGACTTTTTCGATATAACCCTCAAACATAAGAGTTCGATTGAGGAAATCATCACGCCGGTGATCTATGTAACGCCCAAAACCAAAATCAACGATCTGCTTAAATCGCTGCAAGAAGCCAAAACTCACTTGGCCGTTGTGTCAGACGAATACGGCGGCACAGCCGGTATTGTTACAATGGAAGATATTTTAGAAGAGCTTGTCGGCGAGATTTGGGATGAGCATGATGAGGTCATCGAGTCCTTTGAGAAAATCGATGATAGTGTTTATAAGATTTCCTGCAGTGCCGAAATCGATAAAATGTTTGAATTCTTCGATTTAACCGGTGAGGTTGATTCTGCTACGGTCAGCGGCTGGATTATGGAAGAGCTCGGCAAAATTCCCGAAGAGGGCGATGCTTTTGAGTATGAGAATCTTTCTATCACCGTGACCAAAACGGATAATCAGCGCATTATTGAATGCGTCATTACCGTGAACCCCAAAGAACCAGTTGTTGAAAGCCATAAATAGGCTGATAGGCAATAGAAATAAAAAAGCGTATCAAGATATTTAAAAATATCAGATACACTTTGCCTCGTATATGTTGGTGATCTTATTTTTCTGATTTTAACAGGCCACGCCGTGTTACGGCTGTGGCCTGTTTGTGTTTTGGATAGGAATTTAGAAGAATTGGTATCATAAGCCTGATCATATATAAAGGAGAATTGGTCTGTGCATTGACTTTACGGATTGATTTGATGTATAATAAGAAAATCAAAGACTTTTGGCAGATAAATTTGCTGCTATAGATATTTTACGATCGAAAAAGGAAGGATTCACGATGAAAGTTTCCGCATTGCTTGGACAGCGTTTTAAAGAAGCGCCCTCTGACTGCGTGATTGAAAGTCACGCCCTGATGGCGCGAGGAGGCTATATGAAGTATATGGCCAACGGCATTTTTTCCTTATATATGCCCGGTAAAAGAATTATGAAAAAAATTGAGGCGATTCTACGAGACGAGATGGATCGCATTGATGGGCAAGAGGTGACTTTTCCGGTTGTGATGCCTGCTTCGCTGTGGATGCTGTCGGGACGGTATGAATCGATTGGCAGCGAAATGGCGCGCTTTATGGACCGCAGCGGCAATAAAATGGTGCTTGGCATGACGCATGAGGAGGCAGCCGTTCATTTAGCTAAAGACACAGCGGTTTCGTATGCAGATTATCCTTTTATGATTTATCAAATTCAGACAAAGTTTAGAGACGAACCTCGTTCGCGCGGCGGGCTCATTCGCGTGCGTGAATTTACTATGAAGGACGCTTATTCATTCCATACGTCGAAAGAGGATATGGCGGCTTACTATGACCGTTGTTTTGCGGCTTATCAGCGTATTTTCAAACGGGTTGGCGCGAAAAATGTGATCGACGTGCAAAGTGATTCGGGCATGATGGGCGGCAGCCTTTCGCATGAATTTATGCTGCTCGCTGAAATTGGCGAGGATACACTGGCAGTATGCAGTGCTTGCGATTATCGTGCCAATATGGAGGCGGCCGAATGTATTGTCGAGAATCAAAAGAGTGGGGACGCACCGCTTGAAAAGGTGCATACGCCGAATTGCAAGACGATTGACGAACTGCAGGCGTTTTTGCATATCGATGCGAAGTCATTGGCTAAGGCGGTGGTCTATCAGAAAAACAGCGATAATTCCTATATCGTTGTGTTTGTCAGAGGTGATTTAGACGTAAATGAGACCAAACTGCGCAATTATGTGGGCGAACCGATTTATCCCGCCGTGATTACCGAAGAAAGTGGCATTGTTGCCGGCTTTATTGGGCCTGTAGGGTTGACCGAACATGCACAAGTCATCATTGATCGCTCTTTACAAGGGGCCGGCCCGCTGGTTTGCGGGGCGAACGAGGTAGACTATCATTATACCGGTCTTGATCTTGAACGGGATCTCGGGACCATTTCGTATGTAGATGTTGCCAAGACCTATGAAGGCGCTATTTGCCCGAAATGCGGCCGCCCGGCGATTACCTTAAAACGGGGTATTGAGATCGGCAATATCTTCCAGCTTGGCACCAAGTATACTAAGAGTATGGACATGACTTATTTGGATAAAGACGGGGTAGCCAAACATCCGATTATGGCTTGTTACGGCATTGGCGTGGGCCGTCTCGCGGCTTCCATTTGCCAGGAAAGCCATGATGATTACGGTCCGATTTGGCCTATGTCTATCGCGCCATGGCAGATTGAAATCTGCAATTTGCGTGCGGATGATGAAACAGTCAACCAAACGGCGCTCACTTTGTATGAAGAGTTAACCGCCGCCGGTATCGAGGTGTTGTATGATGACCGCGACATTCGTCCGGGCGCTATGTTTGCCGATGCCGATTTATTTGGCATACCAATTCGGGTGGTGGTGAGCCCCAAAACCTGCGCGAGAGGGGTTGTTGAGGTCTCTTTCCGGGATAAATCCTTTAAAGGGGATCTCGAACAAACCGACTGCGTCAAAGCGCTGATACAGATGGTCGAAGAG
The DNA here is from genome assembly GCA_022793655.1 of Clostridiales bacterium. GTDB lineage: Bacteria > Bacillota > Clostridia > Oscillospirales > CAG-272 > CAKSEI01. Next base: position 48,493 of record JAAWDG010000013.1, read on the forward strand.
CAGCTAAAACGCTATCAGGCTTGAGCGTGAATCAAAACACCGGAACCAATCAAGGTTTCGGTGTTTTCTTTGTTGAAGGGAAACGAAATTCATGTTAAAATAATAGCAATTGATTAGGGAGAGGCAAAGGTAATCAAGCTGTGTTTGAAAATCTTTTTTTGCGTAAAAAAGCTGTCCCGGAAAAGCTGAAATCGTTTGGCTTTTTACCAAAGGGACGCCGCTTTGTATATGAAACGATGCTTATGGACGGTGATTTTAAGCTGACAATTTCCGTTAGGTCAAGCGGTGTGCCTGATACGGCCCTGTGTGAAATGGCAACGGGCGAGGAGTATATTTTATACAAGACTGATGCTTGCGGTCGATTTGTAGAAGAAATAAGAAGTGCGGTTGAAGCGGTTCTTTTGACGATCGCTGATCAATGTTATGAGCCGGCTGTCTTTAAAGCCGAGCAATCGGTGAAACTCATTGAATTTGTTCGTGAAAAATATGGGGATGAATTGGAATACCTGTGGGACAAATTTCCGGATAACGCCGTGTGGCGGCGCAAGGATAACCAAAAGTGGTATGGCGCGTTATTAACCGTTTCGAGGCGTAAACTTGGCATTCCATCGGATGAAATTGTTGAAATTATTGATCTAAGGGCAGATCCCGATACGTTGAAAAAGATGGTAGATAATAACCGCTATTATCCGGGCTGGCATATGAATAAAAAACACTGGGTTACCATTATTTTAGATGGGTCTGTTTCGTTTGAAGAAATTTGCCGGCGGATTGATGAGAGTTATGCGCTAACCAGATAAAGAAGAATGTATAACAAAAAAGGCGGCCGTTTTTATAGACGGCTGCCTTTTTTTATTATAGAGTGCTTACTTACGAAGAAATGAACCTCTAACACGTCTTATGTAAGACGAATGATATTGCTAAAGGCCATTTTTCCGTCTTGATCGGTTACCTCGGCGCGGATCCAAGCGCTAAAGTCCTTGGGTTTGTGTATGGCCTCGGTCAGATTGTCTCCTCGTATAATTCGTGCGGGATGCCAGGAGTCGTCTGAAAAGAAAGAAATTTTTTGAACAGGCGAACAACAAAGTTTGATTGCATCGCCTTCTTTTGCTATATGAATCTCGGGGCCTTGCGTGGCGTAAAAATCACCATTCTTAATTTTTTGCAAGATGTCTTTCGTTTCGGTTTTGCCGTCGGTTACGTCTAACATAATCGAAGAGACGGTTTGTTCGCCCTCATAATAATGCGTATCGTCGGCCGCAATCAGCGGCAGAATGACGCCTGTGTTGGCCAGCAGGTCAACAATCGTGCCTGAATAGGCCCTGTCTGATTGAAACAGGCCCGAAACCGTGTTGAAAATCTCGGTGGCGGCAAGACCACGCAGGGGTTTGACTTGTTCTACGCTGTTGAGCGACCAGGCGGGATGGGCTAAAACCGCGATGCCGCCGGCCTCATTAATTTGGTCAATAACTGTTTGTGCATCGGCCTCGGGTGAAATGGCTGGCTCTTTTTCAAGGCCCAATCCGACAATGTGAAACACGCCGTTTTTAGTATCATTGCCGCCAATGTTGTATTCACAGCCGGCTATGGTGCGAAGACCGCTTATTTCTTCTTCTTTTGAAAGCACCCAATGGTCGGTTAAAGCAATCAGATCATATCCGGCTTCGCGATAAATGGCGGCTGCTTCCTCGGGTGTGCGGTGGCCGTCAGAACGGTTCGTGTGGGTATGTAAGTTCAGCTTCATACGTTTTTTTCCTAAAAGATCAGTATACATTAGCGTTCCTTTCTATATGTATGTACGAGCTCAAAAAATTTGAATGTATTTTTGGTTATTATAGCACGATCAATGTGCATATTGCAAGCGGTGCTGTATAAGAAAGGGCTGCTTTTGGCGATTGTGTAGTGCCAACGTGGTTGTACCGAGAAAATTGTCAAAATTGTTAATATGCGCCGGTTGACTTCGACTTGTTTTTATGCTAAAATGAACAAAGAATTTTCATAAACAGGATATTAACGATCATCGGGAAAGCAGGCTGCGATTTTTCTCTTTTTGTGTTGGTTGTGAACAGAGAAAAAGAGGGCATGGTAAACGGTTCCCGGCGCCGCAGCGTGAACAAGCGTACTTTTACGCTGTAACATTACGCTGTAAGAGTATGCCGATAGGTAAGGCCATATGGTGAATTGGGGAGGCCTTTGCGAGCCGCGATTTATTTCGTCCTCTTGCAGTTGCTGCAACGAGGGCTTTTGTTCTTTTATTACAGCGTGAAAATGGTCTGATGGCCCCCTGGTTTATGATGGCGCTTCGGCGCGGAGGAGCAACATGCCGATTACGGAATTATTAGAGAGAAATTCAAAAAATTATCCAGATGATATTGCACTTGTTGAAATTAATCCCGAGCTAATGGATAAGGCCGGCGGAAACTGGCGGGAATCTGCGCTCATTGAGCCGGCGCCCGAGGCGCCCCATCGCAAAGAGATGAGCTGGCGTGCGTTTGATGAAGAGGCTAACCGGCTTGCCAATCTTCTCTTGGCAAGAGGCATCAAAAAAGGGGATAAAGTAGCCATTTTGCTGATGAATTGTTTAGAATGGCTGCCCATCTATTTTGGCGTGCTGAAAACAGGCGCCTTGGCGGTCCCTTTTAATTATCGCTATACGACCGAGGAAATTGACTATTGTTTGCAGCTCGCAGAAGCGGACGGCATTTTGTTTGGGCCGGAGTTTATTGATCGATTAGAGCCGCTTTTGGGGAGGCACGGGCTTTCCTCTCAAAAAGGGACCAAGGAAATGAAATTTACCTTTTTTGTGGGAGAAAACACGCCGGACTTTGCCGAGTCCTATGATGCATTAATCGGGAAAAGCAGCGCTGCGGCGCCCATGGTTTCTTTGTGTGATGACGATTTAGCGGCTATCTATTTTTCGTCAGGGACAACCGGTTTTCCTAAGGCCATTCTGCATGCCCATCGGGCGCTGATGCATGCCTGCAAAACCGAGCAGGCGCATCATGGACAAACCAAAGAAGATGTGTTCTTGTGCATACCGCCCCTTTATCACACCGGTGCGAAAATGCATTGGTTTGGCTCACTGCTGGTTGGTGGGCGCAGTGTGTTATTAAAGGGAGTAAAACCCGAGTGGATTATGGAAACCGTGTCCAAAGAGCAGTGTACAATCGTGTGGCTGCTTGTGCCTTGGGCACAGGATTTGTTAGACGCGATTGAAAGCGGACGCATTGCGCTTGCTGATTATGCGATTGACACATGGCGGCTCATGCACATTGGCGCGCAGCCGGTGCCGCCGTCTTTGATTAAGCGTTGGAAAAAGGTATTTCCGACCCACCAGTACGATACCAATTACGGACTTTCTGAATCGATCGGTCCGGGTTGTGTGCATTTAGGTGTTGAGAATATACATAAAGTAGGCGCCATTGGCAAAGCAGGCTACGGGTGGCAGACTCAAATCGTCGACGCTGGGCGAAATCCGGTAGCGCGGGGCCAGGTGGGAGAGCTCGCCGTCAAAGGGCCTGGCGTGATGCTTGGCTACTACAAAGACGAAAAAGCGACCAAAGAGTCGCTGGCGGATGGCTGGCTTTACACCGGCGATATGGCAGAAGAGGATGAGGACGGTTTTATTTATTTAGTAGACCGCAAAAAAGACGTCATTATCACAGGCGGCGAAAATCTTTATCCAGTGCAGATAGAAGATTTTCTTCGCAAGAATGAACATATCAGTGATGCGGCCGTGATCGGCCTGCCCGATGCGCGGCTTGGTGAAATTGCCGCGGCGATTGTGCAGGTTAAAGAAGGGCATACACTGAGTGAAGAGCAGTTCAACGCTTTTTGCGCTGATCTGCCCCGCTATAAGAGACCACGGCGGGTAATTTTTGCACATGTACCGAGAAACGCAACCGGTAAAATTGAAAAACCAAAGCTGCGTGAACTGTATGGGGCAAAAGATGTGGTTGCACAGCAAAACGAAATAACGGAGGTCCTTTGAATATGGAAAAGAAATTGATGCTTGGCAATGCGGCGGTGGCCCGCGGCGCTTATGAAGCCGGCGTAAGAGTGGTTTCTTCTTATCCGGGTACGCCCAGTACCGAAATTACCGAGAATATCGTGCAGTATGAGGATATTTTCTGCGAATGGGCACCGAATGAAAAGGTGGCGGGCGAGGTAGCCATTGGCGCTTCGATTGCCGGTGCCCGTGCGATGTCTTGTATGAAGCATGTGGGTTTGAACGTGATGGCAGACCCGGTGTTTACCGTCTCGTATATTGGTGCCAACGGGGGGCTTGTCTTTTGCGTGGCTGATGATCAGGGAATGCATTCTTCACAGAACGAGCAGGATTCAAGACATTATGCAAAGGCTTCTAAAATTATGATGTTAGAGCCGTCAGACTCGGGCGAGTGCAAAGAATTTACGAAAATGGCTTTTGATTTGTCAGAAGAATATGATACACCCGTGTTTTTGCGTCTGTCGACCCGTGTTTCTCATTCACAGTCGTTTGTCGCTTTGGAAGAACGCAAAGAAGTGGCACTGAAGCCCTATGAAAAGAACATTGCGAAGAATGTTATGATGCCCGCCAATGCGGTAAAGCGGCATGTAGTTGTCGAAGAGCGCATCAAGGCGCTGGTGAACTTGGCCGAGACAACGGGGCTCAATCGTATCGAAGAGAATGGCGCAAAAATCGGTGTCATTTGTGCTGGCATTGCGTATATGTATGCGAAAGAGGCGTTAGGAGACCAGGTTGATTATTTGAAACTCGGCATGGTTTATCCACTGCCCGAAGAAAAACTAAAGGCCTTTGCCGCCGCACATGAACAGATCTTTGTGATTGAAGAGTTAGATCCTTTTATTGAGGAACATTGCCGGGCGCTCGGTCTCTCGGTGATCGGAAAAGAGGCTTTTTCTCTGCTTGGTGAGTATACGCCCGCTATGATAAAAAAAGCGGTCTTGCATGAAGAGGCGCCTGCCTTTGAGGCGGTAGAAGAGACCTTGCCGGTGCGGCCGCCAGTGATGTGTGCAGGTTGTCCGCACAGAGGGACCTTCTATGTGTTAAAGAAGTTAGGGCTGACTGTCTCGGGTGATATCGGCTGCTATACGTTAGGCGCTGCGGCGCCGCTGCAAAGCGTGGATACAACCATTTGTATGGGCGCTTCGGTTTCAGCGGCACACGGCATGGCCAAAGCGCGTGGTAAAGAATTTAACCGCAAGCTGGTTTCGGTGATTGGTGATTCCACCTTTATGCACTCAGGTATGACGGGCCTTGTGGATATCGTATACAACAAAGGGGCCAATACGGTGATTATTTTAGATAACTCAATCACGGGTATGACAGGCCATCAGGATAATCCAACGACAGGCTATACCATCAGAGGAGAAGAAACCAAACAAGTGAATTTGATTACACTTTGCCATGGCCTTGGTGTAGAACATGTTGTGGTGGCTGATCCGTTCGATGTCAAAGAGTTTGAGAGGGTTGTCAAAGAAGAGACCGAAAGAGACGAGCCTTCGGTGATTATTGCACAGCGTCCTTGCGCATTGCTAAAGAAAGTCAAATATACCGGTAAGGTAGCCGTTAACGATCAATGTAAGAAATGCAAAATGTGCATGAAGCTTGGTTGCCCCGCTATTTCGTATGTGGATGATAAAGTGGTTATAGACGAAAGTCAGTGCGTGGGCTGTGAGTTATGTATTGGCGTTTGTCCCTTTAATGCAATTCAAAAAGTGGACTGAATCGAGAGGGGGAGCTGAGAATGGAAAAGAAAAAAACAACCAATATCATGATTGTTGGCGTAGGTGGCCAAGGCACCCTGCTCGCCAGCCGCATTTTAGGGAATACGGTGATAAACGAAGGATACGATGTGAAAGTGTCTGAGGTGCACGGCATGAGTCAGCGCGGTGGCAGCGTGGTCACGTATGTGAAGTTTGGCGAAGAGGTGTATTCACCTGTGATCGAAAAAGGAGAGGCGGATATCATTCTTGCCTTTGAATCGTTAGAGGCCTATCGAGCGCTGCCTTATCTGAAAAAAGGCGGTCGTATGATTGCGAATATCCAGCAAATGAATCCTATGCCGGTTATCACCGGTGCCGCCGAATATCCGGCGGATATTCATGCTAAATTAGCAAAGCGTATTGATTTGATTTCGGTGCCGGCGGCCGAACTTGCCAAAGAAGCGGGCAGTATGAAGGCGGTCAATGTTGTCTTAATCGGCGTGATGGCACGTTTTACGGATATTGCTTATGACAAGTGGGTTGAAACCATTAAGAATACAGTGCCGCCCAAGTTTTTAGAAATCAATCTAAAAGCATTTGCGCTGGGTTATGGACAGGAAGGAGAAACGGAAAGTGGCTTATCTGCACAAAGAGATTGAAACCATGCCAAGAGACCAGATCGAAGCGCTGCAAAGCGAACGGCTTATCTGGCAGGTGAAACGCATGTATGAAAATGTGCCGCTGTTCAAAGAACGCATGGATAAAGCGGGTCTTACGCCAGAAGATATTCACGGTATCGAAGATTTAGGCCGGCTTCCGTTTTCCTATAAACAAGATTTAAGAGATTATTATCCATTTGGCTTATTTGCTGTGCCTATGGAGGAAATCGTGCGCACGCATGCCTCCTCGGGTACGACAGGCAAGCGCATTGTGGTGGGCTATACAAGAGAAGATCTTGCCATTTGGGCTGATTGCGTAGCCCGTATGATGACGGGGCTTGGTCTCGATAACAAGGACATCGGTCAGATTTCCTATGGCTATGGGCTGTTTACTGGTGGTCTTGGCGCCCATGGCGGGGCCGAGAAAATCGGGGCTACGGTGATTCCTATGTCCAGCGGCAATACCGCGCTGCAAATTCAGACAATGGTTGATTTTGGCGCAACCTTTTTATGCTGCACCCCTTCTTATGCCTTGTATTTAGGCGAAGCGGCCGCCGAAGCCGGTGTGCAGGATCAGCTGAAGCTGAAAGCCTGTATTTTAGGTGCAGAACCGTGGACAGAGGATATGCGCCAGGCGATTGAAGAAAAATTAGGCGCAAAAGCCTATGATATCTACGGCCTTTCTGAAATTCTTGGTCCGGGCGTTTCGGGCGAGTGCGAATACCAGTGCGGTATGCACGTATGGGAAGACCACTTTATTCCTGAAATTATTGATCCGGATACGGGTGAGAAGCTGCCGGCGGGGGCCGAGGGTGAATTGGTATTCACTACGATTACGAAACAAGGCTTTCCGCTGATTCGTTATCGTACAAGAGATATTTGCCGGTTGGATTATGAAAAATGTCAGTGCGGCCGGACGCATGTTCGCATGATGAAGCCGCAGGGGCGTACCGATGACATGCTCATTATCAGAGGGGTGAATGTGTTCCCCTCACAAATTGAGGAAGTTTTGTTGAAATTAGACGGCAAGGTGACGCCTAACTATCAGATTATCGTCGACAGAGTCAATAATACTGACACGTTGGATATTAACGTGGAAATGAGCGAAGCTTTATTTGAAGATGATGTCAAAAGTATTGAAAAGATTGAAAAAACGATTGTAGAGCGCCTGCGGTCGATGCTTGGCATCGGAGCCAAGGTTCACTTGGTGCATCCTAAAAGTATAACCAGGAGTGAAGGCAAGGCGAAAAGAGTTATTGATAATCGCAAACTTCATTAAGCGACAAGAACTATATCCCAAAACGAAATCTTCGTACTGATTCTTATGTGGAGAAAGAGGAACGACATGCGTATTAAACAAATTTCTGTTTTTGTGGAGAACAAGACAGGCCGCCTCTGTGAGGTTATTAACGCGCTGGCCAAAGCCAACATTGATATTCTTGCCCTTTCGATGGCAGATACCACAGATTTTGGTGTACTTCGTATGATTGTGGATGATCCTGACCGGGCAAAAGAGGTTTTGCGCGCAGCGGGCATGATTGTAAAAAGTAACCATGTGCTGTCGATATTGGTGGATGATCAGCCGGGCGCTTTGGCGGATCTGCTGGATAAGCTCAGCTGTGGCGGCATTAGTGTGGAGTATATGTATGCATCGCTTGTCCGCAAGCAAGATAAAGCAATGATGCTGCTTCGTGTGGATAATACTGATTTGGCCGAACAGCTTTTAGGTTAATATAAGAATAACCCACGAGGGTTATTCTTAGAAAGTTTCACTTTACGCTTGTTCAAGTGTAATTCCGGCAGCGCCGGAACCGTCCAACTTCCAGCTATACTGGAATGTCGTACTTTCTGGTAGCTAAAAAGATATGATAGAATAAGAACAAGCCGTACGGCTTGTTCTTAAGAAATATAACTGGTCACGCTGGTCAGCGCAATGCCGGATAAACTGGCACCGAACCATTTCAAGATAGCTAAAACCTTAATACATAATAAAGGGTGCTTTATCGGCGCTTCATAACAAAAGATAGTAGATAGCAGGTTAAACAAATGAAATATGATTTTTCGAATCGAATGAAAGATATGCAGGGCTCTGCCATCCGAGAGATTTTTAAAGCGGCGGCTGATCCCGAGACTATTTCCCTTGCCGGCGGCAATCCAGCGCCCGAGACTTTTCCGGCAGGAGAACTTGCTAAGATTGCAAGTGAAATTTTAGAAAAAGAGGGCACCCTCGCCCTGCAGTATGGCTTAACTGAAGGATATCCCGAGCTGCGGGAGGCGCTTCGCGAAAGACTGCGCCAAAAAGAGGGCATCGGCAGCGAAAATGATGAGTTAATTGTGGTTTCAGGCGGCCAGCAGGGCATTGACCTGACGGTTAAGTGCTTATTAAATGAAGGAGACGGCATTTTAGTGGAAGAGCCGTCGTTTATCGGTGCCCTCAATGCGTTTCGCTCGTATGGAGCCAAGTTGATCGGCGTGCCGATGGATGAGGATGGCATGAACCTTACGGCGCTCAAGGGAGCTATTGAGGCAAACGATAGCGTAAAGGCGATTTATACGATTCCCAATCATCAGAATCCGTCTGGCATTACCATGTCGGCCGAAAAACGGCAGGCGGTTTATCAAATTGCCAAAGAACATGGCCTCATTATTATTGAGGATAATCCGTATGGCGAAATTACATTTGACGGAAAACCGCCCAAAGCCATTAAAAGTCTGGATGATGGCACAACCGTCGTGTACTGCGGCTCGTTTTCCAAAGTGCTTTCGCCGGGTCTGCGTATTGGGTTCTGCATCGGGCCAAAAGAGATTATCGCTAAAAATGTTATTGCCAAACAGGTAGCGGATGTCCACACGCCCATGCTTACTCAGTTATTGGCCTATGAGTATATGACTCGTTATGATATGGAGGCCAATATTCAAAAGTCGGCAGAGCTGTATCGGCATAAATGTGAAACGATGCTTGCATGTATCGAAAAATATTTTCCGGCTGAAATTACACATACGACACCGAATGGCGGCTTGTTTATCTGGTGCGATATGGGTCCGGGCTATGATGCCGCTGAGGTAGCGCTGCGCTGCGCAAAAGAGAAGGTGGTCTTTGTGCCGGGCAATACGTTTATGGTGGATATGAATAAGCCTTGTTCGGCCTTCCGCCTCAATTATTCGACCATGTCGGATGAGAAGATTGAAGAGGGTATCCGCATTTTGGGCGGCGTGCTTAGTGAAATTATGAAATAAGTTCTCCATCCCTAATCCGAGTTCGCAGAGCGAAGTTGTTGATAGAAATAAAAGACATGCCGTATAGGCATGTCTTTTATTTCTATTTTAATACGCCTGCGCTGTCAATTACACACAAAAACCGAAGTTAACACCAGCATAAGGCCAAGCTGCTTGGGCATAACCCGTGTGTCCAGTGGCATGAATTAAGCAAAAAGCATTGTCAGTACCGTTTTTGGGGCTGCGTTCCCACCATTCGATGATCGCAGGGCCGGGTTGGGTTTTAATACGGCTGGCGTCGTCGGTAAAGATCGCATATTGTTCTCCTTCACCGGCGGCTGAGTGCAGGGTGGTACCAAAGCATTCTATCTCAGAAAATAAAAACACCTTCATGCTGTCGGTACGAATTTGATTGCTTTGGCCGCTTACGGCGGTTTTCTTGTCTACATTTTGTATAACCACGCGCAGATCTTCAGGCAGTGAATCATATAGAGACCCATTCAGCCATTTATACATATCGGTTCCGACAAAGCTGCCTTCGTTGGTTTCAGAGTCGTTCATGGCGCGTGCAGTGTACATGATGTTTTTTAGACCGAAGGTTATGCCTGCTTTGCCGCCGGCGGTCAGGTCATCGTGTGAAAAACCATAGATTTGCAGAACAAGGGTTTCACCGGTGGTGAGGGTAATGGACTTTTCATCGCCAACCTGCCAGATGTAGGGGGCGAGCCCTGTTTCGGATGCCTTTTGAATTTGCGCCCAGCTATTGTCTGCTAAGACGGGTTCGTAGTCATTCCATATTTCGATGAGCTTGCCTGTGGTTTGGTCTAAGTGATAGGCGCTAAGTCCTTGTTGCCCGTTTGGTCCCTCGGTGAGCACTTGCCAGCCAGTATGCCGGTATGCATAGAGTGGATCTAAATAATAATAGCCGCCATCAATTTGCTGCCAGCCCATGAGCCAATAGTGTGCTTCGGGATGGAAATAATAGGTTTTACCGTCAATTGTGTTCCAACCACTTAGCACTTTGCCAAGGTCAGAATTTGGGTCAAGCGCCGGGCTTAGGCCATCTGAATGAAATGCATAGGTAATTTTCGCTGATGATGTCGTGTACCACGTGGTGCACATCACCCAGTCAAAGGGTCGAAAAAAATAGGTGCCGTTACCAATTGTCTGCCAGCCGGTCAACGCTTTGCCTAAGTTTGAATTGGGATCTTCCGCCGGGCTTTTACCGGTGGGGGTTAGGTAATAGGTTAAGCCCTCTAAGTAAAACCATCCGGAATAGACCATACGGCCCATGTCTGTGTTGGGGTTCATAGTGGGGTGATCGCCGTTTTTTTCAAAATAATAGGTGTCACCGTTTATGTTGCGCCACCCTGTGCGCATGCGGCACATGTCTGGGTTTACGGCGTCGGGATCGGCCGGGTGTTCACCCTCCATTTCAAAATAACGGGTCTTGCCGTTGATGATTTTAAAACCCCGGTAGATACGGCCTAAATTAGAGTTTGTCGGGTCACTGCCGCTCGGTTCAAAATAATAAGTACGTCCGTTGTGAATGCGCCAGCCGGTGATCATGCAGCCAAAGTCAGAAGAGGCTGGATTGCCGCCATCTGTTTCAAAGAACCGGGTTTTATCGTCGCTTGTTATTTTGAATCCAGTGGCCATAGCCCCTTTGCCTGTGTTAGCGTTCACTGCCGGAGAGGCACCGCTTGGCTCTAAATAATACCATTTGCCGTCGATCTTTGTGAAGCCGGTTGCCATTTGACCGGTTTTGGTGGTCTTGTCCACGGCGGGGCTGGTCGTACCGACCGCTAAATAGCGGTATGCACCGCCGATTTTCTGCCAGCCTTTGCACATTTTGCCAAGTGAAGTATAGCTGCCAGTGGGTTCAAAATAATAAACGCCTGTGTTGCCGGACGAGAGGGTAATCTCTTTCCAACCGGTGATAAGCTGCCCCGAACTCGGGTCAAAATAGCGGGTGTAGCCGCTTAGCACCTGCCAGCCGGTCAACATGCGCCCGTTGGTGCTGGTGCTGCCGGTGGGCTCAAAATAATAGGTTTTGCCAGAATTTTCTTTCCAGCCGGTGATTAATTTCCCCGAATTTGGGTCGAAATAACGAGTATAGCCGTCGATTTCTTGCCAGCCTTTTGCTTTAACGCCGGCGGTTTCATAATAATACCATTCGCCGCCCTCTTGCTGCCAGCCGATGGCCGCAGAAAATGTCGGCGCGCCTTCTAAGTAAATCATCGGGTCTTTGAGTTGGGTGCCAAGCATTACCTCTAAATGGAGATGAGGCGCTTCAGAATTTCCGGTACTTCCTACATAACCAAGAATGTCGCCTTGCTTCACAGTTGCTCCTTTTTTTACTTCGGGTAAATATTTCATATGGGCATAGAGCGTGGTATAACCATCGCCGTGGTCTAATTTAACATAATATCCCCAAGACTCCTTTTCTGCGTAGTGATATTCTGCTTTTAAAACAGTTCCATCTCTAACAGCGCGGATCGGTGTACCATCGATAGAAGGTATATTGCCTCCGGTTGCTATATCAACCCCTCGGTGATTTACAAAATATTGGCTTATGTTTCCGGCTGATTGAGGTAATAATATTATATTATCAATGGGCAGTATCCAGCCATAGGCATTGCCAGCTTTTGTGCTGAGGTTTGCACTGTTCTTTTTAGGTGGATTTTCGGGTGGAAGTTCACGTAAATTTTCAATTGTGTATTTGTCATATAACTGGTCGCCATGGAAAATGGCAACGATCATGCCCTCTTGCAAATAGCCTTGGGTAACAATGGTTCCATTATCGTAGACAACGGCTTTGTCTCCAAAATAATCGACATCTTCCACAAGCCATTCAATGGTATTGGTTTTATAGACATTATCTATTGTCATAGTTTCATCGTTAAACTCGAAAGCGAAACTATGACTGCAATGGGTGGTTTCTTCTGTTTCAATCGTATCATTGGAATGGTTTGCAAACACGGGTATAGCGAAAAGAAAAAACGAAAGCATACAAAGTAAAATAAAATTTTTAACATCTGTTTTCATGATAAAACCTTCCTTTTTAAATTGATATTATCGTTTCGGTGGGAAATGTAAATCTAATATGGAATCCGAATCAATTGAATCAAAATTCTCGTGGCTGAAAGTAATGATGATATGGTCATAACCTTTGAGTTGAAATGAGGAAACGTATTTAGGCGCACCGGGGGTAGGAGGATCAAAATCAAGGGCATGTTCATGTGTGTCGCTTTTAACAATCATGCCATCAATATTTTTAATATCCGAGATTAAAACAGTGTCAGTTACGTTTACAAAAATATCAGTCGCCTTAATATCTTCAATACTGCAGCATTCTGCATCTTCTTTGGGTATAGGAATAAAATCGCCTTGGTCATCATTTGGAATATGATTATAGTAAATATTATTTTGTTTGGTTATATAAAGCTTATTATAGTAAGTATAGGCAGAGTTTGCTATTAATACATCGGCACCATAAAAGTTATAACTACCGTGTCCATTTTTAAAATTATATGCATAGCCACCATGCGGTGAGTTGTATTTAATTAGTTCACCATATTTTTCGGTCAATTGATCATAGGTTAAGCCAATGTCATTAAGCAAATCCATATTGAGTTGCAGGCCTTCCGGTTCGGTGGGGGCTTCAGTCGTGGGTTCTGTTGGCGGTGCGGTAGGGGTTTCTGTGGAGGGCTCGGTGGCCGGTTCAGTGGCGGTGGTGTCTGGCTCGGTGTTTTCGGTTTGTTTATCTTTGTCAGAGCAGCCGCACAGCAGAGTGAGGAATAAAGCGCAAAGCAGGGTAAAACAAAGAAATTTTTTCATGGGTTCATCTCCTTTTTAAATATATATGTATTTATATTATATTTCGCCATATAACTGGTCATCATGATAAATGGCAACGGTCATTCCCTCTTGTAAATAGCCTTGAGTGACAATGTTGCCGTTTTCATACACAACGGCTCTGTCGCCGTAGAAGTCGACATCGTCCATCAGCCATTCAATGGTATTACCGACATAAACGCCGTCTAAGGTCATTGTTTTTTCATTAAAGTCAAACACCCCGCTGTGATAGCAGTGGTCAGGGCCTACTGTTGATGCAAGCGAATCAGCGGCTACGACAGAGATGGCTGATAATGCAAATATAAACAGAAAAAGCGCTAAAAAAGTGACAAATCGGTTGATATCTTTCATTTTTAAAATCCCTTCTTTTGAATAATTTTGTTTAAGTGCGAAGCGATTTTCGCACAATTGCACTACCATTTTCATGACTCCAAATTTCGTCTGTGTCTTTGTAAGTATTTAAGTGAATCATTTCGCTATTGCTATGATTTAGTACAATTTCTAATCCCTGATAGTCAAATGCTGTATAATAATCTCCGTATAATTCATCTTCTTCTGTTATATAATATGTTATTCCTTCTATGTTTTGAATATCATATATACTGATCGAATCAGGAGCATTAATGAACAAATTTTTAGATTTTATATATTCTATATGATGACATTGAGAATTTTCTTTAGGCAAAGGGATATAATCACCTTGCTCGTCATGAGGATGACTTTCACAAATTAATGTGCTTAGATCGTTGATGTAATTTTTACGAAAATATGTGTTGCTCCCCTCTTTTAATACATCATTTGCATTAAATATATAATTGCCATAACCGTTTTCAAATCGATAGCCAAATCCTCCATGTGGTCTGCCAAATCCATTTACTTCACCATATTTTTCAGTCAACTGATCATAGGTTAAGCCAATATCGTTCAGCAAGTCCATGTTGAGCTGCAGACCTTCTGGTTCGGTGGGGGCTTCAGTCATGGGTTCAGTTGGCGGTTCGGTAGGGGTTTCTGTGGAGGGCTCGGTGGCCGGTTCAGTGGCAGTGGCGTCCGGCTCGGTGTTCTCCGGCTGTTTGTTTTTGTCAGAGCAGCCGCACATCAGGGTGAGGAACAAAGCGCAAAGCAGGGTAAAACAAAGAATGTTTCTCATGGCGAATCTCCTTTTAAACGTAGTTGTTTTTTGCTTTTTAATGTTTAAATTTTCCAATAATATGCTATAACAAATTATACTATGTTGCTAAATATTTGTAAATAACTGTTAATAAATAATAAGAATCAATAAGAATTATGAATAAACAAAAAAGAGCTGATGTGATCAGCTCTTTTTATATTCGATTTTATAAATAAGGGCGATCAACTTCAACAATAGGAAACGTGTTTTCAAATTTTTCCCGCATAATCAGGTTGATTTTTTGCCGTATTTCTTCTTCTGAAAGCTTGATTTCGTGCGGTACAACAATATCAAAAATTACATTGGTATGGGAAGGCCCCTCAACCATGCGGAAATCATGAATAGTCACGTCGGATGAAATGGCTTTCATTTCCGCGGCTACCCGTTCGCGCATTGAGGTAACTTTATCATCGTCGGTAACAACTGGATCCATGTGAATCACACTGTGGCAGTTGAACTTCTCGTTCAACTCTTTTTCGATGCAGTCAATTTCATCATGCAGGGCAAAAATATCACCGCTGCCATCCACTTCGGCATGTAAAGAAACCATAAGCCGTCCGGGACCGTAATCGTGTATGACTAAATCGTGCATGCCTTTAACAACAGAGTGGTTTAACACAATTTTTTCGATATTTTCTACCAATTCTTTATTTGGCGGGCCGCCTAAAAGAGGCGCAACCGTTTCTTTTACCGACTGAATGCCTGAATATAAGATGAACAAAGATACGGCAATACCGCAATAGCCATCAATATTGATGCCTGAAAAGTGAGCAATCAGCATGCTGATTAGAACGACTGTGGTAGCAACGGCGTCGTTAATGCTGTCTCTGGCGGTTGCGTTCATCGCCTGCGAGGCAATTTTTTTGGCTATGGATCGGTTGTAGATGAACATATAGCCTTTTACTAATATGGAAACGACCAAAATTGCCATGGCCAAATAAGAAGCGTCAACCGCTTCGGGTGTAATGATTTTTTGAATGGATTCTTTGGCTAAGCCAAGGCCTACGGCAATAATGATGACCGAGACGCCTACTCCGCTGATATACTCAATGCGGCCATGCCCAAAGGGATGCTCTGTATCCGGTTTTTTTCCGGCCAGCCGAAATCCGATTAGGGTAATGGCCGAGGAACCGGCATCAGAGATGTTGTTAAAAGCGTCCGCTGTGATGGCCACCGAGTGCGAAAGCAGGCCGGCTATATATTTTCCCGCAAAAAGAAGGAGGTTTAAAAAAATGCCGACAAGACCGCACAGTGTACCATAAGAACGTCTGCCTTCGGGTGTATCTGGTTTTTGCTTGATAAAAAATTTAGATAGAAGGGTAATCATCCATGTAAAAATCCTTTCTTTTCAAATGATCCGACAGTGGGCGGCGGTTATATAGAGATGCTGTTGATTGTTCATCATAGAAATAGCACCCATTCTCTTTTTTGAGAATGGGTTTTAAATAGAATGCTTATTGAAACTATAAGAATAATCCTTGCGGATTATTCTTAGGAAATTTAACTGGTCGTGCAAGTATGCCTGCACGACCTGCCGGATAAACCGGCACCGTTAAATTTCAAGGTGACGCAAACTTTATGCAACTCTAAGAATAATCCTTGCGGATTATTCTTAGAAAGATTGACTTGTTCCCCCATTCGGGGGTGACATTCCGGCGACGCCGGAAGCGCCAATCTTTATGGCGGTTAAAAACTTTATATAACCAAGTAAATCTGCGAAAATATTTGTCTTTATTTTATGCAAGTTTGTTTCTGGTTATCCGGCTTTTTTGCTTTTTACATAATGCATAAAAATATAAATAACAATCAAAAGACCAATGGTGCTTAAGAGTATTAAATACATGGTTTCGATAGGAACCAACTTGTCAAAGAAATAAACGTTGCAGTCGACAGCGTTTTTCATTTGATCAATGACGTCGGTTGGTATTCCCTGCAACGCCATTTCTTCATACACGCCGCGCATGGCATGATTGCGCATGAGCGAGGTGCCATATGTACCCGGCAGAAAGGAAATGACCTTTTGAATCCCTTCCGAAAACTGGGAAATTGGCATATAGGCCCCGCAAATAAACCCATAGCCCGCACTGATGATAGTGCCCACTGCTGAAATTTGACCTTGCGAATGCAGAAAGAAATGAACAATACTTGAAAGCGCCGTGCCGAACATAGCCAACAAAAAGGTGTCGAGCAATAAAAGCAGAACATCAGTAACGCTCATGTACCAGCCAGTGCTGGCTGCGTAAATAAGACACAACCCTACGGCAGTATAACACACAATAAGGGTGGAAATAAAGGCGGCCAGATAATAACTCATTGCCAAAACAGATGCTTTCACCGGCGCAATGGTTAAGTCTTTTATGGTGCTATTGGCTTTATCCTGCACCATGAGCATGTTTGAACAAAAGGCAACCGTTACGCAGGAAACGGCTAACAGCGAGGAGATTAACTGACTGCTGACCAAGCCATTTAGGAGCTGATCGGTGAAGCTGATTCCCGTGGGCAAGGTGGATGTAAAGCTGTCACGATACACCTTGCTGAGGAAAAGCGCGTAAAGGGACAATAAAATCGCCGGTGTAATTAAAGAGGAAAAAAACATCCCCTTGTCTTTGAAAAAGAGTTTTGTATTTCTTTTAATCAGTGCTTGCAGCGTGTTCATTTGTCGTCGCCTCCTGTCAGTTTCTTGCCGGTAACTGCTAAGAAAACATCGTCCATGTTTCCTTTTGTTACCTCATAATCGCGAAAGATCGCAGGATGCTTGATAATTAGTTCAGTTGCGGCACTGGTGTTTTCGACCGATACGCGATAAGCATCTCTTATTGGCTCATAAGGTTTGCCAAGCGTATCAACTTCCGCTTTATCTGCGCCATAGAGGGTGATAAAATCGCCGGTGTAGGTGTTTTTTAGCGTTAAGGGGGTTCCTTCTGCCGCGATTTTTCCGCTGTCTAAGATCACCACATAGTCAGCTTCTGCGGCCTCTTCCATATAATGTGTCGTGAGAAATACGGTCATTTTATCCTGCTTGCGAAGATGGTCGATCACCTGCCAAAGGGTTTTGCGGGTTTGTGGGTCAAGCCCTGTGGTGGGTTCATCCAAAATCAGAATTTTAGGGTTGTGTAAGAGCGCGCGGGCTACGTCGATTCTTCTTTGCTGTCCGCCCGAAAGTTTGCCCAAGGTTCTTTTTAACAGGTCCTCAAAATCGAGAAGCGCGGCAAGCTCGTTAAGTCTTGTTTTAAAAGCGCTGCCGGTTAGGCCATAAAGGGCAGCTCTGCTGGCTAAATTATCATAAACGGTCAGTGCTTTATCTAATACCGAATTTTGGAATACCACGCCGAGCGATTGTTTAATTTGATTAGCATGCTGCTTTAGGTCATGTCCGTCTATGATGACCTGGCCGCCTGTTAAACCAAGCTGGCCGCACATGATATTGATGGTGGTGGATTTTCCCGCGCCGTTTTCGCCGAGAAAGGCGAATAGTTCGCCTTCTTTTACGCGAAAACTGATGTGCTTTACGGCCTCAATATCACCAAACGATTTATATAAATCGTGAATTTCAATCATGTTTTTCATTTTACTTCAATTGTCCCCAATAGATTGATGCCGTTTATAAAAGGCGTATCGTTCGCAAGAGCCGCGCCGGTGCCGGCGTTATTCGTCATTGCAAAGCCGAGGTAATAGCGGCCGGTCTCGGTTGGCAAGGTTAAATTTCCAAAGGCTGTGTGGGTTAGAATTTCGCGGTTGTTTAAATGGATGGGATCACGGTTATACCACTTTGCTAAAGAGCCGAGCGGACAAACTTTTTTTTCGGTTCCGTTTTTATCTAGCAAAACAAAGCGTGCATGGCATAGCATGTGCGGCGCGGCAAAGCCCATGTTTTTGGCGGTGAGCGCCAACTCAACCGTTTCGCCAGGCGCCATAGTCCCTTTTACTTCAATTGATTCTGCCTTGAGCCGATAGCCTAAATAATCTCGCAGGTAGTCAAACGCGCTGCGGCGGATCGGGCGGCCTTCGTCGTCTGTAAAATAGGCGGGGTCAATGGGCATGCTGTTTTCTTTTAAGAATGAGATGGGCATTTCTATGTTCTGCCATTGTCTCATGGCAAGCGGGGTGGTAGGCCCTAACTCCATGTAATTATGCATGACAGAGAGAGAGGTATACCGCTGTTCAAACAGCCATTTTATAACCAAGAATGCATCTGGAAAATAGCCGCCGGCCTCTTTATTTCTGGACCAGCCGCCCCAGAAAAGTTCGCCGTCGATGGGCAGATACGGACTTTCGCGCTCTACCTGCTTGGTTTGTTCGGTGCCAGGATCAACGCCGCCGCTGGCCGCGCTATAAGCGCCGAACACCGAATCGTTGTGGTGTGAAAGCCGTGCGCGTCTTGGATCGCCCTCTTGGATTAAATTTTTGAAATCGGGCAGCCGCATTTGCACAAACAGGCTTTCGGGACAGAAAGCTAAAATATTTTCAAGCAGTCTTTTTTTGTCGACCGGCAGCTGGTTGGAGTGCCATTCGCCCCAGGCGCCAAGAAAGCCGGCTTGGTATACGTGGATGACATCGATATGCTTGGCAACCAACGGGAAAAGCTGTTGCATGTGGGCGGTCATCACCTCTTCACTGGCTTCGCCGGTGCCGTCCATTTCGGTTTGATAAGTAAAGCGCAGCAGCGCGCGGATGCCATATTTCCGATGGGCAATTAAAAAATCTTCTACCTGCTCTAAGGCGCTGTCAGAAAGGATTTTGTCGTCTTTAAAATCGGTTAAGTATACATAAGACTGCGAAAGAGTAGGGTGCACGCCGGCGAAATAATCGACATGAGAGGATACTAATGCCTCGGCTCGGTTCATAAGAGCCGAAGGATTCCCTTGGGGTGGGTTTTTGCGTACGATAAAGTCAATCTGGTGTCTGAGCCCCCTGTCAGGATTCCCAAACAGTTTTCGTTCGTCTTTGTTTGATAACGGGTTTATCGAGTGAATGCCCTGCAAGGCGGGGAGCTCGCTAAAAAAAGGATTCATCTATTTTACCTCTCTACTATAGTTGTCAGTATTATAACCGATGAAAAGGGGCATCGTCAAGTCTTTTGCGTGTGGTGGCTGTCATTTACAAAGAAGTGAGGGCGCCTTGACTTATTTTGGCTTGGCGTTTATAATGAAGCTATGATGAATGAGCAGAAGAATAAAGGGCCGGAGCTGTTGGCGCCGGCTGGCAATATGGAAAAATTAAAAGCGGCCTTGCGCTTTGGCGCCGACGCGGTGTATTTGGCTGGCCAGCGCTTTGGTATGCGGGCCGGTGCGGATAATTTTGACTTGGCGGAAATGAAACAGGCGGTAGAGTATGCGCACGATTTAGGAAAAAAAGTGTATCTGACGGTCAATACCATGCCCCGCACCCATGAATATGAGGCGCTGGAGGGATATATCAAAGAGGTAGGCCGATTTGGACTTGACGCGTTTATTGTGGCTGATCCGGGTGTAATGACCTTGTGTCAGCAGTACGCCCCCAAGACGCCGCTGCATATTTCCACCCAGACTGGCGTGGTTTCAGCGGCCGACTGCCTTTTTTGGGCAAAGCAGGGGGCCAGCCGTGTGGTGCTGGCCCGAGAGCTTTCGCTGGCGGATATCAAAGAAATCCGCCGATTGCTTCCGGATACGATTGAGTTAGAGGCGTTTATCCATGGCTCTATGTGTGTGTCCTACTCGGGCCGTTGCCTGCTATCCGAGAATATTTTGGGGCGGGACGCGAACCGCGGCGGTTGCGCTCAGCCTTGCCGGTGGAATTTCAAACGGTATGAGATTGAAGAAGAAAAACGGCCGGGTACGCGTTTTCCCGTTGAAGAAGGGCCGGACGGCGCGTTCATTCTTTCCAGCAAAGATCTTTGTATGATTGAACATATACCGGAACTAATGGAAAGCGGGCTTGATTCATTTAAAATCGAAGGACGCATGAAAAGTGCATATTACACGGCGGTGTGCGCCAATACCTATCGCATGGCGATGGATGTTTATGCGGCTGATTCTGCACAGTACCAGGCTAACCCCGCTTGGCGGGAGGAGTTAGAGAGCGTGACCCATAGGGAGTATGCAACAGGCTATTTCTTTGGCCATCCGATGGAAAATGCGCAGCTTTGCGAGAATCCGGGCTATCAAAAGGAAAAGGCGTATCTGGCGGTTGTGACACATGTGGAAGGCGGTCGAGCTTTTCTGTGTCAGCGCAACAAAGTGTGTGAGGGTGAGGAGGTCTCTTTGCTTTCGCCGGGCCGGTGCGGCAAACCTTTTATCATGCGCGGTATGCAGAATGAAAAAGGGGAACCAATCGACAGCGCCCCGCATCCGTATATGAATTTCAGTATCGAGGCGACGGTGGCAATGAAGCCGGGGGATATTATAAGAGGATAAAAGAGAAAAAGACCTGATGGGATATCAGGTCTTTTTTAATCGGCTTTGTTTCCGATTCGATACAGTACTGGATTTACTGTGTATGAGAGTTCTGTTCCATGCCTCTATATAACAATTTTAAGTTACAATAAATATAGTCTTTATCTTTATGCAGGGGTTCCACCCCTACGACCCCGCAAACTTTTAGATAAAAGTTTGACAAAACTCGGCAGACGCAAATTGACCTTGCGGTCAATTTGCTCATGCCTCAGCGTCTACTAAGAATCGTTAGAAGTAAAACGAGGAACCCGCCAACAAGCAGTCTAAAAAAGCAATGACATCGCTCCCCTTAGCGGCAAGGAAAATTTAATGAGACAAGCGAATAGAGTTGCCAAGGCCTTTCCGCTTGCTTTGCATTAGTCCCTTGTCGTTATTAGAATTGCAAACTTTGGGTTTTTGCAAATATTAGTACGAGTTGCTCGCTTATTTTCTAACGAATTTTTTGATTACTTTGAGGCATAGGGCAATTGACTATAAAGTCAATTGCCCTCGCCGGGTTTTGCCGCGCTTTTTCCTAAAAGCGTGCGGGGTTGTAGGGGTGGAACCCCTGCTAAAAGAAAAAAGATATAATTATAGTAACTTAAAATTGTGTCAAGGGTGCGGGGGTTGAAACCCGCAGACACGGCAAAGCCATGTCTGCTGCAAAAAGGAATGGTTTTAAATTGATTGTATCTTATAGGAAACAAATCCGAACGATGTGGCTAAATAATAGCCATATACAGGGGACGCTATATCGGCCATACTAAAAGCGGAGGATTTGCTGATGATACGATATACACCCCTGTGGCAAACCATGGCCGCCAAAAAAGTAACCACGTATACATTAAGATTCAAACATGGCATGAGCCATGCAACGGTCCAGCGCTTGCAAAAAGATTTGCCGGTCACTACCGTTACGCTGGATAAACTGTGCCAAATTTTACAGTGCCGGATTGAAGATGTCGTCGAGTATGTTCCGGATTAGTTGAGTTAATTTTTTAGTCTACAGGCTTTTCTTCAAGAATATCACCTGATTTTGCATCATAAAGACGATTTATGCACCGTTTACAGGCGCATGTTTTTCCTAAGCGGACTAAATTTAGTGTTGATTTACAAAAAACGCAATGCCAGATTTGCTTGCTTATTACAATTTCGTGTAACCTTAGTTCAACCTTGACTGGTTCATTCGCCATTAAATTTAATTGGTAACGATATAGCCATGGTATATGAACTTTTCCCTCACTATCAATAATATCCTGCATTTTTGTATTCTCCCTTGTCTGTTATATGGCCAAACAATGGCCATAGACTATGACTATTATATCAGCCATAATAAAAAATGTAAAGGGGGAATTGCTATGATACAATATAAACCTTTGTGGGAAACGATGAAAAAACGCAATATGACTACCTATACATTACGTTTTCATTTTGGGATAAGCCATGCAACGGTCCAGCGTTTGCAGGAGGATTTGCCAGTTACGACGCATACATTAAATAAATTATGCCAAAATTTAAATTGTCGATTAGAGGATATTGCTGAATATGTGCCGGATGAATAAATCAGAATTTATTTTATATACTTTACGGAAAAACTATGTTATAATAGAAGCAAATGATTGATTTGCTTCTATTTGTTTTATATTGGGAGGCCGCATGAACTTATTGCATCTAAAATACGCCGTCGAAGTAGCCCAAACTGGCTCCATCAACAAAGCGGCTGAAAAGCTTTTTGTGGGCCAGCCCAATTTGAGTCGGGCGATTAAAGAATTAGAAGGCTCGCTTGGTGTGACTATCTTTGACCGTTCGGCTAAAGGCATGGTGCCGACCCCCGATGGCGAGGTATTCATTCGCTATGCGAAAAATATATTAAAACAGGTGGACGCTGTTGAAGGCCTGTTCAAAAAAGGAACGGTGGGCAAAAAAACTTTTTCGGTTTCTGTGCCAAGAGCCTGTTATGTGGCCGACGCCTTTGCGCGCTTTTCCACCGCGCTTGACAGCGAAGAGGAATTAGACATTTTTTATAAAGAAACCAATGCTATGCGGGCCATTAAAAACATCCTGCAAGAGGGGTATAAATTAGGCGTGATTCGGTATGCCGAGCAGTACGATAAATATTATAAGGATATGATGGATGAAAAAGGACTGCATTATGAGTTAATTACCGAGTTTTGCTATGTGTTGGTGATGAATAGGGAAAGTCCGCTGGCCGCGAAAGAAGATATTTCGTATGCTGATTTAAAAGATTTAATCGAAATTGCCCATGCTGATCCCTATGTGCCTTCTTTACCGCTTTCGGAGGTCAAAAAGGAAGAACTGCCGGATAATACCCGCCAGCGTATTTTTGTGTTTGAAAGAGCCAGTCAGCTTGAGTTGTTGGCCAAGAATCCTTCAGTTTTTATGTGGGTGTCGCCTGTGCCGGACGAGCTGCTTGCCCGATATGGCTTGGTGCAGCGGCGATGCAACGAGAACCGGCGAGTGTATAAGGATGTGTTGATTCACCGAAACGAATATCGTTTATCTGATTTGGATAAGCTGTTTATATCTGAACTTTGCGAAGCTAAGCGCCGTGTGTTTGAGCAAAATTTTTAACGTAAAACCCAAAAACCGAAAACTGTGAAAAGTTTTCGGTTTTCTTGCATTTTTTCTGATGTTAAAAGCGTTTAGACATTTCGAGCACAGGTATATCGATATATACAATACCGATATGTAAAACAAGCAATTCCCAAAATCGATTTTATTTGATAAAATATTATCAAACTGATAAAGTATTATTTTTTGAAGGAGGGCGACGATGTGAAGAGTCGTGAAGTGCCGCGGGCAACCATCGGCAGAATCCCGGCTTATTTGAAATATTTAAAAGCTTTGCCGCCCGATGTGCAGAGTATTTCTGCACCTATTATTGCAAAAGAATTGGGACTTGGCGAAGTGCAGGTCCGCAAGGACTTAAACGCAGTCAGCGGCGCCGGCAAGCCGAAAATTGGCTATGACGCAGCTGAGCTTACCAAAAGTTTAGAAGCCTTTCTCGGCCGCGAAAACGGCGGGGCTGTGATTGTAGGGGCCGGTAAGTTAGGCCGGGCGCTGTTAGATTACGGCGGTTTTGCTGAATATGGGCTTTCTCTGTTAGCCGCTTTTGACAGTGGCTTACAAAAAGAGGAGAAAAGCGAAACAGGAAAAAGCATTTTCCCCATGGAGCTATTCACATCCTTTTGCAAGGAAAACGATGTGAAAATCGGTATCATTGCCGTTCCGGCGGCAGCGGCCCAGGGGGTATGCGATCAGTTTGTGCAAAACCATATTCAAGCCATTTGGAATTTTGCACCCTGTGTGCTGAGGGCACCGTCTGAAATCGCGGTGCAATATGAGAATATGGCCCTATCGCTTGCGCACTTAAAGGCGCAGATTAAAAATAGTAAACAAATCATTTGAGGAGGATAAATATGGAGATCAAAGAAAGAAAGATTGTGGATGGCGTTGAAGCATTGGAAGAAACCTTAGCAAACGTCAAAGAGGCGCAGAAAAAATTTGCCACGTATACACAAGAGCAGGTGGATAAAATTTTCTTGGCTGCTGCCTCTGCTGCCAATAAGGCGCGCATCCCTTTGGCCAAAATGGCGGTAGAAGAAACCGGCATGGGTGTGGTAGAAGATAAGGTAATCAAGAATAACTATGCGGCTGAATATATTTATAACGCATATAAGAACACCAAGACCTGCGGCGTTATTGAAGAAGATAAAGCCTACGGCATGAAAAAAATTGCCGAGCCAATCGGTGTCATTGCCGCGGTTATTCCGACCACCAACCCTACGTCAACAGCTATTTTTAAGTGCTTGATTGCGCTGAAAACACGCAATGCCATTATTATCAGTCCTCATCCCCGCGCGAAACAGTGCACGATTGCGGCCGCTAAATTGGTATTGGATGCGGCTGTAGCAGCCGGTGCGCCTGAGGGTATCATCGAGTGGATTGATGTGCCCAGCCTTGATATGACCAACCTGGTGATGAAAGAGGCCGATATTATTTTGGCTACCGGTGGTCCGGGCATGGTAAAAGCGGCGTATTCTTCGGGCAAACCAGCGCTGGGTGTTGGTGCCGGCAACACGCCAGCGATTATCGATGAAACGGCCGATCTTATCTTAGCGGTCAACTCAATTGTTCATTCCAAGACCTTTGATAACGGCATGATCTGTGCTTCTGAGCAGTCGGTTATCGTGCATGAAAAGGTGTATGATGCTGTCAAGGCCGAGTTTATGTACCGTGGCTGCTATTTCTTAGCAGAAGATGAACTTGAGAAAGTGCGTAAAACGATTTTGATCAACGGCGCGCTCAATGCCAAGATCGTAGGACAATCGGCGGCCAAGATTGCCGAACTCGCCGGCGTCAGCGTGCCAGCCGGAACCAAAATTTTGATTGGTGAGGTAGAAAGCGTTGATCTTTCTGAAGAATTTGCACACGAGAAGCTTTCACCCGTTTTGGCTATGTATAAGGCAAAGGATATGAGCGATGCTTTTGATAAAGCTGAGCATTTGATCGCAGACGGCGGTTACGGCCATACCTCTTCGATTTATTTGAATGAAACAACCGAGCAAGAGAAATTAGCCGAGTTTACGGCCCGCATGAAAACTTGTCGTATTCTTGTCAATACACCTTCTTCGCACGGCGGTATTGGTGATTTATATAACTTTAAACTGGCACCCTCTTTGACACTGGGCTGCGGCTCTTGGGGCGGCAACAGCGTTAGCGAAAATGTAGGGGTGAAACATTTGATCAATATTAAAACCGTAGCCGAGAGGAGAGAGAATATGTTGTGGTTCAGAGCGCCCGAAAAGATTTATATTAAAAAGGGCTGTCGACCGGTTGCGCTTGACGAGCTAAGAGCCGTGATGAATAAGAAACGCGCCTTTATTGTAACCGATACCTTCCTTTATGAAAACGGTTATACCAAGGCTATCACTGATAAATTGGATGAAATGGGCATTCAGCATACGACCTTCTTTGATGTGGCACCCGATCCAACCTTAGCATGCGCGAAAGAAGGCGCTAAGCAGATGAGCGCGTTTAAGCCTGACTGCATCATTGCTTTGGGCGGCGGCTCTGCAATGGACGCCGGCAAAATTATGTGGGTGATGTATGAACATCCCGAAGCAGACTTTATGGATATGGCCATGCGCTTTATCGATATCCGCAAACGTGTTTATACTTTCCCGAAAATGGGCGAAAAAGCTTATTTCATTGCGATTCCTACCTCGGCTGGTACCGGTTCGGAGGTTACGCCTTTTGCGGTGATTACCGACGAGCAAACCGGTGTGAAATATCCGCTTGCTGATTATGAATTGCTGCCGAACATGGCTATTATTGATACTGATTTCCACATGAGCGCGCCCAAGGGTCTGACGGCTGCCTCGGGTATTGACGCGGTTACCCATGCGTTAGAGGCTTATGCGGCTATGTTAGCGACCGATTATACCGATGGATTGGCGATTAAAGCGTTGCAAACCATCTTTAAATATCTGCCAAGAGCCTATGAAAACGGCCAGACCGATATTGAAGCGCGCGAAAAAATGGCCAATGCCGCTACCATGGCAGGTATGGCGTTTGCCAATGCATTCTTGGGTGTTTGCCACTCGATGGCGCACAAGTTAGGTGCTTTCCATCACCTGCCGCATGGCGTAGCAAACGCACTGATGATTGAAGAAGTGCTCCGCTTTAATGCAGCCGAGGCACCTGCTAAGATGGGTACTTTCTCGCAATATGATCACCCACACACGCTGGCTCGCTATGCAGAGGTAGCTACTGCTTTGGGCTTGGCCGGTAAAAATGACGAAGAGAGTTTGGAGAATCTGATTGATGCCATCAATGATCTGAAGAAGAAAGTGGGCATCAAAAATTCGATTAAAGAATATGGCGTTGACGAAAAAGACTTCTTCGACCGCCTTGACGAGATGGTAGAACAAGCCTTTGACGACCAGTGCACGGGCGCGAACCCCCGCTATCCGCTGATGAGCGAGATTAAACAAATGTATGTGAACGCCTACTACGGCGATAAACATTTTACCGAGGCCGACATGCCTGCGCAAGAGACGGCAAAGAAAGACGGCCGCAAAACCAAATCAAACGGGAAAAAGGCGTAAGGACAAATTCGCTTTGCTTTGCAAACCCAGCGAATTTAATATACGATGTAGGAGATTTTTATCATGAACTTAGACAAAATTATTGCGGTTCGCAACAACAAAACGGTGTATCGTGACGGAGATCGTTGTTTAAAGGTTTTTAATGAAGATTACTCGAAAGCCGACGTATTGAACGAGGCACTCAACCAAGCGCGCATTGAAGAAACAGGCCTGCATATTCCCAAAATTTTTGAAGTAACCATGATTGATGGCAAGTGGACGATTGTTTCTGAGTTTATCAAGGGAAAAACACTGTCTGCGCTGATGGCTGAAAGCCCTGATAAAAAGGAAGAATATCTGAATTTGTTTGTCGATTTGCAGCTTGAGATGCACAGCAAAACCTGCCCTATGCTCAACAAGTTAAAAGACAAAATGAACCGCAAAATCAGCCAGACTGATCTTTCGGCGACCGTGCGTTATGACCTTCATACCCGTCTTGAGTCTATGCCTAAGCACAACAAGGTTTGCCATGGCGACTTTAACCCTTCTAACATTATTGTTGCTGAAGACGGCACGCCGTATATTTTGGACTGGTCGCATGCTACCCAAGGGAATGCCTCAGCCGACGCTGCACGCACCTATTTGCTGTTCTGGCTGAACGGCGATATTGAGGGGGCGAAGAGCTATCTTAAAATGTTCTGCGACAAGAGTAATACCGCTATGCAGTATGTGCAGAAATGGATGCCGATTGTCGCTGCCTCACAGACAGTAAAAGGCAATGAAAAAGAACGTGAGTTCCTGCATTCTTGGATTGATGTAGTGGATTACGAATAATTGCCGGTATTATAAGGCAAAAAACATAGCGTAAAAAAGTTCACGATAGCCGCGCGGCAACCGCGGCTATCGGTTCTAATTTGAACTTAATTGATTTGACTTAGAAACAACGTACCGTACCATACATATATTTTGTTACGAGGAAGGTTTTATCATGAAAATTACGGTTTGTATCGGCTCTTCCTGTCATATTAAAGGGTCAAGACAGGTGGTAGAGCAACTTCAATATAGCATTCACGAAAATAATTTATCCGACAAGGTTGAACTTGCCGGTACTTTTTGCATGGGCAAATGTCAACAGGGCGTTTGCGTAACTGTAGATGATGTTTTTTATTCGGTAACACCAGAGACCGTAAAAGATTTCTTTGCGGAACATGTGTTAGCGAAGGTGTAAGGTATGATTATTCAGATATGCGTGGGATCCTCTTGCCATTTAAAAGGGTCGCAGGCTGTAGTGGCATTATTTCAAGAAGCACTTGAGGCCAATAAGCAGTATGCCGCGGAAGTGACGCTGGCCGGCTGTTTTTGCACTGGTCGGTGCAATCGTGAGGGCGTAACGGTTTTAATTGATGATGAATCTTATACGGGTATTACGCCAGACAATTTTCAAACTTTTTTTAGTCAAACAGTACTGCCCAAAATGAAAGGGGAGGGGAATTAAGTCTGAAAACAAAGTCAAATAGATATTGGCAATCAACTGTTTTCAGACACGATTTGTGCTGATACAAATCCAAAGAAAGGCATGGTTACAAAAATGGATTGTCTAACCCTGAAAAAATCAAATTGTAAAAATTGCTATAAATGCATTCGCCATTGCCCGGTAAAATCCATTCGTTTTTCAGGCAATCAGGCGTATATTATCGGCAATGAATGTATACTTTGCGGCCAGTGTTTTGTGGTTTGCCCGCAGGACGCCAAGCAAATTGTTGATGAAACTGAAAAAGTGAAAGTGCTTTTGCAGGATGGAACCCCGGTGATCGCCAGCTTGGCCCCTTCTTTTATTGCGAATTATGAAGGCGTTGGTATCGAAGCCATGAAAAGTGCGCTTAAGAAACTTGGCTTTGCCGATGTAGAGGAAACAGCCATTGGCGCTACGATTGTGAAGAGCGAGTATGAGCGCATGATTGAAGAGGAAAATCGGGATATTATCATTTCGTCTTGCTGTCATTCGGTCAATTTGCTGATTCAGAAGTATTACCCATCATCACTACCCTATCTTGCCGACGTACTATCGCCTATGCAGGCTCACTGCCAGGATATTAAAAGACGGATCCCCGGAGCTAAAACAGTGTTTATTGGTCCTTGCGTCGCGAAAAAAGATGAGGCGGCCCATTATGAAGGAATCGTAGACGCCGTATTAACCTTTGATGAGCTAACTCGTTGGCTGAAAGAAGAGAATATTGAACTTTCGGGCGAGGCGCAGCCGAATAAGAAGAGCCGTGCACGCTTTTTCCCGACCACTGGCGGCATTTTAAAAACATTAACACATGAAAACCCGCATTATACATACATGGCGATTGACGGGGTTGAAAATTGTATAGCCGCACTGAAAGATATTGAAAATGGCCGGATTCACCACTGCTTTATCGAAATGTCGGCTTGTGTGGGCAGCTGTGTGGGCGGGCCCGTTATGGAGAAGTTCCATCGTTCGCCGGTGCGGGATTATATGACGGTGGCGAATTTTGCCGGTACGAAGGATTTTGAGATAGAAACGGTCGATTCGTTGACCCTCAAAAAGCCGTTTACTGTGATTGAACAGAGAATGCCGAGACCCAGCGAATTAGAAATAACTGATATTTTGCGTCAGATGGGTAAAACGAAACCGACCGATGAGCTTAACTGCGGTTCTTGCGGTTATAGCACCTGTCGGGAAAAGGCCATCGCGGTGGCGCAGGGCAAGGCGGAAATTTCCATGTGTCTGCCTTATTTGAAAGATCGAGCCGAGAGTTTTTCGGATAATATTGTGCGCAATACGCCTAATGGCTTAATTGTGCTGAACGAGAAATTAGAAGTGCAGCAAATTAACAAAGCGGCGCTGAAAATGCTGCATCTGCGTTCGGCCGC
Organism: Clostridiales bacterium; assembly: GCA_022793655.1. Taxonomy (GTDB): domain Bacteria; phylum Bacillota; class Clostridia; order Oscillospirales; family CAG-272; genus CAKSEI01. The sequence continues at coordinate 78,521 of JAAWDG010000013.1, forward strand.
CGACGTACTTGGTGACCAGATTGTCCGTATTTTAGACCCGAAAGACTTCTTAGAGGTGTTAAACCATGGCAGAAGTATTCACAATAAGCGGGACTATTTGGCCGAATATGAAAAATATGTCGAGCAAAGCATTATTTACGATAGAGAGTATCATTTGCTTTTGTGCATCATGCGTGATGTCACCGAAGAAGAAAATGTGCGTGAAAGCAAAGAGAATATAAGCCGTCAAACGGTGGAAATCGCCGATAAAGTGGTCGATAAGCAAATGCGTATTGTGCAGGAGATTGCTTCACTGTTAGGTGAAACCGCTGCCGAGACGAAGATTGCGCTTTCCAAATTAAAGGAGTCGATTTCGGATGAATAATTTATGTGCGGATATCGGCTATAAAAGCATCAATCATGCAGGCGAGCAGCTTTGCGGCGACCATGTGGATATTATTGAACAAAATGAAAATTCAACCATTTTAGTCTTGGCTGATGGGCTTGGCAGCGGGGTAAAAGCCAGCATTCTTTCTACACTGACCTCTAAAATCATTTCAACCATGATGGCCGAAGGTCTGCCGTTAGAGGAATGTGTAGCAACAATTGCTGCGACCCTCCCCATTTGTTCGGTGCGCGGCGTGGCTTACTCGACCTTTACTATTATGCATCTTATCAACAATACAACGGCTGAGCTGATTCAATATGATAATCCCCATGTGATTTTACTGCGCGACTGTAAGGTTTGTGATTATCAAGAGACCGAGCTTAATATTGGCGGCAAGAAAATCTATAAATCGGTGATTCCTTTGCAGGAAAACGATATTTTTATTGCCATGAGCGATGGCTGTCCCCATGCGGGCATCGGCACTTCGTATAACTTTGGCTGGACAAGGGAAGATATCGCCGACTTTATGGAAACCTTTGCCCATATTGGCTATACGGCGAAAACCTTGTCTACCTTGTTGGTAGACGAGTGCAATCGGCTCTATGGAAATGAGCCGGGCGATGATGCGACGGCGTTGGTCGTTCGGATTCGCAAGAGAGAACCGATGAACATTTTGTTCGGTCCGCCTTCCCATCGGGACGATGCCGACCGCATGATGTCTTTGTTTTTTTCAAAAGAAGGCAAGCACATTGTTTGCGGGGGAACCACTTCTTCGATTGCGGCGAAATATTTAGGCAAACCGGTGCGCGCCTCGCTGAATTTTGAGAGCGGCGACGTTCCGCCCACAGCGGAAATTGAGGGCGTGGATCTGGTGACCGAAGGGGTAATCACCATGGCCAAAGTGCTTGAATATGCGAAGGACGCGTTAGCGGAAAACAAGTGCTATGAGTATTGGAGCGTCAAGCATGACGGCGCATCACTCATTTGCCGTATGCTGTTTGAAGAGGCGACTGACATCAACTTTTTTGTAGGTCGGGCGGTGAATCCGGCTCATCAAAATCCTGATTTGCCGATCAACTTTAATATTAAGATGAATTTGGTCAAAGAACTGTCAGAGTGTCTGCAGAAAATGGGCAAACGCATAAAGGTCAATTATTTTTAACCGCGGATAGGAGGCACCGTATGAGAATTTTTGATACAAAAGTACAGCACTTAAAATATAAGGTATTAAGAGAAGTAGCAAAGCAGGCTTGGGATGATACTTTATTAGATAACTTGCTTGAAATTCCCAAGAAAATCGTGCCTGGCAATACGCCCACTATGCGGTGCTGTGTTTATAAAGAACGGGCGATTTTAGCAGAGCGTGTCAAGTTAGCTATGGGCGGCGATAAAGAAAATCCCAATGTGATCGAGGTGATTGAAACCGCTTGCGATGAATGTCCGATGGGCGGTTATGAGGTGACGAACTCCTGTCGTGGGTGCCTAGCACATCGGTGTGAGGATGTCTGCCGTCGGGGGGCTATTTCGTTTGATCATAATCACGTAGCGCATATCGACAAATCAAAATGCGTTGATTGCGGCGCTTGTGCAAAGGTTTGCCCTTATTCGGCAATTGTCAATCGCAAACGTCCCTGTGAAAACGCCTGCAAAATCAAAGCAATTTCGATGAACGAGAACAAAGCAGCTGCGATTGATAATGACAAATGCATTGCCTGCGGCGCTTGTGTATACCAATGTCCATTCGGGGCGATTACCGATAAATCTTATATTTTAGACGCGATTGATATTTTAAAGAAGAGTGAGCAAAACGAGAAATATAAAGTGTTTGCTGTGGTGGCGCCCTCGATTTCAAGTCAGTTTTCCTATGCAAAACTCGGACAAGTAATCACTGGTCTCAAGCACCTCGGTTTTTATACGGTGATTGAGGCGGCACTCGGTGCTGATATGGTGGCTCATGCTGAGTCTAAAGAATTAGCTGAAAAAGGATTCTTGACAAGCTCCTGCTGTCCTGCTTTTGTCAGCTATATTGAAAAATCTTTTCCGGATTTGCTGCCGTTTGTTTCACATAACCTTTCGCCGATGGCTGCTATTGCAAAGTATATTAAAGAGCATGAGGAGCCTTGTAAAGTCATCTTTATAGGTCCTTGCACAGCCAAAAAGGGAGAGGTGCAGAAAGAGAGCGTCAAGCCATATGTGGATGTGGCTATGACGTTTGAGGAGCTGCAGGCGTTGTTCGACAGCCGGGATTTGGATATCACTACGCTAGAAGAAGACGTGTTAGATAATGCTTCTTATTTTGGACGGATTTTTGCCCGCAGCGGCGGTCTTTCCGATGCGGTTGCACAAGGACTTAAAGAACATGGCATCGAGGATTTTGAGCTAAAAGCGCTTCCTTGCGACGGCATTGAAGCATGTCGGGCCGCCTTGCTTAAAAAGAGCAAAAACGTGTTAGATGCTAACTTCATTGAGGGTATGGCCTGTATCGGCGGCTGTATCGGCGGCGCGGGCTGCTTGACGCATGGTGAAAAGAACAAGGCAGAGGTGGACAAATACGGCATGGAAGCCTATGAAAAAACCATTAGCAGCGCAATCTCTATGCTGAAATAAATAATAGACGTAATATCAATACAAAAATAAAAGGCAGGACAGCGATAGAGCTGACCTGCCTTTTTCCATAGGATTTTTTAAAACAGCACCCACCGAAAATTCTCTGTTTGTCGGCGGGTGTTCGCATTTCTTTATGCAGTCCAGGATTTGACGACTTTTTGATAAGCCGCTAATTTTTCCTCTGCTTCTGTTGGCTCGTTAGCATGGAGTAATAAATAGACTTTGATTTTTGGCTCGGTTCCTGAGGGACGAATCACAACGACATTGTCGTTATCGGTCCGGTAATACAGCACATTTGATTCAGGAAGGCCGGTTGGCGCGGTCTCACCAGTTGCAAGATTGGTGATAAGACCAGTTCTATAATCTCTGATTTCAGTCACGGTATCGCCGTCAAAATGGGTCGGTGGATGGGCGCGCATATCGTCCATTAAGGCCTTCATGCGGGCAAGGCCGTCAAGGCCTTCCATATAAATGTTTTCGGTGAGCTCCCGATAGAAGCCGTATTTTTGATACAGGGCGGCGAGCGCGTCGCATAATGTCATGCCTTTGGCGCGGTAATAGGCGGCCATATCACAGACTAAAACCGAGGCAACGACCGCGTCTTTATCCAGTGCATGCGTACCTTTAAGATAGCCATAGCTTTCCTCATATCCAAATAAGAAAGAACCATGCCCCTTTTTTTGATAGTGATTGATGACTTCGCCAATAAATTTAAAGCCAGTCAATACATTGTGCAGGGTGACGCCATTTTGCTGGCAGATGGCCGACGCAAGTTCGCTTGTCACAATGGTTTTGATGGCATAAGACTCCTCGGGCAGTCCCCTCGTCTCTTTATAAGCCGTGATGATATAGTCAAGTAAGAGCGCGCCCGTTTGGTTGCCGGTCAGCACTTCAAATCCGTTTTTCCCTCGGGCCATTACGCCTAAACGGTCGGCGTCGGGGTCATTGGCAATAATCAGGTCACTGTTTATCTGTTCAGCCATTTTTATGCCAAGCGCAAAAACCTCTGGCAATTCGGGATTGGGGAACGGAACGGTGGGAAAATTGCCGTCCGGCGTCATTTGTTCGTCAACGGTGTATAGGTGGGTAAGCCCCATGCGGCGCAGCGCTTCAGGTACCAAGCGATAACCTGCTCCGTTTAAGGGGGTATAGACAATTTTGAGTGTGTCGGCTGCCTTGGCAAGTGGTTCCGGTAAAATTCGTTCACCAAGGACGGCTGTCAAAAAATTTTCATCAATTTCAGGGCCAACCATGGTGATGGTTCCGCTTTGCACGGCTTCCTCGAAAGGAGAACTTTTTACATCGTCGAAAATATCGGTTTGGCCAATGAAGTCAGAAATTGTCTCGGCTTGTTCTAGTGAAATCTGTGCGCCGTCTGACCAATAGACCTTATAACCGTTATATTGTTTGGGATTGTGAGAGGCGGTAATATTAATGCCTCCCGCGGCGCCTAAAAATCTGACGGCAAACGAAAGAACCGGTGTAGGACGGATATCATCAAAAGCATAAACCTTGATTCCATTGGCGGCCAGTACCTCACAGGCGATTTTGGCAAAAAGGTCTGAGTTGTTTCGAGAGTCTCTGCCCACGACAATGCCCTTGTCCCCGACCCCTTCTTTTAAAATGTAACGGGCAAAGCCTTGTGTAGCCCAGGCAACGGTGTATGCGTTCATGCCATTGATGCCAGGGGCCATGGTGCCGCGCAGTCCGGCTGTACCAAAAGAAAGGGGGGCAAAAAAGCGAAATTCTTTCTCTTCTTCTGTATAGTGAGCAAGAATTTCTTTTGTGGCTTGGTCTACTTTTTCTGATTTGATCCATTTGTCATAGTTTTGCTGATAATTCATGGGAGGGCCTTTCTTATTGTTTTTTGGGGGAGAGATTATAACATATATGTTCCGTTACTAAAATTGTGTTGTATGTATGGTTAAGATGCACCTTCGTTTTTGTTTTTATACCTGCGCAGTGCGTCTGCTAACTGGTCTGGGCAGGAAGTCGATTTTGTTCCACACCGTATGCCTGAAAGTTTTTCGATCAAATCATCGATTTTCATGCCGGCACAAAGGGCGCTGACCCCTTGTGTATTGCCTGAGCATCCGCCGGTAAAGGCTACGCGAATCACCGTATCGCCGTCAACAGTGATTTGTATATTGCGCGAACAGGTGCCGCGCGGTTGATAATCAAATGTAGTTTCCATGGTTTTCTTCCTTTCATGTAAGAATTGCCCGAGGAATGATGGAGATTTCGCCCGAGGAAAGAATTTGGTCGCCTTGGCTTGTTTTGACAAGAAGATTGCCATCCGGCAAAATATCAAGTGCAGTTCCTGCATAGGATACACCGTTTTTGATAAAGCTGATTTCTTGTCCTAAGATAAAACAGAGTGACTTATATTCTTTTACAATCGCTGAAAGATCAAACGCTTTGAAAAGTGCGTCAAAGTGATTGATCACGTTGGCAATGGTTTTTCCAGGGGCGAGCCGTCCCCCAGCTTCTTCTAATGACGTGACTTTATCTTGCAGTTCGGCCGGTCTTTTTGTCTTTTTTAAATTGATGCCGATGCCGACTACAATGCCGGTGCTCATTCTGGCCTCTGCATCGAGTGTGACTTCGGTGAGAATACCGCATATTTTTTTAGGCGGGATATATACATCGTTTACCCATTTGATTTGCGCCTCTACACCTGTTTCACGCAGCGTGCGTGCCGTGGCAATAGCCGCCATAAAGGTGAGGGCCCACATCTGGTCAATCGGAAGGGATTTTTTAATTAAAAAGCTGAAATAAACACCGCTGCCTACAGGCGAATGAAAACTTTTACCTCGCCTTCCTTTTCCGCCTGTCTGACTTTTGGCCGCCACAATCATACCGTCTGGCAGTTCGGGATGATCACGCAAGTAGGTGTTGGTGGAATCCACCTCATCTAACACCATGGCCTCATGCGGTCTTAGCAGCCATTTCGTGATATTCGTCGGAGCCAAAACCTCTTCTGCATCAAGCAGTGTGTAGCCGCCTTTGGTTTTTGATTCAATTTGATAGCCATCCTGGCGCAGCGCTTCTACCCCTTTGCAGACAGCCATGCGCGATAATCCTAAACGGCGGGCCATTGCTTCGCCCGTCATGCTGCCGCCGGCTTCAATCAGCAGGGCGAGTACATTTTCTTTCGTGCTCATGATTGTGTGAATGTATCAGGTACAAGTACGTTTAATTTCTGGTTCAACATCTCAATTTCAAAAGGCAGTTTCAGTCCGTTTTCTCCGTCTAAAGAAACATCCATGTCTTTATCGGTCGAAATTTTGCAGCGGCTGCAATTTAGGCTGATGATGTTTTTGTCGCCCTTGTGGGCAAGCAAATTGATGCCGACGGCCGCCCGTTCGACGGGATTGCAGTTTTTGACAATCATAATATTCATAAGACCATCTTGAATATCGGCTTCGCTGATTAAATTTTTCATGCCGCCTACGTCGGTGCCATTTAAAACAGCAAAAACTAACGCTTCGGTTTGGACTGTTTCTTTCTCAGTTTCAACTGTGATGTGAAAAGTTTTCATATCTGCCAGTTCGCCCAGCGCCGCGATATAGTAGGCCAAGGAACCGAACACTTTTTTGAATTCCGGGCTGGTCGTGTGCGAAACACCTACAAACACACCCGCCGCAATGCTGTTGCAGATATATTGTTCTTTGCCAGAGGCATTGATTTTTAAAAGATCCACTTTGGCAGTATTGCCTTGACAGAATACAGACAAGCAGTCCATAAGGCCGGCCGGCATTTTCAAATTTCTTGCAAAGTCATTGCAGGTGCCGCTCGGTATAATGCCGACAGGGGTATCGTTTCCTGCCTTGATCATCTTATCAATCATTTGCCCGACTGTGCCGTCGCCGCCCGATATCAGGACGGCGTCGAAAGTATCGCGGTCAGCTAACAACGTGTCAAGCACCGGGTCGTCTTCTAAAGAGAACAAGCGGTGGGGCACGGTGTAAATTTGATTTTTATAGAGGGTACCTAAGATTTTATCCAACTCGTGACCGCCTGTCTGGGAACCAGAGTATGGATTATAGAGATAAAGATATTTTTTCATCTTTAGAGGCCTTTCTCAATGGAACGATAGCTTTGTGCCAAAAAATCGGTAAGCTCTTTGGCCGTGAGCCCCCTTTGTGAAAGAAGGGCTAACGAATAGATTTGGCGCGCGGCGATTTTTGCGTCTTCGCCTTTTGCTTTTTCTAATTTTTGAATCAGCGGACTTTTGGTATTTATCGTGAGTTTTTCTTCACCTGGTCCGCCTGCGGCCATGCCGTAGGCTTTCATCATGTCGTTCATACGCCGGCTTTCTTCACTGATAGTGAGAATAGCGGGGACGTTTTCATCTTTTAGGGCCGAGCAGGTAATGGTGATATGTTCGTTTTCGCTCACTTCTTTGAAGAGGTTTACTAAGCTTTCATTCTCTTGGACGGCCTCTTCTTCTGCTAAAGAACCAGAAAGGTCTGAATCGACTCGGCTAAACTTGATTTTTTTATCTTGCTCTATGTGGGCCATGAACTGGGTGTCAAGCGGTCCTGATTGCTCTACCACTGAGATATGCTGGGCGGCAAACAGAGAAAGATACTGTGCTTGTGTTGTCTTGTCCTCGCAGTAGTAGATGGTATTTTCGTTTGTTTCTTTGGCTGCTTCCAGATATTCAGCGAGCGAAAGGAAGGTGCCTTCAGTTGTTTTCATTAAATACGAATCTTTAACGCGGTCGTAAAATTTCCGATCTTTCAGCGAGGCATATTCAAAGAATATTTTAATGTCGTCCCATATTTCTTCAAATCGTGGCCGATCGGTGTTAAATAGAGAGTTTAGCTTGTCGGCTACCTTTTTCACGATATGGGCCGATAGTTTAGAAACGTAGGTATTGTTTTGTAAATAGCTGCGCGAAACGTTTAACGGCAGTTCCGGACAATCGAGCACCCCTTTAAGCAGCAGCAAATAGTCAGGAATCATTTCTTTGATGTTGTCTGCTACGAAAATTTGATTGTAGTAGAGTTTGATCTGTCCTTCTACCGGCTCATAAGCGCTGTTGATTTTGGGAAAGTATAAAATTCCTTTAAAGTTCAGCGGATAATCGGCGTTAATGTGAATATGGAACAAGGGAGTTTTATAATCGGCAAAAACTTTGTTATAAAAAGTGTCGTATTCCTCGTTTGTGCATTCAGAGGGATTCTTCTGCCACAAAGGGTTTGTGTCGTTAATTGCTTCAGGTTCTTTATCGGTTTCACCTGTTTCCAAAAAGACGGGAACCGGTAAAAAGGAGCAGTATTTGGTCAGCACTTCTTTAATTTTGGATACCTGCAAAAATTCTTTTTCATCATCAGTAATGTGCATGATGACGTCGGTGCCCCGTTCCTCCCGTACCGCGTCGCTCATTTCGTATTCGCCGGCCCCTGTACAGGTCCAACGAACCGTGGCAGAGCCATCGTAGGATTTGGTGACTAATTCGACTGTGCTGCTGACCATAAAAGCCGAGTAGAAGCCAAGGCCAAAGTGTCCGATAATACCGGTGCCTGCCCCCTCGCTTTCTCCTTCATATTTTTCAATAAATTCCAAAGCGCCCGAGAGGGCGATCTGGCAGATGTATTTTTTCACCTCGTCGGCATTCATACCGATACCGTTGTCAGAGACGGTGAGGGTTCCCTCGTCTTCATCAATTTTGACGGTGATTTTATAATCGTCTGCAATATCCGCTTGTCCTAACGAGCAAAGCCGTTTTAGTTTTGTCACAGCATCCGAAGCGTTAGAAACGATTTCTCTTAAAAAGATTTCTTTTTCGGAATAAAGCCAACGCTTTATAATGGGGAAAATATGATCGGTTTGTACCGAAATGCCGCCTTTTTCTTTGATTTCTTCTGGCATGAAAATCAACTCCTAATCGAAAATTCTTTTACATAGTATATTTTGTTAAAACGGTTTTACCGTTAATTGAATCAGCAAATTAATATCATCCGGTTGAATTTTAGCAGTATGGGCCGCCCGGTTTTGTCTTTCCTCATGGCATTTTTGACACCGATGAACAATGACATAGCCTTTTTTGGGATCTGGATAGGTGCGAATCGGCTCCATAATTCCCCCGCAAGGGTTCATGCGGTCGCCCGGATGGTTGTCTACATGCAGACTATATAGACAAAAGGGACAGTGATTGCGGGAGGTGTAGCCAAGCGGCAGCACCTCTTTGCCGCAGTGAGCACAGCAAAAAGAGGCGTCGTTTTTTATGAATCTTTTGGTTTCCATTCGTTATCCTATTTTTATTTTCCCACACAGAAATGGTGGAAAATCTCGTTTACGATTTGTTCGCTGACCTGCCGGCCATCAATTTCCGCCAATTCGCCAAGCGCAAGCTCTAAAGCAGAGGCGGCTAATTCATCGCTGTATCCCGCATGAATGGCACGTAGCGCGTCTTTTACATGACTTGTGGCCTTCTTGATCGCGGCGTGTTGTCTGGCATTGGCTATAACGGCGGTTGTATTATAATCAATTTCACCGGTGGTATAAAGTTCTTCAATGCAAGAGAACAGTTCTTCTTTTCCCTCGCCGGTGGCGGCGGAAAGGTATACAATTTTATCAAATATGCTTTCAATTTGATAAGGATCCATTTGACTTGGCAGATCGCTTTTGTTGATAATGGCAATTTTGGCGGCCGACAAGCTGTTGATTCGATTGATAATATCCGCGTCGAATCGATCAAGAGGCGAAGAAGAGTCAAACACAGCCAAAATCAAGTCGGCTTTCTCTATTTTCGCTTCTGCTTTTTCTACACCGATTTTTTCTACGGCGTCTTTGGCGCTGCGTATGCCGGCTGTGTCACATAAATTGAGCGTGATTTTGCCGACAATGACTTTTTCTTCCAACAAATCTCGGGTTGTGCCGGCTATGTCGGTGACAATGGCCCTGTCAGTGCCGCACATCAAATTGAGCAAAGAGGATTTGCCTGTGTTGGGTTTGCCGGCAATGACCGTTTCAATGCCCTCTCTAATGGCGCGTCCGGTTTTGTATGTTTTTTCAAGTGTTTCGATGTCGGCTAATACAGCGTCAAGCCGCGTGGTCATCTCGGTTTTGTCCATGTAAGAAAGGTCTTCGTCGGGAAAATCAACATTGACATAAGTTTCAGCGATGAGAGAACAGATGGCGTCCGAGAGTCTTTCGATTTCTTTGCCAAGTACGCCCCGGCTGCCGGCTGATGAGAGTTTCAGCATCTCTTCACTGTGCGCGTCTAAAACATCGGCGATTGCTTCTGCTTGGGTGAGCCCTAATTTGCCGTTTAAAAAAGCGCGTTTGGTAAACTCGCCCGGTCCAGCCGGCACCGCACCCGCTTCAAATGCGGCGCGGAGCACTTGTTCAGTCACAAAAATGCCGCCATGACAGGAAATTTCAACTGTGTTTTCACCGGTAAATGAGCGCGGGGCATAAAACACAGTGGCGATGCCATCGTCTATTTGATTTCCGTCAGACGATATAATGCCATAAACCGCGGTGTTAGCAGGTGCTGCAGAAAGCGTTTTACATCCCTTAGGATAAAATATGTTGCTTGCGATCGAAACAGCATCTGGCCCGCTGATTCGAATGAGTGCGACGCCTCCCTTGCCATAGGGGGTTGAAATAGCCGCAATGGTAGTAGTTTCCTGCATTTTTTCTCCTTGTTGTTTCCAAGACCATTTTCGTGACATCCACATTATGATTTTTTCACGTAATGAATTGAACGATGCTATGTATATACCGACCGAAAGAGATGGTCTTGTCGTGGGTTGCCCGCGTATCAAATCTCTCTCTTTATTATACACGAATCGGCCGCTCTTTTCAACCAATATATTGACAAAATTTAGCGGCAGGTTTATCATTAAACGAGGTCAAACGAACTCGTTTGCTTGATTATTTTGTGAGTAATAAGTGGTGTGTGCAGGAAAAGGAGCGCCCATGGAATTTGTGGAACTTGAAACAAAAGAGGATATCATAACCGCGGGGCTGCTTGCGCGAAAAGTGGCGCCTACGGTATTAAAGGACGGCGACTTATGTGCTTATTTGGATCATATTGAGCAGAAAATCAGACAGAACATGGAAAACGATGTGGAATATTACCTGATTTACCAGCAAGGCCCTGTAGGCTTTGCCGCGCTGATTAACCGTGGCGAATGGCTGCAGATTACCGAGATCGGTGTGATTCCGTCACAGAGACAAAAGGGAATTGGCAAGCGTTTTCTCGCTTTTGCAGCCGAAACATACGATCCGCCAGTGATTCGAATCGACAGTTGGGGCCAGTCTTTGGCCGCACTTGAGGCACTTGGATATGCAAAACAAGGGAATGACTATGTAAAATCGTTTTACGAATTAAAAAAATAAATATCTTTGCAGAAAGGAACGAGTGAAATCATATGGAAAGTACATACACATTGCCGCTGCAAAAAGTGGTGCAGGAACTGGCGCTGGAGGTCTTGTATATGCCGGAAGATCCAATGGAGGTGACCCGTTCAGACATTAACCGGCCGGGGTTGCCCTTGGCTGGTTATTATGAGTATTTTGATCCCTCACGCATACAGATTTTAGGGTTGATGGAGACTTATTATCTGCAAACATTACCCGAAGAGCAGAAAAAAGCGCGTATCTACGACTTTATTTCAAGACGTCCTGTATGCGTTGTGTTTGCTAGAAGCATTGAACCAGCCCCCGAATTTTTAGAGGCGGCGCAAGTGTATGAGGTGCCGATTCTCAGGTCGGAGCGTACGACATCGAACTTAGATGCAGCTGTCGTGAGCTATCTGTCGGTGGCGCTGGCGCCGCGCATTACGCAGCATGGCGTTTTGGTAGAAGTTTATGGAGAGGGTATGCTGATTTTAGGTGATTCGGGCGTGGGCAAGAGCGAGGCAGCCATTGAGCTTGTCAAGCGGGGTCATCGTTTGATTGCGGACGATGCGGTTGAAATTAAACGTGTTTCTGATAAAACGCTGGTTGGCTCAGCGCCCGAGTTAATTAAGCACTATGTGGAACTAAGAGGCATCGGCATTATTGACGTGCGCCGGATTTTTGGTATGGGTGCCGTGAAAGAATCAGAGCGAATTGATTTGATTATTAAGTTAGAAAACTGGGTGCAGGGAAAATTATATGACAGACTGGGTATGGATACTGAATATACCGATCTTATGGGCCTTTCCATTCCAACGCTTACAATTCCTGTCCGGCCGGGCCGGAACTTGGCGGTTATTATGGAGATTGCCGCTATGAACCACCGGCAGAAAAAAATGGGCTACAATACAGCGCTTGAAATTGAAAAAAGGATTCTTGAACAATCTGAGATAGGGCATTAATTTATCGATTAGGTGCAGGCGGTCTGATTTCATTTTTGCTTCATAAGCCGCAGAAAAATTGACAAAATTCACGGTCTGATTTGTTTTACATGGGGTTAATAGTTTATCCTTTTTTGCTTGCTATACTAATGAGCAGTTACTCAAGAGGCTGGGTATTGCAATATGGCCAAATCAAGGAGAGTGAGCGGGACAAACGGCCGAAAGGTCTATCCCTGATAAAGACATGACCGATCCTTTTAAGGCGCTTGGTGTGAGTCCCAATGCGAGCGAAGCGGAAATAACCAAGGCTTATCGTACGTTAGCAAGGCGTTATCATCCGGATGTGAATCCAGGTGATGTGACGGCCGAGCGCAAAATGAAAGAGATTAATGCGGCGTATGAGCAGATCAAAGATATACAGAGAGGCAAAGCCCATTACTCGCAAGAGGCTGGCTATTATGAATCGGGCCCCGAAACCGGTTACACAGGCGGGTTTTATGGCTTTGGCCCGTTTGGTCCTTTTGCCTATGGTGCTTATGATTTTGGCAATCAAGAGCAAGGCGGCGGGGCGCCCGGCCGCAGGCGTTTTTCGATCGGCAAGCTGTTTCTTTTTTTGATTGTGATTCGGCTTGTCTTTGGGCTGCTTTATTCTTGTTTTTATGCACCTTATCCATATGGTTATACCTATGGCCGGGACGCTTATGCGCCTGGCTCCACAGAATCTTATACGCAAGGAACGTGACGAGAATTGGATAAATTTAAAAATTGGCTTAGCCGCATACTTTATGGGCGTAACGGCGCCGACGCGCTCTATCGGTTTTTGCTGGTACTTTGTCTGATTGTTACGGTGCTGTATCTTTTTGTAAGACATCCGATTGTGTGGATTTTGCAGGCAGCGCTGCTCATCTTGGCATTTTTTCGGTTATTTTCTAAGAATATAGCCGCTCGCGGGCGAGAGAATCAAAAATATCTTCGTGTGCGGACAAAGGCCGTGCAGTTTTTCAGAAGACAGCGCAACCGAATTAAGTATAGAAAAACAAAAGCATATCGCAAATGTCCCAAGTGCAAATGTATTCTTTGTTTGCCAAGAAAAAAGGGAACACATACCGTGAAATGTCCTGAATGCGGTGAGCGTTTCAATGTAAAAATATAAACCCGACAAAACCGATTGCGGTTCTGCGGGTTTTCTTTTTTTAGGGGCATTTTTCTATTATTATCAATCTATCTTTTTCGCAGGTACGAAACGAACGAATGATAGGCAGGAATCAGCAAAAAAACAACCCAGCCGGGATGCCATAAACCATGGTCTGCAATACCGAACAAGGGTGCAAAACCGAGAAGAAGAAACAAAATCAGCGTTACATCCCAAAAAGCAAATTTGTGCCCGTTTTTTTCTCGAATAGCGGTGGGAATGCTTTCGATCAGCGGAATGAATAACAGTAAGATCCAAGCCGGATGCCAGGCAGAAAAGAGAAGACCTGCCAACAAAAAGCCAACAAGACATAATAAAGAAAAGATGCCGGTAGGAAAGCGTTTTTTGTTCATTGCTTCTGTAATCGAATCACCGAGCGGTACAATTAAAAATACCAAGAGTCCCCACACATATAGATTTTGACCATTCAGTGCAAAATCGCCAATCGCAATGGCTAACACCCAAATCACGTATAATAGAGTGGCCAGTGCGAAAAGAGGGAAAGAGTGATTGGCTCTTTGACGTATAGCCTCTTTTGCATCATTTGAATGGCTGTTTATGTGCAGACCACCGCGGTTAATATGCACTTCGTCTCCGGTATGATCTGTAATATGAATGCCGTCTTTGTCGATCGCGATATGATCTTTGTCCCCTCTGTCTGTTTGCGGATCTCTATTGTGCTTCTCATCATGATTCATGTGTGTAACCTCCCTAATCTAACATTGAGTATACTTATGCTTAAGTATACTTTTTTTGTGTAATATTGTCAATTACGCCTGCAAATATTCGGTGATTTTGTAAAGATGTAAAGGATGTTTTTTGTAAGAGCCATTGAAATTCTATGTCTTTATTGTTATAATAGAATTAAATATAAGATAGGCTTTGTGAATTTTAATATTGTGTTAAAGTTTAGTGTGTGCTTTCTCTACAATATGTGAGAACGCGCAGAAAACTTTATTTATGATGCAAGATATAACCAAATGGAGAGCGAGCACGAATGAGAAAAACCAAAATTATTTGTACATTAGGACCTGCTTCAGGCAAGGAAAAAGTATTAGAGCAAATGCTGCGGGCCGGTATGAACGTAGCGCGGCTCAATTTTTCACACGGTACTCATGAAGAACATGCCGAAATGATTAAGAAATTCAGAAAGGTGCGCGATAAACTCAAAGTGCCGGCGGCTGTTATGTTAGATACAGGCGGGCCGGAAATCAGAACCGGCCGTTTAAAAGAGGCAGTGAAACTGACAGAGGGAGAACCCTTTATCCTAACGACGGAGGATATAGAGGGAGATAGCAGTCGGGTGAGCGTTTCTTATGAAAATCTGCCCAGTCAGTTGGCATCAGGCAATAGTATTCTTTTAGACGATGGAAAAATGGAATTGGTGGTTGACCATACCGACGCTTCCAATATCTATTGCATAGTCAAAGAGGGCGGTATGCTTGGCGCGCGCAAAAGTATCAACATCCCCTATATTCATTTAGATATGCCATATCTTTCTGAAAAAGATGAAAAAGACTTGCTTTTTGGTATTGAGCAGGATGTTGATTTTATCGCCGCTTCATTCGTTCGTTCTAAAGAAGATGTGATTGCGCTGCGTAAGTTCTTGGATTATAATGGAGG
Organism: Clostridiales bacterium; assembly: GCA_022793655.1. GTDB lineage: Bacteria > Bacillota > Clostridia > Oscillospirales > CAG-272 > CAKSEI01. Next base: position 93,609 of record JAAWDG010000013.1, read on the forward strand.
CCATGCAATCAAGATTATTTCCAAGATTGAAAATAACGAAGGTGTTGAAAACTTTTTAGAGATTTTGGATTATTCAGACGGCATCATGGTCGCCCGAGGCGATATGGGAGTCGAGGTCGAGTTTGAAAAGCTGCCTGGTATCCAAAAGGACTTTATTCGTAAGTGCTGCCGCGCTGGTAAAATCGCGATTACGGCAACACAAATGTTAGAGAGTATGGTCACCAGCCATACACCAACCAGAGCCGAGATTACCGACGTTGCCAACGCTGTGTTTGATGGAACCAGCGCCGTCATGCTTTCGGGCGAGACAGCGATGGGTGTGAATCCACCGCGGGTGGTCGAGGTGATGGCCAAGATTGCACGGCAGGCAGAAAAAGATGCCAGAGAGTTGGATGCATATCATGGGTTCCGTTATGACGTTTTACAGAACGAGACAACCAATGCAATCTGTGATGCCGCCTGTACAACGGCAAAGGATTTAAAGGCCGCAGCGATTATTGCGCTGACTTCCTCGGGCCATACGGCAAGACGTGTGTCGAAATTTCGGCCGGATCAGGCTATCGTGGCATCGACGCCTGAAACTAAAACCTATCACCAACTTTCTATGAGTTGGGGGGTGCATCCGGTTATGGCAAAACACCAAAATAATACCGATAAATTATTTTTACATGCGATTGATTGTGCTAAACAAATTGATATTGTACAGCCAGGCGATACTGTCGTGATTACGGCTGGTATTCCGCTTGACATGCCCGGTACAACCAATTTATTAAAGGTGCAGACAGTATCATAAAGGCAAGCGATTGCATAGATTATGATGTGATTTAATACGTTTATTAGAGAAAAGAGTCATTTCTTGTTAAGGGTTTCGTTAAAAACGAACTGTTCGGAATGTTTACGTTTTGGAAAGTTTACTGTGTTTTTGCGTGCGTGTGTGCAAAGCGAAAGTTTTTTAGGATGTAAACGATTTTGGGTCGCTTCGTTTATTATAAATTAATTTTAAGGAGATTGACATGTCTATTCAAACAATCGAGACAAAAATCAAATCGCCGTTGTTTTTGACGGCGGCCATCTTGCTGACAGTTTCAAATGCGCTTGAGCTGATTTCCAATCACTTTTTCCCGTTTAACATTTTTGGCATTTTGTATACAATTGGCGCATGGATGCTGTATATGGCAGTAAGCAAAGGTTCTTTGCAAAACGGTCGCAGCGCTTCTAAACTGATTAAAGGGTCAGTAAAAGCACAGTGGATTGTCAACTGGGTTCTCGTTGGCTTATTAGGCCTCTTGTTTTTGCTTTGCATTGTAGCTTTCCCTGTTGTGTCAACCGTTTTGGCTTCTTTGGAAGATTCGGTAAGTTCTTATGATCTTGCCTTTGCAACCAGCGTTTCGGGCGTTGCTGTGGCCATTGTTGCTTTTGCTATTTTGATAGTCGCAGGTGCTTATGTATTAATCAATATATTCTGGGTTGGTAATTTGAGCAAGTTTACAGACGGATTTGATCAGACGGTGGCAACAGGCCGTGTTGATTTGCCAAAGTTAAACGTTGTTAAAAACTGGCTTTTAGTACTCACCGTTTGGAGTGGGATTAACGCTATTCGTTCATTTAGTCATATGACGACCTTTATTGCAGAAGGATGCGCTTGTGCGGTTTGTATTTTGTTCTATCTGATGCTGAAAGATGTCGACCAAGAGAGCGCTGCGAACGAAACGATTTCGACAACCGCGCAGGCATCGGTCAAGACAGAAGCAAGTGAGCCGGCTAATGCGGGTGAAGACACCTCTGACACGGCAAACGATACACCCTCTACTGAAGCATAAGTAAAGGGTATAGCGGTTTAATAAAAAATAAAATTTACATAAAAAGCGGACTGATGTCAGTCCGCTTTTTTGTCGCTTCCTATATCGTTTATCAAGATCAAAGAATTTTCTCAAGCCCTATTTTTTGAGGAACAAGCCCGCATTTTTCATAAAAAGCAAGAGCGCCTTGGTTGCAAGTCCATACGTTCAGCGCAATGTTATAGCAGCCATTGTTTTTGGCAAACGAAGAGACATACGAAAGGAGCGTTTTACCGATTTGGCTCCCCCGTTTGGTTTCGTCAACGCATAGGTCTTCAATATACAAGGTTTTGATATCGGTTAAGACCGAATCATGGTCATGTCGCTGAAACTGGCAGAAAACATAACCCACAACAAGTGCGCGAGCGTCTACAGCTACAAAGACAGGCGTGTTAGGGTCAAGCAGCATGGTTTGCAGCTGCTCGTCGGTGAATTTCTTGCTACCTGCCCGAAATAAATCAGGCCGACCCTTGTGGTGCACCATTAACACTTGGCGTAACAATCGGTTTAACTGCGGAATGTCTTTTTCATTGGCTTTTCGAATGATGATTTCTGCTTTTTCCATCTGTAATCTCTTTTTGTGCTTATGATATGGTTTACAAAGCTATCATGTTAATCGATAATCGTGATTGATTGAATGATGGGCTGATTGGCTGCAAGCACCGTACCGTCATCGTTTTCTATTTTTGTGTTAGCACAGATCGCATCTACGACCTCCATACCAGCGGTTACACGACCAAAGGCCGCATATTTTCCATCTAAATGAGGTGAATCTTGGTGGACAATAAAAAATTGACTGGAGGCGCTATCCATTTTTTGAGAGCGTGCCATCGAAATCACGCCTCTAACATGTGTAATTTTATTTTCAATGCCGTTGGCTTGAAATTCACCCGTGATGTTTGTTCCGCTGCCGCCTAGACCATTGCCTTGCGGATCGCCGCCTTGTATCATAAATCCGGGTATAATACGGTGAAAGGTGAGGCGATCATAAAATCCGTCTTTTGCAAGATTTACAAAGTTGGTAACCGTAATCGGAGCGGTATCGGCGTCCAGTTCCAACTCGATCACACCATAATTTTCAATTTCAATTTTAGCATGATGCATGCCTGAAAGAAGATTTTCTCCCTTGGAGTTATCCTGTTTTTTGCCGCAGCTTATCGCTGTAAAAAGCAAGACAGCTAACAGCGAAAGACAGAGTATTTTCTTTGTCATGTGGTTGCTCCTTTATTGTCTTTATTTTATTTTTTTATATACACCTTGCGAGGTATTTACCGACCATATATAGTTGTTATCACCGTGTTGCTCAGGCAGATGTGCCTCGATAAGCGTGAGGGAATCATTCGCTTTGTCATAAGAAAAAGTGAGATTGTATTTGATGGACTTATCGTCTTTTGTTTGGGTGTATTGACAAATGATTTTATCTTCTTCCATTGTATACCACCCCTCTATCATGTTTGCGTTTTCCTCTTCTTTTGCCGTGCTAACGGGCAGATCACTATTGGTTAAAAAGGTCTTCGAGTAAGCAAACTCAACGGTAAATGGCCCGTTTTGGTACATGCCAAATGGCTTTGGGGATTGTGCGCATGCGCATAGCATTATGCACAAACAGACAGCACATAGGAGGAGCATGCTTTTGTAAAGATGAAAAACTTTTCTTTGCCAAGAAATGTTTTTAGCGCTTTTTAATGATTTTGAGGCTGCTTTTGCTGTATCTGAAAAGGGAATGATCATATTTTTGTTTTGTCCTTTCATTTTGGTTATTTTATCATAGAGGCCTCTTGGTTGGCAAGAGCAAAAACGTAAACATATTATGTATTGGAGAGTCTCTCCAAATACAGTTAAAGGAAAACAAATGATAATGGAAAGGGAAAAAATAATTGCTGCCGCTGGTGCTGATAGGCGTTCACAGGCAATGAAAGCTGCTTTGCAAGCGATGGGTTATCAAATCGTAGCGCTTGATGAACGAAAAAATGCGCTTGCAGTGGTGCTTCCTATGCCGTATACCTTGGATGGAAAAACGGTGAAGGATACCGATATTTCCCTTGAAGAGCTGTTTGGGTCGCTTGAAAAGCGCTTTGTGGTTTTAGGCGGGCGGCTTGATCTAAATGCGTATTGTCTGGCTATGAAAAACGGCATTCGCCTGTTTGATTATTACGACCAAGAGACCGTGAAAATCAGAAACGCGGCGTTGACGGCTGATGGGACAATGGCTATGGTCCCCGTTGATTTGGGGATACAGCTTTGCAATTCCAAGGTGCTTGTCTGCGGGTTTGGCCGTACGGGAAAGGCTTTGGCCAACAGGCTTCGCGGGGCTGGTGCTGCCGTGACGGTCAGCGCGCGCAAGGATACTGATCTTGCGTGGATTGAGGCACTTGGCTATGTTGCTATGCCATTTGATAAGCTTAGCACAGCAGAATTTGATGTCATTATGAATACAGTGCCCACGCGCATTCTGACAAAAACGCATATTGCCTGTATGAAGAAAAATGCTGCTATTATTGATCTTGCTTCTGCGCCTTTTGGCACTGACTTTGATGCCGCTAAAGAATATGAGATTACCGCGCTGACAGCGCCTTCACTGCCTGCCCGGGTATTTCCCGAGAAAGCAGGCGCTATTTTAGCCCAGAGTGCGGCAGGACTTTTAAAGGAAGCGGGGTGTGGAATATGATAGGTTATGGAATTTGCGGGTCATTCTGTACGCACGCTAAGAGTATAGAGATTCTTAAAACGCTGGCTGGTAAATATGATATGCTGCCAGTTCTCAGCTTCAACGCGGCAACACTTGATACGCGTTTTGGCAAAGCACAGGATCTGATCCAACAAACAGAGGAGATTAGCGGTAAAAAAGCGGTCATGAGTATTGTAGAAGCAGAGCCATTAGGCCCTAAAACGCCGATGGAGGCTTTTATTATTGCGCCTTGTACTGGAAATACTCTTGCTAAAATTGCAAATGGTATTACCGATACGCCTGTCACGATGGCGGCTAAAGCACATTTGCGTACCAGCCGTCCACTGATTATCTGTTTGGCGTCCAATGATTCGCTCGGTGCAAATTTAAAAAATATAGCGGCTCTGACTGAGAAAAAGAGCGTTTATTTTGTGCCCCTTTGTCAGGATGATCCGGAAAAAAAGCCGTATTCACTGGTTGCGGATTTTTCAATGATTGAAAAGACGCTTGCATTTGCTCTTAAAGGAAAACAACTGCGCCCGTTATTTATATAATAGGTAACATGCAGCGGGAAAAAATCAATAAAGGCGGCTTTTAGCTGCCGATTAAATAAAAAGCCCTGCGATCTATGCAGGGCGTATACTTAATTCATATAGAGCAAGGCACTTGTTGATTAAAAGCATATTCTTTCGACTGCCTTGCAGCGGCCTTGGTCTGGATCTATTGTAAATAATGCGCCGTGTATGCATATGGCCCCGGTGGCAAAATCAAAACGTGCCGGCAGGTGAGTGCGGTATCGATTGATAATAATATCGCTTTTAACGCCAAGAATCGAATCCTGCACGCCTGAAAAACCAAGATCTGTGATATAACCAGAGCCGCCAGGTAAGATTTGTTCATCCGCGGTAGCGACATGTGTATGCGTACCAAAGATAACAGCTATGCGCCCATCAAAATAGCGCGCTAAAGCGATTTTTTCGCTGGTAGATTCTGCGTGAATGTCTATAGCGGAGAAATCATAGTTGCCTTCTTCTCGGGCGAGGATGGCATCAACGGCGTCAAAGGGGCATTCAGCTGGATCCATAAAAACACGGCCAAGCAGGTTGATGACTAACACTTTATAGCCATCTGCATTAGCAAGCGTGTAGCCGCAGCCAGGCATGCGGGCGGGTAAATTAGCCGGACGAATGATGCGTTTATCTTGCTCTAACATAGCATATAAAGCGTGTTTACGGAAAATATGATTGCCGCCGGTGAGCAGATCGGCGCCGGCGTCTAAAATTCTTTGTGCGTCGTCTGGTAAAAGGCCGTTGCCTGTACTGGCGTTCTCTGCATTCGCAATGACAAAATCAATTTGTTTTTCTTTGCGGAATGTCCAAAGGCGTTCTTCTAAATAGGCAATGGCTGCGGGCGAGACAATGTCGCCAATAGCAAGTATATTCACTTTGTTTCCTTTCTATCGAACTTTTAAAACACTATATTTAAAAGATTCAAAGCATCAAACTTAAAGCATCAAGTTTTTAAATTGCATGCTTGGAAACTTTAAGCTTCCAAACTTGAAAAAAGCCAGCCATCACGATGGCTGGCTTTTTTAGATATCATCCTAATTTGATCAATAAGTTTCAATAATTACTTAGCAAAATCAATCGCGCGGCTTTCTCGAATGACATGAATTTTAATTTGGCCGGGGTATTTTAGTTCTTCTTCTACCTTTTTCACAATATCATGGGCAACAATCACCATCTTGTCATCGCTGATTTGTTCTGGTTTTACCATGATTCGCACTTCGCGCCCGGCCTGAATGGCATATGATTTTTCAACACCTTCAAAGCTGGTGGCGATTTCTTCTAATTTTTGCAGGCGCTTGATGTAATTTTCTACATTCTCACGTCTGGCGCCAGGTCTTGCGGCCGAGATAGCATCAGCGGCCTGTACAATTTGGGCGATAACCGTCTTGGCTTCTACATCGCCATGGTGTGCTTCAATGGCATGAACCACTTCTTTGCTTTCTCTGTATTTTTTAGCAAGGTCTACACCAATTTGAACATGACTTCCTTCTACTTCCTGCGTCATGGCTTTGCCAATATCATGGAGCAGTCCGGCGCGTTTGGCTATGGTCGCGTCGACGCCTAATTCTTCTGCTAACATACCAGAGATGAAAGCTACTTCAATGGAATGATCAAGTACATTTTGTCCGTAACTTGTCCGATATTTTAATCGACCTAAAATTTTGATTAACTCATGATTGATGCCATGGATGCCGGTATCGAATGTAGCTTTTTCACCTGCTTTTTTAATCGCGGTTTCGACCTCTTTACGAGCTTTTTCTACTGTCTCTTCAATGCGTGCCGGGTGAATGCGTCCATCAGTAATGAGCTTTTCAAGGGCGATACGCGCGGTCTCTCTGCGAACCGGATCAAAGCTGGAAAGAGTAATGGCCTCTGGCGTATCATCGATAATCAAATCACAGCCAGTCATTTGCTCAATGGTCCGAATATTGCGCCCCTCGCGGCCAATAATGCGTCCCTTCATATCGTCGCTTGGCAGCGCGACAACCGATACGGTGGCTTCTGAAACATGTTCAGATGCATAGCGCTGAATCGTAGCCGAAATAATTTCTCTTGCTTTTTGTTCGGCATCTTCTTTAAAACTATTTTCTGCTTCGGTAATGCGCAGTGCCGTTTCATGTTCCAATTCTTCTTCAATTTTGCTTAGCAGGTCTGCTTTGGCCTGTTCGGCGGTCAGGCCGGAAATCTCCTCCAGTCTTTTTAACTGCTCTTGTTTTACCTCTTCAATGGATGCAAGCCTTGCCTCTGTTTCTTTCATTTTATTGGCAAGTGCTTCTTCTTTTTTCTCAAAGGCCTCATATTTGTGTTCTATGGCTTCTTCTCGTTGGAGAGCCCGTTTTTCAAGGCGCGACACCTCGTTGCGTCTTTCTTTGAGTTCTTTTTCCGCTTCGTTTCGATTACGGATAATTTCTTCTTTTGCTTCTAAGAGCGTTTCTTTTTTCTTGCTTTTAGCTAATTTTTCTGCATCGGCTAAAATGGATTTCGCTTTTTCTTCTGCTGATCCGATTTCGGCTTCGGCAACTTTTTTACGGTAAGCGATACCAAGGATAAATCCTATAATAATCGCAAATATGAATCCAACAATACCTATGATGATTGTGATCACATTCGGCATTTTTGCACCTCCTTATTCAATTTTTATTATGTAAAATTCTGGTTATCTAGCATTGGCAGTCATAATGCTTCGAACACATTTATACAAAGTATATTATACAATAATGCGATGGGTTTGTCAACAAATTGCGCTTGTGTGAAACGCATATGTTTTTCGTCTATATAAACGTGAATTGGCGGCTTTCAGGGATTGACAAGGTTTGCGCGCTGTGCTATAGTATAAAAAACCGTTATAAAAAAAGAGTGAGTAGATTTTGTCTCTTTTCTTGCAGAGAGCTGCCGGAGGTGGAATGGCAGCAGAAAATATAAAATCGAATGGGCTTTTTAGGGCAATCGGAAACAACTAAGGCGGCTAAACCGTTTGTTGGAGTATGTGCGACAGAGTGTGGCTCTCTGTAAAAAAGGCCAGCGTATTTTAGTACGCACAAAGCGGACGGACTAAAGTTCGTCAAGCCGGGTGGCACCGCAGGATTTTGCTCCTGTCCCAGCAGTCAGTTGTGGGACAGGATTTTTTTATTCTGTCTCAAAAAGAAAGGAGACATGGTGATGTCAAACGAAAAAATTCCTTATAAAATCTATCTCGAAGAGGCTGAGATGCCTAAAGCATGGTATAATTTGCGTGCCGATATGAAAAACAAACCGGCGCCCCTGTTAAATCCCGATAACTTAAAGCCGATGACAGCAGCCGAACTGGCGCCTGTGTTTTGCGATGAACTCATTGCGCAGGAGTTAGACGATACGACGCCGTTTTTTGCCATTCCCGAAGAGGTGCTTACTTATTATAAAATGTTTCGGCCTTCGCCGCTTATGCGGGCTTATTTTTTAGAAAAACAGTTGGGCACGCCCGCTAAAATCTATTATAAATTTGAGGGTAATAATACAAGCGGCAGCCATAAATTAAATTCGGCGCTTGCGCAAGCCTATTATGCGAAAAAGCAGGGGTTAAAAGGGGTCACAACCGAAACCGGCGCTGGACAGTGGGGTACCGCTTTGTCTATGGCCTGTTCCTATTTTGGCCTTGACTGCAAGGTTTATATGGTGAAAGGGTCCTACGAACAGAAGCCCTTTCGCCGTGAGGTTATGCGTACTTATGGTGCGTCGGTAACGCCATCACCCTCGATGGAAACCGAAGTGGGACGAAAAATTTTAGCGGCCTATCCTGGCACCACCGGCAGCCTTGGCTGTGCGATTTCAGAAGCGGTGGAGAAAGCAACCGAGACGCCAGGATATCGTTATGTTTTGGGTAGTGTGCTGAATCAGGTATTGCTGCATCAGTCGGTCATTGGACTCGAGACGAAAGCCGCGCTTGATAAATATGGAATCAAACCGGATATCATCATAGGCTGCGCTGGTGGCGGTTCAAACCTTGGTGGCCTGATTGCGCCGTTTATGGGTGAAAAACTGCGAGGGGAGGCAGACTATCGGATGATAGCGGTCGAACCGGCCTCTTGTCCTAGCCTGACAAGAGGGCGCTTCGCTTACGATTATTGTGATACCGGCATGGTTTGCCCGCTTGCGAAGATGTATACACTGGGCAGTGGTTTTATGCCGGCTTCAAATCACGCCGGCGGTCTTCGCTATCATGGCATGAATACGGTGCTTTCACAGCTGTATAATGATGGTTATATGGAGGCGATTTCGGTCAAACAGACCCGTGTTTTCGAGGCGGCTGAGCAATTTGCCAGAGCAGAGGGGATTCTCCCCGCGCCTGAAAGCAGTCACGCCATTCGTGCGGCGATTGATGAAGCGGAAAAATGCAAAAAGACTGGTGAGGAAAAGACGATTTTGTTTGGTCTTACCGGTACCGGTTATTTTGATATGGTTGCTTATGAGAAATTCCACGACGGAATCATGAACGATTATATACCCACCGACGAAGAGATTGCGGCAAATTTTGCCTGCCTGCCTGTGGTGGATTGAGGAGAATACTGTTATGTCTATGATAAAAGTAGAACATCTTACTTTTTCATATGTGTCAAGTTATGACACCATATTTGACGATGTTAGTTTTCAGATTGATACAGACTGGAGACTTGGTTTTGTGGGAAGGAATGGCAAGGGCAAAACAACTTTTTTGAATCTTTTACTTGGCAAATATGAATATAGCGGCAAAATTTTTAGCAGTGTAAAGTTTGATTACTTTCCATATGCCATTACGAATAAGAATCGGCAAACCGAAGAGGTGTTGCAAGAAATTTGCCCATTGGCTGAAACGTGGGAAATATTGCGGGAACTCTCTTGCCTTGATGTTGAGGCCGATGTATTATGGAGACCCTTTGAAACGCTTTCAAATGGCGAACAAACCAAAGTCATGCTTGCGGCTCTTTTTCTGAACGAAGGTCATTTTTTGCTGATTGATGAGCCGACAAACCACTTAGATGCCTATGCCCGTAAAAAAGTATCAGAATATCTTGGCAAGAAAAAAGGGTTTATTTTGGTATCGCATGACCGTCGGTTTTTAGATGGATGTGTCGATCATATTCTATCGTTAAACAGAGCCAATATAGAAGTGCAGAGCGGTAATTTTTCATCGTGGATGGCGAACTTTGAACGACAGCAAGAAGCCGAATTGTCCCAAAACGAAAGATTAAAGAAAGATATCAGCCGACTGCAGAAATCGGCCAAACGCACTGAGGTCTGGTCTGACCGGGTGGAAGCCTCTAAAATTGGCGCGGCAGACAAAGGATTTGTGGGTCACAAATCTGCCAAAATGATGAAACGCTCAAAGACAATTGAGAAACGTCAGCAACAGGCTATTGAGCAAAAATCGACCTTACTGAAAAATACGGAAACAGTGGATTTATTAAAAATTCACCCGGCACAGTACCACACAAGTTTGCTTGTATCATATGCAGATGTAGCCGTCATGTATGATGGCCGGCAGATTTGTCGGCCCATATCATTTCAAGTGCAGTCAGGAGAGCGTATTTTTATTGACGGAAAGAATGGCAGCGGAAAAAGCAGCTTGTTAAAATTGTTGTTGGATTATCCCATCGAGCATACAGGCACCGTTACCATTGGTTCGGGATTAGTGATTTCCTATGTGCCCCAAGATACCTCCCACTTAGCAGGTAATTTAACAGAGTTTGCTGAGAAGAATGGCCTTGATGAAAGCCTGTTCAAGGCGATTCTTAGAAAAATGGACTTCGAGCGGGTGCAGTTTGAAAAAGATATGAAAGATTTTTCAGGCGGGCAAAAGAAAAAAGTTTTGATTGCCAAAAGTCTTTGTGAAAAGGCACATTTATATGTGTGGGATGAACCGCTTAATTTTATTGACGTCTATTCTCGTATGCAGATTGAACAGCTTATCGAAACTTTTGCGCCCACCATGCTGTTGATAGAACATGATACGGCTTTTCGAGATGCGATAGCAACGAAAATTGTGACTTTATAATGGTACATACAACCATGATGGCCATTATGCGTATTGCGAATTGATGCAAAATCCCTTATAATTTGAAACAAAACCAATGGCGATGATCCGCCGTTATCGAATGGGTGTTGTCTACGGTGATAATAAAATGTGTTAGAAAGGGTTTGGGTTCAAATCATATGAAGTGGTTGACAAGGACAATTGTCTTTTTCCCAAGCGTAGTACAGCGTCATGATGGATGAGCGCTTGATTTATGAAATCCTCTGCGTTGTAGAGGAAATTCCAGAGGGCAAGGTTGCGACTTACGGGCAAATTGCAAAGCTTATTGGCAGAGAGAAAAACGCCCGACTGGTGGGCAAGGTGTTAAGTATGGCCGAGTATTACGGGAACTATCCTTGCCACAGAGTGGTGAATCACGCTGGCCGTCTTGCACCGGGATGGCCGGAGCAACGCTTGCTGTTAGAGGAAGAAGGCGTTGCGATGAAAAATGATACGCATGTGGATGTAAAAAAATATCAATGGGAGGAAGGTTGAAAGAAGAAACATGATTGACATATGCGTTTATGATTCCTCGATTGGAGAGCTTGTGCTTGCGGCAAAAGAAAATGCTCTTGTGGGATTGTGGATGAAGAGTCAAAAATATTATTTTGGTTCGCTAAAGGGGGAACAAACTAAGAATGGCACAACGCCCATTCTTGTGCAGGCGAAATCTTGGCTTGACCGTTATTTTGCCGGCGAAAAGCCGGCGATTAGCGAGCTGCTGCTTGCCCCGGAAGGAAGTGATTTCCGCAAAGCGGTGTGGGCTATTCTTTGTGAAATTCCTTATGGCGAAACGATCACCTATGGGGAGCTTGCCAAGAAAGCGGCAGGAAAAATCGGAAAAGAACAAATGTCTGCACAAGCAGTTGGCGGCGCGGTGGGACATAACCCCATTTCCATCATCATTCCGTGTCACCGGGTTGTGGGTGCTGGCGGCAGCTTAACCGGGTATGCCGGTGGCATTGAAAAGAAAATTTATCTGCTGACTCATGAAGGCGTCAACATGGAGGAACTTTATGTGCCTAAAAACAGCACGGCGCCGTAATGATGCGTGCGTGACTTCAAGTTCATTGCTTGACAAGAAGCACGATGCCGCTAACAGGCGGCACGGGGAATTGCCTTCAATAATGTCAAAAGGCGCTCTCTTATGAGAGCGCCTTTTTGTATTGGTTAATTCATCGAGTGGAACGAAAAATAATGAGTTTGCTGAACAAATAATTAGCGGCCATAACCACGATTTGCGCTGTAAATTTGGTAACAAGATCGTTCATATTAGCTAGGTCAATCATGATAAAAAATACAAAGGTTTCAAGACCTAAAGAAAACAGACGAGCGAGAACAAACTGAGCAAACTCTTTGGCTATAATAGCTGTCTTTTTTTGGCGGCTGTTGAACACAAAAAATTTGTTTATTACAAATGCAAAGATGACCGCTAAGATCCAAGCGCCAATATTGCTAAGGTAATAGTTGATATGACAAATTCTCGTGAAAAAGGTGTAGGCGCCAATCGAGACCGCGGTGGTCAATCCCCCAGCAAACAGATAGCGGAGCATTTCACCGTATTTGGCATATAATTTATGTAATAATTTCATGGCTTGCTTCTTTTTGGTCTGTCGTAGGGGTAAGGGTTTTGTTTATATTGGTTTCTTTAATGATATAGACAGGGCGGTTTTTAATTTCAAGATATGCCTTTGAGAAATAGAGACTTAGTATGGCAAGACAGCCGGTTTGAATGCCGCCTACCAAAAAGAGCGCGCATAAAATGCCAAGCCCCATAACGGCACTGCCGCCAATGGCTTTTATAACCAGAATGATGCATAGAACAAAAGCAGCGGCGAGCAGCAAAAAACTAAAGAAAAAGGCGAGCATCAGCGGCATGGTAGAAAAGCTGACCATGCTTTCAATCGCATAAGCGCTGAGGCTGAAAAAATTCCATTTGGTTGTACCGTGGACCCGCAATTTGTTTTCAAAGGTCAGCCATTTGGTGTTGAAACCAACCCAACTGAAGATACCTTTGCAAAACCGGTTATGTTCTTGTAACTGCAAAATCGCGTTGACCATGGAACGGGTCATCATCCGAAAGTCTCTTGCGCCGGTGACAATTTCCGTTTTAGACATACGATTAATAAGCGCGTAATAAAGCTTTGTGAAGCCTTTTCGCAGGGGGGAATAGCCATGACGAGAGACGCTTTTCGTGGCTACGCAGTCATATTCGCCCTCGCATAGAATACGATACATGTCAAGGAGCAGCTCGGGTGGATCTTGCAAATCAACGTCCATAATGCAGACATAGTCGCCGGTTGCCGCTTCTAAGCCGGCAAGCAGCGCCGCTTCTTTGCCAAAGTTTCTGGAAAAAGAGATGTATTGCACCGTGCATCTAAGCTTTGGCGGCAGTGATTTGATCACTGGCAGGGTTTGATCACGTGAGCCGTCGTCTACAAAAATAAACTCAAAATCGGCGTCAATTTGTGCTATGATTTTTGTTGTCTCATCGTAAAATGAAGGAATCGCTTGTTCTTCATTATAACAAGGGACGACAATGCTAATCATCATAATCATGTGCCTTTCTCGCCAACTGGCGATCAGTCAAGAAGGAATCAATTTCGTTTTAGTGGATCATATTTAGTTTTCTTTGTTTTTTTATGGTATATAGGCCAATTGCCAAAAGGGTGAGCAAGGCGAGCCATGCGCATATTCTGCTGACTTTTGCTGTGAGCGTGCCGGTATAGGCTAATGTGTAATCACCGTTGGCGGTCAGTTTCGCTTGTAGTAATCCATATTCATTTTGTTGGAGCGTCAGCTTGTTTCCGTTTGCGTCACGCAGGGTATAGCCCAAATAATATAGGCGTGGCAATTCAATCGTTGGTGAAACGCAGTTTTGTACTTGAAAATGCAGTGAGGGCGTTTGATTTTCGGTAATCACGATATCGGCTGCGCCATCTTTGACAAGGATTCCTTCTCCTCTGTTTTCAAGATAGTCTATATTTTCGTTTGCGCATACCGGCAAATATTCTTTTTGCCAGCCCATACCGTTATTATAATCGAAATGGTCCAGATCGACTGTCGAACTAGGCATTTTAACATGCTGAAAGCCTGAAACGGTTAAAAGTACTGCGAATAAAACAGGGAGTATTTGCGCCGTGCGCCCACGGCACCAACTAAGACAAACAGGTGCTAAAAGGGCCAAAAAAACAAACATAAAGACTTGAAAACGAGAGGGGAACTGAACCATTTTAATGAGAGAGGGCATATGTTCCCAAGGCCAGTAAACGGTTGTAAGCCCAAACGTTAAGACACAAAAAGACAAAAGCAACCAGTGGGTTTTTGTTTGTTTATGAATGCGGGTAAGGGTGGCAAGCAGCATGATGAACACAGGAATGGGGATAAAATATTTCATTTCCACTAAGTCCCGTTGGTGCAAAATACTGTAATGCGAAAAAGTTAATCCATACCATTCAATGCCCTGATACATGGTGTCATTTTCAAATACCGAATAGCCGCCGTGCAGTTTATAGGTGAGCACGTTTGTCCAAAATGGACTAGTAATAGCAAGAACCAGACACCCTGCAATGATGAGAGGAATCAAACGTTCTTTTTTGATGGTATCTTTGATGCGAATCAGTAAAAACAAAACGACGAGTACCGTGAAAGGAATCATCAGCGTTAGGTGCGAGAGCATACCGCCGCAGTATCCGATGATAAAGCAGACATAAAATCGAAAACGAGCATTGGCTGTGGCGGGTGAATACAATTCATAAAGACCTAAAACAATCAGGGGTAAAAATACATATAAAGCACATTCAGAAAAAGCGTCTCGCACGTAAATATCAGTCATATGATAAGGAAAGAACATATAGATAAGTGCGGAAATAAAAGAGGCGCTTTGCTTGTGAGAGATGCGAAAGGATGTTAAATACATCGTAAGCCCCGAGAGGGCTAAAAATAAAAATTGAGCAATTTGAATACTGACAATCGTATCGTGCGTGATAAAATTGAGGTAGGCAGCGATGAAATGAGCAAGTGGGGGATAAAACAAATAAGTACCGTAGCCCAAATGATAGCCAACGTCCTTTACGATCGGACACGGAAATAAGGGATTTATTTGAAGATTTTCATAGAGCTTGTCAACATTTGCTACATGGAAGAGCGAATCATATCCGTTGCGTTCAGGTCCTAAAAAAAGAGGGAGCATTAAGAGAAGCGCTGCCGCTATTATGCCGAGAACCGGCAGCACCCGAAGAATAGAGCGGTGCGCGAAAGAGAACGACAAAGACCTTTTTATCTTTTTTTGTAATTCATTTTCCATATTTTGATGATACTCTTTTTTGCTCTGTTTGTCAAGACAGGCTATCTCCCCACGAATCTCGACTGTTATTGACATTGCGCATGAAATTATATATAATGTAACTAATTCTTATCATAGAGAGGTACATATATTATGCCTGAAGAAAAAAATGTAAATGATAAAAAAATAGACCAAACGACAAATGAGATGTTTACAGAAAAACCGTCAGCGCCGGTAGCGAAGAAAGAAGCCGTACCGCATGAGTCGGCAAATGCCAGTGCTGGCAGCAAGACGGTTCAGAAAAAACCAGCGGTTCAGAGCATGCCGATGAAGACAGAAAATAAAAGCCGGCAGACCATGACGCTTTCCGATTTGCAAAAGCTCATGAATGCACCAAAGCCGGAAAAGCCGATGGAAAAAACACCGGCATGGTCGTTGCTTTTGGTGGTAACCGCTATGGTGCTCTCCATGATTGCTATGGTGATGTCTTTTGTAGCCGCCTATTTTTATTTTCGCGGGGCCATCATGTCACAGATTTTGTGCATTGTGCTTGGCATTGTTGTGGTTTTGTTTTTTATCAGCTGCGCCTTTATGCTGCGTATTATTGAAAAAGGTATTCGTGAAATCAAAACGAAATTATAATGGAATATAAAATTTTACCCTTAATCGATAGACCGGATGCGCTGAAATCGCTTTCTTCAGAAGAGATTTCAGCGCTTGCCGTAGAAATTCGGTCTTTTTTGTGCGAGAATGTCACGAAAACCGGCGGGCATCTGGCTTCTAATTTGGGGATTGTAGAATTAACCATTGCTTTGCACAGAGTGTTTGACTCGCCGCGGGATCATATCCTTTTTGACGTGGGCCATCAAAGCTATGTTCATAAAATGCTGACTGGACGCTTGGAGGCTTTTGATACGCTGCGTCAGCCAGGCGGCCTATCGGGTTTCACGAAACCGTCTGAGAGCCCGCACGATCCATTTGGCGCAGGTCATTCATCTACATCGGTGTCGGCGGCGCTTGGCTTTGCACAAGCGGATCGGTTAGAAGGCAGCGATCAATATACGATTGCGGTGTTAGGCGATGGCGCTTATACGGGCGGTATGGTGCATGAGGCGCTTAACAATTGCGAAAAGGATCTAAATCTGATTATTGTGCTGAATGAAAATGAGATGTCTATCTCCCAAAATATCGGCACATTTGCCGATCAGATTTCAAAAATTCGTACCTCCAAAGGCTATTTTAGAACCAAACGGAGAATTACCAACGCAGTGCGGCATATACCTTTTATTGGTCATATGCTTTTTCGTCGTATCGTCAAGACGAAAAAAATTATCAAAAATATTTTATATGGTTCTAATTGCTTTGAAGAATTGGGACTTTATTATTTAGGTCCGGTAGACGGGCACGATTATGAACGAGTAGAACGCGTCTTAGCCCAGGCCAAATATATGGGGCAGGCCACGCTGGTTCATATTAAAACTCAAAAAGGTAAGGGCTATAAGCCGGCTGAAAGCGAACCAGAGAAATATCATGGTATTCCTCCTAAAGGAAGGAATCCGGTCGCTAATTTTTCAAAGGCGTTTGGCGAAGCGATCGTAGATATGGCCAAAGCTCATACCGATATTTGCGCCGTCACAGCGGCTATGAGCGACGGAACAGGCCTCAATCAATTTCGCGAAACATTCCCGAATCGTTTTTTTGATGTAGGGATTGCTGAGCCGCATGCAGTCACTTTTGCCGCCGGATTAGCGGCCAATCATTTTAAACCGTTTGTGGCTATCTATTCATCTTTTTTACAGCGAGCTTATGATAATGTCCTGCATGACGCAGCTTTGCAGCGGCTTGGTTTAGTTTTATGCATTGATCGGGCAGGGCTATCGCCCGGTGATGGACCAACGCACCATGGCATCTATGATGTATCATTACTCAGTACAATTCCAGAGATTGAGATTTATACCCCTTATACGTTTGAGAAATTACGCGTGTGTATGCAGGCGGCCTATGAGAGAGGGCAGCTTGCTGCTATTCGTTATCCAAACGGACCGAATCCATCTGCAGAGTCTTTTGCAGAACATGGCTGGCTGCGTTATGATTTTGGAGGCAGGCAGCCAAGCCGGATTGTGATTACTTATGGCAGTATAGTAAGAGAGGCGCTTGCCGCTAAAAGAGAGATGGATTTTGGCATAATCTTATTAGAAAAAATAAAACCTTATGCGGAAATCGCAAAGGAAATTGAAGCGATTTTGCCGGCCGGCTGTCAAAAAATAGTCTTTTTAGAAGAGGGCGTATATAACGGCGGCGCCGGCATGATTTTAAAAAATATCTTGCATACAAAGGTGGATATTGAAATTTTAGCGATTAACAATTCATTTGGCGAAGGCACATTTGGCGAAAATCTTTATGAAACCTGCGGTATTTCGAAAAAACAAATTCTGGAGGCATTGAAATGAAAAAGCGATTGTGCGCACTATTCACAGCGGTAATTTTACTATTACCTGCACCGTCTGTTATAGCGGCCGAAGAATCATTGCAGGATGCAGGGCTTGACTACACAGAATCTACCCAAATGCTGAAAAATCCGCATATGGGTTATCCTGACGTTTCTTGGATTACCATGAAAGAAACAGGCAATAAGGTAGAAAACAAGTCTGGCTTCGTTTGGTATTATGTGAATTTGAAAGCGTTTTCCGGCGGCAACGACCTCTATTACCGTAAATATGGTTATGACAAGACGCCGCCCTGCGGCGGGGAAGATAAACCTATCTCAGAGGACGCGCTGAACGCATTCTCCAAAACCCTGTCTAATTTACGGCAAAACGGTGGTTCGGGTCTGATTCGTTTTGTGTATGATTGGGACGGCGTTGTTGGCTGTGAACCGGCCGATTTTGAGATGATTCTAACGCATATTAGGCAGCTTTGCGAGGTGGTCAGCGAATACAGCGATATTATACTCGGATTAGAGTGTGGTATCATTGGCCCGTGGGGCGAGATGCATTCTTCGGATTATACCGAAAAAGAATATGCGAATGCCATTATTGACGCCTATCTGAACAATACGCCGTCTTCTATGATTTTAATGGTGAGAAGTCCTGCCAATATAGCGAACTATCTAAATACAGATCGAGAGTCTTTGGCCACATTGGTCACTGAAGAGGGCAGTCTCGAATATCGCCTCAGTTATTTTAATGACGGTTATATGAATACGCCGAATGATTATGGCACATGGGGCAATCGGGAACTTGATTTAAAATTTTTAGAGAGACAAAGTGAGCACGCAACCTATGGCGGCGAGTATGGGAGCGATTATTCGCCCGATCGTCTGCCAAACAGCGCTTGCGTGCCGGAAAATGCAATTCCGGAGATGTACCGAACGCATGTCAATTTTATAAGAGGCAATGTGTATAAGATTGGACAGGGGAATCAGGTGTGGGGCTATGATCAATTCACCTATTCAGAGGAGTATGAAAAGGACTGGTTCCCAGATAACTCTGCATTTTATGGTTCTGACTGCTATACTTTTATTACCGCACATTTAGGATATCGTCTTGTGCTGCGGGAAAGCAAGTTAAGTAAAACCGTAGCTGCCGGTGAAACGTTGCGACTATCCGGCGCAATTGAGAATACGGGGTTTGCCAATGTGCTTCATCACCCTGACGCACGCATTTTGCTGGAGAGGGACGGCATTTTATATTCCTGCGGGGTGGCGTTGAATGCATTTGACATTAAGAGCTGCACAACTTATCGGTATGATTTCACACTTTCACTGCCCTCTTCTATGCCGACAGGAAATTATAATGTATATCTGCAGTTGGCGGGTAGCAAAGGTAATTTTTATGCTGTTTCGAAAGCGGGTATTCAGTTTGCTAACAATGGTGGTATCTTTAATGAAGATTTAGGGGCGAATCGTTTAGGCACGATTACAGTGACAGCGGCCGCCAAAGCGGGGTCCGCAGCAAGCGATGTGTTCAGCCAGATTGGCAGCGATGTTGCTGTCGGCGGTGATGTGACAGCAGGCGCACCTTATTTATTAGGATATGGCTTCGTCAGTCACGATATGATGACGCTTACCTACAACCAAGGCGATGCAATTCATTTGCAGGCTTTGCATCTGCTGCCGGCTGATGCTGAGCCGGTTTATCAGTGGTTTAAAGATGGAATATTTTATTCGACGAGCGAATCTATTTTCATTGAATCAGCTGAAGCCGCCGACGCAGGCCGATATCAGTTAAAGGTACGAAGCGGCGATCTCTATGTAACCGCCTCGCTCCAAATTAACATAACTGACCATGTTTTTGGTGAATACAGCATCCAAACGCCGGCTTCTTGCCATACCATTGGTTTGGCCGTACGGAAATGTAAAGACTGCGGGCAGGAAGAACGCAAGATACTGCCGACATTGTCTCATCAACCGCAAGAACCAGAAACAGTTTCATCCAGTTGTACCAAGCGTGGCTATGTTGGTGTCTCTTGCCGTTTGTGTCACACGCTTTTATCGAAAACGCTTCTTCCACTGACCGAGCATGAACTTCAGGTTAAGTCGAAGAAGGAGCCTACGTGTGTAAACGACGGTATTACTTATTGGGCTTGTCAGCATTGTTCCTATGAGGAGTCGGAACTAATCAAATCGCCGGGTCATCTCTATCAGTATACCCTGTCAGGGAATACGCTCACCGGCGTTTGTACAGTGTGTATGGAACCTATGGGGTCAAAAAACTATACGGGTCTTCCCAAAAATGGATATGTAGAAAAAGAGCACTTTGATGGATTTACCGGCCCGGTTAAACTGACCGCTGATCCGCTTGTTTTGGTCGGAGAGAATGGGTATGTTCAGTCTTATCAGACGAAAAAAGATACGCCCGCTATTACGTTTATATTTGAAATTAAGGGAGCCAAGAAACCTCTTACCCTTGGCCATTTCAGAACATTGACCCGGGCGTCTGACGTGGTGGAATCATGCGATAGCAACAACGCTGGAAATTATTATGGCAGCTGTTTGTATCCGATTACAGAAGATGGTTTATATGCATTTTCCATTAGCAAAATTGTCATGAACCAAACGGGCAATCTTGGCTTTGGCGGCGTTTCTTGGGCAGCTTTCTTTGATCCAGACGCAACAAAGGGCGAACAGCCGCTCAATCCGAATGAGGATGTTAGCTTTGAACTGTTAGGCATTTATGATGGTACGCTGGATTACGATGTGGTTTTTGTGGATGCAGAAGGGCAGGTTTTAGAGCGGCACGAGGGCTCGTATAACCAAGGCATTCGCTGGACTAATTTATTAAGCGGTGTAAAACGTGTTGGTTCTTTATATCAAGGTCCGACGCCAACGAAACGGCCCGACGCACAAAATGTTTATACGTTTGCGGGCTGGGTGGACGCACAGGGACAGTCGCTTGATATGGCGATTGCCGATGTGATTGCGTATCCTTCTTTTACCGTTCTGCCGAATCCTTGTCAACATACCGCAACCCATACCGAAACCATTCCAGCTACCTGCACAGCCGAAGGGGCGATTATTGAAATTTGTGATGAATGCGGCTGCCATTTTGAAGACAACAAACAAGTTCTTCCACGCGAAGATCATGTAGATGGTGTGGTAAAAACGATTAAGACGGCAACTTTCCAGGCAGCCGGTCAAGAGGAAGTATATTGCAAAACGTGTTTGACCCTGATTCGCACAAGGGAGACGGCCAAGGTACAGAATCCTTTCAAGGATGTGAATACCTCCGGATGGTACTCTGATGCTGTCTGCTATGCATTCACCAATAAGTTGTTTGCCGGAACAGACAAGGATGCTTTTTCACCCGATATGTCGATGACAAGAGGGATGTTTGTTGCGGTGTTGGGCAGACTTTACGGCATATCGCCGGAGGAGCAGCCGGAAACAACGTTTACCGACTTAAAGCAAGGCGAGTATTATTGTAGTTATGTGGCTTGGGCGAGTCAATATGGCATTGTGTACGGCAAATCCGCTTCTTCTTTTGCACCGGATGATCCGATAACAAGAGAAGAAATGTGTGTGATTATTGCGCGGTTCTGTGATTATGCCGGTATAACCATGAAAGCCGTGCGGCCCGATGTGGTTTTTGCGGATGCGACAAAGTTTTCCTCATGGGCTATTGATAAGATCAATGCTTGCCAGCGCGCGGGTCTTATATCCGGCGTTGGAAAAGACAGCCAAGGGCGCCCTGTATTTGACGCAAAAAGCGGGGCGACCAGAGCAGAGGTGGCGACCATTATCCGAAATGTAGCGCTTACCTTTTATTCATAATTATAATCATCAAAAAAGCGTATTGCCATTTTGCAATACGCTTTTTGTATATCAATAAAAGTTTAAACGGGGTATGAAACTTAGATTAGTTCAATAAGCTCTGCAGGTGTGTCTGCAATCGTAGATGCTGCGTGGTTCTCAAGATAAGTTCTGTCTTTAAAGCCCCAAGAAACAGCAATGCCGTCTACCCCTGCGTTTTTCGCAGCCTGTACATCTGCCTTGGTATTACCAACAAATACAATATGATTCAGCAAAACGCCCATTTCTTTGGCGGCACCAAAGATAAGGTCGGGCGCCGGCAATGCTTTCACATCTTCTTTTTCGCCGATAACGATTGCAGCGCGGTCTCCAAAGAATTGTTTGCATAACTCTTTAGCGGTCTCTTCCGGCTTGTTGGAAATAATAGCAATCTTAACGTCTTCTTTGCAAAGTGCGTCTAACATCTCGATAATGCCGTCGTATGGTTTGTTGTTGCCGGTATTGGATTCGGCATAGGCTTTATAGCAGGGCTCGATTAAGTCGTATGATTCTTCCCATGTGGTGCCCTTTGGTACAGCGGCTCTGATCAGCTCGCCCATGTTATTGCCTACGCATTTTTTAATCTCTTCGGGGGTCTTTTCCGGATAACCTTTGTCTTTGAGGGTTTTGTTGACTACGGCGGTGAGATCCTCTAAGGTGTCAAGGAGGGTTCCCTCTAAATTGAAAATAACTGCTGCATGTTTCATGCGACTACCTTTCTCTTGTCGTATTATAAATAGAAATCGACAGAGAGCCTTTCTTATTTGTTCATATGTATTTTGCAGCCATAACCCTTGCATTTGAGCAAGGCATGCTTCATGTCTCGTTTATTTTAGCACAAAACTTGGCGGAGCACAATATTTTTTTCTATTTTTTAGAATAAAAGATAGGAGTTTTTTCTTTGCGGTGTCTTCTGCAAAAAAATATTTTCGTATCAATCAAAAGATATGTTTTTACATAAAGGTTTTTATTTACAAAAGCCAGAAATTGTGATAAAATATCTTATTCATTTGTATATATAAATAGTAGTGTTTACTTTAGGGCTTTGGTGCCGAATGTAAAGTAAAAAAGAAAGGAAACGGAGCGATATGAAATGTCCCGCATGCGGATTTGCTGATAGCCGGGTGATTGATTCAAGACCGACCGAAGAGGGATCCATCCGGAGAAGAAGAGAATGTTTAAGCTGCAAAAGGCGGTTTACTACCTATGAGATTTTCGATGCGGTGCCGGTTATGGTTACAAAAAAGGACGGCAGTTCTGAACTTTTTGATAAAAACAAAATTTATGCCGGCGTGGTAAAAAGCTGTTATAAACGGCCGATCACAAAAGAGCAGATCGACGCGCTTGTGGCCGATGTGGAGCAGGAAATACGAAATCGTTTGACCGACGGCGTGACTACCAGTGAAATTGGCGTTATGGTCATGAACCGGCTGCGCGATTTAGATGAAGTTTCTTATGTCCGTTTTGCCTCTGTGTATCGTGAATTTAAAGACGCGGATACCTTTATGGAAGAATTGCAGCGGTTAAAGGATAAAGCGTAAAACGTAGGTAGATTTACAATGACATTGAATGAATTGAAAGTGGGACAAAGCGCCAAAATTCTTTCGGTTGGTGCAAAGGGGGCTTTGCGGCTGCGGCTGCTTGATATGGGGTTGATTCCAAAGACAATTGTTACGGTGAGAAGAATTGCCCCTATGGGCGATCCTATTGAAATTGATTTGCGCGGCTATGAGCTTTCGCTTCGAATCAGTGACGCAAAAAATATTATCGTTGAGGCGGTTTAATGGTTATTGCATTGATTGGAAATCAAAATTGCGGTAAGACAACCCTGTTTAATCGTCTTACCGGCGCAAGACAGCATGTGGGTAATTTTCCTGGTGTTACAGTAGATGCCAAAACAGGGCAGATGAAAGCATTTCCCGAGTGCTGTGTGGTGGATTTGCCCGGTATTTATTCACTGCGCCCCTATTCGGGTGAGGAACTCCTCACCCGTCATTTTTTGCTGCAGGAAAAGCCAGACGGTATTATCAATATTGCTGATGCAACGAATATAGAAAGAAATCTTTATTTAACGTTGCAGGTGTTGGAGATGGGTATTCCCACCGTGCTGGCACTGAATATGATGGACGAGGTGACAGGCAATGGCGGCAAAATCGATGTAAAAGGAATGGCCGATATGTTAGGGGTTCCAGTCGTGCCTATTTCGGCCGCTAAAAATGAGGGTATAGCGCTTTTAGCACAAACAATGGTTGAAACGGCGGGCCAAAAACAGGCGCCTCATGCGATTTCGTACGATGCAGAGCCGATTAAGCGGTGCAAGAGAGAAATTATGTCCTTTATTCAGCCGGTGCTAAAAGAGCAGGCCACGCCCCTATCTTTTTGTGTGACCAAGCTTATTGAACAGGATCAAGAAATTGTTGATTCGCTGCATCTTAGCGCAAAAGAGCTTGAGCAGGTGGAATCCACAGTGGCCCGTATGGAGCGTCAATGCGGTTTAGACCGCAACGCCGCACTGGCCGAAAACCGATATGCATTTATTGAGCGTGTTTGTGCCAAAAACGTCCAAAAAGCGAAACAAAGTAAGGAGAAACAGCGAAGCATACGGATTGATCGTATCCTGATGAACCGTGTGCTGGCTCTGCCTCTTTTCTTTCTCATTATACTGACGGTGTTTTGGCTTACCTTTTCGGTCATCGGGCCGATTGGACAGGCGGCAATGGAAAAAGGCATTGCGTTTTTAAGCGCAGCCATCGACCAGGCTTTGACGGCCGCGCATGTGCATCCAATTTTGCAGTCGTTGTGCATGGAGGGTATTTTTTCAGGGGTGGGCAGTGTGCTGTCTTTCTTGCCGATTATCCTGATTTTATTTTTCTTTCTTTCTCTGCTCGAGGACAGCGGTTATATGACCCGCATCGCTTTTGTAATGGATAAACCCATGCGGAAAATCGGTCTTTCCGGTAAGAGCATTGTCCCTTTGCTGATTGGCTTTGGCTGTACGGTGCCGGCGGTTATGTCTACGCGGACATTGCCAAGCGAGAGAGACCGCAAAATGACGATACTGCTGATTCCTTATATGAGCTGTTCGGCTAAGATACCGATATACGCTATGTTTTCGGCGGCTTTTTTTGCGGGCGGCAAAGCGTTTATCTTGTTTGAAATTTATTTGATTGGCATTTTAATTAGTTTGGTGGCGGCCACGGTATTGAGGCGCACTTTGTATAAAGGAGAAGCGGCTGAGTTTGTGATGGAATTGCCGAATTATCGCATTCCTTCCATGAAAAGCGTGCTGATTCTTATGTGGGAAAAAGCCAAAGATTTTATCATGAAAGCGTTTACAGTCATTTTTATGGCCTCGATTGTCATATGGTTTTTGCAAAGCTTTGATGTGCATATGCAGCTGGTCGCGCAAACCGGGGATAGTATGCTGGCCGGCGTAGGTAAGTTTTTATCCCCGCTTTTCCGGCCGCTTGGCTTTGATCGCTGGGAACTCGCTACCGCTTTAGTGACGGGCCTTACGGCAAAGGAAACGGTTATTTCCACACTGAGCGTTTTGACAGGCGATGCGAGCCTGACCATTTTGTTTGCTGACAAAATTGCTGCTTTCTCATTTCTTTTATTTACACTTTTGTATACTCCGTGCGCTGCTTCGTTTGCGGCGATTCGCAGAGAGTTTCGTTCATTTTCAAAGGCGATTCTGATTGCGCTTTCTCAGTGCCTTGTTGCCTATACGGTGGCTTTTGTGTTTTATCATTTTGCTTCTTTGGTGATGATGTTTTTAGCTTAAAGAGAGAAGGGGGAGGCAGCAGATGCTTATGCGCTTTTTTTACAGTATGTTGCCTTATATGGCGGCGGTGCTTCCTATTATTCTTTTATGGCGATGGGCCGTCATGCGTCGGTTATTGGCGCGTGGTATACAGACAAATGGGCGGCATGAAACTGGGCTTATCTTGTTTGTGCTGCTACTTGTGGGGCTCGCGTCACAGGCGCTCATTCCTGGGTATGTTGTGGCCGAAAAAGGAGTTCTATTTTCTTTTTGGACTGGCCCTTTGACAGAACGGCTAAACTTAGTGCCGTTTCATTTTATAAAAGTCATGAAAGATTCACTGCGGCTTGGCGATGTGCAGTATGTGCTTACGAATATTGTTGGTAATATTATCATTTTTTCGCCCATTGGCTTCTTTGTACCGCTGCTGTGGCACAGACAAAGCTTAATGCAGGTAACGGCTATTGGTTTTTTATCTTCCCTTGCGATTGAGGTTATACAGCTTCCGCAAGATCGATGGACTGATATAGATGATATTATTCTCAATACGATCGGGGCTTTGCTAGGATATGCGTTGTATTTTGTGTTTTGTAAAGCGATGCCTCGCTTTACTGATTCTTTTAAAGTTAACAAAGATGAGACGAGCAAATAAAAAAACTGCAAAGATACTTTGCAGTTTTTTTGTTTTTGTCATTCGATTATTCGGTACGCAGTGCCACAACCGGGTCTTTTTTAGCCGCTAATCGTGCGGGAATGAGTCCGGCAATAAAGGTCAAGAGCATGCTGATGGCGACTAAGATGAGGCCGCCTTGCCAAGGTAGAACCGCGCCTACGTTACTAATACCAGACAGGGATTGGATGATGATATTAATGGGCAGACAGAGCAGAACGGTGAATAAAATGCCGATCAGACCAGCCGTAAGTCCGACAATCAATGTCTCTGCATTGAACACACGAGAGATATCCTTTTTCGAAGCGCCAATTGATCGCAAAATACCAATTTCTTTGGTCCTTTCGAGTACCGAGATATAGGTAATGATACCAATCATAATGCTGGAAACGATAAGAGAAATGGAAACAAAGGCAATCAATACATAAGAGATGATATTGATAATCATGGTAATGGAAGAGATCATTAACCCAATAAAATCGGTATAAGTAATTTGATCGTTTTCCTCTTTTCCCTCGTTATATTTGCTAATGATGTCTTCAATCGCGTCTTTAGAGGCAAAGTCCTTTGAGTAAATGGCAATTGAGGACGGTGTATCTTCATCAACAAATCCTAACTTTTTGAGGTTGCCGTCATAGGTGGCGGTTGTGCGCATCATTTTGGTAAACATAGCTAACACTTCTTTTTCATCCATCGAGTTGACGATGACGCCGTACTGTTGTTGCTCTTCGGGGGAAAGTGTAGCGATATAGGCGTTGACATCCTCCATCGTCAATTCTTCTGAATCGGCAGTGGTGAAGGCAAGACCTGTAAAGATATCCACAGTAGGATTGTCAATTTGTTTTTTCGCTACTTCGCTTTCACTGGTTTGTTTGATAATATACTCAGTAAAGTCTTTGGTGTAAGCAAGCGGTGTTTGAATTGATGCTGCTACCGCATTGTCAGAAGGGCGCAGAATACCGGTAATTTTGATAGTCTCGCCTTCTTCAATCGCTTTTTCTAACTTTTCCTCATCCTCTATAATGGATTCGTAAATGCCGCTTTGGCCGACTTCTTCGTATAAACTGGTATTGAGTACAAGCTTAAATTCCTTGTTGACCAAGTCCTCATATGAAAAGCTCATGGAGTCAATGGGGATTTCGCCCCCGTTCTTGAAGGCTTCCACAAAGGCGGGAATTTCCTCGCGATCACGAAGTCCTAAGGCATAGAGTACTAAATCCATGATTTCATTGTTTTCGTTGACAACTAAAATCATCTCATTGTATGCCTGCGGCCAAGAACCATAGATTAAATCATACTGGGAGTGCAGCAGGTCTTCGTTATCAATCATCTCTGAAAAGATGTCCATTGACATAAAACTGTCAGCCATGCTGGCCATATTGCCCATGCTGGCCATGTAATCGGTGTACTTGATGCCGACAAATTGCTCATACATCAAATCCATAATTTCATTTGAATCGATTTTGACATTTTTGCCGGTTTCGTCTTTGGTGTACATGCCGAAATCGATATCATAGGTATACTTAATATCGGTTGTATAGGCGTCCATACCTGTGGCGGGATCTTCAAAATGAGCTTTCAGCGCTTTTAAATCATTGGTGACAAAGCCGGTCATCATAGCATTCATCATGCGCTGCATGTTGCTGTTGGAATACACCTTATCTTTGTCATGCGTTTCTTCAGACAGGTCAGTATCAAGACTGAACATGCTTTCATAGTCCATGGCCTCTCGGGTAATGGTCAACGGATAGGTGGAAAGGGTATCCTCTTGCACTTGATTAATATAGAGATTGATACCATGCGAGAGGGAAAGGATCAGTGCAATGCCGATGATGCCGATACTGCCTGCAAAACTAGTCAAGAAAGTGCGTGCCTTTTTGGTCATCAGATTGTTGAGGGAAAGACTGGTGGCTGTCAGAAAAGACATGGGCTTTTTCTTGATTTTTTTCTTTTCTTTTTTGGCCGGTGTGGCTGCTTCTTCGGTATAGGGATCACTGTCGTCCACAATGCGGCCGTCAAGGAGCCGGATAATACGCGTGGAATACTTCTCAGCCAGTTCTGGATTGTGTGTGACCATGACCACTAAGCGGTCTTTGGCAATTTCGCTTAACAGCTCCATAATCTGAATGCTGGTTTCTGAATCAAGCGCGCCGGTGGGCTCGTCAGCCAAAAGAATTTCGGGATTGTTGACCAGCGCTCTGGCGATGGCCACCCGCTGCATTTGTCCGCCCGACATTTGGTTGGGCTTTTTGTGTATGTATTCGCCAAGGCCTACCTTTTGCAGCGCTTCTTTGGCTCTTTCCCGCCGTTCGGCCCGTTTTACGCCCGATAGAGTCATGGCGAGCTCTACATTGGCCAAAATGCTCTGGTGGGGAATCAGGTTATAGTTCTGAAAGACAAAACCGATGGAGCGGTTGCGATAGGTATCCCAATCGCCATCCCGATATTCTTTGGTAGAAATACCTTTAATGATTAAATCGCCTTCTGAATATCGGTCTAACCCGCCAATGATGTTGAGCAATGTGGTTTTACCGCAGCCAGAAGGACCTAAAATAGAAACAAATTCATTTTTCCTAAGGGTTACGCTGACACCGTTCAGCGCGGTTTGGCGTTGATCGCCAAACAAATATACTTTTTTTATGTCAATTAATTTTAGCACTCTATGACCTCCGTTAAAAATTTGACATTATTCATATTATAATCCGAAATAAAGGGAAGTCAATGACTCTTACCGTTTATTTACAATAAAAATAAAATGTAGTCATAAAAGAAAATGGAATGAACCTATGATAGGTTCATTCCATTTTGTCAGAATCATTGTTGTTCGTTTGCTTGCGTTCGATTAAAAATGTGAGTATCGCGCCAACCGTGGCGATGGCCACGACCGAGGCCGAGCCGGGTAGAATCAACTGGCCAATCCACCCCATCAAAAGGGCGGCAATGAAAACCCAGAGGGCTTTAACTAGAGATCCGAGATTCATATAGGTTTCCTCCTATTAGCTTGTGTAAATGTTATTCGTTCTTTTTATCAGAATCATCGTTGGCTGTTTGATTAGACCAGATGATAAAGAAACCTATAATTGCGCTGGCAAATATAGCGCCGGTCCCCGGCAAATTCAGTCTTACACCAATATACACTTCTGCTACAAAAGAAAGCACTATGGTAATGATGGCCGATGACAGGGCGACAAGGAGTCTTGATTTGTTGTTCATACAAATTCTCCTAAATATCGTTTAGTTCATGTAAATATTTTTCGCGCGAACCTGCAAGATTATTTTTGTTGATCGGAACTTATCATGAAGAAACCTAAAGTTGCGATGGCAAAAATTGATCCGGTCCCTGGCCAATTCAAGTATCCGCCAATTAGGCCTTCCGCAAAAAAACCAACAAGTATAATTGCAATGAAAGCTAATAAACCGATAGCAATACGATTTGAGTTATTCATAGCGATTCTCCTAAATATTGTTTTAATTCATGTAAATGTTTTTCGCGCGAACTTCCATGGGATGAGATTCAGTGGTATAATACCAACTGGGACTAATTGAAAAAGAGGCTGTTGGACCGGATATGGAAGCGCCAATTGAAGCGGATGGTTTAATGCCCAATTTACCATGATAATACTGGGCATAAGCAATAAATTCTTTGTATGTGTATTTATTGTTTATAGATACATAATATCTGAGGTATCCTAAATAATATGGAATCGTAAGTGAATCTGCGTGAAACCACTTAATTTTAACTTGTCTGCCCTGTCCCATAGATAGATTACTAATTGAATAAAGATTATCAGGAAGAATGTTATATGTTTCTCCATCTAATGAACCTTTAAGTGTAAAAAATACCCGTGGATTAGAATGAACAACCAGGTCTGTTGCTGGTACTACAGCAAAATGATCGGTCAGTTTATAATATGGCTCCGTTTTCCATTCAAAGCGATATTGGATTTGATAGGTATCATCGCCCATCCAAACCATACCCATATTCTGTTTTAAATAGCAAGAGGAATCAGCATTCCAGATGGAAGCGCCGCTGTTGCCGCTTTGTCCATAGTATATGCGGTCGTTTCTTGTTTCGCCATTCATGTTTTCCCAGTCGTAAATGGGCTGCAATTCTAAAACACCGTTTGACGAAAGGGTTTGCAGTTCAGTGTTGTTGTGATCTTCTTCAGCGCATTTGGTTTGGTTGACGCCATAGTCAAACTCTTGGCGCGAAAGCTCTACGGATGTTACTTCTTCGGTTTCCGGATTCTCATAATTGACGGTGTATAACGCGGAATCAGAAATGGCCAACGCATTTTCGTCTAATTCCTGCAGGTCTTCTTCGGTGTACCATTCGTCAATTTCCTCCATGGTCCAGCCTGCGTTTAACAGCATGCTGATGGTCGCTTCTCGGCGGGTAATGGATGGACGTTCGGTTACGATTTCTTCTCGGGTTATTTCATCAGCCGCAACCGAAGAATCCTCCGCGTCATTGGCCCAAATACCGTTGCATAGCCCCAGTACTAAAGCGTCTGTCATCAAGAGTACACGTGCTCTTTTCATGGTGTTTACCTCCTTAAAATGTAAAAAATTTATTTAGTTATGGTCATATTGCCATAGATTATCATGAATTATGATTTCATATCGATAGAGATATCTATGATTTCTGCATCCCTGACAATGGTGATGGCAAAGGTTTCTGAAACTTTTTGCAAAGCTTCATGATATTCAACCAAATTGGTGATCGATTGATTGTTAATTTTTATCAATAAATCGCCTTCTTGTAATTGTTCAAATACGGGGCTTTCTTCGCTGATCTCTTGGATTCTTAGCCCTTTTGCCCCTGGCACTCCGTATTTTTGATAAATATCATTTTGGAAAGTGATTTGCAGGTTTGGTGTTTCAATACCTTGTTCCAACCGATCAATAACTTCTTGCAATCGATTGGATGGAACGGCAAATCCAAGACCTTCTGCGCCAAATTCAGTCGACTTGAAAGTAGTCATACCAATTACCTGATTATGTTCATTCAAAAGCGGCCCGCCACTACAACCGGGGGAAAGGTCAATGTTAGTTTGCAAGAGCCGTTGGGTGCCAAACCCGACGATATCTAAATTGGTAATAAAGCCTTCTGCGTAGGTGCCCTGCAGATATACCGAGATTGGCGTCGCTATGCTGAAAACGGTTTGCCCTTTTTGGCATTGAGCAGAATCGGCAAAGGAGAGAGCAGGAAGCTCGGTTTCTATTTCAAGCAAAGCAATATCGCTTATCTCATCTTTTGCAATTAGTTTTGCCGTGATCGCTTGCTGTTCATTGGTAATAAGATAAATTGCATCGCTGTTTTTTTGTATATTATGATAGTTTGTTATAATTTTATGGGGTTGATAACAGAAGCCAGTCCCTATCACGACGTCAGAAGTTAAAATCTCTTTTTCAAGATCAATGCCAGTGACAATCGTAACGACTGAACCAGAAACCGTATCATGGTTTCGCTTATCATGAGCGGCTGGTTTCCATATGGCAATCACCAAAGCAACTATGGATAAAATAGCCGCTGTTGTACAGAGAATCCACAGAGAACGGTTTTGGTTTGTTTGATTCATGTTTAGCCTCCATGTTGGGAATTTTATAGAAACAGCTTATGTTCGCTGGAGCGAAAATTTTAGTTTTTCATTATTATTCTTTTTTGTTGTGCGAATGATTAGCAAAAAGTACATATTTGATATACATATTATACTTCAATAAGCAAAAAATGTAAATATTTGGTATAGCTATTCCACATGACAAAAAATTAAACAAAGGTATTGACAAGCGGCATAGCTTGTGCTATAATAGCAGAGCGCAAAAGAAAGCGCACGGAATTGGATTAAATATTTGCTGGTGTGGCTCAATGGCAGAGCAGCTGATTTGTAATCAGCAGGTTGATGGTTCGACTCCGTTCACCAGCTCCAGGGAGCGTTCCCGAGCGGCCAAAGGGGGCAGACTGTAAATCTGTTGTCACTGACTTCGGTGGTCCGAATCCACCCGCTCCCACCATCAAGAGACAATAAAAAAGATATTGTCCCGGAAAACCCCGATTTTATCGGGGTTTTCGCCGTTTTAAAGGCCGGTTTTTCAAAGACAAAATCGTAGATGTAAAAAGGCAAATTTCCCTTTGCGGGGAGAGTCGTACCTAAACAACAACCAAATACAATCCACAGGCGTATGGAAATAAAAAATCCATACGCCTTTTTGCTTTTCAAAAAATCAAACAGGAGGTTACTAATATGACAATCTATCAGCAGGAACTTATGCGAAAACTGTCCCAGTACGGCTGTAATGGCAGTTACAGCGAAAACGAGGAAACACTCAGTTTTTCATATAACGGAATCAAAATCGGCTGGATGAAAAAGAACGGCTCTATCTGCGGGGTGGTAGATGTGAATATGCCGGATGAAGTGGATAATATGTTTTTCATCATTCAAAAACAGGCAAAAGAAATTTGTGAATATGTTCGCCTCTATAAATCTTCCCCTCCGATGGGTATTCCCGATGCCAACGAGTATCGCAAACTTACCGAATATCGGGATACTGTTCTTGCTGGAATGTACAGCGAACAGCACGGATTCATGTTTACCACATGGAGTCAAAGCGCAGATAAGAGCTACGTCACAAACGGCGATTATTCCCCTGATTACGCCTATGTAAAAGAAGCCTTTGCTGTCCGTCGTGCCGGACTAATCGACAAAGACTGTGTGATTAGTGAAGATGAAGCCGCCGACATTTACCGATGCGTAGATTATGCAAGAGGCAACTGCGAAACGCTGACCCATGAACAAGAACGGCAGCTTGATTTCCTTGCGAAAAAGCTGCAATATGGATATCCGCAGTTCGAAATCAGTCCCCCAACATTTGAGCAAGATGGTTCACCACAATTGAATCTATAATCAATAGCCGCCCCAGCTTTTGCAATCGAAAAAAGCTGGGGCTTTTTCTATTTTCAAGAAAGGAAATTAAAATGCACTTTACACAAGATATTTACCAGCGTGAGATGGAGAAACTCATGCAGAGTGTTCCCAATTTCAGTCCGAGAGGATGCGGCGTGATTGTTGTACAAATACCGGAAATCCCTCCGCCTACTTTTGCCGAGGTAATGCTAAAAACAGTAGCGGCTGTAAATTGCCCCACCTTTTTCCGCAGATTGAA
Organism: Clostridiales bacterium; assembly: GCA_022793655.1. Classification (GTDB taxonomy): domain Bacteria; phylum Bacillota; class Clostridia; order Oscillospirales; family CAG-272; genus CAKSEI01. Next base: position 126,880 of record JAAWDG010000013.1, read on the forward strand.
TCAATATTTGAATGAAAGTGAGTTGAGCCCCATGATGTATAAGAACGATAAACACAAAGCGATGTTTGAAGCTGCCGTCAGAAAAGATAACAAAAGGAATTACGCATTCCTGTCCGCCGTTTATCTACTAACGGCAGATCACAAGCTGTGGATGACTGCCAAGTATCATATCAGGCAAAGCGAAATTTACTTTGATAGCATAATTCTGAAAAACAGCGCCGAGAACGCCTATACTCTGTTTTGCTGTGCAAAGGATTTGTATCTCGGCACAAAGCATATGACTGTAAGCGATCTTGCCGACAGTGCGATTGTGCCGCCGAAGGTTTTTGCCCTCGTCTGCAACGCAATGGCAATCCGGCGCTTCGGGCTTGGTGCACTGGAAACTATAAAAAATGGAGAAATAGTAAATGGTTAATGCAATAATTCAATATAAAGGAAAAACTGTGATTACAGAGTTGCCGAGGGTTTACCTCGATATCTGTCAGGAACTTCTGTCTGTAGGATGTAGCAAACCATTGGAAAGGATTTCATTGATGGATAATGAAGAAGATGATATCCGAGTCAAGCTCTACTTCGAAAATGATATCGGCAAACTGCTCCGTGACATTAAGGAAATGATCGAGCAGGTCGGACAAGAAAAAATCTCCTTCTTCTGTCCTATTGAGGGAAATCTCGATAATCAGGAATACGGCGGTGTGGCGCCTGTCGGAAACTGGTTTCTCAAAAGCTACGCATGGGATATCCGCGAACTGCTTGAAATGGAGAAAAATTTTCCAGAGGACACTATGGCGCAGTATTATGACGGTGATGAATTCATCAAAGCTAAGCTCGTCTCCGTTATATGGAAGGTGGAGGAATACAAGAGCAGGCTGTACGGAAGAATCGACTGTCGGTTTAAAGAGGAACTGACAGAGGAAAAAACAGAGAAATTCAAGGAATGGCTGCGTGGCCAATGCTCTGACAGCTTCGGGGAGCATTTTGAACAGCAGCCGATTCATACAAAAGAAGGCGATCTGTTTGTTTCCTTCTGGAACAACAGCAATAGTTATTTTCTCTGCATAGAGGACGAACTTGATGACTGCATTGAAAAGCGCAGGAAATGCAGATAGGAGGGATGTAATATGGCAGGTTTTAAAACAGAATGGAACATCGGGGATATCTGCGTTATGGTTGCCAGTGGCCCAAAGCGATACACGCAGGAATTCAAGGTGCAGAGTTTTGACGGCAAATATTATACTGTCAGGAGAGGGGACGATTTGTACCATGTATCTCCAAGCAGGATGTTTCAAACAAAAGAAGAAGCCCTCGCCTCTTTGGATAGTGAACTTGTCTCCAGTGAGGATTCCTTTCGCCGGCTGACTGAAGAGAAACTGGCAGAAGAAAAAAAGGCGAAAATGCCTCGCATTAATGGAGAAATGGTGGCACTGACACCAGATGATGAAGGAACCTTTATGGGTTATGTTACTGATCGGAAATGGAACGGGTGGGAGTGTCCGCTGTTCCCGAAATCCTCTGCAGATAAAATTATGGAATATATTAACAGCAGTGTCGGCGATATGAACTATGATATCGAGAATGACAGCTACACCATGAAGTACTTTGAGGGCGAAGAGGTAGAATGTTTCGAGGGTGAGGACTATCTGATAAACGGTAATATTGAGCGTCTCTATCCTATCGGCAGTTACTCATGGATATGGGAGCGGGAGCGTGCGCCGGAGGAAAATGAAAATATAGATGAAGATAACTCCCCAATAATGGGAATGTAGGAGGACTGTGTTTTTGGAAATATCGTTTAAGATATCGGAGTCGCAGTAGGAACAGCTTCTGATATATGCTTCCGAAATAGAACTCTCCGCAGAGGAAATCATCATAAGAGCAATTCAAAATTTTATTAAACGAGGTGAGAATATTGTCTGAAGAAATGAAAGGCATTACAGTAAAAATTGACGCTGAACTTCATGCAGAGGTACGGCAATATTTAGAAGAACACAGTATGACAATGGCAGAGTTCGTTGCGCAGGCTTTGTACAACGAGCTTCATCCAAAATATCAAACGAAGGAGCAAAACAATATGGAAAACATGAGAACTGTAGCGTTTCAGGTCCCAGAGGATCTGTTTCAGAAAATTAAGGATTATTTGCGGCGCAACAATATGTCGCAGAAGCAGTTTATTCTCGGTCTGATTGAAGACGAGCTGGAGCGAGAACAAGCCGAGTGTGAGCGCCTATCGGCGGATTGTGAAGACTTTGCGGCAGAGGACGAGGAAGTAACCGCTGAGGAAGAAACGACCGCTACAGACGATTTTGAGGCGGGTTGTGAGGACAACAAGGATGAAGAACGAGTTGACGAGAATGAAGACACAGAATACTCCGATGACTTCGAAGATGAGGACGAATCCCTTGACGAATCGGATGATGAAGATGAAGACGAGGATGCCGGATTTTGTATGAAGATGTGAGGTGATACGGGCAACGCAATTAGCGTACCCGTCATTTCTGCTATCGGGCAGAAAATCAAAAAAATTTTTAAAGAAATAGAGATGAACAATCATGCCAAAACAAATGACTGTTGAAATAATGAATGAACATCCCGGACCAGACGGCATATTTTATGCCAATCTGGATTTACCGGCAATGGATTACGAAATCCACGATGTTTCGCAGAGATTGCGAGGCATTTGGCAAAAAAACAGAGTTCGTGAAGCTTCCGTTTTGAACTGCAGTCTTTTCCCGTCGCTTGTGGGCGTGCGGATGGGTTCTCCGACACTTGACGAGCTGAACTTTTTCGCAAAAAGACTGGATAGCCTAAGTGAGGAAGAACAACTTGTGTTTCGCGCTGCAAGCCAACACTTCCTTCCTGACAATCCCAAAGGTGAATTTGTTAGCATAAAAGACCTTATCAACTGCACCTACGGACTGGATCAGGTAATGATCGCCTCGAATGTGGCAAACGATGAGCAACTTGGTCAGTTCGTTATCGAAAACAATCTTCATGAGGATGTCGCAGACGTCCCCGACAACGCCCGGTATTTGCTGGATAAAAATCTGATCGGAAAGATACAGAGGGGAAATGACAGTGGCATATTCATAGACGGTTTCTATGTAGCAGTTGGAGATTATGAATTGCCGGAGACTTACAATGGCAGAATACTGCCGGAAAAGATGGAAACGACAGAGTATATTTTTAGACTGCGTCTCAGCGGGAATGAAACCGACGATCCGCATGATCAGCAGGAATGGATTAACCTACCTTTAACGGGAGCGCGAATGAAAGCGTTTAAAGAAGCGCATGGCAAGCGAGATATTACTGATTTTTACTGCCACGCGTTTTTATCTGTCATCCCGCAGCTTCAATTTCTTACAATTTCACATTTGCAGGATTTCGATATGCTCAATACCCTTGCGCAACGCATAGCGGAGATGGATTCTCTTGATCATATCATATTTAAATCGGCGCTGTTTGCCGAGCAGACGGATAACGTCTCCGATGCAATGGATATTGCAGCACACCTGCATGAGTATGAAATATCCTACGCCAATTCCGCTGGTTCTTTTTTCAAAGATTATCTGTCCAATTTTATGATCAATGAGTTTGACTGCGTATGGCTGAATACCCTGTCAGCACAGAATGGGGGGAAGCGGTTGCTCGAACGGATTGGCGCAACAGAAACGCCTTACGGAATAATCTCCACAAGAGGCTGTTCGCTGTATGATCCGATCTCATATGACGAGTCAGAACTGACCTTACAGGATATGACCGATGAAAAGCTGGATGTGATTGAAGTTCTTGACCGAAAGGCACTGTTTGCAAACGGCAGACTGCTGCCCGAAGAAATCCCAGAAGGACTGTACGCCTATAATCTCCGGGAAAGCGATAACGGCAACCGCTTTATCTCTATTGAACCGAAGGTCGGTGTCAACCACGGCGGTACCGTACTCATGAAGGAGATACTCGACTTCGGTGAAAGCGGGTTTATTGAATTCGATGAGGACAACGAGCCAAACTTTCTCGGTTATACCATGACGCCGCAGGAATTTGCAAATGAGGAACAGAATCAAGGATTCGGAGGGGTGCGCCTATGAGTAACAAAGCAATAATCACAGATGATCTTCGGGAAATGAAGGGATGGTGATCACGTGACGGGGTTTCATCTGCCCACTTGTGTGGGCGTTGCTCGGCGGGTGCGCTGAAAAAACACTACTCTGCTGTAGGCAGATAAACCGCATTAACTGCTATAAACAGGAAGTCCGCAAACTACAAAGGCAAACTGAACGAAATTTCATTAACAAGATCGATATTAATCGCTTTGAGAAACGATTGGTATCGGTCTTTTTTGTTTCCGGGGCGATTGATCCGGTTATCAATCAAAGGAGATGATGACTATCAAGACCCCTGTAAGCTGGCTGGGCAACAAGACATCCATCCTGCATATCCTTTATTCGCTATTTCCAGTAAGCTACGGACGGTATATCGAACCCTTCGGCGGCTCTGGAGCTGTCCTCTTAGGCAAGCCTGTCCCCGACAAGTTTGAAATATACAACGATTACAATGCAAACCTTGTCAATCTTTTTCGCTGTATGCGGGACAGACCGCTGGAATTTATTCGAGAACTCGGCTTCCTAAATCTGAACGCCAGGGACGATTTTGTGGCGCTGAAGCATTTTTTTAAGCATGAAGAATTTACCGACGAATTTCTGCACCAGGAACTGGAACTGACAAGTATTCTGCTCCCTGAACTGCAGGCTGCCGAGTTGTGTGAACTGTATCGAAAGGCGAAAGAAGATCACGACCTGCGTCGGGCTGTCATGTTCTTAAAGCTTATTCGATACAGCTATTCCAGTGGCGGTAAATCCTATGTCTGCCAGCCCTTTAATGTGGCGAATTTGTTCTCGCTCATTGAGCAGTTTGGAAAACGAATGGCAAATGTTGTTGTTGAAAATCAGGATTTTGAGATGCTGATCCGGCACTACGACCGCAGCGATGCTTTCATCTACTGCGATCCCCCATATTTCAAGAGTGAGTACGTGTACAAGTGCGGCTTCACATGGGATGATCATTTGCGGCTGAAACATGTTCTTGGGGAAGCTAAAGGCAAATGGCTTGTATCCTACAACGACTGTGCGGAAATCCGTGAATTGTATCGGAACTATAACCAATTCGGATTTACACGTGTTCACAACATGGTACAAAAATATGAAGTGGGCAAGGAGTTTCCCGAGCTGCTCATCGGCAACTACGACTTTTATGAACGAGAACAGCAGAATGCAAGGCAGCTCACAGTTTTTGAAATGGAAAATGAGCTGAGTCCCAAAGAAACTGAAAAAATCTTAAAGGAGTGTATCATTCAATGCAAGATAAGAAGATAAGAACAGAAATGGCGCTGCTGTCCGTGCCGCTTGAACTGCTGTCCGAGGCTGGTATTATAACAGATGGCATTTTGGAAATGTACACAGATGGAAATTGTCTTGTCATTCAGAATGCGGACGCTCATGGTGAATTTGTCTGCGACGGCAGCTGCGTAAACTGCCCCATGAGCGAGATTGACTGTACAGGCGATTGTGAAGGCTGCCCATGTAGTGAGAATTGCGATGATGAAGAGGTAGACATATGAATACCATGTACCGAATCTTAGGCAAACGGGGCCGCATCACGATCCCTTTTGAAATACGCCAACGAGTGGGCTTTTCCTGTAACGATGTGCTGTCCTTCGCCGAAGCAGCGGACGGTATAAGCGTAATCATTAAACGAGAAAAAATCTGCGACAACTGTAAAGGAACGAATTTTCCCGTCCGGTGCGATGACGAGATGACGCTCCTTGATTTTCTCAATGGTCTTTCAGAAGCCGAACAGCGTGCGGCACTCATTCATTTGTCAGTCAAATGGGCAGAAAAGCAAGAAGGTAATCTCAATGGCAGAGCATAAACCACTTTACCGTTGGTCATTGGATAATGCTATTCATAATAATGAGCGTGACTTGTGGCGTGACAGCTACAAAGAAAATTGCGACTGTGCAAGAGCCATCAGCCAAACAATCTCAGAAGCTTATGATCATGACACCTTGCATTTGAACGATTGTGCGAAGCTGATGATTGAAAAATACGGATTTAACCGTGTCAACTATGTTTTAGCAAATACGATTCAGTTATCTCACAATGACAGGCGGTATTCAGAGACTAACCGAGTATGGGCAAGAGGGTTTCATATTCCTTATGATAAACAGCGCCATGATTTTGTCGTAACTGCCCATCCGGGATTGACGGATATTTTTACGAGGCAAGTTCTCTGTGAATGGCGGGCACTCGGCTTGTTCGATGTCTCTCATTGCGAGGAAAACGATTCGGAACAGGACTACACCGGCAAGGTTGTAGTGATTCGTCCGGAATTTCTAAAGGATGAATATAAAACGCCGGAGGATCAGCTGTTCTATATCAGCGGCGGTAACGGAGCAAGACCAGGCGCCATCGGAAGAAAAGTATATGGAGAGTTTCTCAAGGACAGTGAAAAAACACACTATTTCCGTGATGAGATTATCGGTGTGCTAAAAGAAGAATATCTGCCTGAATGGGCGGCTGCAAAGCTCGCTAACAAACAAGAGCCGAAGGAAGATGAAAGCTCCGGCATGACCATACAATAAGGGAAGGAGTAATTTATGGAAGCAACCAAGAAAGACTCTGCGCCTAAAGCGGCAAAGAAAAAGAACACTCCCTCTATCCAAGTGCGGATAAACAGGATTTGTGATTATGAGGGTAGCAACATCCGTGCTTTCGCCAGCGCCAATATTGGTGGTGCATTCGCCATTCATGGCATCCGTGTGCTGGATTCGCAGAAAGGCTTATTCGTCTCTATGCCGCAGAGCAGCTACAAGGATTCGAATGGCAATAAAAAATACAGTGAAATCTTTCATGCTGTAACCGCTGAGGCGAGAAATGAGTTGAACGATAAGGTGCTTGCTGCCTATGAACAGGCGCAAAGTAAAGTGCAAGACGAAGCAGAAGCCGAACCAGAGAATAAGGAAAACAGCATGGAACCGAGTCTGTGACTTTTTTGATAAATTCGTAAAAAAGGTCTGGACTTTTGAGATTTTAGTGGTATTGTTGTGTTGTGAAGGACGGTGTCAACTATGAAAAATAAAATACTATCTGCGATCCTTTTCGGACTACTGCTCATAACAAGCCTTACAGGATGTGTTTCCACACCGCCGATTGAATCGAAAGGCGAAGCAAAAGGCACGGTATCGGCAGGTGCAACATCGGTTACTGAAACAAGCGATATTAAAAATGCTGAATCTGTCCCACAGACCGACGAACAAGAAGCCGCTACTCAATCCGATCCCGCCGAAACACAGCAACCAGCAGAAAAAATAAAATCCGAAATGCCTACGCAGCAAAGTGAAAAACTTGTAATGCAGGAATCTCAAAAAACTGCGGAACAGCCGAAGCCGATTAAAGAATCAGAAGCAACTGCGCCTGTGCGGACTGAACCTTTTATACAAACTGAACCGGAGACTGAGCCTACGAAACTGAGTGAACCTACCGAGACGGAATCTCAGCAGCCTGCAGAATCGGCATTCAACATAGCCTATTGGGTATCCTACGCCAAAAATTATGCGGTAGGTATTGGCTTGGAACTTGACAGCGAAGCAGTATCCTGTTGGGATAATCCAATCAGAGCACATGCAAGATGCACTTACCTTGAGCGAGATATTCAAGACAGACTCAATTTTTATGTACAGAGTGGGGATATCACATGTGTGTGGATTTGGGCAGAGCCTCTTGGGAACGAACAATATGATATCTTTATTGGATACGCTTAAACAAAAAATAAAACTTGCCTAAAGGCACATCGTAAATCGATGTGCCTTTTATTTATGTAAAAAGGAGATATGCTCAAATGAATTTTAAAAGAAGCATAGCGGTAGTATTGACTTTTATATTGTGCCTTTCTACCTTGACCGGATTGGGGAAAAACGCCTCTGCCGCCGGAGAAGAAGATCAGGCATTATTGATTGGTTTTCCGCGCGCGGGAGATGCAAATCCTGAAAATTGGGTACACGGAGAACTCCATTTCATGAATGGCTGGGTATCGCCGGAAGTGCGGAAGTATTCTGTTTACACCATCGGCTCCTATACCGGAAATATTTGCTATTGTATTGAGCCGGGTACTCCGCTTAGCCCCGGCGATTCATTCACACAAAATAAGGACGAGTCCTTTTGGGACAACTATCCGTCCGATTACAATCATACCATTCGCGCGGATATGATTAAGATTTTTATAGGAAGAATTCTGCAGTATGGCTACACAGGCACTGTATCACCATACTGGGTATCGCAGAATCCCGAAGAAGCAAATTGCATAGCGGAAGTGATTGCGACACAACTGCTCATATGGGAAACGATTGTGGGAGAACGGGACAGCGATTTCAACCATGTCAGTTCAGGTGAGTATGATGCGGTGTTGGACTGTATCTCGGATGCCCATCCTCTCCGTAACAAAATTTTAGGCTACTATAACAGCATTGCGGCAAGCGTACAGAGCCATGGCAAAGTCCCTTCTTTTTGTACGAGAAGTACGGGAGCGAAAGTTTACGAGTTGGAGTGGAATGGCAGCGAATACACAACAACACTGACTGATTCCAACAATGTACTCGGCAATTATACCTTTTCTGCTGACAATGCCAATGTGAAGTGCAGTGTCAAAGGAAATCAATTGACGCTGACTGCGTCCTCCGCACCGAGTGCTCCGATAACCATAACAGCAAGCAAGACCACTGGATCAAGAAAAGGATTGATTGTATGGAGCGATGGCATTTATAAACCCAGCGAAGGGTTACAAGACCTTGTCAGTTATACCCAGTCAATCACTGACCCAGTATCAGGCTTTATAAAGGTCAAAGTTTCCTATGGTTCTGCTAAAATTGTAAAAACTTCTGAGGACGGTAAGGTAGATGGTGTGTCGTTCCATATACAAGGCAATGGTATAGATACAATCGTGCAAACGAAAAACGGCGGACAGATTCAGATCGACAACCTCACGCCTGGCGTCTATACCGTGACCGAGCTGACAGAAGAAAAATACGCGCCACAGGAAGTACGCCGTGTTACTGTAGTCAGCGGTCAGACGGCAACTGTTACTTTCAGCAATGTGTTAAAGCGCGGTGATCTCGCGGTTACCAAGACCAGCGAGGACGGACTCAGCGAGGGTGCAAAATTCCACCTCTACGGAACCTCGCTCTCCGGATTGGCTGTAGACGAGTACGCCGTTGCCGACAGCACAGGAGTTGCGACCTTTGAAGATGTCCTCATCGGAACTGGATATACTCTCGAAGAAATGGATACGGCGATCCGCTATGTCGTGCCCGAAAAGCAGGCCGCAGCCATTGAGTGGAATAAGGTGACGAACAAGTCCTTTGATAATATCCTCAAGAAATGGCAGATCACCGTCACCAAAAGTGATTCCGAAACCGGAACTGCACAAGGCAACGTTTCTCTCGGCGGGGCTGTCTATGGCATTTTTAAGGGCGATCAGCTCGTGGACACCTATACCACCGATACAAATGGCCAGTTCATCACCAAGTTCTATATCTGTGATTCTGATTGGAGTTTGCGCGAACTGTCAGCCTCCGAAGGATATCTCGTAACTTCCGGCAGCGAGCATATCGGCGCTGAACCGAAACTCTATACAGTAGAGTACAACAGCACGGCGCTGGATGTTCTCGAAACCGTTCAAAAAGGCAAGATAGCTGTCATTAAGCACCGCGATGACGGCGAAACGCAGATTGAAACGCCCGAAGCAGGTGCTGAATTTGAGGTGTTCCTCAAATCCTCCGGCAGTTATGACGCCGCAAAGGATTCCGAGCGAGATATTCTCGTCTGTGATAAATTTGGATTTGCTGAAAGCAAAGATTTGCCGTACGGCATCTATACCGTCAAACAAACAAAAGGCTGGGAGGGCAACGAGCTGATGGAACCCTTCGATGTGTTTGTAAAAGAGGACGGCGAAATCTATCGCTACCTGATCAACAATGCCACCTTTGAAGCGCTCATTGAAATCGTGAAAAAGGATATCGAGACAGGCAAGGTGATTCCTGCATCCGGTATAGGCTTTAAGGTGCGAAACACCGATACTGGAAAGTATATCGTGCAGCATATCAACTATCCAACGCCGGTGGATATTGACATCTACTATACCGATAGAAGCGGGAAACTTATGATGCCTGAAGCGCTCCCTTATGGAAATTACGAAATCATTGAGCAGAATACCTGTTACGGATATGTTCTTGACCCAAGTCCCGTCCCCTTCACAGTAGACGGCAGCAAGACAACTATCACAGTAGAAAAATACAATATCGCGCAAAAAGGCACAATTACCGTAACCAAGACTGGCGAAGTGTTCGCCTCTGTGGTCGAATCGGGCGAAATCTATCAGCCTGTGTATTCGGTGCAGGGGCTTGCAGGTGCAGTTTATGAAGTAAGTGCCGCTGAAGATGTTTCTACCTTAGACGGCACACTCCGATACAGCAAAGGCGAAGTTGTGGCGATGATTGAGACTGACAGCACAGGGATAGCGACCACAGAACCACTGTATCTCGGAAAATTCGATGTGCGGGAAATCAAAGCGCCTGATGGCATGCTTGTCAGCGATGAAGTGCATTCTGTCGAACTGACCTACTCCGGACAGGAGGTTGAAATCACAGAAACGGAGACAGCATTCTATAACGAGCGCCAGCGTGTGCAGATTGATCTTGCTAAGATCATGGTGCAGGATGAAAAATTTGAGATTGGCATGAATGGCGAAATCCTCTCTGTGCAGTTCGGACTGTTCGCTGCCGAGGATTTGACCGCCGCAGACGGCAGCGTGATCCCGGCAGACGGACTACTGGAGATTGTATCCTGTGATGAGAACGGTAAAGCGGCCTTTATCACGGATGTTCCCGTAGGTGCCAAGTTGTATGTGAAAGAGGTTGCAACCAACGAACAATATATGCTCTCAGCTGAAAAATATCCTGTAACCTTCGAGTATGCGGGCCAGAATGTGGCAGCGGTCAACATTACTGTAAATAAGGGCGAAGCTATTGAAAACGACATCATCTACGGCAATATTAAGGGACTAAAAATTGACCGTGAAACAGAGGAAACCATCGCAGGAGCTTTGTTCGGATTATTCCGTGCGGATGTGACCGAGTTTACAGAGGAAAATGCGATCCTTACGACAGAATCCAGTGTGGACGGCGTCTTCATCTTTGAGAATGTGCCCTTCAGCAATTGGATCGTCAAGGAATTGGTCCCCGCAGAAGGATTCCTGTCCAATGAGGAACTATATCCTGTAACTGTTTCTGAGAACGAGGAAATCATTGAAATTACTGTAGTCAACGACCGCATTCCCGAAATTGGTACGACTGCTACAGTAGACGGCGAAAAGGAAATTTGTGCTACTGAAATCTTTACGCTTACCGACACTGTGACATATAAGCATCTGATTCCTGGCAAGGAATATGTGCTGAAGGGCATCCTTATGGATAAAACTTCAAGCAAACCGCTTGTGATCGACGGGCAGGAAATCCATTCTATAGCAGTCTTCACTCCCGAAGCACCCACAGGAAAGGTAATCGTTAAATTCACCTTTGATTCCAAGTATATAAAGGCTGATACCGACATTGTGGTGTTTGAACGCCTGTATAGAGACGGCAAAGAACTTGCCGTTCATGCGGATATTGAGGATGAAAGTCAGACCGTCAAAGTGAAAGTTCCCAAAATCGGAACACAGGCAACGGCAGAAAGAGAAAAGGAAATCACCACAGACGGCAGAGTGGTCATTGAGGACATTGTGTCTTACTTCAACCTAACCCCCGACAAAGAATATATGCTAAAAGGGATACTCATGGACAAGACAGTCAATCAACCTTTGCTGATAAATGGTGAGGAAATTCGAAGCTCTTTCACCTTTAAACCACAGGCATCCTCTGGCGAAATTACAGTATCCTTTGTATTTGATGCTGGCAGTCTTATGAAGGAAACAGAAATCGTTGTTTTTGAAACACTCTATCGGGAAGGCGTAGAGGTCGCTTTTCATACGGATATCGAGGATCAGGGACAAACAGTGAAAATCATACCACCAACGCCGCCTGTTTCTGACAATCCACAAACCGGTGTTAACAGCAATCTTGGTTTATGGCTTGGACTTGGCGCTGTTGCTGCCGGCGGACTGATCGCCTTGTGTGCTATATATTGGAAACAAAAAAAGGATGACGATGACAAATGATGAAAAAAGTATATATTTGTGCTCCCCTTGGCGGTGATGTCAAAGGAAACATTGAAAAAGTCAAACAATATACTCGATATGCGCTACTATGCGGTACAGCTCCGGTTGTGTCACATTTCTACGCGCTTTGCCTCGATGATTGCATCCCGAAGGAACGAGAGCTTGGCATGGCGGCAGGCTTGAGCCTTCTGTGGTTCTGCGACGAGCTATGGATTTTCGGGGATACCATCACCACAGGGATGCAGAGTGAAATCGATTTTTGCAAAAAACTCAATATCCGAGTCCGGCATATCAAGGAGTCGGAGGTTATGAAAACAATTGGAGGTAACTAAGCCATGAAAAAGAAAACCTTACGCCTCACCCTCTGCGTCATGATGATGGCGCTTTTGTTCACCGTTTCCACCATGTCGGCATTTGCCGCTGGCGATGTGGCAGGAGCCATAGAGAACACATGGACTGACGCGCAGGATCAGATCAAAACCGTTGTAGATAACGTGGTGTTTCCAGTTATCGATATGATTCTGGCTATCCTGACTTTTGTGAAATTGGGGACTGCATATTTTGACTACCGCAAGCACGGGCAGTTTGAATTTACTGCCCCGGCAATTCTGTTTGCCTGCCTTATTTTCACGTTGACCGCTCCGCTGTATATCTGGACAATTCTATAATTAGTTAAGCAAGGCTGCCCCGCAAAAAGGGCAGTCTGATTGGAGGTGAACGCGATGTTTGACTGGTTAGGAGACATTTTTTCGGGGATTGGTGATACCATAGGAGGTACCTTTGAATTGCTCGGAGAACAAATATCCAATGTGATATTTGATACGATCCTTCAGTGGTTCTATAATATCATCTATGATGCTGTTGCAGACTTTTTTACCATGATGGGCGATATGGGTGCAGATATCTTTGAGCTCGATTGGATCAAAGCAACCATTATGCTGTTCACGTTTTTAGGATGGGCGCTCTTTACTGCCGGAACGGTGGTCGCTGTTTTTGATACGGCGATAGAATACCAAAACGGCAGGGCTACCATCAAGACCACTGCGCTAAATGTATTAAAAGGCTTCTTCGCCTGTTCCTTGATCGGCATTCTGCCCATAGAACTGTACAAATTCTGCATCAGCTTGCAGAATACCTTTGCAGGCGATTTAACCCGCATCCTGTCAGGGCAGCAGAGTATCGGATTATCCGGCACCAGTACTGCTGTATGGGAGGGCTGCTTTGCCGTATCCTCACAAGTATCATTCGGGCTGCTCAATTTGCTTTGTATGGTTGCCTTTGCTTATTGCGTAATTAAGATATTTTTCGCCAATATCAAGCGAGGCGGTATTCTGCTGATTCAGATGGCGGTGGGAAGCCTGTATATGTTCTCCGTTCCGAGAGGATATTCGGACGGCTTCAACCAATGGTGCAAGCAGGTGGTCGCCATTTGTCTTACCGCTTTTATGCAGACAACGCTGTTGTTCCTTGGACTTTTGACTTTCCCGGAAAATATGCTGCTGGGACTTGGTATTATGCTTGCTGCAAATGAAGTGCCGCGAATCGCCCAGCAATTCGGGCTGGACAGTTCGGTGAGAGTCAACATGATGAGTGTTGTACACGCAACGACAATGGCAGTCAATTTGACGCGCAGCGCAGCAAGGGCTGCAAAATAATGGAGGTAAAATGGAGAGTAAGGAAAAACAATACGAAACCGGGCTGCCCGAAAATTTGCAGCACGATCTGGACGCATACAAAGAGGGGTTGAAAAACAACTCTCCCCTGCTTGACTGTCTTTGGGGCAAGTTGTATAACAGCATCAACAGCGCCGAAATTAATGACGGCGTGATCACGGCGAACCACGCCGACTATCTTCGTAGAAAATATCTGGCGAGGGTATGAGCGACAGGTAGAGGATGGCTGCTCGCTCAAAGAACTGTATGAACAATATAACAACGACATTACGATGGGAGGAATGATGCAATGACAACCTATCTCTACCCGCAGAACCTCAAAGCCACAGCCAATCTGTGGCTGTGGGGATTGCGGGATTTTTGTATTCTTGGCATTGTCGCGCTGCTTTCGGTGGTGGCGCTGGTACAGCTTAGGATGATTATTCCCGCTGTGGCAACACTCTGCTACGGATTCTTAACGATCCGCCTGGAGGATACTACCGTGTTGGATTTTATAAAATATGCGGTGCGCTACTTTATATCCACTCAGCAATATTTTGAATGGAGGTGAGCAGTTTGGGTAAACAGAAAGATAACCAGCAGAAAAGAAAAGGTTACTCCGTGCAGGAATTAATCGGGATCAAGACATTTACCAAATATGGACTCGCCACGAACAAGGGCGAGCTTTTGTTTTTCCTTGTATCTCCGACCAATATCTCGGTGCTGTCATCCGTAAATATCGAGATCAAAATCCGCCATTTGATGATAGTGCTGTCGGCAATCCCGAACATCGAAATTTCCTGTACAGACTCCTGCGAATGCTTTGACGATAACAAGAGCTATTTGCAGACGCGGCTTGACGAGGAACAAAACGCAAAGGTACGGAAGATTCTCAAAAAAGATGTGGAAATGCTCGACCATTTGCAGACGGAGATGGCGACTGCCAGACAATTCCTGTTCCTTATGCGGTGTAAGAATATGAAGCCAGAGCAGGTGTTTCAGACGGCCAACCGTGCCGAGAAGACCATTTCCGAGCAGGGCTTCGAGGTACAGCGCATGAAGAAAGCGGATATCAAGCGCTTCCTTGCTGTGTACTTTGGCGCCAGCATGAACGGCGATCAGATGCCGGACACGGACGGCGAACAGTTTTATGAAGTGGATGAGGACGGTGAAATAGAATGTTAACGAGAAAACCAAAGGTACTCACGCCGGAACAGATAGAAGAAATCCGCACAAAGGACTTTTTTGACTGCATTCTGCCTGGTACCGTCAAATTCATGTCCGACCACTATATCCTCGGCGATAGCTACTGCTGCGTGTGGGCAATTCGGGAATACCCGCCCTCTACCGAAGAACAGGCGATCTTGTCCCAGCTTGCCGACCGCACCGGCGTGACACTCCGCATCTATCACAGACTGGTGGAAAGTATGGAACAGCGGAAAATCATTCAGAATGCCACCCGCAAAAATAAGCTCATGTCCGGCGGCAATGACGTTACCGAAACCATCGAAGCCGAGGGGAATTTACAAGATGTGGTGGAGCTGCTCGCCAACCTCAGAAAAAACAAAGAGCCGCTGCTCCATTGCTCAGTGTTCATAGAGCTGAAAGCCAAGGATATGGATGCACTGAAGGAATTGCAGTCGGAGATTGCTATGGAGATTACCCGTTCCAAGATGTCAGTGGATCGATTGACCTTACGGCAGAAAGAAGGATTTCTCTCTGTTCTGCCCGTGGGCGCGAATCAGTTCGGCGCGCAGTATGAGCGCGTGTTGCCCGCAAGCTCAGTAGCCAATATGTACCCCTTCAACTTTTCCGGCAAGACCGATCCGCAGGGCTTATATATCGGTCGGGATAAGTACGGCACGAACATCCTCGTGGACTTCGACCGTCGCAGCGAGGACAAGACCACAAGCTGTATCCTCATCCTCGGCAACAGCGGTCAGGGTAAGAGCTATCTCATGAAGCTGATCCTGACCAACCTGCGTGAATCGGGCAAACGCATCATTTGCCTTGATCCCGAAGCGGAGTACGAGGATCTGACCGCCAACCTCGGCGGCTGTTATATCGATTTTATGTCCGGCGAGTACACCATCAATCCCCTTGAACCCAAGGCATGGTCTGACGGCACAGGCGACACCGATCCTGACGCGCCTGCGGCATTCAAAAAGGTGAC
The DNA here is from genome assembly GCA_022793655.1 of Clostridiales bacterium. Taxonomy (GTDB): domain Bacteria; phylum Bacillota; class Clostridia; order Oscillospirales; family CAG-272; genus CAKSEI01. The sequence continues at coordinate 142,963 of JAAWDG010000013.1, forward strand.
AAGGCTGAGCCAGCACATCGCTTTTCTAAAAGACTTCTTCCGCAGCTACAAGGATTTTTCTGATGCTCAGATCGACACCATCGAAATCTTGCTCATGAAGCTGTACGCGCGGTTCGGCATTACCGACAGCACCGACTACAGCATGAAGAAACCATCGGACTTTCCCATTATGTCGGATTTCTATGAGCTGTGCGAGGAAGAATTCATGACCTATGATAAGCAGCGCAAATACCTCTACACAGAGGAAATGCTCCAAGCTGTCTGCCTCGGCGTCCACTCCATGTGTGTGGGAGCGGAAAGAAAATATTTTAACGGGCATACCAATATCACCGATGACGCATTCCTCTGCTTTAGCGTAAAGGGCTTAATGGATACCAATAAGCGACTTAAAGACGCTATGCTGTTCAACATCCTTTCGTATATGTCCAACGAACTGCTGGGCAAAGGGAATACGATGGCTTCAATAGATGAGCTTTATCTCTTCCTTACCAACATGACGGCGATTGAGTATATCCGAAACGCCGCTAAAAGAGCGAGGAAGAAGGAGTCAGGAGTCATTATGGCTTCGCAGAACATTGAGGACTTCTTGATCCCGTCCATCAAGGAATTTACAAAGCCGCTGTTCTCCATCCCGACACATCAGTTCCTGTTCAATGCCGGGCAGATCAACCCGAAGGAGTATATGGATGCTTTGCAGGTAGAGCCGAGCGAATTCGAGCTGATCAAGTATCCGGAGCGCGGCACCTGCCTGTACCGATGCGGTAACGAACGGTATCTTCTACAGGTCATTGCGCCCGATTACAAATCGGCATTGTTCGGAAAGGCCGGCGGACGGTGAGCCAATTCCCACAATACACATAAAAATACTAAAAGCCGTAGGTTTTATGCCTGCGGCTTTTATTTTGGCAGAAAGGAGGGCTTGATATGAGTGTAACAGTTGGTGCGGCGCTCAAAAAAATAGCTGTTGCACTGCTGACCAATCCGAAGGTACTGAAAACTATCGGCGGTATTGTGCTTGGAATTATTATCATAATTATTATGCCTATCGTGGCGATTGTTTCTATTTTTAACGGCGGTATCGAGATCGACACGAATGAACTCCAGCAGATGGTGGTGCAGAACCTATCTGCTGAGGAACAGGCGAAACTCCAGTTTGTGGAGAATACCATGTACGCCATTGAGGACGGGATGACTGCGGCAGGCTTTTCTGATCAAAGAGTTACGGAAGCGCAGGTACTGTATGTGCTTGCGCTTTCCAATTATACAGAGCAGTCGGATTTTGTTTCTAAGCTGGTGGACTGCTTTGCGAAAAATCAAACGGACGTACAGCTCATCAACGCCGTCAACTCCGCTTTCGGAACGGATCTGTCTGCCGGGGATTTCACGAATGTCATGGGCAGCATCCGGGCTGTGTATATCGACACCTCCGGATATATTGATCCATCGATCAAGAACAATCTCGACCTTGTGGAGTGGGCAAGACAGGCACAGTCCCACGGATGGGGCTATGTATGGGGGACTTACGGCGAGGTACTGTCACGGAGCCGCTACAAAGACAAAGCCCAGCAGTACCCGGACGAGGTTGGCGGCTATGCGGATTTTATCGAGAGCCATTGGATTGGCGGCAGGACATCGGACTGTGTTGGACTCATCAAAGGCTACGGCTGGCTCAACGCAGACACCCATCAGGTGGAATATGGGACAAATGGGATGCCTGATATCGATGCGGATACCATGTATAGAAATGCTTCAGAGAAAGGCACGGTTGACACCATCCCAGAAATCCCTGGACTTGCCGTGTGGTATGAAGGTCATATCGGAATTTATATCGGAGGCGGGAAGGTCATCGAAGCGATGGGAATACAGTACGGCGTGGTGGAAACGGATCTCGCCGGACGGGGCTGGACGCACTGGCTGAAGATATCGTATATCACTTACCTCGAAAACGATATGGCATCCTCGCCTAATGAGAGGAAGATATGGGATGCCCTTTATACTAAGATCGGCAATCCCTATGGCGTGGCGGGATTAATGGGAAATCTGTATGCGGAAAGCGGCCTGCAGCCGGACAATCTTCAGGATAGCTATGAAAGCAGCCTTGGCCACACCGATGCATCCTACACCAGCGCAGTAGACAGTGGCGCATATGCAAGATTCCCCACTGACAGCGCCGGATACGGTTTGGCGCAGTGGACGGTGCAGGCTCGAAAGGAAAAACTGCTTGCATATAAAACCGCACAGGGCTGTTCCATTGCTGACCTGAATATGCAGCTAAATTTTTTAATGAACGAGATGGAAACAAAATTTCCAACCGTCCTTGCCAAGCTAAAAACCGCCACATCTGTCAGAGAAGCATCCGATTATGTGCTGATTCACTTTGAAGCGCCAATAGATCAGAGCGAATTCGTTCAGAGAGAACGTGCCGTTTACGGCAATGCGTACTATACGAGATATGGCCGGACTCTTAATACAAATGGAGTACCATTCCAAATGGCTTGCAATGACGCCGCAGACAGATGCGCCGCGAATGAAGAAGCCGAAGTTCTCTTCTGTCGTGGGCACTGATACAAAACCGGAGGTAAACTCATATGAACGATATTGACATCACGCTGTATCTGAACGAGTATCGAGTCAAAGCATTGGCAGACGCTCTCGCACAGCGAACCGCCAATACGGTCGAGGATGAACTGCATAAAGCGTTTGATGCGCTTTATCTGGAATATGTTCCTGGAGAACGGAGAGCAGATATCGAAGCGCAAATTGACCGGGAAGAAATTGCAGAGCAAGCGAGATATGACGGCAAGCACCGCTTTGCCGTTTACCACATCAGGGAAAACGGCGAAAATTATCATTTCACAAGTGAGCATTTTGTCAGTCCCATGCAGGCGGCCTACCGTTACCGCCTCTATGCAAGAGAACAACTGAGCGCCAAGCCGCAGACATTTGCGCATGCGTTCATTGAAACCGATCCGATCCCCGTAGAAAAGTTTGCCGAGATCTGTGAGGACATGAATTCCGATTCGCGCGTGACGGCGCTGATTGAATTTGATCTGGACAACGACGCCGTCAGCGTATGCGAAAGCAGCGACAACGCATGGCAGACATACAGCTGCCACGATTTCTCCGTGGCGGCGTTCAAGGCGTACCGTTCGGATTACAGGGATGATGATTGCCGCCGCGAGATTTTCGAGGGCAGTCTCGCCGGAAAAGAGATCGACATGGATAAGAACGAGAATCACAGCATGGCGATACAGTAAGGAGAATAACCGTGGAGAAAAACTACGAAGAATATATTACCTCAAAACAGTTTGCTCAAAATTGCTTTATGAAATTGCTATCGGACGGAAAGCCACACGCCTATAAAGAAATCGTTGCCTATATCAATAAAACGAGAATTGAAGAAAATAGACCAGAAGTACACTCGTTATTAAATAATGCAGTATCTTTCATAAAGCCACTCGTTGACGATGAGAATTCTCCATACACCCACATTCGGCACGGCTGGTATCAAATGACAGTACAACCGTCAATAGCAAGGTGGACACACATTTTGGATAAAGCTACAGAACTGCAGTGCCTTATTCAAATAGAAACTAATATGACTTTAAATATCTTGAGTAACAATGATCGTCAGGAATTTGAACATATGATCTCTTTAGAATATGACACTACTGATTTGTTGATAGATTATATTTCCGTCTGCCTTGCCAAGTTGGAGGACATTGATAACGACATAAATGAGGATGGAGTTCCGACCATACAGATATGAGGTGTAATAATATGACAAAGGAAGAATTTATACACTGTCTCAATGCGATTAAGTCAAACAGCGAACAGACTGCTAAGAAATGGATTGAATGGGCAGAGGAACAGGAAGATTACGATAGCTGTCAGCACACATTGCCAGAGAATGAATATGCAACTGCTGATATGTTCCTGGATGAATTTGCTTCTATGTTTGATCGCATTGCAGAGAAACATGGCGCAGAAATTGCCGCCAAGATGATCGGTCTTGCTGACATTCCAGCTTGCCCATATCCGTGGGAGATAATGAGGGCCGCAGAGTATCTTGCAGGTGGCGGTGATCTGAATAAGATCACTGAGATGGAAACAGAAGGTGTATTTGAGGATGGCAGCTACCGCCTTCCAAGAAAGATGTCAAGCGAGGAAGGTGAGCACGAAGCACCCACCATGCAGATGTGAACGCCGTATCAGGCAAGTGTCCGCCCACTGTGAAATCGAGATGTAAAAGCGGATAACACAAGGCAGATGTGTGCTTTTCGACCTCGGACGAAAAATTCGACACGAGGTCGAAAAGCAAGCAGGAGAAAGAGAGGTGGGTTGCGATGCACCCACCTCTCGATTCACAGCGGACGGCAACGCCGACCGCAAGGGACTTTTTGCAGTTTATCCTCTAATTTTTTAGGGTGGGTTGCTGTAGATGAAAAAATGAAACAGATGGGTTGCAAGCGAGACAAACGCCGAAAGTACGGCCGTTTGACAATGGTTGCAATATATTTGCAGATGAAACGGAGGTGGTAGGATGTCTGCACCGAAGGACAAGAAAAAGTTCCTGCTATGGGCGTATCCGTCTACGCTGGAACTGGTCAAGAACAACTACAGAAAAGACAAATGTAAGAGCCAGTCGGAATTCATTGAGCGAGCCATTCAGTATTACGTCGGTCATGTCAACGCAGACGATGACACCTCGTATCTGCCTAACGCTTTCCTCTCAAATATGAAAAGCATTGTGGTCGAGAGTGACAACCGCATCAGCCGCCTACTGTTTAAACTGGCGGTAGAGCTTGCAGTCACCATGAATGTGGTGGCTGCAACTAATGAGATTGATAAACAATCGCTGGATCGGCTGCGCGGCGAGTGCGTGAAAGAACTGAAACGACTGAACGGTCAGTTTTCCTTCGACGATGCTGTTGACTGGCAAAGCGAATAACTCATGGCACGGCTGATAACTAAATTCAAATATTTAAAGCCAAATGACCGCATGCGTGTCGGCGGCTACGCAAAATATATCGCCACCCGTAAAGGCGTGGATAAGATTGACGATTCAAAGAAATATGCTCCGGCAACTGTTCGGCAAAAGAAACTGATTGAGAAATTGCTCAAAGATTTTCCCGACTGCAAATCCATGCTCGAATACGAAGACTATATACAAAAGCCAAATATGGAAAATGCCTCCGAGTTTATCTCCCGCGCTGTTGAAAACAACGCGGACGAAACGAAGGACGCAAAAACCTACGCCGACTACATCGCTACCCGTCCGAGAGCGCAGCGGTTTGGATCGCATGGGCTGTTTACGGACGACGGCGTTCAGGTGCAGCTCTCCAAAGTGTCGAAGGAACTGAATCTCCATGAAGGCAATGTGTGGACGGCAATCCTCTCCCTGCGCCGTGAAGATGCGGAGCGACTTGACTATAATACCGGCGTACGGTGGCGAGATATGCTGCGGACGCAGACCGAAGCTCTATCAACGAACCTCCATATCCCTATGCAGAACCTCAAATGGTTTGCCGCTTTCCATAACGAGAGCCATCATCCCCATGTGCATCTGATTGTCTACTCGACAAAGCAAAGCGAAGGCTATCTCTCCAAAGAAGGAGTGAACAGTCTGCGTTCTTCCTTTGCGAAAGACATCTTTGCTGGAGACTTCATCAGTGTTTATGAGAAGCAGAGCGAGCATCGGGATACGCTAAAAGACCAGAGCCAGAGTGTTATGGCTGAAATTATCTCGCAGATCAATACTGGAGTCTATGACAATCCGAAGCTCGAATCCATGCTGACCGAGCTTGCCGATAGACTGGCAAAGAGCTCCGGCAAAAAGGTGTACGGCTATCTGAAAGCGGACGTCAAAGATTTAATTGACCGCATCGTGGATGAGCTTGCAGCCGATGAACGAGTCGCAAGGCTCTATGACTTGTGGTACGAGCAGCGGGAAAATGTCATCCGCACCTACACGGAAGCATTGCCGGAGCGAGCGCCGTTATCACAGAACAAGGAATTCAAATCGATCAAGAACGCTGTCATACAGGAAGCGATGAACATTATCGCCGACCGTATTCCCATAGAAGATGCGGAGGAACAGCCTGCTCCCGATCCCGAACCGAGTGATATTGAAACAGAACCGATACTGACAGACGAAGAAAAGAATCCTCTCATGTGGAAGTATTATCGACAAGCCAAATATTTGCTTGATAAAGACAGCGAAGCCTATGATCCGAATACTGCCGTCGAATTCTTAATTGAGTCTGCAAAGCTTGGCTGCGGCGCCTCTAAATACCGTCTCGGCAAGATGTTCCTACGCGGCGATGAGGTGGTGAAAAATATCGACTACGCCCTGCTCTGGCTGGAAGAATCGGCAGCGGAGCAAAATCCGTATGCCGAATATCTGCTCGGCAAGACGCTTCTCAAAGGCGAAGATGTGGAACAGGACTTTCTCCGCGCGGAGGATTTGCTGCGGCGGTCATCGGCACAGGGCAACCGATACGCGAAATATACGCTCGGCAAGACTCTGCTTGACGGTGAACTGTTCCTGCAAAATATTCCCGAAGCAATCAAGCTGATTACCGAATCGGCTGACGATGGCTTCGCTCCTGCACAGTATCTCCTCGGAAAGCTATTGTACAAAGGCGAAGTCATGTCACAAAATTTGGAAAAAGCAATTGCCTATCTTGAACAGGCAACTGCGCAGAAGAATCCCTACGCCGCCTACCTTGCCGGAAAACTGCGGCTCACCGAAGACGCAGTCAAGGATATACCAAAAGCAATCCACAACTTTGAGATCGCTGCAGAGAACGGAAATGACTACGCAGAATATCAGCTCGGTAAGATTTATCTCTACGGAAAAGATACCGAGCGTAACTATGATAAGGCGATAGCGTACCTCACAGCCTCCGCCGAACACGGCAATCAGTACGCCGCACAGCTTCTCCACAGTATCAAATCAAACCGCAACTACTCGGCGGCACTCGGCTCGCTACGCCTGCTTGGTCAGATCAGCCGTGCGATACAGAATCGCCTGGAGGATGAGCGAAAAGACAAAGCGGGCGCTATCGACCGCAAGCTGAAACGAATCATCGATGAGAAGAAGCAGGCGCATGGTTTGAAGCCATAATAGTTTGCCATGATTTACCGATAGAATAAAGGTGCGATATGCGATATAATAGATACGAAACATTTGTTCGTTGCTATTTTGGAGAGGTTTATGGAAAGAATCATACTGCATTCGGATTTGAATAATTTTTATGCCTCGGTAGAGTGTTTATATAATCCGTCCCTGCGAGGAAAGCCTATTGCTGTGTCCGGCAATCCCGAAGAGCGTCACGGGATTGTACTTGCGAAAAATTACGCCGCCAAAGCCTGCGGTGTTGCTACGGGAAATCCGCTGTGGATGGCAAAACAGAAATGTCCGGATATTGTTTTTGTGCCTCCGCACTACGATCTGTATATGAAATACTCGCAGATTGCGCGTGAGATTTACAGCGAATACACCGATCAGGTGGAGTCATACGGACTTGACGAGTGCTGGATGGATGTAACCGGCAGCACGCATCTGTTCGGCGACGGAAAGGCGATCGCGGACAAACTGCGTGAGAGAATCAAATTTGAGCTTGGCGTGACCGCATCGGTCGGAGTCAGCTACAATAAAATTTTTGCCAAGCTCGGCAGCGATATGAAAAAGCCGGACGCGACCACCGTTATTACAAGCGACCGCTTCCGTGAAATTGTATGGCCGCTGTCTGTAAATGATCTTCTCTATGTAGGACGGGCAACGCATAACAAATTGAAGCGATACGGCATTCAGACGATCGGCGATCTTGCACAGTCGGATCAGAATTTTCTGAAAAGTCTGCTCGGGCAAAACGGAGTCATGCTGTGGATGTTCGCAAACGGGCTGGATACTTCTCCGGTATCTAATATCGACGCGAAATCCTTAATTAAATCCATCGGAAACAGCACGACCGCACCGCGCGATCTTGTTACCGATGAAGATATTCGTATTACACTTATGGTATTGTGCGAGAGCGTATCCGCACGTATGCGGGAGTACGGCTTTGTCTGCAACACCTTACAAATCGGCGTGCGTGACAACGAGCTGCACAGCTACGAAAGACAGGGTAAGCTGTACTATCCCAACCGCACAGCAAAAGCATTGCTTGATAAATCGTTTGAATTGTACAAGCGTCATCACACATCGGGTAAGCCTGTGCGTTCGCTCAGTGTCCGTGCCTGCAATCTGTCGCTGAATGAGAATGAACAACTGTCACTGCTTCCGGAGATTTCGAACATTCAAAGGCAGGAGACACTGGAGAGTACCGTGGATCATATCCGAAAACAATTCGGCCACTTCTCCATTCAGAATGGATTGCTGCTCTCCGATAGACAGTTATCTTCCCTCAATCCTAAAGACGACCATGTGATTCACCCAGAGTCTTTTTTAAAATGATAATGCATATAGAAAAAAGTACAGCATATAGTTCATTTGAGTGAGGTGATTCTTTGAAAATACAATGGAAAAAATTGATTTTATGTATTGTACTCCCGCTTGCGGTCGGCGGTTTGTCCGCACTTTTAACACGCGGCGGAATGGAAGTTTTCCAGTCGTTAAATAAACCGCTGCTTTCTCCTCCGGGATGGCTGTTTCCGGTCGTATGGACGATCTTATACATTCTGATGGGGATTGCTTCATATCTTGTGCTTACATCGGGAAAACCGAACCGTGCTGCCCTGACTGTATACGGAATACAGCTTGCTTTTAATTTCTTTTGGTCTATCATTTTCTTTAACCTTGAAGCCTATTTGTTCTCCTTTATCTGGCTTGTGATCTTATGGATTCTTATATTTGTAACCATGATCCTGTTTTACGGAATATCGAAGCCAGCAGGATATCTTTTGCTTCCGTATTTACTGTGGGTGACATTTGCAGGATACCTTAACTTTTATATTTATCTTCTCAACTAAAAGAAAACCATTGTCTGACAAAGAGACAATGGTTTTCTTCTCTTATAGAAACTTACGGATATCAATCGCCAGTTTTTCTTCCAGATTTATAAGCCGCTTTGCAATATCCTTACTTTTCTCATCAGCGGCTTCGTATTGGTTCAGATATCTGTTCAGGGATTTTACGCCCATGTTGCATCCGTCTGTGATCAGATCGGCAACGGTTTTATCCGACTCGTCGATGCCCAGCTTTACATTTGTTTTTATCCATGACATACCTTTTGCCATAGGGTTTGGTTCTTTACCCTCGTCATGAAATTCATCAAGCAGTGTCTGAATTTCCGTGTTTAATTTCTCATGTTCGTTTCTGCAATCCGCCAAATAGTTCCGCAGGGTATCGTCATGAACATAGTTCATAACATCATCAATGGATGAAATTCCCATTTTAATTCCGGCGTCGCATTCACGAAGCAACTTTATTGTATCCTGCTCAATCATTTTATTTCTCCTTTTAAGTCTTTGATACAGAATAGTGTACCCGAAAAAAGGAATACTATTTGTATTGAGGTGTGCATATGGCAAGAAAAGTTTTTGTGGAAGTTATGGCGAGGTTTGATACCGAAGGAAAGATAACGCCGCTGTCCCTTTTGTGGGAGGATGGAACGGTGTATGAAATAGACCGAGTGATTGATGTGCGCCGTGCGGCTTCTCTGAAAGCGGGCGGCATGGGAATACGGTATACGGTCAGGATAAACGGAAAACAAAGTTATTTATTTTATGAAGAACCGAAATGGTTTGTGGAGGCAAAAGTCTGAAAGATAATGACAGCAAGAAGCGTGAGCACACCTCTTTCACACACGATTTGCACCTCATGCCGAGGCACAAATCCAAAGAAAGGCAGGATTATAATTATGTGCGGACGGTATTCATTATTTGATGATCAAGATAATACGGAGATACGGCAGATCATTGCGGAAGTGAATCAGCGATATCCCGACCGACCGATTCGGACAGGCGAGATATTTCCGACGAACACCGTGCCTGTATTGACAGCGGACAAATTGAATTTGTCTCCGAAACCGCTTGTATGGGGTTTTCCGAAATTTACGGGCAGTGGAGTTATCATCAACGCCCGCGTGGAAACGGCAGGGGAAAAGAAAACATTTCGAGAAAGCCTTCTCACAAACCGATGCATCGTACCGAGTACAGGATTTTATGAATGGAATGCACAAAAGAAAAAATATCTGTTCCGGCTGCCCGGTGAACAGGTATTGTATATGGCAGGAATTAGTAAGGAGTATGATGGGACACAAAGATATGTAATTCTCACAACCTCCGCTAACGAGTCCATGAAGGATGTGCATCACCGAATGCCGGTGATCCTGCCGAAAGATAAATTACAGATGTGGACGTCAGACACCGATGCAGCGATGAATTATCTGCACAGCGATATGCCGCAACTTGTAAGGACAGAATAATGCTATTGTTTACCCCTGATTAAGTTTAAACTTAATCAGGGGATTTTTTATTTATGAAAGGAGTTACCATGTCAAGCTATATTCATTTTACAGACGAGCAGAAAGAACAAGCGCGTCAGACCGACCTCGCCGATCTGCTTCGCAGACAGGGCGAAACGCTGAAACGCTCCGGTTCGGAATGGGAATGGCGTGACGGATCGCAGAAGGTGACCGTCCGGGGAAATCTGTGGTTTCATCAATATGAACAGAAAGGCGGCGATGCCATTGCATTCGTCCGCCGCTTTATGGGCAAGACCTACACGCAGGCAATGGAATATTTGATCGGCGGCTGCGAAGGCACACTCGCCGTATCATCGCCTATCGTTAAAGAACGAAAGCCGTTTGTATTGCCGAATAGGAACGATACGATGCGCCGAGTCTATGCCTATCTTGTAAACCATCGCGGCATTGACCGCGATGTACTGTATGCATTTGTGCAAAAAGGATTGATTTATGAATCGGCACAATATCACAATGCGGTATTTATCGGGAAGGATCAGGCAGGCGTTCCCCGTCATGCGCATCTGCGAGGCACAGGACAGACAAGCACCTTCAAAGGAAATACTGATAGCTGCGATCCGATGTACAGTTTTCACTGGCGTGGAGCAAGCGACAAGCTATATCTGTTCGAAGCGCCCATCGATATGCTCAGTTTCATATCCATGCATTTAAAAGACTGGCAAAAGCACAGCTACGCTGCCTGCTGCGGAGTGTCCGATTATGTGCTATGGCAGATGATAAAGGATAATCCTCGAATCGATACCGTCTATCTCTGCCTCGATAATGACGAGGCAGGATGCAAAGCGAACAAACGAATATCCGATGCCCTTTATAAAAAGGGCATAAAACACGAAATCCTCATTCCAAACCGAAAGGACTGGAATGAGGATTTACTATATCTGGCAGAAGAACAGAAGGTGGAAGAACCATGTCAGGCGTTACAGCTTTAGTGTTTGTAGGGGTTATTATGTTTGCTGTCCTCGGCGGCGTGACGCTTCTTGCCCATATCTATACGCTAAATAATATTAAAGCCAAAACAGTCGGCGACGGCCAGCACGGTACGGCGCGATGGGCAAACAAAGCGGAAATACGAAAGACTTATCAGCACATTCCCTTTACGCCGGAGCGATGGCGTAAGCAGGCACAGAACGAAAAAACGCCGACCACCGAGGATGGCAAGGAGCTTCCACAAGGCATTGTTGTGGGATGTACCGGCAATACCACTGCAATGGTGGACACCGGCGATGTCCATGCGCTGATGATCGGTGCGGCCGGTGTCGGCAAAACCGCCTATTGGCTGTATCCCTGCATCGAGTATGCCTGCGCCTCCGGCATGAGCTGGCTCTCAACAGACACCAAAGGAGACATCATGCGAAACTACGGTCAGATCGCCAAAGACTACGGCTATCATGTATCGGTAATTGATTTGCGTAATCCGACAAGGAGCAACGGCAACAACCTCCTGCACCTGGTCAACAAGTATATGGACTTGTATCAGGCACATCCCGACCAGCTCGTCTACAAGGCGCGGTGTGAGAAGTATGCCAAGATTATTTCCAAGACCATCATCCTCTCCGGCATGGATGCGGCGAGTTTTGGTCAGAACGCATACTTCTATGACGCCGCCGAAGGACTGCTGACCGCAACGATCCTGCTTGTGGCTGAATTCTGCAATCCGGAGCAACGGCACATCGTCTCGGTGTTCAAGATTATTCAGGAATTGCTCGCTCCCTCCGGCAAAAAAGGCAAGAATCAGTTCCAGCAGCTCATGGAATTACTGCCGAATGACCATAAGGCAAAATGGTTTGCGGGAGCTGCGCTCAATACCGCAGAACAAAGCATGGCAAGCGTTATGAGTACGGCACTGTCCCGCCTTAATTCCTTCCTCGACTCGGAGCTGGAGCAAATCCTCTGCTTCGATACTGAGATTGATGCGGAAAAGTTCTGTAAGGAAAAATCGGCGCTGTTTATTATTATGCCAGAAGAAAATCCGGCAACCTTCTTCATGATCTCGTTGATCATTCAACAGCTCTACCGGGAAATCCTTGCCGTTGCGGATGAGAACGGCGGTAAGTTGAAAAAACGCTGTATCTTCTTCTGCGACGAGTATGGAACGCTGCCGAAGATTGAAAGCGCAGAGATGATGTTCTCTGCCTCACGTTCAAGGCGATTGCAGATTGTGCCAATTATCCAGTCCTTCTCGCAGCTTGAAAAAAACTATGGCAAGGAAGGCTCGGAAATAATCATTGACAACACCCAGCTAACCATCTTTGGTGGCTTTGCCCCTCAGTCAAATTCTGCAGAGGTTCTGTCAAAAGCACTCGGCTCAAGAACGGTCATGAGTGGATCGGTCAGTCGTTCAAGGAATGATCCGTCAGAATCCCTACAAATGATTGAGCGTCCGCTGATGACAGCCGATGAGCTGAAATCCATGCCCAAAGGGCAATTTGTGGTGATGAAAACAGGCTTCTATCCCATGAAGGTCAAGCTGAAGTTGTTCTTCAATTGGGGCATCAAGTTCGATGAAAAGCATCCCTATGCTGTACCTGATCAGGGAAACCGTAAAGTGGAGTACGCAGAGAAAAAGGCAATCATTGATGGCATCATCAGAAAATACCATCCGGAGCTGTTAGAACCGCCTACGTTAGCAGAGAACGCTCCCGCGGGCGGTCAAGAGCAACCCATGAGCGAAAAAAATCAACAGCAGTCGCAGGATAAAGGCAAACGAAACGGCGGAGCATCTCTACAAACAGCACCGAAGCCCCGTCGGCTGGAGGCTCCTGCGCCTGCCGATAAGAAAGCGAAGGTGACAAGCGATGGGCAGGCTTGATTATTTATACCGCATGGAGTTGCCACACCGTGCGATATCCGTTTATATCTATCTCATGGATAGAGCGAATAAGGACGGACAATGCTGGCCGGCAATACCGACCATAGCGTTGGATCTGAAACTGTCGCAGTCCACGGTTCGACGAGCCTTGCAGGATTTGCGAAAAGTTGGACTTCTTAAAACCGAACAGCGATACCGCACTAAAGGCGGCAAAAGCAGTTTACTTTACAAAATCCAAAATTACTGACGAAATAAAAAAAGCCCTACCCTGTCGCCAAGGGGGGGCTATACCCATTTGGTGACAGGTGCCTCCTGTCATAGCGGTAGGAGAAAGTGAACTATACCCACTGTAAGATTAACTACAGCAGAAAGAAAACAAATTATATAAAATATATCATTTTGTCAAAATATGTAATCGCAATACTCCTATACTAATCGAATTACTTTCTTAATAAATAATTGTAATTTGATTATACTAATAATATCGAAAGGTATGGGGGCTATTATAGATGGTGGAAAAGAGTATTGGAAAACGCATTCAAGAATTCAGAAAAAGAAAAGGACTGACGCAAGATGACCTCGCTGAAATGATTGATATCAGCCCAAATTATCTGTCTGCATTAGAGAGAGGCGTTTATAATATCAGTATCGACTTATTAATTAAAATAATGAATTGTCTGGATTGCACCGCCAATGATCTTTTTTGTGATGTAATGCATTCGGGTTATGAAATAAAGGCTTCGCGGCTTTCTGACATGATCGAAAATTTGCCGCCTAAAGAACAAAGCCGCATATTCAGCGTAGTGGAAGCAATGGTAAAAACTTATCTAAAACAATAGAATTTAAATAATGCAAAACAAAGAATCCGCTTTTTACGGATTCTTTATTTTTTTTCTGTAAGTGGTAGACAACCATTATAAATCGTGCTATAATAGCAGTAATGCGATTATTCAAATCGTATTACAAGTAATTCGTGGAATGGTTGATGAACTCGGGCGTGTTGTGCTTTTTGTATTTTGGTAAGTTTCTCAATTGTTGATAACAGGATTATAATTGAAAATGAAAAGCCTTACTAACTCACTTGTAAAAGCACTGAAAACATTAGAAAAAATGAAACATAAATAACTTAAAAAGGTTCTTCAAAGAATCTTTTTAAGTTATTTATGAAGTTGCTTTATGTCAGCGATGATGCCACGAATAATATTAAGTTGACTTGGCGATAGGGTTTTAAGTTCTGCTATCACTTCGTTGAGAAGCATTGGATTTTCAATGTCTTGTCGAAAAAACTCCTCCGGCGTAACTTTAAGGTATTCACAAATATATAAAAACCCTTGCATAGAAGGCATAGCTTTTCCATTTTCAATTCTATTTATATAGCTGGAATTTTGCCCTATGTCTAAAGACATTTCTCTACCGCTGACACCTTTCGCTTCACGCAGTTGTGTTAATCTCTTTGCAAATAGGTCTTCATACATACCAACACCTTCTTATTATATAACATTCATATTAGATATTATATGTCATACGAATGCCGATAATAGGATATCAGGTGTTTTATTTAACGTATTGTGCGTCATACAATATCTCGTTTTATCAAATTAAGGATTTTTTATATCCAACAAAGCGTTGTTATAAAATTTTTGATAATAAAAAGTCAAAAATTTGCCTGCATCGGCAAGCGGACTTTATTAGTTTTTTTAAAAATAATTATCAATCGTGTTTATTGGCATTCGGCGCAACAATGGCGACAGTAAGGACATTATCAGATATTAGAATTGAAAAAGACTAAATCGAAGTAGACAAAGCGAAACCAAAAGATAATATAAATAAAAAACGGAGAAAACATAATGTTAAAATGTTTAAAGCGACTTGATGATGTTGGTAGATTAGTTCTGCCGAAAGAACTACGGAAGGCATTAGAGCTTACTCCTAAAGATTGGATAACAATTAAGCTGTCTGGTGAGGAGATGGTTATAAAAAAATTAGTGGATTCATGCGCATTTTGTGAAAGCAAGCAAAAACTAATAAAAATAAAAGAAAAGTTTGTTTGTGAGCACTGTCGTAAAGATTTGTGTAGAATTTATGATGAATTAAAACAAAAAATATAAACTAATAAATTTATGAGGTGAAAAATGCAATATTTACTTAGGGATGTATTTAGTTTTGAGTGCGGAAGATGTCTTATTTCCGTGCCGGGAAATTATTATTTTTTCTCGGAAAGCTCAGAATACTTCATATTTACACCTGTTGACGACAAGGATATTAAGATAACCTATGAAATCAATAATTATGAAAACGATTGGGATATTACCGACGAAGATATCTATGAGGATATAAAGCAATCGATACATAACCATCAGCGAGATACCTACGAAACGGAGGCACCTATTGAAGCTTTTGAAAATAATAACCTAAAAGGCTATTGTTCGACCTATAGTGATGATGAGGAGGATGTATATGAAGCAGGTATGTTACTTGGTAATAGTATAGCCTTAACAGTTACAATCTACGACCAAACCCATTCAATTGAAGAAATAAAGAACTCGACGGAATTTAAGGCACTCTTTAACGGCATAAAGAAAATTTAAGCTATTAGAATATTTATTAAGATTGTACAGCACGTGATCTCATAGTACATGCTTTTATAAAATAATCCAATCATTCTAAAAAGTAACATTTTTCTAATGTATTTTCCGATATAATGTAATTAATTATAAGAAATATCTACTAATTAATTTAAGGGTAATACAAATATATACCGATGAAAAAGCCAAAAAAGATATGAAAATGTCCGCGCATAGGTTTTAATAGGAAAAAGATATATTCGTTTTTCTGAAAGGTTTTAGAAAATGAAGGATATAAAAAGAATACTATTACCATCACTGTATATGTGCGTTAGAGCGCCCGATTTGCTTTTTGCAAATCGGGCGCTATTTGTTTTTTATCTCGACAAAAAATAAAGGTAAAGAATATAAACTTTATTTTTTTGACGGCGAATTTAAAAAGAAAGGTGACATGTTTTGCCATTTAGTGAAGAACGACCTCGGATGTGTGTTCACATAAAAAATATAGTTTGTTTGACGTAGCAGGATTGCCTCGTGTAATGCTCTGACCGTGTGGCAATGCTGCCGTGTGTTGGAGTGATGTTTTTTGAACGCGAACCAATACATAATCGTTAGGGTTGTCTTTCCTGCTATCCGTAGGAAAAGACAACATCATTGTGCGAAGAACAATGGTGCGGAGAAAAGGCCGCAAAAGGACAAGCCTCTGTGCTACATTCTTCATCGTACAGCCAAATTTGCCCGTGATTTTTCAAGGAGCAAGTTTGGCTTTTTTTATGATGCGCAAACTATAAAAATTTTTACTACAAAACCGGTAGGCATCGGTTGTCGTGACCCGCCTTCAATCAATCGTTTTGATTATTTTCAAATTCATTGATTGGAGGATAGCAGCATGAATGCTGATAATAAGAAAATATGGGTAGATGGGAAATCTGTTGAAGTAACAGATGAAGTTTATGATGCCTATATGAAAGGTGATCGAAAAATACGCTACTTTGAAATAGATTTAAAAACAGAGAGGATGCACATCAAAGGATGTGATAGAATCGCTGTTGTTCCAAGCCGTGAGGATTCATTGGACAGGCTAATGGACGATCAAGCCTACCAGTTTTCTGATGACAGCGAAGGAGTGGAAGAATTTGTACTCCGCAAAGTTTCTTATGAAACACTCTACGAAGCATTGGACAAGCTGTCAAAGGATGAGCAGACTTTTGTCTTTGCAATGTTCTTTGAGAATAAAACGGAAAGGGAATTGGCTGCACTTATGGGTATTACACAGCCGGCGATCCACAAGAGAAAAATAAAAATACTTGATAAGCTAAAAAATTTTTTAAAAAATAGTATTTAGCGGTTATCAGCCCCTTCACTCAACGGCAAATAGAGTGAAGGGGCATTCTTATTGCCTCTGGTGATCATTGAAAACTGAATAGCACAGCGCATTTTTTACCTTCCTTCTGCTGTCGGGAAACCGGCAAGCCACAAGAGATCATCTCAGACGGTGCGGGGCATCCGTACCGAAGGTCATGACAGGCAGGAGGGACAATGATACTTGCGTCCAGTCACAGGTCGAGCGTTGAAGCAGAGTGTAATGCTAACCGAGCAAATATGCGAAAGCATATTTGACCGCAAAGCTATGCTTTGCGTGCCGTCGCAACCAATGAGGGCGCCTCGGAGAGTTCCTCGGAGGGGTGAGATTCCCATGAGGTCTGAAAGGCTTTGCCTTTCATCTGCACAGACCGGAAAATGCGTTCCCGTGTATCCGAGGGGCGGCGAGGATCGAATATCGGTAAAGAACAAAACGATTGATACGAATACAAGGCGGCTGTTTCCAGAATGCAAACAACCGCCTTTTACTTATGGAGGAAAATATCATGGAAAAAATCAAAAGAGGGCAAATCTACTACGCCGAATTATCTCCAATAATCGGCAGTGAGCAAGGCGGCAACCGTCCCGTTGTTATCCTACAAAACGATAAAGGAAATCTCTACAGTAATACCACGATTGTAGCGGCAATCACAAGTGAGCTGGATAAAACCCATCTGCCCACGCATATCATTTTCACAGCGAACTGTATGGAAAAAACCTCTATGGTTTTGCTTGAGCAGATTAGGACGCTGGACAAATCTCGTCTTAACAATTGTATTGGGATAATGGATGATAGAACAATGCAGCGAATTGACCACGCAGTTGCAATCAGCTTGGGACTTGAACATTTGGGGGATTAAAAATGAATGAAAAAAAGGGGTGGATGTATATCCGAAAAACACATCAACCGGTTATAAGTCTTGACGAACAAAAAGTGCAGCTCAGAAAATGGAGTGAATATCAGGGATACAAGATTGTTGGAGAAACGGCTATACTTGGCGGCAACGAAAAATCAAAGAATACTATAGTGAATATCCTCCACCAAGAGCCTCCAGCAAACGGTGCAACATATCTTATTACACCGTCTTTTTCTCACCTTTCCCGCAGCTTTTTCCAAACAGTTGAAATACTGAAAGAGCTGAATGAATACGGAATAGGCATTATTACGGCAAACAATCCAGTTGCTCCTAATCTAAAATAGAAAATATACAGTAGCCAGAAATAGAATTAGAAGATAACGAAACAAATTGCGCTAATGCATCACAGTTTATAATATGAGGTGAAGAAACAATGAATCAGACCGATCTAAATAACGCATCTTTTGCTTACAGCGTGAGCATGCTTCGAATGCTGCTCAGAATGAAGCTTATTACCAAAGAAGAATACGATCAAATCGCGCATATCAGCGCAGAGTTTTATGGCGTAGAAGTTTATTGTGTCTGAAGTGATAATTTTTCAGTTTAGCGCTGGATATATTTGTACTTCTGTGGTATTGTTAGTGCTACCCAAAGGGTAACACAGTTGCCGCAGAACAAGCGGTAATATAAAAGCAGGCAGCAAGCCTGCGGAAAGGAGAAAGAAATGCAAATAACGGAAATTGCTGCTGAACGAAAGCAAAATACAAACGATATTCGCTTGGCAGCCTATTGCCGGGTATCAAGTGATTCCACCGACCAGCTCCACTCCTTTGCCACACAGATTCGGTACTACAAGGATTATGAAAAGAAGCATCCGCAGTACAAGCTGATAGACATCTATGCAGATGAAGGGCTGACAGGCACGGATATAAAAAAGCGCGATGAGCAAAACCGATTGATCCGTGATTGCAAGAAAGGCAAAATTGACCGCATCATCGTCAAATCTGTATCCCGCTTTGCCAGAAACACGCGGGAGCTTCTCGTCACACTGCGAATGCTGAAGGAAATCGGCGTGAGCGTGTACTTCGAGGAACAAGGCATTGATACTGACAAAATCAATATGGAAATGATTGTAGCATTCCCCGGTATGGCGGCTCAACAAGAGTCGGAAACCATATCGGGGAATATGCGTTGGAGTTACCAGAAAAGGATAGGATCGGGCGAGTTTAATTGCACCTATCCGGCATATGGATTCAGCCTTGTAAAAGGAAAGCTGGAAATCAACGAATCGGAAGCGTATGTGGTGCGGAGAATATTTAATTTGTATCTTCAAGGAATTGGGATGCAACGGATTGCCAATCTGCTCAATGAAGAAAACATTCCCCGCAGAAAAGAAACGCAGAAATGGCACTGCTCAACTGTTAAATATGTTTTGAATAACGAGAGATACATGGGTGACGCTATTCTCCAAAAGAGTTATACAACTGAAACCCTGCCGTTTCGCAAGCGCAGGAACAACGGCGAATTTCCAAAGGTCTATGTGGAAAACAGTAATCCGCCTATCGTTAGTAGAGAGGTATATCAAACGGCACAGAAGCTGCAAGAAGAACGGGCTGTTCACAGGTGCAGTCGACATTCTACCTATCCGCTGTCAAAGATGCTTCGTTGTCCCGACTGCGGCAGAGCTTTCCGACGACAATTTGTAGCCGGCAAAGCTTATTGGCTATGCGCAGGCAAAGCGGCAGGATCAACTGACTGTAAAAATAGGCGCGTGAAAGAGGATAAAGTTTATGAATCCTTTAATCAGATGGTATGGAAACTAAAGGCTTATCGAGACCAGCTTCTCACCCCCCTGATTCGTCAGATGGAATCTATGCAGAGCCAATCCAGTCATTTACAGGAACCAATCCGAGCCATTGATAAGGAAATCGCTGATCTTAGCGCACAGAACCTTGTAGTTGCAAGATTTCATACTAAAGGTATACTGAATGCCGCAGACTTCTCCGCACAAGCAGATGCGTTAAGCAGTAAAATCCGTGAGCTTCGCGCAAAACGCCATAAATTGCTTGCTATGGATGAAACGAACGAACTGATCAATACCTTGTGCGACCTGAACAAAAAAATACGAGAGTATGAACCTACTGGCGGCTTTGATGAGGAACTATTTGAGCAGATCGTTGTTTCCGTCGTCGTGAACGATAACGCCTCGCTCACCTTTAAGTTGCTCGGCGGTGTAGAATTAACTGAAGAAATCCCATTGAAAGGAAGGTGTAAATCCACATGAAGAACCGTAATATCCCATTCGGATATCAGTATCAAAACGGAGTTGTAACGCTGCATCCGATAGAAGAACAGGTACTCCGGCAGATTGCCAGAGATTACCTGGCCGGTCAGTCGCTACTGAAAATTGCAGAGGGTTTGAATGCTAATCAGGTTGAATATCAGCCCGGTATTATTGGCTGGAACAAAGCGAGGATCATGCGTCTGCTTGAAGATAAGCGCTATCTTGGTGACGGCGGATATCCCGCCATTATCGATGCGGATACTTTTGCTTCGATTCAAATTAAGAAGTACAACCGAAACAAATTGAAAAATATAGACAGGCAATCAGACATTTTCCAAATTACCGTCCCTGTCCTGTGTCCCGACTGTGGCACAGAGATGCACCGCAGACACGACAGTCGATGCAAATGCACCGAGCGGTGGTTTTGTCGCAATAAGGATTGCAAAACCCTGATTAAACTATCAGACCACGATCTGCTCTCACAGATCACAGCAATTCTCAATCAGCTCGTCGTTCATCCCGAACGGATAAAAGGCGATAAATTGCAGGAATTGGCTCCAACCACTGAACAGAGAAGGCTTGACAATGAAATCGGCAGGATGATAGATACCAAAGTGCACGAGAAAGAAACACTACAAAAGAAGATGTTAGAGATGGTTTCCCTCAAATACAAATTGATTCCGTCAACTGTCGGAACTGCATACAGATTAAAAGCGGACTTCGAGCAATCGGGTCCGCTTTCTGTATTCTCAGCTGAACTTTTTGGAAATACAGTAAACGCCATTTATCTAAACAGGGATAGCACTATTGAACTTAAACTGCTGAACGGTCAGCGAATCGGAAAGGAGTAAAAGTATGTCAGAAACAACAGTACAACCACCGAGGGTAGTTCGGGTAATTCCTGCAACTATTGATGTGGCAAAGGAAATAAAGGAAGCCTACCGTCAGATTCGGGTAGCCGCCTACTGCCGAGTATCTACTAATCAGGAAGAACAACTCAATAGCTACGAAGTGCAGAAAAACTACTACGCCGAGAAAATCAATAGCGAGCCGAAATGGACACTGGTGGATATCTTTGCCGATAAGGGAATCACTGGCACCAGCGTCAAGAAGCGGGATGAATTCAACCGCATGATTCGAATGTGCAAGCGTGGTAAAATCGATATGATTATCACCAAATCCATCAGCCGTTTTGCAAGAAACACAGTAGACTGCCTTACTTATGTGCGAAAACTAAAGGATATGAATGTGGATGTCTTTTTTGAAGAACAGGGCATTCACAGCACACAGCCTGGCGCTGAATTCTATATTACTATTTACGGATGCATCGCACAAAGCGAATCAGAGAACATAAGCGCTAATGTCAAATGGGGCAAAGCACAGAGCGCTAAGGAAGGTAACGTATCATTTCACTACAAAAACTTCCTTGGCTACCGCAAGGGCGCAGACGGCAAACCGGAAATTGTTCCCGAAGAAGCGGAGATCATTCGCACTATTTACAAACGCTTCCTTGCGGGAGACAGCTTTGGAAGTATTATAGCGTATTTGGAGGAACGCCGCATCCTGTCGCCAAGCGGAAAAGAGAAATGGCAGTATTCCACCATCCAATCAATTCTCTCAAATGAACGCTATAAAGGTGACGTTATTATAAACAAGACTTATATAGTAGACTGCATCAGCAAGAAAGTGAAGGTCAACAATGGCGAACGGACTAAATACTATGTCAAGAATAATCATCCCGCCATTATCGATGCTGGCACATTCGGCAGAGTTCAGGAAGAATTGGCAAGACGATCCGGCAAAAGAAAAGTCAAGATGGTCGGCACGAAAACCGAACAAGGAAAATACTCCGGTAAATATGCGTTAACTGAACTGCTGGTCTGCGGAGAGTGCGGAACACCCTATCGCCGATGCACATGGACGGTCAAAGGACAAAAGAAAATTGTGTGGCGTTGTATCAACCGGTTGGACTTCGGCAAGAAATACTGTCATACATCCCCGACCATAGAAGAAAGCGTCCTGCATAGCGCCATCATGACCGCAATCATGGAACAAGCACAACAGAACGTCGAAGTATTAAAAATGCTTAAACTGCACATTGGCATGGGAATCAAAGCAGATGATACAGAAGACAAGAGCCTTGATATGCAAATCCGTATAGCAGAGATTGACGCTGAATTCAAGCAAATGCTTCAAGCAATTTCTTCCGAAAATTTAGAAACCTACGATGAAACAAAAATGACAGAGCTAATGTACGAAAAGCAAAGCCTGCAACAGCAGCTTTCGCAGATCGCAGACAGACAACAAAAGCGAGAGAATGCAAAATCCCGATTAGCCGAAATCGTCACCATCCTTGACGGATTGAAAAATCACCCGATGGATTACGATGATACCCTCGTCCGCCAAATACTCGAATGCGTGGTAGTCGAGAACAAAGAACGAATTAAAGTAGTATTCGTCGGCGGTCTTAAAGCGGAACAGGAACTTCAATAATACCAAGATTCAAACCCCTCTGTAAAAACGCCTAAAAACGCCATCGCAATCTGAACCCCTGTGGTTTGGACTGGGTGGTGTTTCACTTTATAACTCCAGTATTTAAGCGGCTTTTCAAGGTCGTTTTTCTTTTTAATCATTTGGACTGATAAAGAAGAAAAATGTGAATTTTGAAATAAGATCATCTAAAACGAATGAATCCGAACTCGTCAGTCCATTTAATTATTCCGATTTTCCCTTCGTTTTAAGGCGTATTCTATCTCTTTCTATTCAGGAGTTTTGTATTGTAAAAAATAATATACTTGTCCACTGCATCACGAAAATCCTTTTCTGGTTTATTATTGTGTAGAAGAAAAGTCACTCCAAATCATTGCAGTTCTTTGAGAGTGGTTATAAAAACAACCTTAATTATGTCTTTTAAGTTGATATATATACTTTATCTGTTATTTACTGTTTCAGGATAAATATCATGATGCGCAAGACGCTCCCATGCAACCTGCTCCCATTTTGTACCTGGTCTGCCGTAATTGCAGTACGGATCAATAGAAATTCCTCCCCGCGGCAGGAACTTTCCCCATACCTCTATATATGCAGGTTCCATAAGTTGAATCAGATCATTCATAATTATGTTTACGCAATCTTCATGGAAATCTCCGTGATTGCGGAAGCTGAATAAATATAGTTTTAATGACTTGCTTTCAACCATAAGCTCTCTTGGAACATAGGATATATACAGCGTTGCAAAATCCGGCTGCCCGGTAATCGGACAAAGGCTGGTAAACTCAGGACAATTAAATTTGACAAAATAGTCGCGTCCGGGATGCTTGTTTGGAAATGTCTCAAGAATCTCAGGCGTATAATCTGATGCATACTGTGTGTGCTGATTGCCAAGCAGTGTTATACTTCCTTTTTCATGCTCGTTTCTTTCATTCATATCTTTTTCCCTCCATTGCCGGATCTTCTATTCCATTTGCTGCAAACGCCGCGGCGCGGTCACGGCATGTACCGCAAACACCGCAGGGTATATCCCCCCCCTCATAACAACTCCACGTCAATGCATATGGCACACCAAGCGCAAGTCCTTTTTGTATAATCTGCGCTTTGTTCATTTTAACAAATGGGGCTTCAATGTGCAGTTGCTGTCCGCTTCCTAAATACACGGCGCGGTTCATGGAATCATTGAAAGCGTCACTGCAATCCGGATAAGCATTGCCTGCTGCATCGTCGCTGTGAGCGCCATAATAGATTGCCTCACAACCATGTGAAAGAGCAATGCTTGCCGCCGATGCAAGAAACAACCCATTTCGGAAAGGAACATATGTAGATACCGGGTTCCCATCTGTATGCGCCAACTGCTCCGCGTAGCTTTCCTTTGGAATTTCATCTGTTGATTTGGAAAGCAGCGCGCAGTTTGAATCTGCAAAGATCAGCGCAAGATCAAGCTGCTTAAAAGTAACTCCGTAATATTCTGCTATTCTCCTTGCCGCTTCAAGTTCCTTGTTATGGGTTTGCCCGTAAAAAACAGAAAGCGCAAGAACCTCTCCCACACCATACTTTTCAATAGCTAATCCAAGGCAGGTTGTACTGTCAACTCCACCGCTGAAAAGAACTAATGCTTTCATTTGTTTTCCTCCAATAAATTTTGTAATTGTATATCCGTTTTAAATGCACCACGAAATGTTTTGGTCACCGTTTGTGCCGAAACATTTTTTATTCCACGCGCTGTCATACAGCTGTGGGATCCGATGATACGAACGCCTATATCCTGCGTCCCCGCAGCTTCCGATAGGATTTCTACAATATCCTGTCCCAACCGTTCCTGTAGTTGAAGCCGTTTGGCTGCCATATCACAAATTCGGGCAATCTTGCTAAGCCCAAGAACACGCCCACAAGGAATATAGGCGATATTTACTTTTATATCGTACATCAACGCCATATGGTGTTCACAATAGCTGAACACGCTGATATCCTTCATCACAACAGCACTGCGGCTCTCACTATCTGCCACCGCAAAGGTCTTTCCAAACATTTCTGCAATTTCATGATTCGAATACTGCGTTCCCGCAAGCACTTCTTCATACATTTTGGCAACTCGTCTGGGCGTTTCGCGAAGCCCCTCTCGGTCAGGATTTTCGCCAATTGCTTTCAAAATTCCGCGCACATGATATTCAATCGCTTTTGTATCCATATTTATGACCGTACCTTTCTAACTTGAAAACCTAAACGCCGCGCCGTGTCGGATTCCAGATATATTTATGAAGTTGCAGCTGCAATCTAACCTGATTCAGCATATGTTCTTTCATGAAGGATACAATCGTATCCGGATGAATTTCTCCGAATACCGGACTGAAATAAACGCAGCAGCGTGAAGTAAGATCAAATTTGCGAATAATCTCCGTCGCACGTTTTAAATCCTTAAGATCGCTAACAACAAATTTAACAGTATCCTTTGCAGTGAGATAAGAGAAATTTTCCGTACACATGTATTTCTCCATTTCGCTTCCCGGAAGTTTATAATCCATGGTTACGCTTGTATGTTCTGAAAACGGAGCAAATGTTTTCAATGGCACACTGCCGTTAGTCTCTATTTCCACATATAAACCATGCATATTCAGCGCAGCAATCAAATTTCCTATATTCTTCTGTAAAAGGGGTTCACCACCTGTCAGAGTAACATTTTGAACGCCTGTAGATATAACATAATCGGTAAGCTGCCCGACTGTCATTTCTTCAGCAATGGCGTCATCGGAATTGGCCCAGCGTGTATCACAGTAGCTGCAATGCAAGTTACACGTACAAAAACGCAAAAAAACAGCAAGTTCGCCTGCACGTCTTCCTTCGCCGTTAATACTGACAAATTTCTCTGCTACAGATAAGCTGCACATACTCACACCTCGTAAACTGCGCAGTTATCCGGCGTTTCATAAACGGTTACTCTGTAAATCGGCAGTCCCTTCTCATATAGTTTTTCAAAGAAGCAACGGGCAAAATTTTCGGCCGTGGGGCGGAAATCAACTGAAATCGAGTGAAAATTTTCAGATAAAAGCGCCGCTTCCGTGTCCGGTTTCAAAGAATTTTTTTCGTAAATCAGCGTATGATCAAAGCGGTTGGCAAGTTCTCTAACAGCTTGCTTCAAATCACCGAAATCAACTAGCATACCGTTGCAACTTCCATTTTTTTGCAATTGATCACCCGAAATCTCTACTTCAATCACCCAATGATGCCCATGCAGGTTAGCGCACTTTCCATCATACCCCTGCAAAAAATGTGCACTGTCAAATGATGCGGATGTTTTTAAATAATACATAGTCTCCCTCTCTTTTTTCTGTCTTTATAAAAAAAGCAGCCGATAAAAACCGGCTGCATCTGCAAAACAAAATTCCCGTAAATAGTTTTACTGGATGCCCTGGTTTTGTTTTTCGACAGGATGGCGCAAACGAACTGTCGTTATTTAGTTTTGGTTATTGTATCATGACCCGATATATATGTCAAGTGAAATCCTTATTATTCTCTGAAGCTTTTGTTGGGGATTTAGCGGTGTGTTCCACTGCTCACATTTTAAAAATTTCATGCATATTCTTATACGAGAGGAATTAGCCTATGAATCAAAACAATCGTTATAATAACGCAAATCACTGTAATTTCCCGGTTGGATTTCCGCCTCAGCATCAGGACGAACAACCGGGACTTGAATATATTATGACACCGATACCTATGAGTGAGTGCTGCAAATCCCGTCCAAAACTGACAAATAAAATTGCACTGATAACTGGAGGTGACAGCGGAATAGGGAGAGCCATTGCATATGATTTTGTGAAGGAAGGCGCAAAAGTTGCAATAGTTTATTTTGATGAAGATCGTGACGCCAACGAAACTGCAAACCGAATCAGACAGCTCGGCGGAGAATGTATTCTCTTACAGGGTGATTTAAAGAATCCTGAATTTGCCAAACACTGTGTAGAAAAAACAGTGCAATGTTTCGGTACATTAGATATCCTTATCAATAATCATGCATTTCAGTTTGTACAGAGAAGCATAATGGATATTTCACATGAACAGCTGGAATTTATATTCAGAAATAATGTGTTCTCTTTTTTCTATTTAATTCAGCATGCATTGCCTTATAT
The DNA here is from genome assembly GCA_022793655.1 of Clostridiales bacterium. Lineage (GTDB taxonomy): Bacteria > Bacillota > Clostridia > Oscillospirales > CAG-272 > CAKSEI01. The sequence goes on from JAAWDG010000013.1 coordinate 169,952, forward strand.
GAAGAAAGGAAGTTCAATTATCAATACAACGTCTGTTACCGCATATGAAGGAAATAAAGATCTGATTGATTACAGCGCGACTAAAGGTGCGATTGTAGCCTTGACAAGATCTTTGTCGATCTCTCTTGCCGAAAAAGGAGTCAGAGTTAATGCTGTTGCTCCGGGACCTATCTGGACACCGCTTATCCCTGCATCTTATTCGGCAGAGGAAGTAAAAACTTTCGGAACAAAGACTTCACAGGTTCCGATGATGCGTGCCGGACAGCCGTGTGAGGTGTCTCCCTGCTATGTTTTTCTTGCTTCTGAAGACGCAAGCTATATGACAGGTCAGGTGCTTCATCCAAACGGAGGGACAATTGTCGGATCATGACGAGATAATTAAGTATTTTTCTTATGGATATTTTGTTTTATAACCCCAGTAATTATGCAACTTTTCAAAGACTTTGTTTATTTTCTTCATTATTCGCAAATTTATATTGCAAGAAAATTCCCCAAACGAATAAATCTGAACCAATTGGTTTATTTGATCATCCTCAATCTACTTGCTTATTTTAAAGTATATTCTTTCTGTCATTGTTCAATAGTCTTGTATTACGTGAGTTCAAATCCACCACCAAAACCGCAAAAATATCTTTTTTATAGTGCTTAGACAGAAAAGCGACAAGCTAATGCTTGTCGCTTTTTCCTTTTTTCGCATTTTGCTGTTGCCGTTTTCAGTTTGCATCCACATTGTCTAACCCGCATCTGGTATCCGGCGCGTCGCTATGTGTCGGAAGCCATTCAATGATATTGGCGATTGTGTCAACTTGTTCTTGTGTTAAGTCGGCTTGGCCTTTTTCACAGCGGGCGTAACTGTCATGCAGGTTGACCCCGTAGCCTGAGCCAAATTCGGTATCTACGTTATATTCGCATTCGCATTTACAAACCTTGTCGGGATCATAGTCTAAATTAATCAGAATGTCCGTGAGTTCAACCGACTTGCCGCCCATAAAGGTGTATGAAAAAGAGTCTGTATCGGTCACTGTTGTAAAAAAATTAGTTGTTGAGACAGTGGTTTGGGTGTTGCCGCAGTATCCGGTGATGGGGTCGGCGACTGTCTGCTTTTCTTCGGCGGGCGTGTGGGCGTGATTATCTTGATCAGCCGGTTTATTCTCAATTTTATCGGACTGGGCTTGAACTGAAGCGGTTTCGTCAGTCGGCGCAGTGCTTCTCATTTCAGATGCATTTGCTTGCCGACAGGCAACAAGCGTGCCTAAAAGCAATAGACATAGTATAAGTAAGATGATTTTTTTCATTTTTCGGTTTCCTTCTTTGCTGTGATCAAGTCAAGCAGCTTTTGCAGTTCAGCTTGCAGTTCATCGGTTAACAGAATTTCTTGATTTGTTGATTCGTCGATAAGTTTGTTGCCGTCAAGCGTATAGACAACCTGCTCTCCCTCCGGCGTGATGCATGTGATCGTTTGAGTGTCCGGCGGGAGCACGCGGTCGGTCGTGGTTGGTATGCCGAAGCTCTGTTCTTCATTCTGACCATAGGTGTCTGCATCTTTGGTTTGGCTGCCTTCGTTCTGGAAAGTATCTTGGATGATAGCCAAAAGTTGATCGGCCGTTTCCTCTCCGGTTCCCTTGTTTTTATTTGTCAAGGATTGATCGGCGTCCGGCAGTTCTGTGATGATCCCTTGAGGGTTGTTAGTGTCCGAATCGGGCAAATCCGTGCCGATTCCTCCGGCCGGAGAACTCATTTTGTGATTCATGGTGGTGATCATTGGCAGATAGGCGGCAGAAAGAACGACAAGACCAAAACAAAATGGCGCTAAACTGATAAGAAGGCGTTTGCGATGTCTTTTTCTTTCTTTGATACGATTCTCGCTGCGGCGAAAAACCTCGGCTTTGCATTCTTTTAATTCTCTCACGATAAAAATAAATCCTCCTCTCCTAATAGGATGCGAAGTTCTTTTTTTGCGCGATACAGAAGATTATCCACCTGCTTGCGTTTTTTCTTCATGATTTTGGCCGCTTCTTCATAAGTCATTTGCTCAAAATAAATCAAGTGAATGACCACACGCATATCCTCCGGCAGTTTTGCAACGGCCGCGTTTACCATGCGCTTGCGTTCATCAGACAGCACCATCTCTTCTAATGTTTTTTCATCGCTATGCAGTGGCTCGGCGAAAGACAGTTCGGTAAAGCTTATCACTTTGTGATGCTTGATGTAGTCAAGCGCCCGGCTTCGGCCCAGCATGAAAAGATATGTTTTCAGTGTAACGCCAAAATGGTATCGATGTTTGTGTACAATTAAATCAGAAAAAACATCAATCGCAATATCTTCGGCGGCGTGGTCATCATGCACATAACGATCGATGAAGAATACAAGACTGTGGAACAGCTCTTCCATAATCTCATCAAAAGCACTTTCATCACCCTCCAGGAAACGGCGGTAGCTACGGGCACCGTTATCCATTAATTTCCTCCTTGCCTGTCGGGATCACGTCTGACCCCTTCACTGATTATACGATTGAACCTGTTTACATTCCTTATGAATATTGAAAAACCGGCTTGCTTTTTGAAAAACGGAAGCAGGGCAAATTTCATAAAACAAAACAGCGGCAAGGAGCCTTGTACTCTTTGCCGCTATGATTTAGCTTTCTTATCAAGTAAAATCATTAAACTATGAAAAAAGTAAAGATTGTCTAATGTGAATTTGTGTTATTTTCTTTATCTTGGCTTGGACTCACATTAAACTTTAATTTATAAGCCCGATAAAATGAGGAATAGTCGTTAAATCCGCAGGAAATACAAGCGTTTTGCGCCGAATGGCCAGACAAGATCATTTCCCTTGCCGCCATGAGACGCTTAATGGATATATATTCCCATACCGAGGTGCCTGTTGTGTTTTTGAAAATTTTGCCTAACTGTGATTTGCTTAAGTAAAAATGAGCGCTGATGGTTTCAAGCGATAAGTCGTTAAATAATTCATCATTGACATACCGCAAAATGCGGTTGGGCAGCGGATCGTTTGGCAAATCGGTTTCCTTTTTTGTGCCGTAGACGCGGGCCATCTCTGACAACAGATATACAAATCGGCTCATAACGGCCAGCCGCAAAAGGCCGGACTCTTGCTCGTGATAATAGGTCAGTTCTTCTAATGATTCCCAAGCTTTCTTCGAGTAATCAGCCGCATGAAAGCAGTTCTGCTGCCCTAAGGGACGCTCATATACTAAACGCAGCAAAAGACCTGAGGGATCAACTCTTTCTAAAAAAGAGGGCCGCACATTGAATACCATTCTGCCGTAAGGCTCGTGTGGACTTATTTTGGGCATATGCGCTTCTGCATTGCGCATGATGAGGATATCCTTTGGGGCCAGTTGGTACTCAGTGCCTTCTATAATGTAACTGCCGCTGCCTCTGCAAAAAGCAAAGAACTCAATATCTTCATGTGCATGCATTTTGTAAGTGTCGGGGCAGAGACTTTGATCGACCGCATAGCGAAAATAGAAATCATCGCCTTGATATTCGAGCAGGTTTGGCATAATTTTCTCCCTAACAAAAAGAGCCCTGTGGGTCTTCTTTATAGCCAATAGGATCATCAAAAAAATGATGTTTGGTTTAGTTCATTAAAATATACGCAAGTTAATCGGAAATTTACTTGTATTATACCGCAGAAGCATTCGATTTGCAATATACATAACCCATAATGCAATTGTATTGTCAAGGCAGTTGCACTATAATAAATTAAGTTCATTGTAGAGAGGTGTATATGGATAAATTTTTATTGTTAGAAAGCGACGCAAGTCTGACACTGTATGAGACAGTGAAGGAACTGCCCATTCTTGATTATCACTGCCATTTAGATCCGAAAGAGATTTACGAGGATCGCCCCTTTGAGAATTTAGGCGCTATGTGGCTGCACCATGATCATTATAAATGGCGGCTCATGCGCGCCGCCGGCGTTCTGGAAGACTTAGTGACAGGCAGCGGAGGAGACCAGGCCAAGTTTGATGCCTATGCGGGTGCAATTGCCCTTGCAGCGGGCAATCCGTTATATCATTGGACAGCTATGGAGCTTTCACAGTTTTTTGGCATTGAACAGCCGTTAAATGCCGACACGGCCCCGTCCATTTGGCAAAGGGCCAATGAGATTATCCGCGCGCAGGCCCTTTCACCACGGAAATTGATTGAAAGGTCCCGCGTGCAGTATATTGCCACGACCGATGATCCGGCTGATTCGCTTGTGTATCATGACAAAATCAGACAAGATGCATCATTTGCCTGCCAAGTGGTACCTTCGTTTCGCACCGACCGGGTGTTGAGCATTCAGGCAGAGGGTTATGCCGACTACATAGCCAAATTATCCGCCGCGGCGGACATTGATATTAAAAACCTTAGCACTCTTAAAGACGCTTTGTGCCGCCGTATGGACTTTTTTGTGGATCGTGGGTGCCGGTTTTCGGATATTGGCATTCCCGCTTTTCCGGAAGGCGTGCTAAACAATCAGGCAGCGGGCGCGGTGTTTGAGAGGGCTTTGGCTGGTAAATACATTGGCGAGGACGAATATCGTGGCTTCTTAGGGCATATGTACGTCTTTTTAGGCGGTGAGTATAAAAAACGGGAGATGGTCATGCAGCTGCATATGGCGGTGCGCCGCAATACCAATACGCGTTTATACGAAAGGGTTGGTGCGGATGCCGGCGGCGACTGCATGGATGACAGCATACCAATGGGTTCGCTCTTGCTTTTACTCGACGCCATGGCGAAAGAAGATAGCTTACCAAAGAGTATACTCTATGCGCTGAATCCGGCCATGATTCCTGCGCTTTGTGCGGCGGCCGGCAGCTTTTCTGATGTCAGATGCGGTGCTGCCTGGTGGTTTTGTGATCATAAGCGGGGCATTCGTGAGGTGCTTGAAACAGTGGCGGAAATCGGTCACTTAGCTGCTTTTCCGGGTATGTTGACCGACAGCAGGAGCTTTTTATCCTATGCCAGGCATGATTATTTCCGAAGGATTGTTTGCAGTCTGCTGGCTGGCTGGGTAGAAAAAGGCGAGTTTGACAAAGGGGCGGCGCCGCTTTTGGCGCGTAAGCTTTGCTATGATAACACAAAAGAGTTGATTGGAGGTGGGGAACTATGAAAATGTCGTTTCGATGGTATGGAAAAGATGATCCAGTAACACTCGCACAGATTCGGCAAATTCCCGGTGTTGTCAACATCGTATCAGCGGTCTATGATGTGCCGCCAGGACAAGTGTGGAGCGAGAAAAGCATCCAAGATCTGTGCGGTGTCATCGAGCATGCGGGTCTTGCTTTTGAGGTGGTCGAAAGCGTGCCGGTGCCTGAATCAATTAAACTGGGCGACGAGAGGGCCGAGGCGTGTATCGCTGCTTATTGCGAAAATGTTCGCCGCTTGGGCAAAGCGGGCGTCAAATGCATTTGTTATAACTTTATGCCTGTTTTTGACTGGTTCCGCAGCGAAATGGCACGCTCGCAAGCCGATGGCGCCAACGCACTGGCCTATGAACATGAAGCAGTGATCGCCATGAATCCGCAAGAGAATGAGATCTCGTTGCCAGGCTGGGATGAGAGCTATACCCGCGCCGAACTGCGTACGTTGTTAGCTGCTTATGATAAGATCACCGAAGAAGATTTGTGGTCTAATTTAGAGCGTTTTTTAAAAGCAGTTGTGCCAGTGGCCGAAGAGGTGGGTATCAACATGGCCATTCATCCGGATGACCCGCCGTGGGGTCTCTTCGGGCTGCCTCGTATTATTACAGACAGGGAGAATATCAGACGGTTTTTAAAGTTAGTAGACCGGCCGGCAAACGGGCTTACCTTTTGTACTGGCTCGCTGGGTGCAAGCCAAGAAAATGATTTGGTCGCTATGGCGGGTGAGTTTGCAGACCGCATTCATTTTGCCCATTTGCGCAATGTGCGGCACACGGGCGAGCGTTCGTTTGAAGAAGTGGGGCATTTATCCGCTTGTGGATCGTTTGACATGTATGCCATTGTCAAGGCGTTGGTAAAAGGTGGCTTTGATGGTTATGTCAGGCCGGATCATGGCCGTATGATTTGGGGTGAAACTGGCCGGCCTGGCTATGGTCTATATGACCGTGCCTTGGGGGCGACGTATTTAAACGGTCTGTTTGAAGCTTGCTATAAAGAAGAAATGATAGAAAAAGGAGAAACGATATGAAAACAGCGGTCATTACAGGGGGCGGCGGCGTATTGTGTTCGGCCTTCGCCAAGGCGCTGGCGGCCGATGGTTATGCGGTAGCGCTTCTTGATTTAGATGGAGAAGCAGCCGCAAGCGTAGCCGATGAAATTTGCGCCGCCAGTTTCCAGGCAGAGGGCTTTAAGGCCAATGTTTTAGTTAAAGAAGAACTAATCGCCGTGCGAGAGGAGATTCATGCCCGCTTTGGCCCATGCGATTTGTTGATTAATGGCGCCGGCGGTAATCATCCTTCTTGCACGACGGCCCATGAGACCTATGGCCAGGGGGATGCAGAAAGAGAGGATATACTTACTTTTTTTAACATACCCAAAGAACAATTTTCGTTTGTGTTTGACCTTAATATATTGGGAACGCTTTTGCCATCCCAAGTATTTTGCGCCGATATGATTGGCCGAAGCGGCTGTAATATCGTCAATATATCTTCGATGAATGCTTATCGACCGCTGACCAAAATTCCCGCTTATAGCGCGGCAAAAGCGGCGGTTTCCAATCTGACCCAGTGGATGGCCGTGCATTTTGCCGAGGCAGGCATTCGCGTCAATGCGTTGGCGCCTGGTTTCTTTGTCACCAAACAAAATAAAGATATGCTGTACGATGCGAAGGGCAACCCAACTCCCAGAACTGATAAAATTTTGCGGGCTACCCCGATGGGCCGCTTTGGCAAGCCTGAGGAACTGTTAGGCGCGCTGCGTTTTCTCACCGACGAGAGCAAAGCCGGTTTTATCACCGGCGTGGTGCTGCCGATTGACGGTGGATTTTCGGCCTATTCGGGTGTGTAGAAGAAGTTTTTATAATGGTATGAAAAAAACATGCAAATCGTTTAGCGATTTGCTTTGGGGAGGATGGTAAATATGTCATTTTTGATTAGTGCGTTTTCGGATGAGGCAGGTGTGTCACTGTCCGAGCAAATGGACGCGCTTACCCGCAACAAAATGGCTGGTATGGAAATACGCGGCGTAGATGGCAAAAATGTTTCTAAGCTGTCAGAAAAAGAGGCCGAGAATATTCGAGCGGCGCTTGCCGCGCAAGGACTTTCCATCTGGTCGGTGGGCTCACCAATTGGCAAGGTTTCGATTGAGGAACCTTTTGCACCGCATTGGGAGGCTTTCTTGCATACGCTTGCGATCGCGAAAAGTCTTGGCGCCGAGGTGATTCGCATTTTCAGTTTTTATATGCCCAAAGACAAACCGGCAGAAACCTATCGTTTAGAGGTAATGGAGCGTCTTTCCCGCATGGTGGATAAAGCTGCATCGGTTGGCCTTATGCTTTGCCATGAAAACGAAAAAGGCATCTATGGAGAAAGCGCCGACTGCTGTTTCGATATAACCGAAACGGTGGAAGGTATGGGTCTTGTGTTTGATCCGGCGAATTTTATACAAGCCGGCGAGCCGGTGCTGCCGGCATGGCAAAAGCTGAAGCGGCATGTGCGCTATTTGCATATTAAGGACGCTCTGGCCAACGGGTGCATTGTTCCGGCTGGCAAGGGTATTGGATGTATCGATACACTGCTTCGGGAATATGCTGAGCTGGGCGGCCGCCGGCTGACACTCGAGCCGCATTTGAGCGTTTTTGATGGCTTTAACGGATTAGAGCGAGAGGTCGATGCGGCTTCTAAATTAGGATTGTATGCTTATGCTTCGCAAAATGAGGCATTCGACGCGGCGGCTGATGCACTGAGAGAACTGATTGCCAAGGTGAACGCATCAATTTAAAATATATTTTGAAATAGGAAGGAGTGATCCATATGATTATAGGCGCACAGTTGTATACAGTACGGGAGTTTTGCAAAACGCCCGAAGATTTGGCTCAAACGCTAAAAAAGATAGCGGATATTGGTTATCGAACGGTACAGGTGTCGGGCACATGTGCCTATGAGCCAGCATGGCTGCAAGAGCAGCTGTCTGCTAATGGCCTTTCCTGTGTAATCACACATACCGATCCAGCGCGCATTGCGGCCGAACCAGAGGTGATTTGCCGGGAACATTGTGTATTTCATTGTGACTATATTGGCATTGGCTATTATGAACTGCATGCAGAGGGAGCCGTTGATCGTTTTGTCAACAATTTTACCAAGGCGATGCAGGTGATTCACGCACAGGGGAAAAAACTGATGTATCACAACCACGACTTGGAATTTGCGAAAATAGACGGCCGTACCGCCTTAGAATGGCTTGCCATGCGCACCTCGCCCGAACAGCTTGGTTTTACGCTTGACACCTATTGGGTGCAGGCGGGCGGCGGGGATCCAGCCTATTGGCTGCGCAGTCTTAAAGGCCGGGTTTCTTGTGTACATTATAAGGATATGGGCTATGGGCGCAAGATGCTGCCGATTGGCTCGGGCAATATGAATTTTGATGAAATATTGAAGGCAAGTGAAGAAGCAGGCGTCAAATATGCGCTTGTCGAGCAGGATGACTGCAATGGAGAGGATCCATTTGCTTGCTTGGCTGAAAGTTTTGCATTTCTTACATCGCGCGGACTGCGTGCAGAATAAATGAGGAGGAACAGAAATGGATAAGGTAAAGATAGGCATTATCGGCATCGGCAATATGGGTACACAGCATTACTACCATATCAACGATGGCAGATGTCCTGAACTTGAGGTTGGTGCCGTAGCCGATATTAGTGAAGAGAGACGCGCATGGGCGAAAGAGACGATGCCCGAATCGGTCGCCGTGTTTGCTACGGCAGATGAATTGATGGAAAGTGGTCTTGTGCAGGCGGTGATCATTGCTGTGCCGCATTATTCGCACCCCGAACTCGCCATGAAGGCAATGCGCCATGGGCTGCATGTCATGGTGGAAAAACCGGCCGGTGTTTACACGAAGCAGGTGCGTCAGATGAATGAAGCAGCGGCTGAAAGCAACGTGGTTTTCGGCATGATGTTTAACCAGAGAACTAACCATATTTACCGCAAAATGAGAGAAATCATTCAAAGCGGCAAATACGGAAATATTCGTCGGACCAACTGGATCATTACCGACTGGTATCGTTCACAGGCTTATTATAATTCGGGCGGATGGCGCGCTACTTGGAGCGGCGAGGGGGGCGGCGTGCTGCTCAACCAGTGTCCGCACCAGTTAGATTTATGGCAATGGATTTGCGGTATGCCGAAGAAGGTGAGCTGCTACATGCAGTTTGGCAAATGGCATGATATTGAGGTTGAGGACGATGTAACTGCCTATGTTGAATATGAAAACGGTGCCACAGGCGTGTTTATTACGACTACGGGTGACGCGTTTGGTACTAACCGCTTTGAGGTGCAGATGGACGGCGCCAAATTAGTGGCAGAGAACAATCAGCTTCGCATATGGGAATTTAACACGCCTGAGCCCGAATTTACTCGCACGAATACGGTGCCGTTTGGCAATCCCGGCGCGACCGAACTGTCTTTTGAAACCGATGGCCAGAATCCACAGCATGTGGGTGTGTTAAATGCGTTTGCCGGCGCGATTTTGAGAGGAGAACCGTTAGTAGCAAGGGGAGAGGAAGGTATTAACGGCCTGACTCTTTCGAACGCCATGCATCTTTCACAGTGGCTTGGCCGTCCTGTTGAGCTGCCGTTGGATGAAGATTTATATTATGAAGAGTTAGCAAAGCGTGTGAAAACTTCTCGCCGCAAAGACAATGCGATATCGACTTTCGCCGATGTAGACGGAACTTATTGATGAATCCATGAAAAGAGAGGGCGAGAGTATGGAAACCGTTCGCTTCGGCATCATTGGCATTGGCAATATTGGGTCGGCTCATGCCAATTGTTTGACGCATGGTCAAATTCAAGGGGCAGTTCTTACCGCTCTGTGCGACTGGGATGCCGACAAAGAAAAAATACTAAGAGAAAAATATCCGCACATTGCTTTTTATGACCAGGCAGAAGCGCTATTGCAAAGCGGCTCTTGTGATGCGGTGATCATTTCGACGCCGCATCCATCTCATGTGGCGCTCGCCATGCAGGCTTTTGAGAACGGCCTGCATGTGTTAGTTGAAAAACCCGCCGGCGTTTGTGTGAGCGATGTTTATCGCCTCAATGATATAGCCGAGCAAAGCGGACGTGTTTTTGGCATTATGTTCAATCAGCGAACAGAGCCTTTGTATCAAAAGGCAAAGGCTTTGCTTCGCGCGGGTGCCATTGGCGAGATGAAAAGGGTTCATTGGATTATCACAAATTGGTATCGCACTCAGCAATATTATGATTCAGGCGGGTGGCGTGCTACTTGGCGGGGTGAGGGCGGCGGTGTGTTGCTTAACCAGGCACCACACAATTTAGATCTTTTGCAGTGGATCTGCGGTATGCCAACGCGCCTTCGCGCTTTTTGCTATGAAGGTAAGCATCATCATATAGAGGTAGAGGATGAGGCCACCCTCTATATGGAGTATGAAAACGGTGCTACCGGATTATTTGTGACGTCGACTGGTGAATTTCCCGGTACAAACCACTTGGAAATTACAGGAGATTGTGGTAAAATAGTAGTCGAGGAAGGCCACATTAAATTATGGACAATAGAAGAAAGTGAAAGACACTATTGTTTCCATGCGAAAAGCGGTGATCCTTTACCGGCTGTTACCACCGAAATCATTGAGCCGGAAGGACCGCCTGGCACTCACGCGGCGATTATCCAAAATGTAACGAATGCGATTCGGTTTGGGCAGCCGCTCTTAGCGCCTGGATCGGATGGAATTTATGAGCTTTCACTATCCAATGCAGCGTATCTTTCCTCATGGCAGGATCGCTGGGTGTCGCTTCCTATGAAAGGAGATGAGTTCGACACGGCTTTTGCGCAAAGAGCCGCTGCTGCTTCATACAATAAGCAAAAATCAAGTCCATTGGACAGCGAGATGGGACAGTATAAGAAAAAATGGCAAGTTAACTGGTAGTGGAGGAATAAAAATGGAAAAAATGATTCAAAGCTTAGAGGCCTATGGGGTTGTTCCGGTCATTCAAATTAACCGGACTGAGGATGCAATTCCGCTTGCAGAAGCGCTGATCGAGGGGGGACTGCCTTGTGCGGAAATTACCTTTCGTACACCGTGCGCGGCCGAAGCGATTGAAACGATAGCAAAGCGTTATCCTGACATGCTGTTAGGCGCGGGTACGGTGTTGACAACTGAGCAGGCCGACCGGGCCATAGACGCTGGGGCAAGCTTTCTTGTCAGCCCAGGATTGAATGAAACAACCGTTCGTTACAGCATTGAAAAAGGATATAAAATGGTACCTGGCGTGTGTACGCCGAGCGATATTGAAAAAGCGCTCATGCTTGGGCTTTCTTATTTGAAATTTTTTCCAGCCGAGGCGGCAGGCGGCATTCCTATGTTAAAGGCGATGTCTGCACCTTATGGCGCTATCCGGTTTATGCCGACGGGCGGCATTAAAGAAAATCAGTTAAGCGAATATCTTGGTTTACCCTTTGTCTTTGCCTGCGGAGGCAGCTTCATTGCACCGGCCAGCGATATTGAAAACGGACATTTTGATAAAATTAGTCAAACAGCGCGTCGGGTAGCTGATGCAGTAAAACAGATAAAAACAAAGTGAAGGGGAGATAAAACATGAAACGAATTGTTACTTTTGGAGAAATTATGGTGCGCTTAGCACCCGAAGGATACCGTCGGTTTACACAAGCTGATCGTTTTGAAGTTACTTATGGCGGCGGTGAGGCAAATGTAGCGGTTTCGCTGTCTCATTTTGGCATGGACGCGGCGTTCGTTACAAAACTGCCTGCGCATGAGATTGGGCAAGGGGCGGTCAATTCGCTGCGCCGGTTTGGCGTGGATACCGCTTCTATTGTTCGCGGCGGCGCACGGGTAGGTATTTATTATTTGGAAAAAGGCGCCTCACAGCGGCCCTCTAAGGTCATTTATGACCGGGCTGGTTCGGCGCTGGCTGAGGCTGAATCTTCTGATTTTGACTGGGCGCGTATTTTAGAAGGAGCCGATTGGTTCCATTTTACAGGCATTACACCCGCGTTAGGCGCGAATGTGGCAGCGCTTTGTTTAGAAGCGGTCAAAACAGCAAAACAAATGGGCATCACTGTCAGCTGTGACTTAAATTATCGTAAAAATCTGTGGACAAAAGAGGAAGCGGGGCGCTGCATGGGTGAGTTAATGCCTTATGTAGACGTGTGCATTGCGAACGAAGAGGACGCCAAGGACGTATTTGGCATTGCAGCCAGAGATACCGATATTACCAGCGGCAAGGTCAGTGCAGATGGGTATATTGACGTAGCGAAACAGTTAAAAGATCGGTTTGGATTTTCGCGCGTGGCTATAACACTGCGCGAATCAATTAATGCGAGTTTAAATGATTGGTCAGCGCTCTTATACAGTGGTGATTCTTATCATTTTAGCAAAAAGTATCGTATTCACATTGTGGACAGAGTCGGCGGCGGGGACAGCTTTGGCGCCGGATTGATTTACGCATTATCGCAAAATCAGTCAGATGCAGAGGCGATTGAGTTTGCCGCGGCTGCTTCTTGCTTGAAGCATACGATCGAAGGGGATTACAATCTTGTTTCAGCCGATGAGGTATTAAAACTTGCGGGCGGCGATGGCAGCGGCCGGGTTCAGCGATAAGTTTTTCTTACATGATCTGCCAATATAACTTTTTATAAAGTGAACAAAACACGCTGCATTTGTTTTCGATGACAGCGTGTTGTTGTTTGGGGAGAAAAATATGATTGAAATCAAAAAACATGAGTTGTCCGACCATATATATCGGTTCGCAGAAAAGGGCAATGTTTCGGTAGACGCGTATCTTGTTTGCGGCAGAGAGCGTGCCGTGGTTATCGATGGCCTTCATCAGGCGAAGGGTCTATATGATATGGTTCGCAAAATAACCAATAAACCGGTGAGTTTACTGTTGACGCATGGGCATTTTGATCATGCGGGAACGGGTTTTTGTGAGTTTTTAGTGGCAGGCTGCGATTGTTATGTTTCTTGCCAGGATTTACCTTTGCTTATCGAAATGTATGGAGAGGAATTTTGCCAAAATCCACATCTGCACAACGTAAAAGAAGGCATGCATTTTGATTTAGGGGATGATGTGCTTACGGTTATTTCAATGGCTGGTCATACACAGGGTTCGATGCTGTTCTTTTTAGAGGAAGAAAAGAAACTGTTCACTGGTGATGCCATAGGCTCTGGTGCTTTATGGATGCAGCTAAAAGAGAGCAGCCCGCTGATTGATTACATAAAGGAACTAAGGCGTTTAGCATCCTTTTTGTCAGACCAAGGGACTGTTTCTATTTATCCGGGACATTCTTGTCAGATTGTGCCTTATTTGCAGACCGGCCAAGATTATTTGGATATAGCCTATGTCAATTCGCTCATACAGCTAACACAGGATATTATAGCGGGAAATGTGCGGGGCAAAGAGGCAAATATGTCGGCCGCCATGTTTACTGGTATTCAGATTTTAAGCGCAAGCGGACCCTATATCACCGATTATTGTTATGATGGACAACATGTAACAGAAGCTAAAGATAATCATTAAAAATCAAAACATCACCCAGCTTTTCAACGGGTGATGTTTTCGTTTTGCAGGATTTTTATGTAATCATTTAGATTTATGTTTTGATGCAGGGCTACGGCGGGATTCCTTTATTTTTCGCAGAGCTAATTTTCGTATCTCAGACGGCAGTGTGTCTAAGTAAGGTTCACTTTGTTTGGGATAGCAAATCATACATTCAGCAAAGAGCCAAGCGGCGGCCATATTAAAATAATATTCTCGGTCAGAAAGGCCTTGTATAATGGTAAGAACCGTTTCGATCCATGCTTCTGTCACATAATATTGCAACAGAGAAACCAAACCAAAACGCGCCGTATATTCATGCGAAGCGTCAATCCATTCTTTGATATAGATGAGACTGCGTTCCTTTTCTTGTCCTAAAAACTTTAAGGTGCCGCATACGCAGTCACAGACAGCCCAGTTATCAATATAGGGCAGAAAAAACTGAGTAACCTTCATTTTTTCATCGTAGGGCATTGCCGCATAGCCGATGACCATGCCAAAAAGCATGGTGCTTTCGTAAGTGGAAAAATCGGCTGTCTGCAAAAAGGTTTCGCTATCTTTTTTAGCAAGTTCTTTCGCGGTTTTACGCAATATTGGCATGCGCACACCCAGCATGCGCTCGGGCGCATAGTTCGGAATGAGTTTTAGATTAAATTGTTTATATTTTTCATCAATATGGTCTTTTAAAAGATCGTAAACGCGGTTCATTCTTTACTGTCCTTATTGTTAATTTCCGCAATCCACTTTTGGGTGTCTTTATAATCGCCAAGCGCCTCAAATAATGCTAATGCTTCGTCATATTTACCATCATGGTAAGCATACAGCGCGGCTTTATATTTTTCGTTTTTAAATTCTTCGGTGGCTTGTTCTAATTGCTTTTCGCTATCCTGATAATCGCCCAGTTTACGGAATAGTTCGATGGCCTTTTCGTACTCACCCTTACTTAAATAATCAGAAGCGATTTTGTATCGACAAGCCAAAACTTGGTCGGCGCTGTCTAAAAATGATTCTAATTTTTCAAAATCAGCGGCGGCTTTCTCATATTCACCCTTTTCCTGTTTCAGCATAGCTGAACAATAGGCGGCATATCGTTCGGATTCGCTGTAAGAGCCGAGTTCTGTAAATGCAGTGTATGCTTCGTTAAAGTGACCCCAAGTAAAACTGTGTTTAGCCTTTTCATATTTTTCGGCTAATTCGTTTTCTTGTTTGGTATCTTCTATATCGGCTAGCCTTTGCTTGGCGTCTTTATAGTCGCCTAACGATTCAAAGAGTTCCTTCGCTTTGGTAAAATTGTTGGCTTGTTGTGCGCGGACTGCCTCTGCATAGATCGCGTCAAGAGAAGCGGTTTTTGCTTGGGCCGCTTTTTCCTTGCTGTCTTTGTAATCGCCAAGAGCTAAGAAAGCTTTTTCTGCTTCGGTATAATCGCCCTTTGCTAAATAAGCGGCCGCTTTTGTATAATCTTTTTCCAAAATGGCTGAAGAGGTTTGTTGGTTGGCTGTTTCGCTTTTATCTTTGCTGTCTAAAAATCCATCTAAAGAATCGAACAGGCGGACCGCCTCATCATAATTCTCATCCTGCATAGCTAAAATGCCGCGAAGATAGATAGTATATTTCTCGCTGTCTTTATAGTCGCCAAGATCTTCAAAAAAAGACAAAGCCGCTTTGTAATTTTGCGCTTCAAAGCGCTGTTTGGCTTTATTATATTGGTTGGCAGGACGAATGGCAAACAGATAAACCAGCAGCAGGGTAGTCAAAAGAACAACGCCCGCTGCGATGGGGATGATTTTTTTTAGCAATGCTTTGCGTTTTAGACGCTTCATTTCTTCAGGCGAAACTTTTCGATGCCCTTTTGATTCAAAGGCGGATAAATCTGCGTATTTACCATGATTGATCTGCTCTGGCGTTGCTTTCAGAGAATACAGCTGCTCATCGCGCGTCATTTTTTGCCGCATAGATTCGTCGACCATTTCTTCATAGCGTTCTTCAAATGCATCGCTTTGGTCAGACATTTTCTGATTTTGAAAATTTGCATTTTTGTTATTCACTGTAAATGATCTCCTTTCTTCACCAAGTTCGTTGTATTATAAACATTGGTCTGTATAATTTTCATGGTAACCCACAATTGGATGGTATTGAAAACTATTAAGCTGTTCTTACTTATATCATAAAGTTTTCAGCTCTCTCAAAGTTTATCGTTTCCGGCATTGCTGGAATGCAGCCTTGCAGGCTGCAAGATAAACTTTCTAAGAACAAGCCATACGGCTTGTTCTTATTATATCGTATCTATTCAACTACCTTGAAATTTAACGGTGCCGGTTTATCCGGCAGGACGTGCAAGCGTACCTGCACGGCCAGTTAAATTTCTTAAGAACAAGCTGCAAAGCTTGTTCTTATTATATCGTATCGTTTCAAGATATGCAAGGACAATAGAAATAATCCTTAATTTATTTGTTTTTTCAAAATTTGTATTTACAACAAATGGCGAATAAGCGGTGAAATGATTCGCAAAAGTGTGTATTTGATCTTAGCCGATGTAGAGAGCGTATGTTCTTGAAACAGCGGACCGTATTCATATTGACCGTCTTTTTGCATGACGCGGCTGGCCTGTATATTTTCTTCTGCGCTTTCTCTTAGCTGTTTGTTCAGTGCTTCACAGTCTACCGCAAGCATCAGTTCTGTGTCAAGATAGGCGCTTCTCATATCCATGTTAAAGGAACCGACAATACTCATTCTTTGATCAATTAAAATCGTCTTGGTGTGCAGCGAATGCTGACCGGCATATTCATAGACGTTGGCACCGGTTTTCCATATCTTTTGTTTTTGATTAAGATAATCACAACAGCCGAATGGATTTGCGCCCGATTCAGCGGCATTGGTAATGATTTTAATTTCTCGCTCTCCAGCACATAAATCTGTTAAATCTTGATACATGCGTTTGCTGCAAATAATATAGGGGGTTATACATACAATTTGTTCGCCCTGCGACATTAATTCAACCATAGAATACCAAAGTTCTGGCTCTTTGTTAATGGGTTTCGGCGGATTGGACAGCAGTGTTATTTTATTGGCCGGCATGGTGATGGCCTCCCAGTTGGGTGTTTCAAATGCTTCTGCGTAATCGATTTTTATTTGCTTATAGCGGGCCAAAAGCGATTCTTTGGCTTTTTTTATTTCGTCATTTTCTTTACAGGAATAGGGTTTGCAGCAGTCAAGCGACCAAATCTCATCAAAATAGTTTCTTAGTTGATTCATCGAACTATGTTCGTTTTGCTCTGTTTGGTAAACAAGGAGTTCTCTATCCATATTTTTCGTGTCACTATAGTTACCCAGAAACAAATCATAAGTGTTACGGCCGCCGAGCAGATAGGCTGTGTGGTCAATCACAAACGTTTTGTCATGCAGTCTAAGAAGTGCTTTCCATGGGAGAAAAAGTTGGACCGGGTTGTATCGTTTGATTTGGATATTGGGGTGGCTCGCTAACGCTTTGAAATAGTTGCTTTTGGAAAGGTGAACGATAGATGTGGCGTGGTCGACCAGCAGTTTAATTTGTACCCCGCGTTCGGCCGCTTGCAAAAGGGCC
The DNA here is from genome assembly GCA_022793655.1 of Clostridiales bacterium. Classification (GTDB taxonomy): domain Bacteria; phylum Bacillota; class Clostridia; order Oscillospirales; family CAG-272; genus CAKSEI01. The sequence continues at coordinate 187,257 of JAAWDG010000013.1, forward strand.
GCCATGATGTCTTTTCCGCTTTCGTCGTCCATCATATCAAAGGTGGAAAATAGAATTTCTTCTTTTGCGGTTTCAATTAACATGAGTCGATACAAGAGTGCATCCTGATTATCGTCAATACAAGCCACCCGATCTGTGCCCGGTGTGTCGCTGTAACAATCTGCCGGATTGAACGATGCTTGATAATCTTGGCTCACTTCTTTGTGATGAAGCAGCGGTAAAATGGAAGCTAAAACAAGCCAAAGCAAAATGACAGCAAGTACAGCGCAAGTAATTTTGATGCCTGTCTTACCTTTGCTTGTAGTGTGTTTTATGTTTTTTTCTTTTTTCATAACTTAAGGACTCTTTTCTATTTGTTAAATAGTGGCTGCGCAATGAACGACACCAGCATTTTTGAAAAAGCGAATCAATAATGAACCATTATTATATAGCATAGTTGTGAACAACTTGCTAATATCGTCGGCTTTTATGTATGCGCGAACAAAATGGCAAATAAAAACAGACTGCAAAAGCAGTCTGTTTTTGGTTAGGCTGTGCCAGCATCGGATACCTGTTGGTCGTGCAGACCGAAGGAAACGCCGATGGCACTGTTCACTTGTTCCATAATTTCGCCGTCAATATGGCCCATTTTTTCTTTGAGCCGTTTTTTATCAAGAGTCCGAATTTGCTCAAGCAGAATAACCGAATCTTTTGCAAGACCAAATTCCTCGGCACAGCCGATAATGTCTATATGAGTGGGAAGGCGGGTTTTAGACATCTTGCTGGTTATGGCCGCGGCAATGACCGTTGGACTATATCGGTTGCCAATGTCATTTTGTACAATGAGAACGGGTCTCACGCCTCCCTGTTCGCTGCCTATAACGGGACTGAGGTCCGCATAATAAATATCGCCTCTTTTTATGTTCACGATTTTTCCATCTCCTCGCTTTTAGTGTTGTCCCGTACTGCGCTTTTTAGTCACAGTCAATTTCATTTTATGAAAATTACCATGGATAGTGAAAGACTGGATTTTCATGTTTGTTTATGGTAAAATAGGCAATGATAAATCTTGAAGAAGATAAAGCGAAAACGAAGAGAAAACTTATACACTATGCGCGATTAACCTATTTTTACGCTTAGCAGAAATATTGGATTGCGGGAATTGGCGCGGGTAAGAAAGGTGAACTGATTGTATGAAAATGATCTGGCAGTATTTAAAGCAATATAAAAAGGAGTGTGTTTTATCGCCTCTATTTAAAATGTTGGAAGCGGCGTTTGAACTCTTGGTGCCTCTGGTAGTGGCTTCTGTTATTGACAGGGGACTTTCCGGGCCTGACCGTGCGCACATCTATCGTATGTTTGCCATATTGATTGGCCTTAGTGCGCTTGGTCTTATCTGTTCGATTACAGCGCAGTTTTTTTCAGCAAAAGCGGCGGCTGGGTTTGCCGCTAAATTAAGACATGCGCTGTTTGCCCACATACAGTCTCTTTCTTATGCTGATCTCGATTCGTTCGGCACACCCCGCTTAATCACACGCATTTCCAGTGATGTGACGCAGGTGCAGACAGGGGTCAACTTGTTCTTAAGGCTTATCATGCGCGCTCCGTTTGTGGTGTTTGGCGCCATGATCATGGCCTTTACAGTTGATGTTAAAAGCGCGCTGGTATTTTGCGTGGTGATTCCGCTGTTATTGTTGGCTGCTTTTGCGATTATCGTTGGCTGTATTCCTCTCTATAAAAAAGTGCAGGATCATCTTGACGCGGTGACAATCTCTGCCCGCGAAAATTTAACGGGTGTGCGTGTCATTCGCGCATTTGCGAAAGAAGAGCAGGAGCGAAAAGCATTTGATCAAAAGAATGATGCTCTTTGCGCGGTGCAGAAATTTACCGGTAAAATATCAGCGCTTTTGAATCCCATCACGTATTTGATTATTAACATTGCCATTGCTGCCCTTATCTATACGGGTGCGCTTCGCGTGGACAGCGGCGTGTTAACACAAGGGGAGGTTGTGGCGCTTTATAATTATATGGCGCAAATTTTGACCGAACTGATTAAAATGGCGAATTTAGTGATTACGATGACGCGGGCGGCGGCTTCCACCGGTCGAATTCAGGAAGTATTTGCCGCGAGATCTTCCATGGAGAATGGAATCGATCAACACTTTGACGGGGCAGAGGTGTCTTTTCATGATGTTTCTTTGACCTATCGCGGTGATACAGCCCCCTCTTTATCGAATATTACGTTTACGGCAAAAGAAGGACAGACGATTGGTATTATCGGCGCGACCGGCTCGGGCAAAAGCACATTGGTGCATTTGATTACTCGTTTTTATGACGCGACAAAGGGCGAGGTGTTCGTCGGCGGAAAACCGGTTCAGTCGTATGATACAGCGGTGCTTCGTGATGCGATTGGCATTGTGCCGCAAAAGGCGGTATTGTTTAAAGGAAGTATCCGAGCGAATCTGGTAAATGGTGCGCCTGATGCAACCGAAGAAGATATTCATCATGCTTTAGAACGGGCGCAAGCGCTTGAATTTGTAGAAAAAAAGACACATGGCATGGAAGAAATGATCGAACAGGGCGGGCGCAACTTGTCAGGCGGCCAACGACAGCGCCTAACTATTGCCCGTGCTTTAGTCAAAAAGCCGCGCATATTGATTTTAGACGATTCATCATCGGCGCTCGATTATGCGACTGAAGCTTCTTTACGAAAATCCATACAAACTTGTGATTTTCATCCGACGGTGTTTATTGTTTCGCAGCGGGCTTCTTCGGTCATGCATGCCGATCAGATTATCGTGCTCGAAAATGGTGAGATGGTGGGCTTGGGCCAACATGAAGAATTGTTAAAAAACTGTCCGGTTTATGCAGAGATCTATGATTCTCAATTTGCTCCGCAGGAGCAAGGGGCTTCGCAGGAGCAAGGGGCTTCGCAGGAGCAAAGGGCTTCGCAGGAGCAAGGGGCTTCGCAGGAGCAAAGGGCTTCACAAGAGGAGTCTTGATCGCAATGCTGAGGATCAGGTTTTAGCTCTGGTCTTTGGTTTGTTTTCCAGTAATTCTGAAACAGCTATCCATTCTATAGAAAGGTTGCATTATGAAAACAATACAAAAAATATTATCGATTATAAAACCCTATTCTGTTTTTATCGTCTTTTCACTTTTGTTTGCGGCGGCTTCTGTTTTATTTACGCTATTGATTCCTGTTTTAGCAGGTGATGCGATTGATTTGCTTGTGGGCGCCAATCAAGTTTCCTTTTCTTTGTTAGGACCTAAACTTGTTTATATTATTGTTTGTGCGGTGGGACTTGCTCTTTCACAGTGGCTGCTTGGGGTGATCAACAATAAGTTGGTTTTTCATACTGTGCATGATTTGCGTGCCAAAGCATTTGCTAAAATTACGGTTCTGCCACTGTCTTATTTAGACGCGAATCCGTCAGGCAAGACGGTGAATCGCATGATTGCTGACGCAGATCAGCTGGCTGATGGACTGCTCATGGGCTTTTCGCAGTTGTTTACAGGTGTTTTGACAATTGTGGGGACCTTGGTGATTATGTTCATGAAAAGTGTGTCGGTTGCTTTTGTTGTGGTTTTGGTCACGCCGCTTTCTTTGTTTGCGGCTTCGTTTATAGCCAAACGGGTATACAAATACTTTACAGAGCAGACCAAAACCCGTTCTGAGCAAACGGCGGTTATTGATGAAATGATCGGTGAAAAAAAGACGGTGACAGCGTTGGGACTTGAACAAGAAGCCATTGCCGTATTTGATGCTTCTAATGAAGCATATCGCAGGGCTAATTTATTAGCAACTTTTTATTCTTCTATTATTAATCCGACCACGCGTTTTGTGAATAACCTGGTGTACGCTGGTGTGTGTTTGTTTGGCGCCTTAGCCGTTTTGTCCGACGGCGGTTTCACTATTGGGGCGCTCAGCGCTATGTTAGCTTATGCGATTCAGTATACAAAGCCTTTTAACGAGATTTCTGGAGTAGTGACCGAATTACAGAATGCGCTTGCCTGTGCCGAAAATATTTTTGAGTTAATCGACCAGCCGGCCGAGCCTGCGAATGCTGCGGGCGAGTTATCGGATGTTGCGGGGACAGTTTCGATTGAACATGTTTCGTTCTCCTATGATAAAACTAAACCGCTCATTGAGAATTTGAATGTGCAGGCAGCCGCAGGACAGCGAGTCGCAATTGTAGGGCCGACAGGCTGCGGCAAAACAACCATTATCAATTTGCTGATGCGCTTTTATGATATTGATGAGGGGCGTATTTTAGTGGATGGCATTGATGTAAGAGATGTTACTCGTCAATCGCTGCGGCGTTCGTATGGCATGGTGCTGCAGGAAACCTGGCTGAAAGCGGGCACTATTCGGGAAAATATTATGTTTGGTAAACCAGACGCAACAGAGCAAGAGGTAGTTGCTGCGGCTAAGGCTGCGCATGCACATTCATTTATCAAACGCTTGTCGAATGGTTATGATACAAAGATTGGCGAGGATGGTGGCAGCTTATCGCAGGGGCAAAAACAGTTGTTATGTATTGCAAGGGTCATGCTTTCACTGCCGCCGATGCTGATTTTGGACGAGGCAACCTCTTCGATCGACACGAGAACCGAAATCAAGATTCAAAAAGCATTTGCCACAATGATGGAAGGACGTACTTCATTTGTGGTTGCTCATCGTTTGTCTACCATTAAAAATGCAGATATTATATTGGTTATGAAAGACGGACATATTATTGAGTCGGGTTCGCATCAGGAACTGCTTGAAAAAGGCGGATTTTATCATCATTTATATCATTCGCAGTTTGCCAAGGCTTAGCATCAATTTTATGTACAAAACAAAAAAGACGCTTATAAAGCGTCTTTTTTTGTTATCCTTCAAAATCGACTGTATTGCTTGATACAGCGCCTTCATAGGTGACATAATCGAGCGGGTCGACGGTTTGTTCATCCATTGTCATGGCGAAATGCAGGTGGGGGACTTCAGCACATTCGATTAGCGCGCTTTCACCTACATAACCAATCACTTGGCCGGCTGCGACCTCTGTTCCTTCTTTAATATTGGTGGGAAAATTATCCGCTAAATTTAAATAAGTGGAACGCAGTCCGCCGCCATGGTAAACGGTAATCGCCTGGCCCATCAGTGGGTCTTCGTAAATACTTTCAATGGTTCCGCTCGCGCAGGCGTATACCTCGGCACTAATATCACAAGCAACGTCAATGCCATTGTGAATACGATAGTCATTCATCGTTAAAGAATAGACAGGCATTTCGTTATCGTATGACTTAGAGACGTATCCAAGCGCAGGTACTACAAATTTGTCCGGCAGCGGGTCGGTAATTTGATTGTCTACCGGTTCAGTTGGCGCTTCTGTCGACGCTTCTGTCGTGGGTTCAGTAGGCGGCTCAGTTGGTTTGGTGGGTTCAGTTTGCGACGGCTTATTGTTGGTTTGCCCGCCGCTTTGCTGATTGGGTGCTTCTGTTTGCGTGTTATCTTCAGAAGGTAACGAATCTTTCGCCCGCTTTGCTACTGATACCACAGCAATACATACGACAGCAACAATCATAATTGCCAACGTAATGTATAATAAAGCGGCAACAAGATTTTTCTTGGTTTCCGTATTCATTGATAAATACCATCCTTTTTTGTTTGGTATTATTTTTGACGGTATGACGAAAAGTTATTCATGCGATAAAAAAAGACTGCCAATGCAGTCTTTTTTTATGGACCTATCAAAATCAATGAAACATTGTACAATATGCAATGTTTGGTTTAACCAAGGATGTTTATAATCGAATGTTTATTTAATCAATCGATAATAGTTGTTTTTTGCAATCGGAACAGAGCAGCTTGCCTTTAAACGAATGAATGTCTTCTGTGTTCCCGCAGAAAATACAGCCGGGCTGATATTTTTTTAAAATAATCTTGTCGCTTTCCACGAAGATTTCCAGATGATCTCTATCTTCAATGCCCATGTTTCGTTTGATTTCTCGCGGTATAACGATACGGCCCATTTCATCAATTTGTTTAACCATGCCAGTGGCTTTCATTGTTCGTCTCCTTACTACAAGTATGTGCAAATATCCCTACCGATATTAATATATCACACTTCTGGGACAAAATCAATACAAAAATGACAATAAA
>JAAWDG010000024.1 GCA_022793655.1 Clostridiales bacterium
TACGACGTTACTTTCATGGACGAGGATAAAGAAACCAAACTTGACAAAGTAAGAGTAGGCAAGGGCGAGGCAGCTACAACAGACGTAACGCCTGAAAAAGCAGCAGATGCTCAGTACACCTATACATTTGACAAGTGGGTAGATGCAGATGGCGCTGAAGTAGATCTTAGCAACATTACAGTTGATATGACTGTATATGCGTCTTACACAGCGACACTGAACAAGTATACTGTAACCTTTATGACTGACGGCGAAGAGCCGACTAAGATTGGAGAGGTAGAAGTAGATTACGGTACAAAAGCCGAAATCACTGCTCCGACCAAGGATAAGACTGAAGATTACACCTATACCTTTGATAAATGGGTAGACGAAAACGGCGAAGCAGTTGATTTGAATGAAGTCAAAGCAGATATGACCGTTTATGCAAGCTTTACAGCCGAATTCACCAAGTTCATTGACCTTGGCGACTGGTATGATAAAGCAGTAGAATATGTATATATCAATAAATTGATGGTAGGCGAGAGCAAAACAGAGTTTGGTCCAGAATCGACCTGCACCAGAGGTATGTTGGCGGCCATCCTTTACAGACAGGAAGGCAGCCCGAGCGTAGACGACTTAGAGAAACAGTTTACCGACGTACCTGAGAAAGAATACTACTACAATGCAATTCTGTGGGCATACCACAACGGCATAGTTTATGGAATCAACGAAGGCAACACTTTGTTCGCACCGGACGATAAGGTAACCAGAGAAGAGATGGCAACCATGTTGTATCGGTATGCATCTAAAGTGAAAGGATACGATGTATCGTATGATCAAAGAGTATCGTTCTCCGAGTTCACTGACCGGAATGATATATCTGACTTTGCCCAAGAGCCGTTAAAGTATGCGCTGCACACAGGCTTCATTTCGGGAAGCAAGGATAATGGCGTATTGAAGATGAATCCGCAGAAGGGTACAACCAGAGCGGAGATGGCTTCTATGCTGATGCGCTTCTTAGAGGCTGAGCATA